>NZ_JAOCKC010000001.1:0-545200 GCF_029844625.1 Stenotrophomonas sp. GD03680 | reverse complement strand
AGGCAACGGCCGAAGCAACAGCGGGCATTCCGTGGGAAAGCGAGGCACTCTGCGCCGCCTTCGACAGATTCCGGCGGCTGATCGAATGAAGTTCCGGCGTCAGATCCGTTTTCCTGCGGAAAACGGATCTGACCCCAAGAGCATTTCCGACAGATCGTGGAAAACTGTCGAAGGCGGGGTGGGTCCGGTTGCGGGGGCGTGAGCGCCATGGATGGCGCGACCGAGCCTACAGGGACGTATTTACGGCGTCCCCCGCAGCCGGACCCACCCCGCCATCCCACGGACAGCCCGCTGTTGCTGTTGCTTCAGCCGCTGCCTCTGCGGTGCAGGGCGCAGCCCTGCCAGTCCCCTTCCCTTCCCTGAGCATTCCGCGCAGCGGTTTGAGCGCCGCGCGCACACAGGTCGCGGCACGCTAGCCACAACGGAACCGCCCGTCCTCCATCGAGAACCCTCATGACCCTGCATCACCTGCCGCTGCGCGGCGCCCTGCTGCTGGCCCTGGCTGCGCTGCCGCTGACCGCACTCGCCGAAGCCACCTCACCCGCACCCACCCGGCAGATGCCCGGCGTCTATCACCACCGCATCGGCACCCTGCAGGTCACCGCCCTGTTCGATGGCGTGGTCGCACTCGGCCGGCAGGAAGTGGTCGACGTGCCGCCGACGCTGGTCACCCGCCTGCTGGAAGGCCGCTATGTCCCCGAAGACAGCAAGGGCCTGCAGACCGCGGTCAATGCTTACCTGATCCGCCAGGGCAATCACCTCACTCTGGTCGACACGGGCACCGCACAGTGCTTCGGTCCCGGCCTGGGCCAGGTACTGGGCAACCTGCGTGCCGCAGGCGTGGATCCCGCCGAGGTGGACGACATCCTGCTGACCCACGCCCACCCCGACCATCTGTGCGGCGTGCTCGACGCGCAGGGCAAGCCGGCCTATCCGAACGCGACGGTGTGGCTGTCCAGGGCCGACGCGGACTACTGGCTCAACCCGGCCAGCGAAACCACCGCACCGGAGGGCGTGCGCTTTGCCTTCCCGCTCGCCCGAACCGCCGTGGCGCCTTATCAGGCCAGCGGCCACCTGCGTACCTTCCAGCCAGGCGATGCCCTCCCCGGCGGTGCCCTGGCGATGGATACCCATGGCCACACCCCCGGCCACGTCTCTTACCGGTTCGACAGCCAGGGCCAGTCACTGCTGGTGTGGGGCGACGTGCTGCACTTCCACGCGGTGCAGTTCGCCCACCCGGAAGCCGCGTTCGAGGCCGATTCGGACCGCAAGGCGGCCACGGCCAGCCGCCGCAGTCTGTTGCAGCAGGCCACCGCCGGGGCGTGGTGGGTGGCGGGTGCGCATCTGCCTTTCCCGGGCCTGGGCCACGTGCGCAGGGAAGGCCAGGCCTATGCCTGGGTGCCGGCGGAGTATTCGCCATTGTGAGGGTGTGCCGACCAAGGTCGGCACCCACCGATCCGGTAGCGCCGGGCCATGCCCGGCGGGCGAGAGGTTATTCCAGGCCCAGCCAGCCACCGATCACGGCACGGGCTTCGTCCACGCCGGTGCGGTCCTCACCGGAAAACACCTGCACGCTGACGCTGTCGCCGTAGGCCGACTGCAGTTCCTTGCGCACCTTCTGCAGCGTCTGCATCTGCTGGCCGCGGCCCAGCTTGTCGGCCTTGGTCAGCAGCGCATGCGCCGGCAGGCCGCGCTGTACGGCGTAAGACAGCATCTGGCGGTCGTAGTCCTTCAGCGGGTGGCGGATGTCCATCACCACCACCAGCCCCTTCAGTGCCTCCCGGGTACGGAAGTACCTGTCGATGAAGGCCTGCCAGTGCGCCTGCAGCTCCAGCGGCACCTTGGCGTAGCCGTAGCCGGGAAGGTCGACCAGGCTTGCTTCCGGGGTGATCTGGAAGAACACCAGCTGCTGCGTGCGGCCGGGGGTCTTGGAGACGCGGGCCAGGGCATTCTGCCGGGTCAACGCATTGAGGGCGCTGGACTTGCCGGCGTTGGAGCGGCCGGCGAAGGCCACTTCGGCCCCTTCGTCGGGCGGCAGCTGCCGCGCGTTGTGGGCCGAGAGGTGGTAACGGGCGCGTTCAAGGAGCAATGACATGCGCATAGGATCGCATGTTGCGGCGCCGCGCGCCCGTGCCGACGGCCCCAGCGGGGATTTTGCTGCACTGCTTCGTTGACCGTGCGTGGAAACGCCGTTGATAATCCGGGCGATGCCGGCGGCCACCGCCCGGCCCGGTCCATACGGAGCTTTAGCATGCGCCACGCTCGCGTTCTTGCCGTATCCGCCCTTGCCACTGCTGTCGTAGTTGCCGCCGCTGCTTTCGCGCAGACCACGTTGACCCCGCTGCCCGATAACGGGCCGATCAACACCGCCTCGCTGGAGGTGGATTTCAGCAAGACGACCTGGGGCGATGCCAAGGCTGGCCAGGGCAAGGCTGCGGCCTGCGCGGCCTGCCATGGTGCCGACGGCAATTCCACGGTCGAGATGTATCCGTCCATCGCCGGCCAGAGCGAGCGCTATGTCGCCCAGCAGATGGCCCTGATCGCCAACGGCCAGCGCAGCTCCGGTGCGGCAGTGGCGATGGTGCCCTTCGTGCAGAACCTCACCCCGCAGGACATGCGCGACATCGGCGCGTTCTTCGCCACGCAGAAGGCCACCGCCGGCATCGCCGACGACACCGCGGTGACCGAAGGCCCCTACAAGGGCATGAAGTTCTACCAGATCGGCCAGCAGCTGTACCGCGGCGGCGACGCGTCGCGCGGGCTGCCGGCCTGCATGGCCTGTCACGGCCCCAGCGGCGCCGGCAACCCGGGCCCGGCCTACCCGCATATCGGTGGCCAGCACGCCAGCTATGTCGCGCGCCGCCTGCAGGAGTACCAGGCCGGGCAGACCAACGAGACCGACAAGGCACACTTCCAGATCATGGCCGCGGTGGCACAGAAGCTGACCGAACAGGAAGTGCAGGCGCTGTCCAGCTACCTGCAGGGCCTGCACAACCGGGCCGACGACGTGGCCACCGAAGCCACGCCGGCACGACCGGCCGCCGCCCCCTGACCGCCACTGGTCGGCCCGGGCCGCCACCACGGCCCGCGCCTGCGGTATGTTTCCTTCACGCCGGCGACTGCGCCGGCGTTGCTTTTTCAACGGAGATGCGTGTCGATGAGGTTGATTCCCCGCCTGCTGTTGTCCCTGCTGGTGCTGCTGCCGATGGCCGCCAGTGCCGCCCCTGCCGCAGCCCCGCTGGTCGAAGGTCGCGACTACGAGCGCATCGCCCAGGCCGGTCCGTTCCAGCCGCTCGCCGGCAAGATCGAAGTGGTCGAGGTGTTCGGCTACACCTGCCCGCACTGCGCGCGTTTCGAACCGCAGCTGGAAGCCTGGGCGGCCAAGCTGCCGGCGGATGTTCGCTTCACTCCGGTGCCGGCGGCGTTCGGGGGCGCCTGGGATGCCTGGGCGCTGGCCTACTACGCCGCCGAAGAAGTCGGCGTCGCCAAGCGCAGCCATGCGGCCGTGTTCAAGGCTCTGCACGAGCAGGGCACCCTGCCGATGCAGAATGTCTCGGCCGATGAGCTCGCCACCTTCTACAAGGCGTACGGCGTGGCGCCCGAGCGTTACACCCAGGCCCTGCGGGGCGACGCCGTGCAGAAGAAGGTCGACGCGGCGCGGGCATTTGCCCAGCGCACCCGCATCCCCGGCACCCCGGCGCTGATCATCAACGGCCAGTATCTGGTCCGCGGCAACAGCTTCGACGACCAGTTGCGCATTGCCTCGGCGCTGATCGCCCAGGTCCGCGCCAACCGCGGCCGCTGAACCAACGCCCACTCCCGACACGGCGCTGTCGCCGCCGCGTGTCATCATTTCCCCCTGGCCGGCGCCCGCCGCCGGCCCCACCATTCCAGATGCTGGAGACGCTTCCATGAAGATCCGCTACGCCCTCGCACTCGCAGCGCTGCTGCCGATCCTGGCGGCCTGCAAGGCCGACGACGGCACCGCCAACACCTCCGCCGCCCCGGCCGAGCCGACCACCACCCCGGCCAGCACCGACCCCGCTGCGGCACCGGCCACTGACAACGCAGGCGCGGCCCCGGCAGCCGAAGGCGAGAAGG
This sequence comes from Stenotrophomonas sp. GD03680, assembly GCF_029844625.1. Taxonomy (NCBI): domain Bacteria; kingdom Pseudomonadati; phylum Pseudomonadota; class Gammaproteobacteria; order Lysobacterales; family Lysobacteraceae; genus Stenotrophomonas; species Stenotrophomonas sp. GD03680. The sequence continues at coordinate 541,099 of NZ_JAOCKC010000001.1, read as the reverse complement.
CCGCCGAAGCCGCTCCTGCGGCCGCTCCGGCCCCGACCACCACCGCACTGACCGGTCCGGCGCCGGTGGCCGGTGAGGACTACCAGGAAATTCCGAACGGCCAGCCCTTCCAGCCGGTTGCCGGCAAGGTCGAAGTGGTCGAGATCTTCGGCTACGTCTGCCCGGCCTGCGCCGCCTTCCAGCCGCTGGTCGGCCCGTGGAAAGCCGGTCTGCCGGGCGACGTGAACTTCGTCTACGTGCCCGCCATGTTCGGCGGCACCTGGGACGACTACGCCCGTGCCTTCTATGCCGCGCAGACGCTGGGCGTGCAGGAGAAGACCCACGAGGCGCTGTACGCCGCCATCCACTCGCAGAAGACCCTGAAGGGCGAACGCGGCCGTGATTCGGTCGAGGACATCGCCAAGTTCTACGCCGGCTACGGCGTCGATCCGAAGCAGTTCGCCGCCACCATGGGCAGCTTCGCGGTGAATGCCAAGACCAACTCGGCCAAGCAGTTCGCGCAGCGCAGCCAGATCAGCGGCACCCCGTCGATCATCGTCAACGGCAAGTACCTGGTGAAGGGCAAGAGCTTCCCGGACATGCTGCGCATCGCCGACCACCTGATCGCCCGCGAGCGCGGTGCGGCCCAGGCTCACTGATCCAAGAGAAGCTGTCCCCGGCCGTGAATTCCCCCTCTACACGGACCCTGCGTCTGCTGACGGCCAACATCCAGGCCGGCTCCAGTACCCGCCGCTACAGCGACTATGTGACCCGCAGCTGGTCACATGCGCTGCCGGCGGGTCGCAAGCGCAGCAGTCTTGATGCGATTGCCACACTGGCGCGTGGGCACGACATCGTTGGCCTGCAGGAAGCCGATCCAGGCAGCCTGCGTTCGGGCTTCACCAACCAGACCCACTACCTGGCCCAGCGTGCCGGCTTCAACTACTGGAGCCACCAGCCGAACCGGCGCATGGGCGGGGTGGCATCCAGTGCCAACGGCCTGCTGAGCAAACTGGAGCCGGTGGAGGTGCAGGACCACGCCCTGCCCGGCCGTATCGGCGGGCGTGGCGTGCTGCTGGCCAGGTTCGGTGATGGCAGGGACGGCCTGGCCGTGGCCGTGGCCCACCTCTCGCTGGGTGCCGGTTCGCGGATGGCACAGCTCGGTTTCATTGCCGAGCTGCTGTCCGACCACCCCAATGCCGTGCTGATGGGTGACTTCAACTGCCTGGCCGAACGACCGGAAATGCAGGTGCTGTACCAGAAGACCCGGCTGCAGCCTCCAGGCTGCATCGTGCCGACGTTCCCCAGCTGGCGCCCGGACCGCGCCATCGACCACATCCTGGTTAGCAGCAGCCTGCAGACCCGCGCGGTCGAAGCCGTACCGGCGGCCTTCTCGGACCATCTGGCGCTGGCCATGGCCATCGACGTACCGGCCAGCGCCCTGCGCTGATCGGTAGCGCCGGGCCATGCCCGGCGGATGCTGGATACGTTCGCCGGGCAATACCTGTCGCTACCCCGCAGGAGCGGCGGCGCAGTGGGGCGCCGCCGCGGGACATCATTTGCGGGCGAACGCCAGCAGGTCGGCGTTGAAGCGATCGGCATGGGTGACGGTCAGGCCGTGCGGCGCGCCGGGGTAGACCGTCAGTTCGGCGTCCTTGATGATCTGCGAGGACAGCTTGGCCGACGCATCGAAGGGGACGATCTGGTCGTCGTCACCGTGCACGACCCATGCCGGCACGTCGATCTTCTGCAGATCTGCGGTGTAGTCGACTTCCGAGAATTCATGGATGCAGTCGTACTGGCCCTTCACACCGCCCAGCATGCCCTGCAGCCAGAACGAATCGCGCATGCCCTGGGTGACCGTGTTGCCGTCACGGTTGGCGCCGAAGAAGGGCGTGGCCAGGTCCTGGAAGAACTGCGAACGATCACCGCCGGTGCCCTTGCGGATGCCGTCGAAGACCTCCAGTGGCGTTCCGGCCGGGTTGCCCGCGGTCTTCAGCATCAGTGGCGGTACCGCACCGACCAGCACCACCTTCGCCACGCGCGCGCTGCCATGGCGGCCGATGTAGTGGGCCACCTCGCCACCACCGGTGGAGTGGCCGACCAGGATGGCGTCCTTCAGGTCCAATGCGTCGATCACCGTGGCCAGGTCGTCGGCGTAGGTGTCCATGTCGTTGCCGTCCCAGGTCTGGCTGGAACGACCGTGGCTGCGCCGGTCGTGGGCGATCACGCGGAAGCCGTTCTGGCCCATGAACAGCATCTGCGGGTCCCAGGCGTCTGAGGACAGTGGCCAGCCGTGCGCGAACACGACCGGTTGCCCGGTGCCCCAGTCCTTGTAGAAGATGCGGGCGCCGTCGTTGACGGTGATGTAGTTGCTCATTGCGGTTTCCTTGGCGGAAGGGAAGGACGGCGGCGGCGAAGGTGGCCGTCGCCTGTGGCAGTACAGCGCAGAGGCGATGCAGTGGCTTGCACGGCTGTGCTGGATGAGCACGGATGTGACGCGGATCGCTCTGGCGCGCGGCGCTCGTCGTACCGACCATGAGTGCTGGTCGTGGGAGGGGGTGAAGATGAGGACTCTGCCGGGATGGGGGCTGCTGGCCATGCTGCTGGCGACATCCGCAGCGGCGCAGACCCAGGTCTACAAGTGCACGGACGGCGGGCGTGCGCTGTACCAGCAGACGCCTTGCCAGGGGCAGGCGGAGTGGCGCTGGGAAGTGCCCGCCGAGCAGTCGCTGCCGCGCGGCAGTGCGCCGCCCACCGCCGAGGTGACCCCCACGGGTAACGGTGGACGCAGGCCGGTGCGGCGATCGGGCCGTGCACAGGGGGCGTTGATTCCGATCAGTGCGGATGCTGCGGCCTGTGCACGGGCGCGCAGGGTGCGCACGGAGGCGCTGGCGAGAACGCGCCGGGCGGATTTCGTCCAGCGCCGGCAGTGGGACGATGCCGTGTTCGAGGCCTGCCGCTGAAACGGGTCGCAATCAGGCCAAAAACGACAACGGCGCCGTTCGGCGCCGCTGTCGGGTTCTGTCGGGGGATTCAGCGAACGTCGCTGGCCGCCGCCGGCGCGGCTGTGCTGTCCGGCTTCGGCAGGCTCAATTCGGGGTTGCCCTGTTCGGCCTGCAGAATCTGGATGCGGCGCTGCAGGGCGTCCAGCTGGCTGTTGGTGCTCTGCACATCGGTGCTCAGGCTGACGGCCTGCTGCTGGGCCTGCTGCAGTGACGCGCTGACCTGGGCCGACTGCGCCTGCTGCTGCTCCATTTCCTGCTGCAGGGTACGCAGGCGCTCTTCGTTGTACGCCACCAGGCGCTCGGTATAGCGCTTGCCGGCTTCCAGGCGGGTGGTATCGATGTAGACCTGCGCGAGCTGTTCGGTCTGCTGCACGAACGTACGATAGACCCGCTCGGCGTTGTCGACGGCATCGGTCTTGATGACGCGCCAGAAGTTCTTTTCCTGGAACAGGGCGACGTAGTAGGTCAGGGTACTGGCATTGAAAAGCAGGCTGGCGCCGTAGTTGCCGTTGTACGTGGTACGCAGTTCGGTCAGCTGGCGTGCGTCCATCAACTGCTTGAGCTCGTCCACCGTGTTGCGTACCACGGGTGCGCTGCTGCGTACCGGTTCGGCTGCGGCTTCGCGGCTGCTGCGCGCCGCCAGTGCGGACGGTGCCGCCAGCAGCATGGCCACGGCCAGCAGTGCCGCGCCGCGCGCGTGGCGGGCGAAGACGGTGCCCCCTGAAGTTTCTCGCATGTCTGGACCATCCACGGATGAGTGTGGGTTGAGATGGAAGTGTTCCCCGCCCGGGAGTCTAGCATGCGCGGCGGCGGCGCCAAGGGCGCCGGCCCGGCTCAGAACACAAGCTGTGCGCCATTGCACTGGATGGACTGGACGTTGACATCGGTGCGGCCCAGCTCCAGCCCCAGCAGGCTGGCCAGGGTCGTGCTCAGCAGGGAGCCGACGGTGTTGAGTACCGGCTTGAGCGCGGCCAGCACCGGGTTCAGCACGGTGCATAGCACACCGCTGCAGGACACGTTGTTGCCGGGCGCGGTTACACCGCCGCCGGCCGCCGCGTCGAGGAAGCCGTCCGGGGCGGTCTGGATGTACGAGGCCAGATTGGTGCGGACGCAGCCGTTGTAGTCGATCAGATTGCCCAGCAGGCTGTCGCAGCGGTTGATGAGCAGCCCGCCGACCAGTGAGCCGAGCAGCCCGTCGAGCAGACCCAGGCCCTGTCCCGTCACGGTGGCGCGGTAGCCTGCCCAGACCGAGCCATCTTCCCAGCAGGTGCCCAGCCCGATCAGGCAGGGTTTTGGCACGCCCTTCTTGACCGTCCAGTTGCCCAGCGGTGCCAGGTTGCGCGACGGGTCGCCGTCGCGCAGCAGGGGAATGAGCTGGTCGACGTTGTAGCGGCCGCCCGAGGGGAACGCTGCCTGCAGGTAGCGGTCGGCCAGTGCCTTGGCCGTGTCGTTGGCATTCATGCCCTGTGCCGGCGAGCTCAGCATGCCCGACAGGACACGCAGCAGCTCGTTGACCAGGTGCGAGACCGCGTCACCGACGGCCAGGGGATTGATCCGGGTGGTGCCGGTCTGGCCGGCGGCCAGGGTCAGGCTCTGCGTGCCGGTCAGCGCCGGCAGGGTGATCTTGTCGTTGATCAGCGGCCGTCCCAGCAGTGTCAGCAGTTGTTCGTTCTGCAAGGTGGCGTCGCAGACATTACTCTTGGAGAAACGGTCGGCGGCATTGACCTTGCCGACGCACGCGCGCAGTACCGAGGAGTCCACCTGGATGGTGGCGGTGGGCGGTGCCGCGCTGCATTGGATGCTGGTCAGTGTTCCCATCGCGTTGGCCACGTCCACATGCAATGGCAGGTGCAGACGCGTGCCCAGCAGGTTGAGCAGTGGCCCCACCCCGAACAGGCGGTCGCTGTCGACGTCGACCATCAGCCGGACCTGCGCGTTGTAGGCCCGCGAACCGACACCGCCGATGGCGATCGACGGCGGTTCGACAACACCTGCCTTGATATCCATGCCGAGCAGGTTGAGGTTCGGCACCGCTACGCCATTGCCATCATTGGCGATGGAGATGGCTGCATTGACCAGGTCAAGCACGTTGATCTGCGACTGCAGCGCACTGCCCACCGTGCCGTCGGGAGAGATCACCTCGGCGAAAAGTCCGCCGCCGCCGTTCTGGCTGCCCAGCGCGATATTGACCCGATTGATGTCAAGGCGGGTGGCCACCAGGTCGGACAGCGCACGCAGCTGCACGCCCGCGGTGGTGCTGCGGCCGACCACCGTGGCGGTGGCGTCCACCAGCCGTGCCAGTGAAACCTGGTTCAACGACAGCAGGCGATTGAAGTCGGCCACGCTGAGATTGGCGGTGACCGGAATGCCGAGCGCATTGAGCAGGCCTGACGGTGTGATGTTGGCCTGCGCCAGTCCGTCGTACGACAGCACCGTGGCGTTGGTGACGTCCAGCCCCACCAGGCGCAGGGTGCCCATCAAGGGCGAGTTGCCGTTCGTGCGCAGCAGCTGCGAACCCACCGCGAACACCGCCGTCGGTTCCGAGCGGCGCGCCACGGCCTGTACGGTGATGGTCGGCAGGCTCTCGTTCTGGCCGAAGAACGGCAGCACGCTGCGGGTCGCAACCACCCGCACCGCATTGCGCGGATTGCTGGCGTCGACCGTCTCGCTGAAGCGGTTGCCTCCGCGTGCGGCGCTCCAGTTGCCGCAGCGGACCTGCACCGTGCCCGGGAACTGGTTCTGCGTGAGTGCGCTCTGCCGCGCGGCGCTGTTGTCGCCGTTGTTCGATGTACACAGCTCAAGTCGCTGTGCACCTGCCAGCGCCGCCAGGTCCACGACCTTCTGCGCATCGCGCTTGGCCCAGAACAGGAAGCCGACCTCGATCAGACCCAGCATGGCCACCAGTGCCAGCATCACCAGCATCATGGTGACGGACATGCCGCCGCGCGGGCGGTGGAAACGGGGCTGGCGAGAGCGGTTCATGGCATGCCTCAGCGTCCGGAGTTGGAGGTGCTCTTGGAACTGCCGACATCCGTGTCGAAGAAGGCGGGGATGTCCTGCTCGAAACTCTTCAGGTAGCGCGCGTAGCTGGCGGTGGCCTGATCACCGAGGATCGGCAGCCGCGGGCCGGCCTGTTGCCCGGACGCCTGCAGCTGGAACAGCTGGCGCGTGGCATCACCGACCTCGCTGCGCCGCGGCGCAGCCGGTGCAGCGGCCACCCGGGCAGGAGGCGCGGGCGGCATCGCGGGGGGCGGCGCAGGCGCCGCGAGGTCGACGGTTGCCAGTGCTTCGGCCTGCTGCGGCGCGATGGCAGGGGCCGCTGCCGGGCTGCCTCCCAGCATCTGGCCGGTCAGCGGCGCCTGTGGCGCCTGTGCGTGGCCTCCCGTGGCAAGCAGGCAGCAGGTGACCGCAGGCAGCAGGCGTCGGATCAGGGTCATCGCGGTCATGGCGTGTTCTCGGTCGGGTGGTCGGACGTGCCGAAGCGCTCCAGCATCGACGGCGGCAGACGGGAGGGATCGCGATCGCGGGCGTCACGGCGTGTTTCGGCCGCCAGCCGGCTGCCGGCCGGGGCGGGGGCGCGGGATGGCACAGTGGCGATCCGTGCCGTGCTGCTGGCCGCCGATGCTTGGGCTTGGCGCTGCTGCAGCCGGCTGCGGATCTGCTGGGCCTGCTGCTGGATGCTGCGCCGGGTGTCTTCGTTGAGGTTGGCCTGCGCAGCCAGGCGTTCAGCCGTGGCGTTGTCGCCGCGCAGGACCGCCCACAGCGCCAGGTTGGCGGTCGCCTTGGCGTTGCCCGGTGACAGTTCCAGTGCTTTGGCCAGCGGCTCGCGGGCCTGATCGAAGCGGCCGGCACGCAGACGCGCATACCCCAGGTCACCCAGATAATCGGTATTCAACGGCTGCAGCTGGGTGGCGCGGGCCAGCGACAGTTCGCTGCCGGCCTCGTCATCGCGATGCGCGGCGATCAGGCCCAGGCCATGTGCCGCGGCGGCGGCCTGCGGCCCGCTGCTGAGTTCGCGGTACAGCGCGGCCGCGGCGTCGGTCTGGCCGGTCTCGCGCAGTGCATTGGCCTGCAGCAGGCGCAGCGCCGGAGGATCGCCGTAGCGCTGGCGGAATGCATCCACATGCGCCAGCGAGGCGTACCAGGCCCCTTGCAGCTGCATGCGCTCGATCAGCTCAAGGTAGGCATTGCGGCTGTCCTGCGGCGCGGGCCCGGGCTCGGCCAGGGTAGGCGCGCGCAGGTACTTCGGGGTGGACGAGGCGCATCCCGCGACGGCAGTGGCAAGAGCAAACAACAGACAGGCGTGGCGCAGAGCAGGCATGACGGTCATCCCATGTTCGACAGGGTTTTGGCCAGCGCGACTAGCGCAGGCCCGGCCAGCACCAGCATCAGTGCAGGCAGCAGGGTCAGCATCATCACCACGGTCATCTTCACCGAGAGCTTGCCGACCTTCTCTTTCAGAGCATTGCGGCGCTGTTCGCGCAGCCGGATGCTGAACTGGCGCAGCGGCTCCTGCACCGCGCCGCCGTGGGCGTGCACCTGCAGGATCAACTGCACCAGGCTGGACAGGTCGTCATCGCCGTAGACATCGCTGAGCCGGCGCAGCGACTGGGCGCGAGTGCGTCCATGGGTGTAGGCGACGTTCGCCTCCTGGATCTCGCCACCGAGCACCGGCAGTGCGTCGCGCAGCTTGTCGCCCAGGGTCTGCAGGCTTTGATCCATGCTGAAGCCAACCCCCTGCAGCAGGCGCAGCAGGTCGATCAACAGCGGCAACTCGTTGTTGACGGCGCGCCGCCGCCGCTTGACCCACGCGGCCAGCACGAACTTGGGTAGCAGCAGGCCGGCGGCGAGCGCGCCGACGATCACCATGATCCGGGCCAGGCCGGTGGCATCGCTCACGGCCAGGGTCAGCGCCAGCACCAGTACTGCCAGCAGCAGGCGCAGGCCCAGATAGATCGCCGTGCCGCGACGGGTGTTCCAGCCGGCCAGATCAAGCAGCAGGCGATCCTCGCCTGCCAGCAGTGCGGCTTCCAGGCGCCCGCCGCTGAGCGTCCGGCCGAAGCGCTCCAGCCAGCCCAGTGAATCCCTGCGGGCCGCGTCCTCGTCGGCGATCGGATCACGTGGCTGCAATGCGGTCTTCAGCGTTGCCGCACTGCGGTCCTCGCGATGGCTGCGGACCCAGCCGCCCACACCGAGCAGGGCGACGCCGGCGGCCAGGACCAGCAGGGCAAGTGCGAACCAAGCAGTTGCGCTCATCGGGAACCTCCGCTGCGGATGCTCATAGCGACTTGGCCAGGCGATACAGCAGGAAACCACCGAGCAGTTCCAGGCCCAGGGCGATCAGCAGGATCTTGTGACCGAGCGGATCGTGCAGGACGGGCTGGAAGAACTCGGGGCTGGAGATCGCCATCAGTACGGCGCTGGCGGGCGGAAGCAGTCCCAGCACCCAGGCCGACATGCGGGTCTCGGACGTGGTGGCTGACAGCTCCTGCTGGGCCTGCTCCAGGTCGCGCATGAAATCGCCCATGCGCTGCAGGATCTGATCGGCGCGGCCGCCGATGCGGACGCTGACGCCCATCACCACGGCCAGCACCTTCAGCACCTCCATCCGATAGGGCTGCGCGGCGAGGTTCAGTGCGCGGTCCAGGTCCATGCCGCCCCGCGCGTATCGCACCGTGGTGTCCAGCAGCTCACGCAGCGGCGGCGTCGCCTGCTGCGACGCGACCTGGAAGGCCGACTGCAGGCTGTTGCCGAGCGCGGTCAGGCGGACCAGGTTGTCGAGGAAGTCCGGCAGCTGATGCAGCAGCTTGGCCTGCAACTTGGCGGTGCGGCGCATGATCCACAACCAGCAGCCCAGCAGGTACAGCAGCAGCGTCAGCGGCAGCATCCATGCCGTTCCCAGCCGCAGCATCGCGAACAGCGAGAGGGCCAGGCCGGGCACCAGCAGCATCAGCGGCACCTTCCAGCCGGTGGCGAGGCCCGCGCGTTGCAGCAGGCCATTCCAGGGCAGCGCGCGACGGCCAGCTGCTGCCGGCAGCGGCCGCGATCCATCGTTGGCCGCAGCCGCGTTGCTGCCCGGGCCCGCGCTGCCACGTGCCAGCTGCTGTTCGGCATGCTGCAGGGATGCCTGCCGCTGTTCGCGGCTGTTGGCGGTGCCCCACAGCAATACCGCCAGCGCCAGCAGCACCGACACGATGCTCAATACGCCCAGCAGCAGGCCGGTCCCCATGTTCAGTAGTCTCCGTAGAGGGATTCGCGCAACAGTTGGCGGAATGGCTCGAGCTTGTGCGAGTGCGGCTGGAAGCCCAGCCCGATCCAGCGGTCGGTCTCCTTGCCACTGCCGTCGATCTGCACTTCGTGGCGGAACATCTCCTGGGTGGTGATCAGGTTGTCGCTGACGCCGGTGATCTCGGTGATCGACACCAGCACGCGCCGGCCACTGCCGAGGCGCGAGATCTGCACGATGAAATCGATCGCGCTGGCGATCTGCCGGCGCAGGCTGTCTTCGCTGCCCTGGAACCCGGCGAAGCCGGCCAGCATCTCGATGCGATAGAGACAGTCGCGCGGCGAGTTGGCATGGATGGTGGCCATCGAGCCGTCGTGGCCGGTGTTCATCGCCTGCAGCATCTCCAGCACTTCCGCGCCGCGCACCTCGCCGACCACGATGCGGTCGGGGCGCATGCGCAGGCTGTTGCGCACCAGGTCACGGATGCTGACGGCGCCCTGTCCCTCCGCACCACCGATGCGGCTCTCCAGGCGCACCACGTGCGGATGGTTGAGCGAGAGCTCGGCGGTGTCCTCGACGGTGATCACGCGCTCGGTGGGTGGCACGTAGCTGGCCAGGGCGTTCAGCAGCGAGGTCTTGCCCGAGCTGGTGCCGCCGGAGACGAGGATGTTGCAGCGACCCAGCACCATCGCCTTCAGCAGCGCCTGCATCGGCGCATCGAAGGTGCCCTTGGCCAGCAGTTCATCGGGCGTGAACGGGTCCTTGCGGAACTTGCGGATGGAGACCATCGGGCCGTCCACCGCCAGCGGCGAGATGATCGCATTGAGGCGGCCGCCGTTGGGCAGGCGCGCATCCACCATCGGGTTGGAGTCATCCAGGCGCCGGCCAAGTGGTGCGAGGATGCGGCGCAGGATGCGCAGCAGATGGGTGTCGTCGGTGAAGCGCTGGGTTGCGCGCTTGAGCTGTCCGCCCTGCGAGACGTGCACATCCTTGAAGCCATTGATCAGGATGTCTTCGATGGTGGGATCATGCAGCAGGTCGTCCAGCGGGCCGAAGCCGGTCAGCTCCTTGACCAGGCCCTCGGCCACCACCTGCATCTCCTCTTCATTGATCGGGATGCGCCATTCCTGGATGAAACCCACGGTCTGCACCTGCACCCAGCGCGCGATCGTGTCCGGAGCCCAGGAATCGATATCGATGCGCTCGTCCTCGATGCTGTTGAGCAGGTGCTCATGCGCCGCGGACAGCACCTTCTGGTACTGCTCGGTCTCTGCGAACGGCAGATTGCCCGCAACGTGGTCAGGAACGGTGTGGCGGGCGACGGCGTGCGGAAACGGGGTTACTTTGTCTTCCATTGCGATCCACCCAGGGCAAGGGCAAGTCTTTCCCGCAGGCCGTGCGTCTGGACCGGGCATGCAGCCGGATCCAGGCGTTGGACGAGCGGGGCGAGGGCACGCAGGTACGGATCACGCGGCGCGTCCTGCAGCAGCAGGTGGCCGTGGCTGGCGGAGGCACGTACGCGTGGTCGTTCGGGGAGCGTGGCCAGCAGTGGAAGCTCGAACCGTCGGGCGATCTGCTCCGGGCTCATGCCGCTGCTGTCGTCATGGCGGTTGATCACCAGTTGCAGGCGCTTCTCCCGTTCGCGCTGGCCGGACAGATGCTTGAGCGCATGGTCAAGCGAGACCAGAGTGGCAATCGAAGCGTCCGCGACCAGCCAGATCTCGTCGGCCTGGTCCAGCAGCAGCGGTGGCAGTTGACGCAGCGGGCAGCCGCCGGCGTCGCACAGCACGCTGGCGAACACGCCGCGCAGGCGCTGCAGCAGGGCCCCCGGATCGGACGGTGGCAGCGCATCGCTGCCGCTGGCGCGGTCGAGCAGGACCAGTCCGCTGTCATGGCGCGCCATCGCAGTGCGCGCCAGGGTGGCGTCGATGCGGCTGGCATTGCGCAGTGCGTCTTCGTAGTGGAAGCGGCTGTCCAGATTGAGGTAGAGCGCCAGGTCGCCTGCCGGCTGCGCCAGTTCCAGCAGCAGACCGTCCTGGGTGCTGGCCTCGCCCTGCGCCAATGCATGGGTCTGTTGTGCAAGCACGGCCAGATGCGCGGCCAGTGTGCTGGTGCCGACCCCGGCACGTACGCCCAGCAGCAGGATCAACCGCGCCTTGTGCGGCTGGTGTGCGGCAGCGGCGGGCCGGGGCGAGAGCGCGCGGCGCAGCGCGGCCTCGATGCCGGTGTTGTCGCTGTCCAGGTCGAGCACATCGCGCAGGCCGGCGCGCAGCGCCATCACCACGCCTTCGACCTGCCCGGCACTGGTGGCGCCAACGGCGACCAGCGCAAGGTCCGGCTGGGTCTGCTGCAGCTGCTGCGCCAGCACGGTCGAGGCGGCGGCGTGCTCGGGGCGGAAGTCGAGCAGTACCAGATTCTGCGGACCGCGTTGCAGGTCCTGCGCGGATGTCGGCTCACCGCTGTCCTGCCAGTGCAGGGTGGTGGCAGGCGGCAGCTTGGCCGCCAGCCGCGGCAGCAGTTCGCGATCCATCCCGTACAGGACCAGGTTCATCGGCGGTCCTTGCGGATGCAGCGGCTGGGCAGTGGCGTAGGGCATGGGCGTGGTATCGCAGGCATCATGGATTCAACGTGAGAAACCGGGCACCGGGTCTTGGCTGACCGGACCCAGCAGCCAGGAACCCCACTCAGGCAGGTTGGGCCGGGCCTCGCGCTCGCCTGGCAGTGCCAGCTCGGCATTGCGGGCGAGGGGCTGCACCAGCCGTGGCGTGACGATGATCACCAGTTCCTTGTCCTGGCGCTTGTAGTCGAAATCGCGGAAGAACGAGCCGATGATCGGCAGGTCGCCCAGCAGCGGGATCTTGTTCACCGTGGAGGCGACCGTCGAGCTGACGAGACCGCCGATCACGAAGCTCTCGCCATCGCCCAGTTCCACCGTGGTATCGGCACGGCGGGTGCTGATCGACGGAATCTGCACACCGTTGAGGGAAATGGCGTTGGTGTAGTCGAGGTCGCTGGCTTCCGGCGCCACCTTCAGGGCGATGCGGTTGGGCGCGAGCACGGTCGGGGTGACGGTCAGGCCGATGCCGAACGGCTTGTAGGTGATGGTGGTGGTCCCCAGGCCCTGGGGTTCGAGGATCGGCAGTTCACCACCGGCGAGGAAGCTGGCGCTCTGGCCGGACAGCGCGACCAGGGTCGGCTCGGCCAGCACCCGGGCCATGCCATTGGACTGCAGCAGATCGAGGTCCGCATTCCAGAGGCCCTTCGTCGAGCCGAACACCAGGCGGAAGGCCGACGAGATGGGCGAGTCCGATTCGTTGCTGGAATTGCCCTCCTGCATGCCGGGCAGCACGCCGGTGTTGCCCGGCAGGATGCCGCCCGGACGAGCGAAGCCATAGGCAAAACCGCCGTTGCGGTTCTGGAAGCTGATGCCGACCTGTTTCAGCGCGGTCTTGTTGAACTCGACCACCTTCACCTCGACCTGGACCACACCGCCGCTGGCGATGGTGGAGGCATCGGCCAGCTGGCCATCCTTGCCCAACGCCATCGCGGCCGCCTTCTGTTCCTGCATGTGCGAGAGCGCGCTGTCGGTGCTTCCCTGCAGCAGGCCCTGCTGGTCCTGCTGGGTGAACACCAGGCCGCTGGAACCCGCATCGGCCGCCCCCTGCACCGCGCTCTGCACGCGGACCTGCACGCGCTGTGGCTCCGGCTGTTTACGGTGCCACAGCAGCAGGGTGGTGGTGCCGGGGGCCTTGCCGACCAGCAGCGCCTGGCGCTGGCCACGCAGCATCACGATATCGGCGACGCCCGGATCGGCGATGGCCACCCGTTCCAGGTCCGCGGGCAGTGTCCACGGCCGCTGTTCGCGGGCCTGCAGCACCAGGTCGTCGGCAGCCACGCTGGTCGCAGGCGCCAGCAGCACCAGCAGTAGAGCGAGCCAGCGCTGGCGGGAGGAGGGGCGTGGACTCTGGCGACGTTCGGTCATGGAAGCTCTCGGTGCAGGTCAGAGGGAGCCGCGGGGCGCAGAACCGTCGCCGCGGATGATCTCGATTCCGGATGCGCGCGGTGCGCTGCGGCGGGCGGCGGGGGGCTGTGCCGGGGCGTCGTTCACCGTGCGTGCGCGTGCGTTGCTGCGGCCGGCCAGGGCATCGCCATCGATGCCGGCGAAGGCGTGGTTCTCGGGGCGCTGCAACGCCAGCTGCTGTTCTGCGTCCAGGCCACGCAGCGGATCGATCACGCCCCGCGCCTGCGGGAACAGGGCCAGATCGGGCTGGCCGGCGTCGGCGGGATTGCGCAGCGCGAGGTAGAGCTTGCCCTGCTGCGCGCCCAGCAGCAGCCGGTTGGCATCGGCCACCGGCACCGCCAGCACGGCGCTGCGGGCCGGCTGGGCCGCGTCACCGCTACTGCCGCCACCGCTGCTGGCGTTGCTGGTGATATCGGCCGCGCGCGGGTCCGCACGGTTGCTGGTATCGGCGCTGGCATTCGTGCTGCCCGTGTTCGGGGCGATGTCCTGCTGGCCATAACTGAGCACGCGCAGGCGCGAGAGCAGAAGGCGGGTCTGTGCGGCGTCGGGTGCCGCGTTGTAGCTGGCAGGTTCGCTGCGCAGGTTGAGGAACACGTCGACGAAATCGCCCGGCAGGATGCGGTTGCCGGCACCGACCAGTTCATCCACCGGCACCGCCAGTGCACGCTCGCCGGGCCGCAGCTGCAGCGAGAAGCCCTGGGCCAGCACCGCGTCGCTGATGGTGCTGCCTTCGGCGATGTCCTGCACCGGCACCTTGCCGACCACGGCGGCCAGGTCTGCGGCGGCGCCCGGCACGGCCGCGCTTCGACGCGCCAGGCGCACGCCATTGGCAGTGATCGGTTCACCGGCCGGCAGCCGGGCGATGGCCTCGACCACCGTAATGGCCTGTGCGTCGGCGTGAACGACCGGAGCCGCGCTTTCCGTCGAAGGGGCGGGTCTGCGGCCGATCACGAATGCGATCAGCGCCAGCAGCACCGCGAGTGCGATCAGAGCGATGGCGGCGATGCGGGTCAACTTGAGCATGGAACCGTCTCCTGTACCGTCAGTTGCCGGAGCCGAGGTCGAGCTGGGCGACCGCGACGCTGCGGATGGGGGCCCGCATCACCCAGCCGTAAAGCGTGGCGGTGCCGGGGAAGAAGGGGTGGGCGGCATAGTCGTAGCGGACGGTCACCGTCATGCACTGCGCGGTTGCCATGCCCGCGCAGGGTGCCTGCGCCGAGACCTGGATCGGACCGGTGCCGCCGGCGCTGCAGTCGGGGTTCTGCCTGGAGAACTGCAGCAGCCATTGCATCGACTGGCGTGCTGCGACGCACGCGGCGGCGCGTCGTTCGTTGGCGGTTCCGAAGCGCAGCGATGCGCGCGCGCCTTCGGCAGCGGCCGTTGCAAGCGTCTGCTGGGCAGCCATGATCAGCACGCCGGAAAAAGTGAACAGCAGCAGCGGCACCAGGCCGAGGATCATCATCAGCGCGTATTCGACGGCAACCACGCCACGCTGGCGCCGCGGACCGAGGGTGTTCATGCGAGACCTCCGTAGGTCGTGGCCAGGAGCCAGCCGATCGCCGCCAATGCGAGGTAGGCCGCATAGGGAATGCCGCGGCGCCCCTGGCGGGCAGCCTCCATTCCGCGCAATGCGGGGTGTGTCTGCCATTGCTCGCTGGCGCGCGATACCTGCAGCTGCACGCGCATCGGCAGGTGCATGCCCAGCTGACGCCCGAGCAGGATCGCCACTGCGTGGGCGCCGGCGGCAAGGCTGGCCACTACCCATATCGGCAGCAAGGCATGCCATCCCAGCAGCAGGCCGAGCACGGCAAAGAATTTCACGTCGCCTGCGCCCATCCAGCGTAGTGCGTAGAAGGGCAGGAGCGCGAGCAAGCCGGCAACGGCACCGAGCAGGTGCGCCGGCCATGGCAGTCGTGGCTCACCAAATTGCCCGGCGACGAGCAGAGGTATTGCGAGTGCGCACGCCGCCAGCAGCCAGGCATTGGGCACCCGGCGGGCATACAGATCGCTGATCGCGATCCGCAGGCACACACCGATGGCCAATAGTCCCAGCAGTGTCATCGCACTCCCCTTCGTCCGTCACTGGACCGTCTGCAACCGCATCCCGGCCTGCGGCCACCGTGGTCGCGGATGGCGCGACCAGCGGTGGTGCGTCCGCAGGTCGCTCAGGTGGTTGCTTCGGTGGCGATTGCCGAAAGGCGGGTGAACAGCGTGGTGAAGAATTCCGTGATCTGGGTGCGGCCCACGGCAATCAGGATGCCGGCGATCACAGCGGCCAGCAGCCCGTACTCGAGTGCGGTCACGCCATCTTCTTCTTTCAGGAACTTGCGGATGGAAGCGTTCATGACGGTTGTCTCCCTCTACCTGTCAATGGCAACAAGACACCTGCATCGGCCGGTTGCCCGACTCCGTCGGGATCGTCCATGGACCTCTGCCATCCTGGCGGAGGTGGCAATGCGGGACTGTCCCGCATCGCTAAAGCAGGGTGATCTCCGCCAGGGAGTGCAGCGACCGCGCATGTGCGACCGCGCGGCACCAGGCCGGTGGTCGCAACGTCATCGAGCAGCGCGTGCATCGTCATGCTGTCCCCTGGGTGTGACCGCATCGGAGCGGTTCGATCACCGTGATACCGACTTTGCCTGAATGGCGGCCGGGTGCAACCGGAACCTATATGCAAATTCGGCAGGAATCTCTTATTCCTGATAATCGGTTGCTTATTCTGTGATGAAGCGCCGTTCCCAGGCGTAACGATTCATCGTGATGTTAATAATGTGACCCGGGTTAACGCATGCGAGAATCGTGCCACTGGCGCCCACATTTCCTTCACGCCGGGCGCGGGTTGCTGTATTCCCGCGCGACCTGTTTACCTGCGCGGATTATCGGGCATACTCGTATTCAAGGTTTGGTACTTTCAAGGTGGAGCCGGCCAGTGGCCGCATCCATCACGGCAACGGATGATGCTCTTGGAAACCGCGCGCACCTGTAGGGCAGTGGG
The DNA here is from genome assembly GCF_029844625.1 of Stenotrophomonas sp. GD03680. NCBI lineage: Bacteria > Pseudomonadati > Pseudomonadota > Gammaproteobacteria > Lysobacterales > Lysobacteraceae > Stenotrophomonas > Stenotrophomonas sp. GD03680. Next base: position 524,870 of record NZ_JAOCKC010000001.1, on the reverse strand, counting down.
GGTTGCGGCGGGCAGCTGACCAACGGGGGACGACACTGTCATGGTTGATGGTGGGGTGGTTGACAGCGACGACGGCGAGCTCCGGTCGATCGACCTGGCCACGCTGAGCGGTGTGCTTCGCGTATGCGATGTGGAACTGTTGCTGCTCGACGGCAATGGTCCGCGCGCGGCGTTCGCTTCGCGCGTGCATGAGGAAGCCCTGTTCTGCAGCATCAGCTGCGGATTCCATTGCCGTGGCCGCTTCATGCTGCCGCCGGACTGGGCGATGCTGGGGTATCTGCAGGCCACCGACGAGGCGGTGAGCTGGTGCCATGGCGTACCGCTGGCGGCCGGGATGGCGTTGACCGTGCTTCCCGAAGGCATCAGTGAATTCACCCTCAGCCCCGGTACCCGCTTGACCCTGATGCTGGTGCCGGTATCGCGAGTGCAGCGCAAGCTGACCGAACTGAGCCTGCGCAGCACACCGCCGGCCGGACAGGCGCTCTCGCTGTTCAATCTGTCCGGTGATGATGCCCCGCTGGCGCTGCATTACCAGCAGCTGCACCAGCAGCTGGGGCAGGGTGCCAGCCTGCAGCCGGAGGAAACCGAGCGGCTGCTGCATGAGCACATCCAGGCCCTGCTGGGTGCCGGTGCCGTGGATCGCCCGGGGTGCAGCCGCGCACGGCGTACGCATTACCTGATCGCCCAGCGCGCCGAGAATTTCATGCGGCTCAACCTGCGTCGCAATATATACATGAATGAAATCTGCGACGCCGCCGGTGTCAGCGAGCGTGGCCTGCGCTATGCATTCGAAGATCTGTTCGGTACGTCGCCCAACCGTTATCTGTCCATGCTGCGCCTCTGTGCAGCCTGCCGCAGCCTGTCGATGGCCGACTCCAGCAGGCGTTCGGTCAAGGCGATCGCGCTGAGCTGTGGCCTGTGGGATCTCTCGCGCTTTGCCGACAATTACCGGAAGGTGTTCGGTGAACTTCCGCGGGATACCCTGATGCGCGCACCTGCGCAGTTGGGCCAACCGGCCTGAGTCTTGCCCCACAGGGGCTTTCACGGCATTGCTGCCGGTTTTGCATATCCGGCTGCCGAATCCGGCCGTGGATTTGCCGGATTGCGCGATTGCCCTGCCGGATTGAAGTGCGCCACGCCTCCGCGAACCGTTGAAATGTCAGTCACCTGCCTAGCGGCAAGTCCACTGTCATTCAAGTTGTTCGCCTACGGGGGAAATGCTCATGAACCGCATCTACCGGCGTGTATGGAACCGCCAGCTCAATGCTCTGGTTGTGGCCTCGGAACTGGCCACCGGCGATAGCGGCGGCACCGCATCACGCGATCCGCGCACCTCCCTGCTGACGCCCAGCGCCCTTGCGCTTGCACTGCTGTGCGTGCTGGCCAACGGGCCGGCATCCGCAACCGAATCCAATCAGTCGCTGCGCGATCTGCAGGCGCTGGCGGCCAAGTACACCCAGACCTTGCCGGTGAAAGTCGATGCCGAAGTCGCCCTGGCCGCAGCCGCGCGACAGGCGCAGGCGACGCCTGCGATCAGTGCCGATACGCGTGTGGGCCTGCAGCTGAGCACGGCCTCGCTGCCGCTGGTGCACGAGGTCCTGCCGGCCGCCGTGCAGGTGAAGCTGGGGGCGACCGCATCGCCGCAGCATGTGCCCACGCCAGCGCTGGCCGCTGATGTGCGGGCCCAGCTCGGCATCGGAGCAGGTACCCAGGTGGATACCTCACTGGCAGCGAACGTTTCCTCCGGCTCCGCTTCGCCGCTGGGGCTGACGGCCGATGCGAAGGCAAAGGCCAGGGTCGGCATCGCGGGTGCCCCGGTGGCATCGGTGGGTGCCGGCGCCAAGGCGGCAGCGGGTATCACGACATCCTCGCAGGGATTGTCCGGGTTGAAGGCCGGCATCGACGGCAACGCCGACTCGCATCTGGCCATCGCCGGACATCGAATCGAGGGCCAGGGCAAGGCCTCCGCAACCGCAGCGGTGAGCTTGCCCGCCAAGGAAGAACTGCCGGGCGAGACCGATGATCGCGCGATCACGGCGGCGTTCGATGCAGGCGTCGCCGGCAAGGTGCGCGTGCAGGGCCCGGGTGGCCAGGACGTGGTGGCCGATCGCAACCTGAAGCTCGCGGGCCGGACCGTCGTGAGTGCGCAGGCCAGCACGCTCGGTCTCGGAGGCCTGCATCACGGCGCCCTGGGCGATCTTGGCGGTGCGGTGGGTGGCGTAGTGCACGGCGTAGTCGGCACGGTGGGCAGCGCAGCAGGCGAGACGCTGCACGAAACCGTCGGCACCGTAGGTAGCGCAGTGGGCGGCACGCTGCACAACACCGTGGGCGCAGTAGGTGGCACGCTCCACGGAGCTGCCGGCACGGTCGGCGGTGCGGTGGGTGGCGTAGTGCACGACGTGGTCGGCACGGTGGGCAGCGCAGCAGGCGGAACGCTACACGAAACCGTCGGCGCCCTCGGCGGTGTGGTGAGCGGTGTACTGAACGGCACTGTCGGCACCGTGGGTGGCGCAGTGGGCGGCACGCTGCACAACACCGTGGGCGCAGTAGGCGGCACGCTCCACGGTGCTGTCGGTACGGTCGGCAGTGCGGTGGGCGGTGTATTGAACGGCACCGTTGGCAACGTCGGTGGTTCTCTGGGCGACACGTTGAACAACACCGTAGGTGCTGTAGGTGGCGTCCTCGATGAAACCGTCGGCACCGTCGGTGGTGCGGTGGGTGGCGCGCTCAACGGCACGGTCGGCACGGTCGGCAGCGCCGTAGGCGGCGCTTTGAACGGCACCGTGGGTGCGGTTGGCGGTGTCCTCGATGGAACCGTCGGCACCGTCGGTGGTGCGGTGGGTGGCGCGCTCAACGGCACAGTCGGCACGATCGGCAGCGCCGTAGGCGGCGCGTTGAACGGCACCGTGGGTGCGGTTGGCGGCGTCCTCGATGGAACCGTCGGCACGGTCGGTAGCGCCGTAGGCGGCGCTTTGAATGGCACGGTGGGTGCAGTCGGCGGCGTCCTCGATGGAACCGTCGGCACCGTCGGTGGTGCGGTGGGTGGCGCGCTCAACGGCACGGTCGGCACGGTCGGCAGCGCCGTAGGCAGCGCTCTGAACGGCACCGTAGGTGCAGTCGGCGGTGTCCTCGATGGAACCGTCGGCACCGTTGGCGGTGCGCTCAACGGCACGGTTGGCACGGTTGGCAGTGCTGTGGGCGGCGCGTTGAACGGCACCGTAGGTGCAGTCGGCGGTGTCCTGGATGGAACTGTCGGCACGGTCGGCGGTGCGCTCAACGGCACCGTCGGCACGGTTGGCAGTGCCGTGGGTGGCGCTCTGAACGGCACCGTAGGTGCGGTCGGTGGCGTCCTGGATGGAACTGTCGGCGCGGTCGGCGGTGCAGTCGGCGGTGCGCTGAACGGCACCGTTGGCACAGTCGGCAGCGCCGTAGGCGGTGCTTTGAACGGCACCGTGGGCGCAGTCGGCGGTGCAGTCGGAGGCGTGCTCAACGGCACGGTCGGCGCAGTCGGTGGTGCGGTGGGTGGTGTGCTCAACGGCACCGTCGGCACCATCGGAGGTGCCGTGGGCGGTGCACTCAACAATACGGTCGGCTCGGTCGGCAGCGTTGTCGGTGGCCTGCTCGGGGGTGGAAGCACCACGCCAGGCAGCGGGCTGGACGGCGTACTCACCGGCACGCTCGGCAACGTCGGCGGTGCGGTGGGCAACCTGCTGGAGGGCAACCTCAACGGTACCGTCAACAATCTCGGCGGCGCAGTCGGCGGGCTGGTGGGCGGCACGCTGGGTGGCCTGGGCCTGACCCAGCCCTCGGCGATTCCGCCGGACAGCCCGAAGGCACCCGCTCCGGCTGATCCGAATGCGGGACTCATCATCGGTACCGGTGGCCTGGTCGGCAACGTCGGCCAGCTGATCGGCCCGACGACCAGCAGCCTGTTCGGCGGTGACGGCTATCTGCACAACGGCAATCTCAAGCTCAGCAACGCGAACGTGATGCAGGCCTACTCCACGGTCAACGTGCTCGGCCTGCCGGTCGTGAACCTGTCACCGGTCGGCAGCACCCTCAATGGCCTGGGCGGCGCGGTGACCGGTGGCAGCTCGCACCTGACCCTGATCGGTGGCGTCACCTCCGACAGTTACATCTACAACATCAACAACGGCAACCCCGGTGGCCTGCTGGGCCTGCTGCTGCCGACCGATTCGCCGGCATGGGCCGCCAAGTGCCTGGATATCGCGTTGGCCGACATCTCCTGCTGGGCGGTCAACGCCGCACAGGATTACCAGGTGCTGATGGGTGACGGTGCCTTCGCCAACGGCTCCAAGGAAGTGGTGATCGGCGCCAATGCCCGCCATGAGCTGCCGAAGGTGGATGCCAACGTGGCGTTCCCGGGTGCCGGTCCCAACGATCCCACCAATCCAACCGGCGTGCCGACTGCGGACTACGCCGCGCGCATGGGCCACTCGGTGATTGTCGGCGACAGCGCGGTGGGTACTGCCAACGGCCAGACCCTGATGGGTGCGGAGGCGACCTCGAACCAGGCCAATTCGGTGGCACTGGGCTACCGTTCTGCTGCGCTGCGCGGCGCACAGGCCAGCTACAGCGCCTATGGCCTGACCGCCGCCCAGGTCTCTGCCGGTGAAGTTTCGGTGGGTACCGCCAACGGTGGCGAGCGCCAGATCACCAACCTGGCTGCGGGTAGCGCCAATACCGATGCGGTCAACGTCGCCCAGTTGAAGGGCGCGATCAGCCTGATCGATGATGTTTCGGCCGGCGCGGTGATGTACGACGTCGATGGCGCAGGCAATCCAGACTATCGCCGCGTCACGCTCGGCAACGGCACGGGTACCACCACCATCGGCAACCTCGCCGCGGGTGCGGTGACCGCCGGCAGCCTGGAAGCCGTCAACGGCGGCCAGCTGGCCACCACCAACGCCGCCATCGCCGGCTTCTTCGGTGGCATCACCGCCTTCGATCCGGTCAGTGGCGCCTTCACCGCGCCGCTGTTCGAGATCAGCACGATCTCCACCGACGGCGCCATCGCGCAGGGCCTGTACAACAATGCGACCGATGCCTTCGACGCCGTCGACGGCTCGCTGGTCAATCTCAACACGCAGATCAACGATATCCGCAACGGCGGCACCAAGTACCTGCGGGTGAACTCCACGGGCGTGGAGGCAGTGGCCACCGGTGCCGACTCCATCGCGGTCGGTACCAACGCCCGCGCCACGGCGGCCAACGCGATCGCGGTCGGTGCCGGCAGCCTGGCTGATCGTGCGAACAGCGTGTCGATCGGTGCCGCGGGTGCCGAACGCCAGGTGACGAATCTGGCCGCCGGTACGGCTGCCACCGATGCGGTGAACCTGGGCCAGCTGCAGGCCTCGGAGGAAGGCGCGCTGCGCTACGACCTCAATGGCGATGGCAGCGTCAACTACGCCAGCGCCACGCTGGGTCAGGGCGGCACGGCGACCACGCTGCGCAACCTCGGCCCGGGCCAGGTGAGCGCCACGAGCACCGAAGCCATCAATGGTGCCCAGCTGTTCGCTGCCAACCAGGCCGTTGCCACCCACCTCGGCGGCGGCGCGGCGGTCAATGCGGCCGGCGTGCTGACCGCGCCGACCTACACGATCAACAACATCGCCGCCAATGGCACCATCAGCCAGGGCAGCTACAACGACGTCGGCACCGCCTTCGACGCGGTCAGCAATTCGCTGGCCAATGTCGCCGACCAGACCGACGATATCGACAAGCGCGCGGTGAAGTACGATGTCGATGGCAGTGGCAACGTCGTGAACACGGTCACCCTGAGTGGTACCGGCACGGGTGCGGTGAAGGTGACCAACGTGGCGGCCGGCAGCATCCTTGCAGGCAGCAGCGACGCCATCACCGGCGACCAGCTGTTCAGCACGAACTCGACCATCGCCAGCTACTTCGGCGGCAGCACGGCCTTCGACGGCACCACCAATCTGTGGACCGCGCCGTCGTTCAGCATCTCCAGCATCGCCACCGACGGCACCCTGACCGCCAACGACTACAGCAACGTCACCGCGGCGTTCTCCGCGGTGGACGGTTCGCTGAGGGTGCTCAACCAGCGCATCACCAACGGTGGCGGCAGCCCGTACCTGGCAGTGAACTCCAGCGCCGCGGCGGCCGCTGCGGCGGGTGCGGAGGCGCTGGCGGTGGGTCCGCAGGCCAGTGCGGCAGGTGCTTCGGCCGTGGCAGTCGGCAACGGTGCCAACGCCAGCGCGGACAACAGCGTGGCACTGGGTGCCGGCTCGGTGGCCAGCGTCGGCGCGCAGAGCGGCTATACCGGTGCCTATGGTCAGACGGGTGCCAGCAATTCGGCAGGCGAAGTGTCGGTCGGCAGCAGCGGCAGTGAACGCAAGATCACCCACGTTGCCGACGGCTCGGACGATCACGACGCGACGAATGTCGGCCAGCTGAAGAATGGCGTGAACTATGCCATCGATCAGTCCAAGGCCTACACCGACCAGAAGATCCAGAACATCACCAACGTCGCCGGCAGCTTCCGCGCCAACAACAGCAACAACCTGGCCGATCCGGCCGCGACGGGCGCCAATTCCGCAGCCGGTGGTGCAGGATCGACGGCTGCCGGTGCCAACTCGACGGCCCTGGGCAACGGCTCGCAGGCACAGGCCGACAACTCGGTGGCCCTGGGCGCAGGGTCGGTGGCCAACCGTGCCAACACGGTTTCGGTGGGGGCCAGCGGCGCCGAACGGCAGGTGGTCAATGTGGCAGACGGCACCCAGGCCACCGATGCGGTCAACGTGCGGCAGCTGCAGGCCTCGCAGCAGGGCACCATCCGCTACGACACCACCGTCAACGGAGCCACCAACTTCAACAGTGTCACTCTCGGCAGCAGCACCAGCGGCCCGACGACGGTCCGCAACGTTGCCGCCGGTACGGCAGGCACCGACGCGGTCAATGTCGACCAGCTGAAGTCCGGCATGGCGCAGACTCTGGACTGGTCGAAGGCCTATACCGACGAGCGCATGGGCGGCTTCGAGCGCGACCTGCGCAGGACCGACAACCGCGCTTCGGCCGGCATCGCTTCGGCCATGGCCACGGCCTCGCTGCCGCAGCCGAGCGAAGCGGGTCGCAGCATGGCCTCGTTCGCAGCCGGCAGCTACAACGGCGAATCGGGCGTGGCGGTGGGCCTGTCCGGTGTCTCGGAAGGAGGCCGCTGGATCTACAAGTTCAGCGGCTCCACCAACAGCCGTGGCGAGGCCGGTGTGGCCGTCGGTGCCGGCATCCAGTGGTAACCGCCGTAGCCGGGCCGCAATCGCGGCCCGGTTGCCGCGCAAACGTCTACAGGGGGAATGACATGAATCAGCATCGCATCGCCCGCGCTGGCCGCATCGCCGCGTCGCTGGGCCTGATCCTCGCCGCCGGCCTGCTGGCCGCCTGCCGCAGCCACGCGCCCGCCGGTGAGGGTCCGGCGGAGGCCACTGCAGTGGCCTTCCCGGAAGTCTCCAAGGCGTCGCTGAAGGAGGGTACCTATCCCGACATCGCCGACCTGCGCCGCTTCGCGCCCGGGATGAGCAAGCGGCAGCTGTACAGCCTGCTGGGTACGCCCCACTTCAACGAAGGCATGTGGGGCGTGCGCGAGTGGAACTATCTGTTCAACTTCCGCACCGCACAGGGCGCCGAGTACTTCACCTGCCAGTTCCAGGTGCGCTTCGACAACAAGGGCATCGCCCAGGCCGGCTACTGGAAGCCCGAATCCTGCGCCGCCGTGCTCGACCCGCCGCGGCCACCACCGCCGCCGCCGGCACCCGCGCCACTGCCCGAACAGCCGCTGCGCCTGGCCGCCGATGCACTGTTCGGTTTCGACAGCGCGGTACTCAGCGCCGAAGGCCAGCAGGCGGTGCAGGGCATCCTGGCGCAGGTCCGTGAGGCCAGCAAGGTGCAGTCGATCCAGGTCGTCGGCTACACCGACCGTATCGGTGCGGCCAGCTACAACCAGCAACTCTCGCAGAAGCGGGCCGAAGCGGTGCGCACGGCCCTGGTGCAGGGCGGAGTGCCGCCGGGCAGCATCAGTGCCGAAGGGCGCGGCGCGGCTGAACCGATCGTGCAGTGCGCACAGCGCAACCGTCGCGAACTGATCGCGTGCCTTGCGCCGAATCGCCGGGTGCAGATCGTCGGGATCGCGCACCCGCGCTGAAGTCTCCCGCGCCGTGGCCATGCCCCGGCATCCCGAGTCCCCCCTGACCACCGGCAGGACGTGGCCACGTCTCCCCCGTCGTCCACCCCTGCCGGTGGCTCAGGTTTTCATACGGTGCACGCGATGAACGCCCAATTCCTGCCTCTGTCCATGAAGACGGAAACCACCCTCAGCGTGTATGGCCAGCTCGGCAATCATGCGGTCGTGCGCATCCCCGGGCGGCGCCTGCCGGGCCTGATCCTGCAGGCCGATACCGTGGCCGGGTTCCTGGCCCAGCTGCAGGAAACCCAGGCCTGCCTGCGCAGTGGCCGGGCGCAGCGTGCCGATACAGAGCTGGACATGCTGATCGACATGCTGGAGCAATGGTACGCGTTGATCGAGTCGCGGCTGGCCGATGCCGGCGAAGCGCTGTAGCAGCGGGGCGGGCGATCAATCGGCGTCTTCGACGCGCTCGCCCATCAGTTCGCGCTGGCGCTTGTCCAGCTCCTCGGCGTAGCGCCTGCGCACGAAGGCCTCGGAAACAATGCCCAGCAGCTGGCCATCGGCGGCAACCACGGCCAGTTCGTCGGCCTGCGTCCGGTCGAAGCACTGCATCACGCTGACCACATCCGCGCCCGGCAACAGTGACACCTCGCGGTTCTCGGCCAGATCGCCAACGGGTGTCTCCGGCTTCACGCCGTCGGCGTAGACGCGCGGAATCTGCACGATCCCGGCGTAGTGGCCTTCGCTGTCGATCAGGACCACGCGACTGCCGGAGCCCAGCGGGAAACGCTGGCGGAACGCAGCGGCATCCAGCCCGGCCGGAGTGGTGGCAACGCCCTTGCGCATCATCCGCCCGGCGTTGAGGGTGTGGATCCAGCCGACGTCGCGTGCGCTGCGGATGGTTTCGCCGCGCAGATGCATGCGCCATGTCGAGAACGAGTAACCGAACCACTGGCGGACCAGTGTGCTGGAGACCAGTACCGCGCTCATCACCACGCTGGTCAGCAGGAAGTCGTGGGTGCCTTCCAGCACCAGCATGGCCATGGTCATCGGCGCGCCGACCACTGCAGCGGCCAACGCGGCCATGCCCGCAAGCGCCGCGGACGTGGCGTCGACCACGGGCACGCCGGTGGCCATCGCCAGCAGGCCGGCAAACAGGGTGCCGACCAGGGTGCCCATGAACAGCGACGCAAAGAACAGGCCACCGCGGAAGCCGAAGCCCAGCGAAATGCCCGAGGCCAGAAGCTTCAGGGCGAGCAGGCCGCCGATCCAGATCAGTGGCAGCTGCGTGGTCAGGTCCAGGTGCAGCGCACCGTGACCGGAGGAAAGCACCTGCGGGCTGGCCATGGCCAGTGGAATCAGCAGGAGGCCGCCGACCATCGGGCGCCCCCACAGGGGCAGTGGACTGCGCTTGACCACGCCTTCGATGGAGGCGATCAGTCGCATCACGCCGATCCCCACCATGGCGCAGCAGCAACCGAGCAGGCCGTAGATCGCGTAGTCGGCGGCGCGCACATCGATGGTCGAGGCTGCGGGCAGCAGGTACGCCTCGATGCCAGCCTGGTCGGCGACGAATGCACCCGCCAGTGCGGCCAGGGCCACAGGCGCGAGAGCGGCGGGCGTGTAGGCGCCGATGACGATCTCGAACGCGTAGAACGCGCCGGCCAGCGGAGCCCCGAAGGCCGCGGCGATGGCGCCGGCGGCACCGGCACCGACCAGGATGCGCACATCATTGCGGCGCAGGCGCATGACACGGCCCAGCTGCGAGCCGCTGCCCGCACCCATCTGGGTATACGAAGCCTCAAGGCCGACGGACGCACCGCAGCCGTTCGACAGCAGGGTCTGGGTGAGCACGATCAGATTGTCGCGCATCGACATGCGACCGCCATGCAGGGCATTGGCCTCGACCGCGTCGAGCAGCGGGCGCTTGCGCCGCGCGGCCGCCAGGCTGACCAGCCCGACCAGCAGGCCGCCCAGCGGCAGCACCAGCAGGGCGGTCCAGCTGAGCGCGGGCAGGGAGCTGAGGCGCATGCCGGGTTCCAGCCCGTACAGCGCACTCTGCAGCCCGCGCGCGATGTCCGACTGCAGCAGCGTCAGGCCACCGGCGATCAGGCCGACCAGCAACGCCAGTGCGATGAACCACAGGTCGCTGCCACGCAGGCGCAGTCGCAGGCCCTGGAAGGCCAGATGCAGGCGCGATGGTGGAACCGTGGAGGCCATGGTGGCGGCATGATACGCCGCCATCGTGATCGCCACCGTCACCGCATCGGGCATTTACCGCATCAGAAGCGGTAGCGTCCCTGCAGGTAGAAGGTGCGTGGCGCGGCCACCATGCGCCCGGCATTGCCGTCGACATTGCGGGTGTACCAGCGCTTGTCGGCCAGGTTGTTCACGCCGGCCGTGATCTCGCTGTCGCCCAGCCCCGGAACCCGCCAGGCCACCTGCGCATTCCACAGCCGCACCCCCGGCACGCGGCCCACACGTGCATCGGCGCTTTCCTGCCAGGTGTTGGCAGCGTCGGAGAACTGGCCGCTCTGGTGCGTGCTGGAGACATTGAAGGTCCAGGCCGACAGCGCATAGCGGGCGCCGATGCTGTCGGTGTCGCGCGAGTAGAAGGGCACGTCCCGGCCGCGGTTGTCACCGGACTGCTGGATCGCCTTGGTCCAGGTGTAGTTGGCGTACAGTTCCAGTCCGGCCAGCACGCTGTCTTCGGCGAAGCGGTATTCGAGCGCGCTTTCCACACCCTTGTGGTCGGTCGCACCGATGTTCTGGAAGGTGGGCGGGGTAATCCCCGGCACCTGCAGGATCTGGTTGTCGAAGCGCATCCTGAACACCGTGACGTCCGCGCGCAGTGCGCCGTCCTGCCAGCGGGCGCCCAGCTCGGTGGTCCTGGCCACCTCCGGATTCAGCGGATTGCTGGCGGTCTGCGAGTTCAGCTGGATGTTCTGCACGGGCCCGAACGAGGTGGTGTAGTTGCCGAACACGGTCAGCTGCGGGGTCAACAGGTAGGCGACGTTGAGCGAGGGCAGGGCTTTGTCGTTGCGGCTGCTGAAGGTGGTGCCGCCATCGGCCTGGCGGCGGTCCATGTCGATCCATTCCATGCGCACCCCCGGCGTGATCCGCCACTGGCCGATGGCGATGCGGTCGTCGAGATGGAAGGCGTGGGCGTCGGTCGCATTGTCGAAGCGGTTGATGGCGCTTGTGGCGCCGGTGCGGCGGGTCACCGTGTAGCTGCGGTCGTTGCCGCGCTCGCGCAGGAAGCGGTAGCCGGCGGTGACGTCGTGCACGCTTTCCCCCCAGTGCAGGCGCTGGGTGTAGCGCGGTTCGATGCCGAGCACGCGGTAGTCGCGCGGCTGCACGCTCACGTGGGTGTTGGCAGCGTTGATCAGCGAGCTGGCACGGGTGCTTTCGTTGTAATAGGCCAGTACCTCGAACTCGCTGGTGTCGGACAACGTGTGGGTGTAGCCCAGATCGATGCCCGTGCGGTGGCCCTTCCAGAAGTCATCGGGACGCGTGTTCTGGAACGGATCCGCCTCGTACTGCGCGCGGGTCAGGCCGCCTGGCGTCAGCGAGCGGACGTCGTAGTAGGACAGCTTGGCACGCAGCGTCTGCTGGTCGTCGATGGCGTAGGCGAACTTCAGTGCCAGATCGTTGAAACGGTCGTCGCTGCCTTCGCGCCAGCCGCGACCGTCCTGGCCGGAATAGAGCAGGGCGACGCCCAGGCCGTTGTCGCTGGTGCCGCCGAGGAAGGTGTTGTACTGGGTGCTGTCGCCGCCGCCATGGTCATGGGCGTTGTAGCGGATCCCGACCTCGCCGTGCAGGCCGCTCTGCTGCGGGATGGCGCGGGTGCTGAAGTTGATGATGCCGCCCACGTTCTGCGGCCCGTAACGCACGGCTCCGCCGCCGCGCACGACGTCGATCGATTCGATGTTGGACAGGCTGGCCGGCGCGAACGACAGCTGGGGCTGGCCGTAGGGTGCGACGGCCAGCGGCACGCCATCCAGCAGCACCGTCGAGCGGGGTGAGTAGCGGCCGGTGAGGCCGCGCACGCCGATGTTCAGCGACACCGAACTGCCGGCGGTGCCGGAGTTGTCGGTGACCTGCACGCCGGGGATGCGGCGCATGGCGTCGCCGATGCTGGTCGCGCCACTGGCCTCGATGCGCTGGCGATCGACCACCGTACGTGCCCCGGCGAAGCTCTTGACGCTGTCATGCAGGCCGGTGCCCAGCCAACTGCCGGAGACCTGGATGCTGTCGAGCGTGGTCGGGGCGTCCTCGGCGAGGGCCGAAGCAAGGGGCATCAGGCACAGGGCGAGGGCTGCCACCAAGGGCAGCTGGGCCGGTTTCGGGGTGCGGAGGGGCATCTGGACGGCGCAGGGAAGGTGGTAAATGAGAATTATTGCTGATTCCATTCGTGAATGGAATCGAGGGCCGATGGCCTCCGGGGTCGGGTGGTAAACTGAATGATTGCCTCCTGACTCACCGAGATCCGTCATGCCTGCAGCTGTCTTCTATCCCGTCGGAACCCCTGGCCAGCCGTGGGGAGCGGCGGAACGGGAGCAGTGGCGTGCGCGCCAGCAGCGCCTGCGCCGCTACGACGAGGAAGTACTGCCGCGCATCGAGGCACTGGCAGCGCGCTTCGACAAGGTGGCCTACGGCCAGCTCGACTACGCGGGAGAGACCTATACCCTGTTCGCCCTGCGCAGCCGCGACTGGAACCCGGCGCTGCCGGCGGCGCTGGTCACCGGCGGCGTGCACGGCTACGAAACCAGTGGCGTGATGGGTGCCCTGGAGTTCCTTGAAAAGCACGCGGCCAATTACGTGGGCAAGGCCAACCTGCTGGTGGCACCGTGCGTCAACCCGTGGGGCTTCGAGCGCATCAACCGCTGGAACTTCGACGCGATCGATCCGAACCGCAACTTCCGTGCCGGTGGTCCGGCTCGCGAATCAACCGCGCTGATCGAGCTGATCGAACCCCTCAAGGGCCAGTTCGCGCTGCACATCGATCTGCATGAGACCACCGACAGCGATGAAAGCGAGTTCCGCCCTGCGCTGGCGGCGCGCGACGGCAAGCCGTTCGAACCGGGCCTGATTCCTGATGGCTTCTACCTGGTGGACGACAGCGCCAATCCGCAGCCGGCGTTCCAGCAGGCCGTGATCGCGGCGGTGGAAAAGGTGACCCACATTGCACCGGCCGACGACAAGGGCGAGATCATCGGCTCTCCGGTGGTGGCCCATGGCGTGATCGAGTACCCGCTGGTGGAATTGGCCCTCTGTGCCGGCATCACCGGTGCGCCGTACACCACCACCACCGAAGTCTACCCGGACAGCCCGCGCGCCACGCCGCAGCAGTGCAACGACGCGCAGGTGGCCGCGGTCTGCTCCGCGCTGGACTACGCACTGGCGCATCGCTGAGGGGGAGTGCCGAGCCCATGCGCGGCTGCGGTTGCAACAACCTTGATACATCCCGGGCCGATACGGCCCGGCGCTACCGCAGTGCGTCGGCCCACCACAGTGCGGCCGGCCCGGGTGGCGTGTCGCGTCGCCACACCAGGTCGCTGTGGATGCGCCGCGGCCAACCGGGCAGGGCCAGTTCCACCAGGTGTCCGCGGTCGTAGCGCTGCACCAGCGCTCTCGGGAGTTCGGCCCAGCCGATGCCTTCCTCGGCCATTTCCATCACCATCAGGTAGTCCGATGCGGTCCAGGCCGGGCCGGCGACGGCACGCGCGTGATCGACCTGTGCGCTCAAGCGAATCTGTCGATGGCGGGCAAGCTGCGGTGCGGCGCGCGCACCGGCCGCGGCCAGTGCGTGTCCGTGCGCGACGTACACCGCCAGCTCGCTGTGATGGGCCAGGGGCTGTGCGATCACTGCATCCGGATAGCGCTCCTGGCGAGGCAGCAGGCCCAGTCCGGCGCGGCCGCTGCCGACCAGTTCCAGCACATCGTGCCCTTCAGCGTCGAGCCACTCCAGTTCGATTTCGGGAAAGGCTTCAGCGAAGCGCTGCAGCACCTGTTGCGTCGGGTCCAGCTGGTAAACATCGGAGAACACCACCGTCAGCCGGGGTTCGACAGGTGCAGCCAGGCGCACGCTCAGCTGCCGCAGGCGCGCATCGGCAGCCAGGATTTCCTGGGCATGGCCCAGCACCTGCCGCCCCGGGTCGGTAAGCTGCGGATAGCGCCCGCTGCGGTCGAACAGCGATACGCCCAGATCGGCTTCCAGATGGGCGATGGCGGTGCTGACCGTCGATTGCGTCTTGCGCAGGCGCCGCGCGGCAGCCGAGAAGGAGCCCAGTGCGGCAGCCTCGACGAACGCCTGCAGGGATTCAGGAGAGTAGGGCATCGATCCATCGCTCATATCGATGGATTCCATTTTTGATCCATCGTAAAGGGCGATGATACTGGACGCCATCGCCCCTGTCAGCGGGCGCTGTGAATCCTGCTGGAGTTTTCCCATGACCCGTCGTGTTCCCGCCCCAGGCCCCCTGATTGCCTGGGCCTGCCTGACCGTGGCGATCGTCGCCGAAGTGGTCGGCACGTCATTCATGGCCCATGCCGCCCGCGCCGGTGGCTGGACCGGCTACCTGGTGATGGCCGGGGCGCTGGCGTTGTCCTATTACTTCCTGGCGCTGTCGGTACGGCGCATCGCGGTCGGCGTTGCGTACGCGGTGTGGGAGGGGCTGGGGCTGACCCTGCTGACCCTGGTCGGCATTGCGGTGTTCGGCGAGAGCCTGTCGATGCAGCAGTTGGCCGGCCTGCTGCTGGCGGTGGCCGGCATTGTCTGCGTCACCCTTGGGGAGGCGCACTGATGAACACAACGGCACTGTTCTTCGTGATCTGTTCCGCACTGATCGACGTCGCGGCAAACATGATGGTGGCCAAGTCCGAAGGCTTCCGCCGCTGGCATTGGGGTGTCGCCGCCGTCGTCATGGTCTGGATCGCCTTCGCGCTGCTGGGCCAGGCAGTACGCCACCTGGACCTGGCCACGGCCTATGCGCTGTGGGGTGCCATCGGCGTAATCGGCACCGCTGCCTGCGGGCGCCTGCTGTTCGGCAATCGCCTGCGGCCCATCGGCTGGATCGGCATTGCACTGGTGACGGGGGCGGTGCTTCTGCTCAGTACCGCATGAGCGGCGACGATTGCAGACCGGAGCGCGCTGTCCGACACTGCGGTTTTTCCGCAACGGAGTGCCGCCATGTTCAGCCACATCACCGTCGGTTCCAATGATCTTGCGGTCTCGCGCCGCTTCTACGACGCACTGTTCGCAGCCATCGGCGGCCGACCGGGCATGACCGATGAAGATGGAAAACTGGTCTACATCAAGGACGGGCGGATGTTCATCGTGACCCCGCCCATCGATGGCCAGCCGGCGTGCCACGCCAATGGCGGCACCATTGGTTTCGCGCTGGAGACTCCGCAGGCGGTGCACGCCTGGCAGGACGCAGGCATCGCCCACGGCGGCAGCGCCATCGAAGATCCACCGGGCGTACGCCACAAGGCCGGGCGGCAGCTGTACCTGGCCTACCTGCGCGATCCCGACGGCAACAAGTTGTGCGCCGTGCACGTAATGCGCTGAACTTCGCGGCGCGCGCGTCATACCACGCGCGTGCTGTCCCTGTGCTGTCATCGCGCGACAGCACTTCATCCTGCGTCCACCGCCGTTCAGCCAGAATCCGCCGGCTCACTCTTTGATCGACCGGAGAACGCCGCCCCGTGGAAGCCCTGGAGCCGCAACAATCCCCGGTGCGCACCCTGCGGCCTGTATTCGCCTTCGCGGCGATCATCGTCGTGGCGTTCGCGCTGTTCGTCAGCCTCTATCCGATCGGTGCCGGTCGCCTGCTGCTCAGCGCACAGGACTGGGCGGCACTCAACGTTGGCTGGTACTACCTGCTGGCGATGACCCTCTATCTGGTGTTCGTGGTCGGCGTGGCGCTGTCCAAGTATGGTGGCATCAAGCTCGGTGCCGACCATGACGAGCCGGAGTTCAGCTATCTCTCCTGGGCGGGCATGCTGTTCGCCGCGGGTATCAGCATCACCCTGTTCTTCTTTTGTGTCTCCGAGCCGCTGACCCATTACCTGCAGCCGCCGCAGGGCGATCCCGCCGCCGGTGAGGCCGGCGCGCGCCAGGCCATGCAGCTGCTGTTCCTGCACTGGGGCCTGCATGGTTGGGGCGT
Organism: Stenotrophomonas sp. GD03680; assembly: GCF_029844625.1. NCBI lineage: Bacteria > Pseudomonadati > Pseudomonadota > Gammaproteobacteria > Lysobacterales > Lysobacteraceae > Stenotrophomonas > Stenotrophomonas sp. GD03680. The sequence goes on along the minus strand of NZ_JAOCKC010000001.1, from coordinate 508,538 downwards.
GTTCGCGCTGGCGGCGATGGCCATGGCCTACTTCGCCTATCGCCACAACCTGCCGTTGGCGCTGCGCTCGGCGCTGTATCCGCTGATCGGCAAGCGCATCAACGGCCCGATCGGCTACACCGTGGATGCGCTGGGCATCGTCGCCACCGTGTTCGGCATCGGCGCTGACATGGGCTTCGGTGTTCTGCACCTCAACGCGGGGCTGTCGCACCTGTTCGACATCCCGCACTCGAACTTCGTGCAGATCGCCCTGGTCGCCAGCATGATGGGGGCGGCGGTGGCCGTGGCAGTGTCCGGCGTGGAGAAGGGGGTCCGCTGGATGGCCAACATCAACATGCTGCTGGCGATCGCGCTGGTGCTGTTCATGCTGTTCGCCGGGCCCACCCAATACCTGTTCGGCACGTTGATGCAGAACCTGGGCGACTATCTGGGCAGCGTGGTCGGCAAGAGCTTTGACGTGTACGCCTATGGTGGACGGCCGGCATGGTTGGGCGGCTGGACGGTGTTCTACTGGGCCTGGTGGATCGGCTGGGCGCCGTTCGTCGGCCTGTTCATCGCCCGCATCTCGCGCGGACGTACCATTCGCGAATTCGTGTTCGGCGTGCTGCTGATTCCGCTCGGCTTCACCCTGGCCTGGTTGTCGATCTTCGGCAACAGCGCGCTGGACCAGGTGCTGCACCATGGCCAGCAGCAGCTGGCACAGCTGGCCGTGGATGACCCACCGACCGTGCTGTACGCATTGCTTGATGGTTATCCGTGGAGCCGCACGGTGATCGCGGTGACCGTGCTGGTCAGCTTCATCTTTTTCGTGACATCGGCCGATTCGGGCGCGGTGGTGCTGTCCACGCTGTCGTCGCACGGCGGCGCTCCGGAAGACGATGGCCCGCGCTGGCTGCGCGTGTTCTGGGGCACGGTGATCGCCGTGCTCACCGCAGGCCTGCTGCTGGCGGGCAGCATCGATGCGTTGAAGTCGGCGGTGGTGCTGGCGTCACTGCCATTCTCGGCGGTGCTGCTGCTGATGATGTGGGGCCTCACCCGGGCGTTCAGCGATGAGTCGCACCGCAAGCGCGCGCTGCAGTACCGGCCATCGCCGCTGATCGGCGACGATCGCCACCACCAGGGCTGGCGCCAGCGGCTTGCGCAGGCCATGCACTTCCCGGTGCGCGACCAGGTCTACCGCTTCATGGATGACACGGTGAAACCGGCGATGGAAGCCGTGGCCGAGCAGCTGCGCGAACAGGGCTGGGACGTACATACCCGCATCGAAGCCGGCGACATGGAACTTTCGGTCAACCATGGCGAGCAGCAGGACTTCCTGTATCGGGTGATCCTCCGCGGCTACCTGACGCCGTCGTTCGCCGCCCAGCAGCTGCGCAACCAGCGCTACTACCGCGCCGAAGTGCATCTGTTCGAAGGCAGCCAGGATTACGACCTGGTCGGATACAGCCGCAAGCAGATCATCAACGACATCATCAGCCAGTACGAGCGGCACCTGCAGTTCCTGCACCTGAGCCGGTGATGCACGACCGCTGCGATGGGTGCGGACCGTTGGTCCGCGCACTCCGTGGAGCCGAGCCCACGCTCGGCTCCATCAAGCCGGTAAAGCAGCCGGGCATGGGCTCGGCGCTGCATGTGCAGTTTCCGCATCAGAACCGGTAGCGTGCCCCCACCGTGACGAACTGGCCGCGCAGGTTGTACTGGCTGATGTCGAAGCCGTTGGAGCCGCCCGCCGGGTCGAATGGCGGGTCCTTGTCGGTCAGGTTCAGCACCGACAGCGACAGCGTGGTGTTGGGAATGCCTTCGTACGCCACGTACAGGTCCAGCTGGTGATAGGGCTTGACGCGATCGCGCAGGCCCGGGTTGCTGGTGGCCGTCGCTACCCGCTGGTCGTAGCCGCTGACATATTGCAGGCTCAGCGTGCTGTTCCAGTCGCCCACCGCCCAGTTCAGTGACGTGGTGCCGCGGGTGCGCGGCAGCGCGCCGTGGCGGTTGTTGCCCGCGCCGTCATAGGGCGCCTGACCGGCTACCAGGGGCTGCTTGAAGCTGAGCAGATGGGTCCAGCTGCCGGCGAGGGTGAGGTTGCCCCAGCCGTCGGTGCGGAAGGTGCGGCTGGCCTCCAGGTCGAGACCGGACGTGGTCAGCTCCCCCTGGTTGGCATACTGGTTGGTGATGAACTGGATGCGGCCCTGCGCATCGCGCTGGACCCGGCCCGGGAACAGGGCGGGATTGTCGACGATGAACTGTGCGCTGTCGGGCTTGACCAGGTTGTCCTGCTCGATGCGGTACCAGTCCAGGCCGATGCTGCTGTCAGCGTCCGGCGACCACACCGCGCCAACGTTGAGATTGCGCGAGCGCTCGGCCTTCAGGTCGGGATTGCCGGTGCGGATGTTGGTGACACCGCGGCTGCCACCGGGCTGCAACGGGTCGAGCGGGTCGATCACCGATCCGTAGCTGACCGTCTGTCCGGGTGCGATTTCCGGCAGCGAGGGGGCGCGGAAACCGCGCGAGAACGAACCGCGCAGCAGCAGGCTGTCCAGCGGCTGCCAGCGCAGCGCGAACTTCGGCGAGAACGCCTTGCCGAAGTCGTCGTAGCGGTCGCCGCGTCCGGCGACCTGCAGTTCCAATGTGCGATGCAACGGTACGCTGAACTCGGCGTAGGCGGCGCTGACCTGCCGCTCGCCATCGACCACGTTGATCGCCGGCCGCAGCTCCGTTCCGGACAGCACCTGCGCACTGGTCCGTGCATCCAGCGATTCCTTGCGGAACTCCGCGCCCCAGGCGAAGCCGACCGCGCCGGCCGGCAGCTCCCACAGCGACGTCGATGCCTTGAGGTTCAGAGAGTGCAGCTGGTACCAGCCCGGGCGCTTGGTCTGCAGGCGCAGCGCGTCAAGCGCGGCCGGCGTGCTGGCCGGGTCGAGGAAGTTGTAGCTGCCATCGCGCAGGATCTGCTCGAACGCGTAGCGGTTGATGAAGTTGTCCACGTACTCGCGCTGCTCGCTCTGCGAGGTCAGCGCGGCGACCTCCCAGTCCCAGCGCTCGCCCTGGCCACGCACGCCGGCCAATGCACGGTAGAACACCTGCGTGTTGTCCTTCAGGCGCGGGCCGAGATCGAAGAACGTGTACTCGAAGGGCAGGGGAGCGCTGCCCGGGTTGTTCGGATGCCCGACCGGCAGCACTGCCGGAATGTCGAGCAGGGTGCCGGTGGCGGGGTTGTAGGCGCGCAGGCCAGGGCCGACGGTCAGTGGCGCGCTGAAGATCTGGTCGGCCGTGTTGTGGCTGTAGAGCACGTCGGCGAAGGCTTCGACGTTGTCACTGAAGCGGTAGGTCGCGCTCAGCGAGGCCTGCAGGCGTTCGGCACCGGGCTGCAGGGTCTTGAATGGCTGCGCATTGAACGCGCAGGCCTGGCCGGGCAGGCTGCTGCCGAAGTCGCTGTAGGGCCGCAGCTGGCTGCCCTCGGGGCAGGGCGAGAATGGCTGCGGCGCGCGCGGGTTCGCCAGCCAGTTGCCACCGGCAGTGGACCAGCCGGCCAGGCGACCACCGGGCTTGTCGCGGAAATCGCCGCTGCGGGTATAGGCGCGCTGGTCGGCGTCGAGCCGATCGCGCTTGAGCACGTCCAGCCCGAACAGCACGTTCCAGCCCTGCTGTTCGAGGTCACCGAAACCGGCCAGCAGATTGGCCTTGCGTTCGTCGAGGCCGCCCTGGGTGGCCGTACCGAAGCCGCCGCCCACTTCCACGCCCTGGAAGTTCCTGCGCAGGATGATGTTGATGACACCGGCGATGGCATCGGAGCCATACACCGCCGAGGCGCCGTCCTTCAGTACTTCAATGCGTTCGACCGCGCTGATCGGCAGCGCATTGAGATCGACGAAGGTGTCCTGGGTATTGAGGGCGAAACCGAAGTTGGCCACCCGATAGCCGTTGACCAGCACCAGGGTGTTCTTCGGCGACAGCCCGCGCAGGCCGATCGACGCCGAGCCCGCCGCGAAGCTGCCGGTGTACTGCTCGTCGAAGCTGTTGCCGGCATTGGCCGACAGGTTGCGCAGCACATCGGTCAACGTGCTGCGACCGGTCTGTTCGATCTGTTCACGGCTGACGATCTGCACCGGGTTGGGGCCGGCGGTGTCGCTGCGCTTGATGTTGGATCCGGTCACCAGCACGGTGCCGACCGTGCTGCTGTCCTTGCCGGTATCGGTGGTTTCAGCAGCGCCGGCAGCGCCGGCGGTAAGTCCCAGCGCGATGGCGCCGGCAAGCAGGTTCAGGGTGGTGCGGTACATGGAAGCGACAACGCCGGACAGAAGAGGAGCCGCCAGTACCGCATGCGCTCGCCTGCGCCTTCCAATGACGAAAGCGCATTCAGTTATACATCACAGGTTCTTAACGAGTGACTGGCCCTGTTATCGACCGGTGCTGCGCATTCCTCTCAGGGGTCAGATCCCTTTCCAACGGAAAGGGATCTGACCCCGGTCGGCCGACCCAACAGAAAGGGATCTGACCCCGGTTGGCCGACCGTCAAGGCCGCAAGAGCACCTTGCCGTTGCGGCCGGAACCTGCGCCGGCTTTGACCGCCGCAGCGATATCGTCGAGTGCGAACACCTGTTCCACCGGCAGCGTCAGTTCGCCGCCGGCTGCACGCTGCAGCAGTTCGCCCACCAGCCGTCGCTTGTCGTCCACCGCCATCGCCTGGCTGACCTTGCTGCCCCAGAAGCCTTTCACGGTGGCTTCCTTGTAGATCAGGCCTCCGGCGGGGATGCGCATGGGCTCGCCGCTCATCACGCCGAAGGACACCAGCGTGCCGTGGTGGCCGAGCAGGTCGACCAGGTCACCGCTGGCGTCGCCGCCGATGGAATCCACGGCGGCCGCCGCCTGCGCTTCACCGGTCACTGCACGCACGCGGTCCTTCCAGCCGTCCACCGAGGTATCGAATACATGATCGATGCCGAGCGCCTGCAGCTGCGCGACCGCATCGGCGTTGCGCACCAGGTTGGCCACATGGACACCCCGCGCCCGCGCCAGCATCGCCAGCGACTTGCCGACCGCGCCATTGGCGGTGTTCTGCACGATCCATTGGCCTGGCTCGACATGCAGGAATTCCAGCAGCATCAGCGCACTGAGCGGCATGGCAATCAGCTGCGCAGCGGTCTCATCGGGGATCGATTCCGGCATCGGAATCACCATCCGTGCCGGCGCGATGAATGCTTCGGCCCAGGTGCCGTGCACCGAGGCGGCAGCGACACGCTGACCGACCCGAAGGCCGTCGACGCCGTCGCCAACCGCGTCGACCACGCCCAGTGCCTCGCTGCCACCGATTGCCGGCAGCGTCGGCTTGTAGCCATACAGGCCGCGCACGGTCAGCAGATCGTGGTTGTGGATGGAGGCGAGCACGGTACGGATGCGCACCTCGCCAGGACCAGGTTCAGGCAGGGCGGCCTCGGCGACGGCAAGGACGTCGGACGGGTCGCCGAAGGAGGAGTACTGGGCAGCGCGCATGGGGGATGTTCCGCGGAAAGTGGAGGTTGTATCGAAGTGGGGATGCGTGCGGCGTCGACAAGGCGGCGCAGACGCAACACGGCATCCTGCGACGGTTCGTCGCGGAGGGCGCTATTTACTGCATCTTGTGTTGACGATATCCATCATCCCCACTATGTTGGGGCCGTCACTCCCGGTCAGCCGCCGCCGCCGGACGATGCAAGACACGTCCCGCGGCCCGCCCCTGAAGGCTTGCCGTGTCGACGCGGCCGCCCTCGTGCGGACTCAGGTCGCCCCCACGGCCCGGATACCGGCCGCAGGCGCAGGCACTTGCCGACGATCTGGTGTTCCCGCGCTTTGGCATCCCACCCGATCGCCCCGTGCGCCGGTATCGCGTGCAGGGCCGCCATGGCATCGGCGCAATCGTGCGTGCGAGCCTGGAGACGCAGGACCATGACTGAATACACCTACCGCGCGGCCGATCCGGCCGGCGCCGGCGACGCCCTGCGCGCCGGTGGCGAGCGCGTGCCGACCTGGATCACCAAGGAGGCTGGCAACCGACGCCTGCCGTTCGACGCCGGGCGCCTGCAGCGCAGCATCGACGCCATCCATGCCGAGTTCCCGCAGCTGGACGTAGCCGACTACCGCCGCGTGGTGCAGGCGATGGTTGAGCGCAAGCCCAGCATCAGTGCTGACGACCTGGTGGACCTGCTGATCCGCGAGGCGGAATCCCGTGTGGACCTGGTCGCGCCGGACTGGGAGCGGTTCGCCGCCCGCATCTACCTGCGCCGCCTGTACAAGCGCGCCAGCCGCAACCGCTTCTACGATGTCAGCCTGAAGTACGGCTCGTACGTAGGCCTGCAGGAGAGCCTGGCCGACCGTGGCGTCTACAGCAATGACATCCTGCGCTGCTACTCGAAGGAGGAGCTGCAGCAGGCCGGAGAGATGATCGATCCCGACCGCGACCGCCTGTTCGCGTACAACGGCCTGTACCTGCTGGCGACGCGCTACCTGGCCAGCGACCGCAGCCGCGAGGTGTACGAGTTGCCGCAGGAGCGCTGGCTGACCATCGCCCTGTACCTGATGCAGGAGGAGAAGCCGCGTGAGCGGCGGATGCAGCTGGTCGGCGAGGCCTACTGGGCGCTGTCGAACCTGTACATGACGGTGGCCACGCCGACGCTGGCCAACGCCGGCAAGGTCGGTGGACAGCTGTCCAGCTGCTTCATCGATACAGTGGACGACAGCCTGCAGGGCATCTATGACTCCAATACGGACATTGCCCGCGTGTCCAAGCACGGCGGGGGTGTCGGCGCCTACCTGGGCTACGTGCGCAGCAGCGGTGCACCGATCCGTGGTGTGCCCAACTCGTCCGGCGGCGTAGTGCCCTGGATCAAGCAGCTCAACAACACCGCGGTATCGGTCGACCAGCTCGGCCAGCGCAAAGGCGCGGTAGCGGTATACCTGGACATCTGGCACCGCGACATCGAGGCCTTCCTCGATCTGCGCCTGAACAACGGCGACCAGCGCCTGCGCGCGCATGATGTGTTCACGTCGGTCTGCGTCCCCGATCTGTTCATGGAGGCGGTCGAGCGTCGGGCCGACTGGTACCTGTTCGACCCGCATGAGGTAAAGCAGGCCAAGGGCTGGTACCTGCAGGACTTCTACGATGAGACGCGCGGTGCGGGCAGCTTCCGCGACCGCTACGCGGAGCTGGTGGCCGACGAGCGCATCAGCCGGCGCACCGTGCGCGCGATCGATCTGTTCAAGCGCATCATGCTCAGCCAGCTGGAGACCGGCAATCCATTCCTGTTCTACCGCGATGAAGTCAATCGCAGGAACCCGAACAAGCATGCGGGCATGGTCTATTCCAGCAACCTGTGCACGGAGATCCTGCAGAACATGAGCCCGACGCGGATGATCCAGGAGATCGTCAGCGGCGACCAGATCGTCACCACCCGCCGCGCCGGCGATTTCGTGGTGTGCAACCTGTCCTCGATCAATCTCGGACGGGCGGTCACCGCGCCGGACGATCTGCTGGCGAAGGACGTGCTGGAACGGTTGATCCCGATCCAGGTGCGCATGCTGGACAACGTGATCGATCTCAATGCCTTGCCGGTGCCGCAGGCCACGATCACCAACCGCAAGTACCGGGCCATCGGCCTGGGCACGTTCGGCTGGCATCACCTGCTGGCGCAGCAGGCGATCCCGTGGGAATCGCCGGAGGCGGAGGCGCTGGCCGACCGCCTGTACGAACGCATCAACTTCCTGACCATCCAGGCCAGTGCCGAACTGGCGAAAGAGAAGGGCCACTATCCGATGTTCGCCGGCAGCGACTGGCACACCGGCCGCTACTTCAGCGACCGCGATTACCGTGATGCGGCCTGGCAGGGCCTGGCGCGTGAGGTGGCCCGCCATGGCCTGCGCAATGGCTGGCTGCTGGCGGTCGCGCCGAACATGAGCACCGCCCAGATCGCCGGTTCCACTGCCTCGATCGATCCCATCTACAGCGCGTTCTACTACGAGGAGAAGAAGGACTTCCGACGGCCGGTCGCGGCCCCCGGGCTGTCGCTGGAGACCTGGCCGTACTACGAGAAGGGCGCCTACAAGGTGGACCAGTTCGCCAGCGTCCGGCAGAACGCCCGGCGCCAGCGCCATGTGGACCAGTCGATCAGCTTCAACCTGTATGTGCCCAGCACCATCCGTGCGAGCACGTTGCTGGAGCTGCACCTGAGCGCATGGCGCGCGGGACTGAAGACCACCTACTACGTGCGCTCCAACGACATCGACATCAGCGAATGCGAGTGGTGCTCGAGCTGATCGCTGCGCCCCAGCCGCGGTAGCGCCGGGCCATGCCCGGCGAGCGCACCGCGCGGCCACCGTACATTCCGCCGGGCACGGCCCGGCGCCATCCTCAGCAGGTAACACCATGGCAACGCCGCTTGACCGCATCAAGATCCTTGAACCACGCCATCCCAATCGCAGCACCGGCATCATCAACGGCCGCACCAGCGGCATACTGAACTGGAACGACATTCCGTACCCCTCGTTCTATCGGGCGTACAAGGAACTGTCGACCAACTTCTGGATCCCCGACGAAGTGGACATGAAGCTGGACGCACGCCAGTACGGTGAACTGTCCGGACGCGAGAAGAACGCCTACGACTCGATCATCGGCCTGCTGGCCACGCTCGATTCGCCGCAGACCCGGTTCATCTACAACGTCGCCGAGTACATCACCGATCCGGCCGCGCATGCCAATGCGGCGATCATCGGCCAGCAGGAAGTGATACATAACGAAAGCTACAGCTATGTGCTCGCGTCGATCACCGATCTGCCCAACCAGAACCGGGTGTTCGAACTGGCCCGCACGCATCCGACCATCATCAGCCGCAACGCGCCGATCATGCAGGCGTACGACGACTTCATGCGCGACAAGACCGCCGAGACGCTGCTGAAGTCGCTGATCCAGTCGTCGATCCTGGAGGGCATCAACTTCTATTCCGGCTTCGCCTACTTCTACAACCTGGTGCGGCAGAACCGCATGACCGGCACCGGCAAGATCATCAGCTTCATCAACCGCGACGAGCTGGCCCATACCAAGTTCATCAGCGAGGTGATCCGGGCCATCGTCGGCGAGAATCCGGAACTGCAGACCAACGAGCTGACGGCTTACGTACACAGCGCCTTCGAGCATGCCATCACGCTGGAGACGCAATGGTCGTCGGAAGTGCTGGATGGTATCGACGGCATCGATGTGGACGAGATGGTGCGCTACGTGAAGTACCGCGCCAACAAGATGGCCGGCATGCTGGGTATCGAGCGGCTGTACAGCGATACGACCGACAATGTGATGCCGTGGATCAAGGCCTACGCCGACAACTTCACCGAAACCAAGACCGACTTCTTCGAGATGCGCAATGCAAGTTACAAGAAGACCAACGTCGACAACGGCTTCGACGATCTCTGAGCGGGGGCCGGCGCTGGGCATCCTGATCGTGGTCGCCTCGCTCAGTGGCAATACCCGGGAGCTGGGACGGCAGATCGCCGAGCGGTGTCGCGCGGCGGGTCACGCGGTGCATTGGCAGGAGGCCGACGACCTGCGCCAGCCGGCTCCGCTGGCGGCCGATGAAGCCGACCTCGTGCTGCTGGGCAGCTGGACCGACAACGCCGGGCGCACACCGGCGGAGATGAAGGAGTGGGTGGCCGGCATTGCCGGGCAGGGTCAGTGGCCGCGACAGGTGGCGGTGTTCGGCACCGGCGAGACACAGTGGGGCCAGGAGTACTACTGCGGCGCCGTGCACCGCCTGATCCGCTACTTCCACAGCGGCTACCCGCCGCTGGAGATTGAACAGATGCCGCACGGCGAGCGCCACGCCGCCGCCATCGACGCCTGGACCGACGCAGTCCTGGCCCATTACCGGAGTACCACCGATGCAGATCATCGACGCCACCACGCCTGAGCAGCTCCAGCAGCTGTTGGCCGAACATCCCCGGGTCCTGGTGGATTTCCACAAGGACCAGTGCCCGGGCTGCCGGATGCTGGAGATGTCCCTGCAGCGTGTCGCCAGCAGCGGCGCGGGGCAGGGCATGACCCTGCTGCGGGTGCAGCTGGAAGTGCTGGGTGAAACCTTCTTCAGGGAGCTGGGGCTGCGCCAGACACCAACGCTTGCGCTGTTCCGTGACGGCAACGAACGCATCCGCCTGGCCGGATTCCAGTCGCCACAGCAGATCGAAGCCGCCATCGCCCTGCATCTGTAGAGCGGGGCCACGCTGGACAGCGCTGCACGCTTGCGTCGAGCATGGCCCGGTGGCGGCCCTCGGCCGTCAGGCGACGGCGAAGGTGTCGACCAGCAGCTTCACATTCAGTGCCACGATCACCAGCGCGATCAACCAGGCGATCGTACCCAGCCACCGCGGTGCCACCAGTGCGCCCATGGTCACCTTGTCGGTCACGATCCGCACCAGGGGAATGATCGCGAACGGCAGCTGCATCGACAGCACCACCTGGCTCAGCACCAGCAGCTTCACCGCGCCCTGGTCGCCGAACAGCACGATCACCACCACCACCGGAATGATCGCCAGCGCCCGGGTCAGCAGCCGCCGCAGCCAGGGCGGCAGGCGAAGGCGCAGGAAGCCCTCCATCACGATCTGCCCGGCCAGCGTCGCGGTCACCGTGGAATTCAGGCCCGATGCCAGCAGTGCCACCGCGAACAGCGTCGCCGCGGCGCCCACGCCCAGCATCGGTGCCAGCAGCTGATGCGCCTGCTCGATGTCTTCCACGTCGAAGCGACCGTTGGCATGGAACACGGCTGCGGCCAGGATCAGGATGCTGGCATTGATGAACAGTGCCAGCGTCAGGGCCAGCGTGCTGTCGGTCACCGCCCAGCGCAGCGCGCTGCGGCGACCCTCGTCGGTACGCGGGTACGCTCGGGTCTGCACGATGGACGAGTGGAGGTACAGGTTGTGCGGCATGACCGTGGCGCCGATGATGCCGATCGCGATGTACAGGGCGTGCGGATCGGTGACCACCTGTGCGCGTGGAATGAAGCCGCCAAGCACCGCCATGACAGGCGGCGCGGCCATCGCGATCTGGACCACGAAGCAGGCGAAGATCACCATCAGCAGCGCGATGACGAAGGCCTCCAGCGCGCGGAAGCCGCGGTTCATCAGCAGCAGCACCAGCAGCGTGTCCAGCGCGGTGATCACTGCGCCCCACAGCAGCGGCAGGTCGAACAGCAGCTTCAGTGCGATGGCGGTGCCGATCACCTCGGCCAGGTCGCAGGCGATGATGGCTGCCTCGCACAGCGCCCACAGGGCCAGATTGACCGGCTTCGGGTAGCGCGCGCGACAGGCCTGGGCCAGGTCCAGCCCGGTGGCGATACCCAGCCGCGCCGAGAGCGCCTGCAGGATCACCGCCATCAGATTGGACACGAGGATGACCGACAGCAGCAGGTAGCCGAAGCGTGAGCCGCCGGCCAGGTCGGTGGCCCAGTTGCCAGGGTCCATGTAGCCGACCGAGATCATGTAGCCCGGGCCGAGGAACGCCAGCAGGCGGAACCACCAGTGGCCCTTGTCGGGTACCGCCACCGAGGCATTGAGCGCACCCAGGCTGGCCGGGGCAGGGGCCGAAGGGTCATCGGGCGCCAGGGTGTTCATGCGCTTAATATAGCTACTGCTATATCCAATAGCAATGTGAAACAATCGTCTTTATCGCGTCACTGGTCCAGAATTCAGGTTCATTCCCGGACGACTTCGGCAGGACAGGCGCACGCGTGAGCAAGAGCGACGATTCGACATCGCCAAAGAATCCCCCCTTGATCGAGGCCGAGCGCCAGGTCGAGAGCTTCCGGCAGGTGCGCGAGGCGCACCGGATGGAACTGGTGGAGGACTATGTCGAGCTGATCTCGGACCTGCTGGCCGATGGCGGCGAGGCCCGCCAGGTCGACATCGCCACCCGCCTGGGGGTGGCGCAGCCGACGGTGGCGAAGATGCTGCGGCGGCTGGCCCGCGACGGCTGGGTCGTGCAGCGGCCCTATCGTGGTGTCTTCCTGACCGCCGAGGGCGAGGCGCTGGCCCATGCCAGTCGCCAGCGGCACCAGACGGTGGAGCGCTTCCTGTTGGCGTTGGGCGTGGATGCAGATACCGCCCGGCGCGATGCCGAAGGCATCGAGCATCATGTCAGCGAGCAGACGCTGGCGCTGTTCGAAGCATTCGTGCGCAAGGCCGAGGGCGGGTAGGGCCGGTGCCCGCGATCTGGGTGGCGGTAGCGCCGGGCCATGCCCGGCGGCTGCATGCGCTGGGAAGGAGGGGTAGCGCCGGGCCATGCCCGGCGGCCGTGGAAGGAGCCGCAGATCACTCAAGCGGCGGGCAGCGCGCCTGTTCCTGTGCGCATGCCCCTGCCTGCCACAGCTTCAGCACAGGCTGTAGACCCTCATAGCGCCGCCCATGCCACCCCTTCGCCAGCACGCGACCTTCCGCGTCGATCAGCACCAGATTGGGCGGCGCGGGGCCGGCCAGGGCCTGCAGCACCGGCATGCGCGCGGCCCTGCGCGGGTCCAGTACCGGCCACGGCATGTCCTGGCGGCGCATGTAGCGGCGCAGCGCGGCCTCGCTCTCATCCTGGCTGACGTACACCACCTCGGTGTCCGCACCGGCCTCGCGCAGTGCGTCACGCACGCTGCGCAGGGTCGGCACGAAGGCATGGCAGGGCGCGCACCAGTCCGCACCGAAGTACAGCGCGATCAATCGCGGCGGCGGCGACCACTGCATCGGGCGCAGCGATCGCGCCTCTGGTCGCATCAGCGACGCCGAGACCTGCGCGTGCAGATTCTCTGCCGCGACCGGCGCGGCCAGCAGCGCGCTGCCGGCGCACAGCAGAACGCGCAGTGCTTCAGAACGCATAGCGCAGGCTGACATACCACGAGCGCGCGAAGCGGGGCCCGTAGACGTAGTCGCTGTCGCGCAGCGCGCCGGCTTCAAGATCCTTCTGCCGCTGATCGAACACGTTCTTGACTCCGGCTGCCACGGACACCTCCTGTTCGGCGCCCACCCCCAGGTGGCGATGCCAGCGGGCACCCAGGTCGGTCACCCAGAAGGCACGGGTGCGGTGCAGTTCACCCAGCCGGTTGTTCAGCACCGGCATTGAACCGGTGTGGCGCAGCGCGATGAAGGTCTCCCACGGTTCCGAAGGCAACCAGCCGAGCTGGGCCAGCCCGGTCCAGCGAGGGGTCTTGAGGTAGTCGCGGCTGTTGATCACGGTGTCGCCGCCCTCGCCGGTGTCATCGAAGATGCGCTGGGGTTCGCGGAAGCGCGAGCGGTACCACGATGCGCCCGCGGTAAGACGCCATTGCGGCGAGGGTTGCCAGCCCAGATTGGCTTCCATGCCCAGTACGTCCGAGCCCGAGGCGTTGTAGCGCAGCTGGCCGAGCTGGCCGTCGGCGCCGCGCAGGATCTCGCCCAGCGCAAAGGTGTCACGGATGCGCGCGTAGGAGGCGGTGGCGTCCCACGTCCACACCGGCTCGGCCGGATCCGAACGCCAGTCGAAGCCGAGCAGGGTGGTCAGCGCACGTTCCTCCCTCAGGCCCTCGGCATTGCGCACGCGCACCTGCTCGCCACCGAGCGTGTCCACATGCACATCCTCGACGAAGATTTCCGGTGCGCGGAATCCGCTGGCAATGCCCGCCCGCCACTTCACGTTCTCCGTGGCCTGCCAGGCCAAGGCGACACGCGGTGAGAGCACCGCGTTGTCCAGTTCGGAACTCTTGTCCACGCGCGCGCCGATCACCAGGTCGATGTCCTCGCGCAGGCTCCATTCGTCCTGCACGAAGGCGCCCAGGTTGTGGAAGCTGGCGTCCTCCAGCACGGCCAGGCGCTGGCCGTCACCGGTCCGGTTGTCGTCGCGCAGGCGCTCGTGCTTGTACTGCACGCCGAACGCCAGGGCATGCGCGCCCAGCCGCCAGTTCAACTGGCTGTCGAGGTAATGCAGCGGATTGTGCGTGCGTCCGTATTGCCGCCAGGAGCGCGAGGCGGCGCTGCCGGCCACGGTGGGGTCCAGCTCGGAGGGATCGTATCCGGCTGCCGACGGGTCGGTGACCACATCGCCGAGACCGCCATAGAAGCTGTCGCGATCGATGTCGGCGAAGGCATAGGCGAGGCGGAAGTCGATGTCCGGGCTTACTTCCTGGTCCCAGGACACGCTGCCACGCCGGTACGTGGTGTCGAGCGATTCTGCGATGTTGGCCAGATACTCCGGCTGGTCAAGGCGGTTGCCGCCGCGCCGGCTTTCATCGGTGACCTGCACGTCCACGCGCAGCCGTGTTCCCGGTGTGGGCGCATACCACGCCTGCAGTCCACCGACCTTGAGATCCTTGCGCGTGATCTCGGTGTAGTCATCACCGTTGTAGTCGATGCCCCTGTTCCAGTTGCGCTGGGCGATCACCGACAGCCCGGCATCGACCTGCGCGGCAACCAGATCCAGCCGGACATCTGCATTCTTCTGCGGCGTGCCACGCAGCACATCCACGCCGGCCTGCACATGGCCACCACTGCGCGAGGGCAGCGGCGGAACCAGGTTGATCACGCCGGCCACCGCGCCGGGTCCATACAGCGCCGAGCCACCGCCCTTGACCACTTCGATGCGATCGACGAAGCCGGCGGGAATCTGCTCCAGGCCGTAGACGCTGCCCAGCGTGGACAGCAGCGGGATGCCGTCGAACAGCAGCTGGTTGTAGGCACCCGGCAGGCCCAGCAGCTGCACTTCGCTGGTGTTGCAGTTCTGGCAGTTGCTTTCCACGCGCAGGCCATTGATCAGTTCGACCGCACGGGAGAAATCGGTGGCCGCACGCAGCGCGATGTCCTCCCTGCGCAGCACTTCGGTACGGATCGGCACATCGGCAAGCAGGCGCTCGCTGCGCGTGGCGGTACTGACCTTGACCTGCACCCGGTCCAGCTGCGTGGGCGAGGGCGTGCCGGCTAGTACCGGGGTCGACAGGGCAAAGAAGATGGCGGTGGCCAGCGGAAGGTGGCACGGCGGCACGGCGTGGGGCATGGAGGCGTCGTCCTTGGGGAAGAGAGCGGCGAGGGCGACCTGGCGGGTGCACATGAAAGCAAATGCTCATAGATATAGCAATTGCTATATCAAGCGCGACGCTGCTTTCATGGGCACGGCACAGGGCGCCTCATCAGGAACGACTGTGTTATAACATTACAATAGACGACGTCACCCCTGCCGGATGTCATATCCGGCAGGGGTGTTCAGGCGCGGGTTCCGGGCGGGACGCCGGGTGTTACCAGGCGGCGCGCAGGCCGACCTGTGCACCGTGGTTGCGATAGCCGCTGTCGCCGCGCTGCACGCGCAGGTCGCCCCAGGCACTCCAGCGTTGCCCCAGCTGCAGCTGCGCGCCCGCCTGCATTTCGTAGCGGCTGTCGGGCGTCTTCGCGCTCAACAGCTCTTCGTTGAAGCGCATCGAGGGATCTCGCTGGCCGCGCAGCCAGTTGACCGCCAGGAAGGGTTGTACGCGATTGCCGCGCAGGGTGCTCTGTCCAAACAGACGCACACCCAGCCGGCTGTTCAGCCCGATGCTGCGGCCATCCTCGACCCGCGTTCCGTTGTCCTCAACCAGGCTGTCACTGTCGTAGTCGGTCCAGGTCAGCTGTGCCTGCGGCTGCAGGTACAGAGTGCTGGCCTCGCGGGTGCGGATCGCCCAGGCGTAGCCGAGCTCCAGCGACGCGCTGCGGACGTCCGCATCGTAGGTTTCCGCCGCAATGCCCTCGCCCTGCACATCATTGTCGAAGCGGGCAGCCTGCACCCAGCCGTCCACGTACAGGCCGCCGCTGCTCTGTGCATCCTGCACCCAGCCCAGGTACACGCCTGCCGATTTGCCCTTGATCCTGCCGCGGGTGCCATAGCCGGACAGCATGGAGACTGCGCGGGTGGTGGCGTCGCCGGTGCCGAGCATCACGCCCACCTGGCCGCGCCCGTCGCTCCAGCGCCACAGATCGCTGCCCAGCTGCAGGACGTTGAGATGCGTGCGGGCATCGACCTGGCCGGCAATGCTGGCCTGGATCTGATCGCGGCCACCACGCACCCAGGTTCCCGGGCGCGCGCGGTCGAAGCCGGGCTCGCCGCGATCGTGACGACGTACCTGGAACATCTGCTCGGCCGCGATCTGGTTGGCCAGATAGGCACCGGGCTCCGGGCGCAGCACGGGTTCGGGATCGGGGTCAGGATCGGGAGGAGGAATCACCGGATCCTCCGGATCGCACTCCGGCAGGGAAGGATTGATATCGCACGGATTGCCCGTGTAGGCCGAGGTCAGGTACCAGTTGCCGTTGGCCGTCGTGGCCGAGCCTTTGTGCAGGAAATACTCGTACATGCCGCCGATGGCGCGGCCCTGCAGCGCGAAGCTGCCGTTGCTGGCGCCATCGACCTGGACCAGCAGGATGCCGTCGACCGTCTGCGCGCCGGCGCCCGCGACGTTGTTGACAATGACGTTGGTGGCGCCGCTGGTGGCGCCGGTCACATGCAGGCGCGAACTGGCGGCGGCGTCGCCGGCCAGCACGGTGTTGAAATGCAGGGTGCCGCCGTTGCCGGTGTAATCGCCATTGACGGTCAACTGCGGATACGCCGCCTGACCCTCCGCGCCGAGCAGGATGTGGCTGTCCGCGCCGAGGGTGAGGTTGCCGGTGCTGCTGTCGCCGGACAGCGTCCAGCGTCCGCCCTGGTCGACGATCACCTCGGCCGGGCCGGTGATCTGTCCGGTCAGCACCAGCCCATCGAGGAAGCGCAGGGTCGTGCTGGCGGTATCGGCGATGACGAAGTTGCCGTTGAGGGTGGACGTGCGAGCCGTGAAGTCCAGTGCCATGTCGGGATCGACGTCAACCAGATTGCCGTTGCCACCGATGAGCGTTGCGCCGTTCTGGACGGTGAGGCGTGCCAGATCGGGAGCACGGCCAAGCTCCATTCTCACCTTGACGGCGGGACCGGTGGTGCCCTCCACGCGTGATCCATCCACCAGTACATGCCAGTCCGCAGGGTCCGCATAGGGGGGTTGGTTCACTCTGGAATTTCCCAGTAGCAGGCCGATGTCGCTGCCGATGGCGGCGGAGCCATCACGCAGCTCGATCGAGCCGGCCAGGCTGCGCATGCCGATGGCTCCGGAGAAGGTCGAGCGCTCGGCAACGATGGTGCCGCCCCCACTGGCCTGAGCGCCAATGGCGGCACCCGACACCTTGCTGTCGATGAACTGGGCGAGGCTGAGAGGCTGCGGGGTGGCGGTAACCAGCGCGCCGGTTGAAAAGCCGAAGCCGCTGGCATTCGTGTTGACGATCTCCGACCTGAGGAAGCGGCCCTGCGAGTTGGTCATCGATGCTCCCGCTCCCGACGCATTGCTGGTAATGGTCGTGTCCGTCGCATTGACGACGCCCCCCTCGCTGGCACCCACGCGACCCACACTGACGCCATTGAGGTTCAATGTTCCCTGGACGGAAAAATCACGCCCCTCATAGGGGCTTCCGGGATCCACCGTCAGCGTGGTGCCGGCCGGGACAGAAACTGACTGGGCATGACCTGTCTGCGGCACGCCGACGCAGGCCGCCAGGGCCAGCGCAAGCGGAGCGACCTGCGCGGGCAGGGCGCGTGAAGCGGATCTCATCGTGTACATGGTTTCTCTCCAGAACGTTGGATGGGCCCGTCCCCACAGGCCGGAGGCGGCACTCTGCGGGGCGACGGCCCGAAGAGCCATGCAATTCGTCTGAAACACCTGCAACGTTTTCCATCCAGCTGCAGCCCGCATTGGCCTATTCAGCTGCGGAATTCGTGGGTGCTGGATAGTCCTCGCGAAGTGAAAACGGCATGAAGCGCCCGTCAGGCTCATGCGAGAACACTTTCACCGATCTAAATCGTGATGTGAGTCACGCAATCGCCCCGGCGGCATCGGCAGGCATGCTGCGACGCAGCATCGCAGCGCGGTGGCGCAGGGCCACCCGAGCGATCAGCCGCGGCGGAAGGCGGCCGGGGTGCGGGCACCGACGATGATCATGCGGATCATCGTGGAGATCTGTTCGACCAGTTCCGGATCCTTCTCCGGCGGCAGGTCCATCGCGGTGGCGCCCATCGCGAACACCAGGCGGGTGATCGCCTTGGCCACCAGTTCCGGTGCATGCAGCACCGCGCCGTCGAGGGCCGCCAGGCGCACCAGGTCGTGCTGCAGCTCTTCCTCGAAGTAATGCAGCTCGCGCTCGACGGCGTGCTTGAAGTCATCCGAGCCGACCGCGCCTTCGCGCAGCAGGACGTGCAGCAGCTTGTCGTCCGCGCGCAGCTGCTCCATGAAGGTCTCCACCGAGACCCGCACCACGCTGGTGGCGGAGGAGGTCGCGCGCTGCCGCGCCTCGCCAATGATGGTGCGCAGCGAGCGGCCGGCCACATCAATGAGGGCCACGGCCAGTTCGTCCATGTCGCGGAACTGCCGGTAGAAGCTGTTCGGCGCGATGCCTGCCTCACGCGCGACCTCGCGCAGGCTGAGGGTGGAGAGGCTGCGGTGCGGGCCGATCAGCTTCAGGGCTGCGGCCAGCAGGTCTTCGCGGCTCACCGTACGGCGGGCCGGGCTCTGCGCATCTTCGGGTATCGACAGGACGGTGGCAGCGGCCATGAGGGCTCCGGTGGGGCAAGGCTGAATCATACCCAATCCGGTTCAATATACACGTGTATACACAGGTGTATGTGCGCCCGTATAGTGGCTGCCATGAGCGCTGTCGTCCGTCCGTCCCCGTTTTCCCTGCACCGCTGGCTGTCGCCCACGCTGTTCGATTTCTGGGCCGGCCAGATCAATCCGTTGTGGACGCTGCGCGAGCCCTTGGCACGCCTGGTCCGACGCGAACCAGCGGGCGAGGGCGCGGCCACCCTGGTCCTGCGCTGCAACCGGCACTGGGCCGGCATGCGCGCCGGCCAGCACGTCACCCTCGGCGTCGAGCTTGAGGGGCGGGTATGGCAGCGCAGCTACAGCCCGACCCCGCTGAGTGGCCGCGAACTGGCCATTACCGTCAAGGCCGTGGAAGGGGGGCGGGTCAGCCAGCACCTGGTGAACCAGGCGCGGCCCGGTGACCTGTTCCGCATCGATGCCGCCTTCGGTGACTTCCATATGCCGGCCGCCGCGCCGGTGTTGCTGCTGGCGGCGGGCAGCGGCATCACGCCGATGCGCAGCCTGCTGCGCGAGGCCTGCCAGCGACCGCTGGGCGCGCCGGTGGACCTGTTCTACTGGGAACGCACAGCGGCCGCCATCCAGTTCCGTGACGAACTGCATACGCTGGCGACAGCGACGCCGGGCCTGCGCGTGCACCTGCTGACCACCCGCGAGGGCGAGGTGCCGGCCGCGCGCATCGATACCCACGCCCTGCAGATTCCCGGCGATGACACGCCGCTGGCACAGCGCCATGTACTGGCCTGTGGCCCGGACGGCTTCGTTGCCGCCGCGCGCCGCCGCCTTGCGCATCAGGTGGCCGGTTTCCAGGCGGAAGCCTTCACGCCGCCCGCGCCGCTGCTGGATGCCGACGGCGAAGGCGAGGTGTCGCTGACCCTGGCACGCAGTGGGCGCCAGCTGCGCGTGCCGCGCGGCCGCTCCCTGCTGGAGAGCCTGGAAGCGCAGGGCATCAAGCCCCGGCACGGCTGCCGCATGGGCATCTGCAACAGCTGTAGCTGTGAACGCGTCAGTGGCGGTACCCGCCATCTGCGCACCGGCGATACGCATTCCGAAGCGGCACAGCCCGTGCGGATCTGCGTGAGTGCGCCGACCACCGACCTGACCCTGGATCTCTGAGGAACCGTTGCCATGACCCGCGCTACCGACCGTGCCCTGAGTCCTGCCGAAATGAACGCCTTCGGCCAGGAGCTCGACGCGATCCGCGACCGTGTGATCGGCAGTCTCGGCGCGTCCGATACGCGCTATATCCGGCGCGTGGCCGCGGCCGTGCGCTGGTTCGGCGTCGGCGGCCGCAGCCTGCTGTTCCTGGCGGCGTTCTCGCCGCTGCTGTGGGCACCGCTGCTGTGGCCGGCCGCCATCGCCGGCACGCTCATGCTGGCGCTGTCGAAGATCCTGGAGAACATGGAGCTGGGCCACAACGTGATGCACGGCCAGTTCGACTGGACCGGCGACCCGAAGTTGAACGGCAACACCTACGAGTGGGACATCGTTGCCACCGCCGACAACTGGCGCAAGACCCACAATTTCCGCCACCACACCTATACCAACGTGCGTGGCATGGACGATGACATCGGCTACGGCCTGCTGCGCATCTTCCCGGAACAGCGCTGGAAGCCGTTCTATCTGCTGCAGCCGATCATCGCACCGATCTTCGCGCTGCTGTTCCAGTGGGGCGTGGCCGCCCAGGACCTGCGCCTGGGGCGCTGGCTGAAGGGCCGCATCAGCAGCCGCGCGATGTGGCTGCAGACCCGTCCGGTGGCGCGCAAGATGCTGCGCCAGGTGCTGAAGGATTACGTGCTGTTCCCGCTGCTGGCCGGCCCGTTCTTCCTGACCGTGATGCTGGGCAACCTGGTCGCCAACGGCCTGCGCAACATCTGGACCTACGTGATCATCTTCTGCGGCCACTTCACCGCTGAATCGGAGACGTTCCCCAAGGAGTGCCTGCGCAACGAATCGCGTGGCCACTGGTACCTGCGCCAGCTGCGTGGCTCGTCGAACATCAGCGGTGGTTTCCTGATCAACGTGCTGTCGGGCAACCTCAGCCACCAGATCGAACACCACTTCTATCCGGATCTGCCGGCCAACCGCTATGCGGCCATCGCCAAGGAAGTGAAGGAGATCTGCCTTCGCTACGGTCAGCACTACAACAACGGTTCGCTGCCACGGCAGTTCGGCCAGGTGGTGTGGCGCATCCTGCGGCATGCCTTCCCGAGCAAGCCGCGCCGCCTGCCGATGCCGGACATCATGACGGCGCCGGCACCGGCCAACGCGGGCTGATCGATGCGGCCGGCCTGTGCGGCCGGCTCAGCCCGCGCTCTCCTGCGGCGCCGGCTGTTCGCGCTGCAGCCGGCGCAGAAACACCTGCATTTCCTTCCGAGCCTGCTCATCGCCCTGGTGGCTGGCCACGCTGAGGCCGCGTTGCCATGCCTCGCGCGCCGCCTGCGGCTGGCCACCCGCCAGCCAGGCCTTGCCCAGCAGTTTCCACGCCGCCGAGTAATGCGGATCAAGTGCCACGCAGCGGCCCAGATGGGTCGCCGCGCGCGCCGGATCGCCGGCGTCGAGCCAACCCTTGCCCAGCCCGAAGCGCAGCAGCGCGCTGTCGTGGCCGTTGGCGAGCAGGTCCTCCAGTGCCTCGATGGTCATGTCTGTACCTCCCGCAGGGTGTCCAGCGGCCCCGGCAGGAAGCGGCCACGGTGGAACATCAGCGGCGCACCGCCGGTCTCATTGATCTCGATGATGCGGCCGGCCAGCAGCAGGTGATCACCCACAGGCCATTGCGCATGACGGGTGCAGGTCAGGTGCGCGACCGCGCCGGCGATGCGCGGCGGCGCGTCGTCTTCGTCTGGAAGCAGGGGTACGCCGTCGAAACGATTGCGCACCTGGGGATCGGCGAACGTGCGCGCCAGTGCTTCCTGGTCCGCGCCCAGCACGCTGATCGCGAAGCGCGTGGCGCGCTGGAAGGCCTGCAGGCTCTGTGCGTGCAGGGCCAGGTTCCACAGTACCAGCGGCGGCTGCAGCGACACCGGCACGAAGGAATTGATGGTCAGGCCCAGCGGTGTGCCCCGTGCGTCGCGGGTGCAGACGATGGCCACGCCGGTAGGGAAGTGGCCGAGCAGCCGCCGCAATGCACGCGGCGGCAGACTGACCGAGGGTACCGGAGCCGGGGCGGGGAAGACCCCTGCCCACGGCCCGGCGTAATGGGGAGTGCAGGCGCTCATGCGCCGCCCGCCTGGCGGTAGCGGCGACCGACTTCGGCCCAGTCGATGATGTTGAAGAACGCCCCGATGTAGTCCGGACGGCGGTTCTGGTAATGCAGGTAGTACGCGTGCTCCCACACATCCAGGCCGAGGATCGGCGTGTTGCCGGACAGGCCGGCCGCCGCGCCCATCAGCGGGCTGTCCTGGTTGGCGCTGCTTTCAACCCGCAGGCGGCCATCGCGATCACTGGTCAGCCAGGCCCAGCCGCTGCCGAAGCGGGTCAGCGCCGCCTTGCTGAAGGCATCCTTGAAGGCATCGAAGCCGCCGAGGTCACGGTCGATGGCCGCCGCCAGCACCTCATCGGGCGTGCCGCCGCGTGCGCTGAGCACGGTCCAGAACAGGCTGTGGTTGGCGTGGCCGCCACCGTTGTTCCGGACTGCGCTGCGCTGGGCCTCCGGCACGGCATCGAGGCTGGCGATCAGCGCCTCGACCGGCTGTTCGGCGAGGCCGGCCTGCTCGACCGCGGCATTGAGGTTGTTGACGTAGGTCTGGTGGTGCCTGCTGTGGTGGATCTCCATCGTCCGCGCATCGAAATGCGGTTCGAGGGCATCGTAGGCATAGGGGAGCGGGGGAAGCGAGTACGACATTGAAGCAGTCTCCGTAGCGATGGCCAGCGGGCTGGCCGTGGGGAGACTGTTATCGCACCTCAACAATGGTTGAGGTCAACCCGCCTGCTCCTTCATCCACTCAACCCAGCCAACCCCTGCACGCCCCATCCACCTGATTGCCGCACGCCTGCTGCATCCGCTGCTGCAGCCGCGCCAGCGTCTGCGCGCCCTGGTGCTTGCCACTCCATGCCTTCAGCTGCCCGGCCAGGCGTTCGAAGCGCTGGCGGGTGCGCTGGTGGTAGCCCGACGGCTGTGCCTCCAGTTCGGCGATCAACGAGGCGGTCGCCTGCTCGATGCGCGGTGCATCGTCCGGCGCCAGCTTCAGCAGGCCTTCCACATACAGCACACCCCACTGCACGCGGGTCGCCGGGCCTTGCGCACCATCGTAGGCCCGTTTCAGCCACTCCAGCGCACCGGCAGTGTCGCCGCGCTGCTCGGCCAGTTCGGCCAGCTCAGGCATGTAGTAGTACGGCTGCTCGCTGCGCTTCAGCTCGGCCAGCAGCAGCGACTCCGCGCCGGCGTCGTCGCCGACCTGGCGCAGTGCGTAGACCGCGCTGCTGATCGTGGCCTGGCGTGCATGCGCATCGGTGGCGGCGGCATCGGCGGCGGCCACGCGCTGCTTGACCCGATCAACCAGAGTAGCGGGCAGTGCGCCCTTGGGCTGTTGCTGGCGGGCCAGCGACACTTCGGTCAGCGCACGCGACAACGCGTCGTCGGCGCGGTCGCCACGCTCGGCGTCTGCGCGCTCCAGTGCGACCAGCAGCTGCTGCCCCAGGGTGTTGCTGGTGGCCGGCCCGGTACTGGCCTGCTTGACCAGCTGTACGCCCGCATAGCCCAGCAGCTCGCGGTTGCGTCGCACCTCCGCGGGGTGCGCCAGAACAGCCTGCAGCAGCTCGCGCACTTCGGTGGGCGAGGCATCGGGCTTTTCGGCTGTCGCCAAGGCAAGCAGAGCGAAACGGCGCTGCAGCGCGGCCTCCGGTGCGGCCTTGGACAGCTGGCGCAGCACGTCCTGGCTGTTGCGTTCGCCGGCCAGGCGGTTGGCGTCGACTTCCCAACCGTAGTCGCCCAACACCTGCCAGTCTTCGGCGGCCAGTTGCTCCGGCGTCGTCAATGCGGTGGCCAGGGTGGCGGCAACGGCACTGCGGCGGCCTGCGGCCACGGTCAGTGCCCGGGTCAGTTCGGCGGCATCGTTGCCGCCGGCCACGCGGGTGATTTCGTTGCGTTGTGGGTCCATCACGATCAGGGTCGGATAGCCGCGCACGCCGAAGCGCTCGCCCCAGGCCTGCGCACCTTCCTCGTCGCCATCCAGGTAGACGGGAACGAATTTGCTGGTCAGCGCGATGAAGGCCGGGTCCTTGAACAGACCCGCCTTGAGCTGGTTGCACGGTGGGCACCAGACCGCACCCCAGTACAGCAGCACCGGCTTGCCGCTGTCGGCGGCTTCGGCGAAGGCGTCGTCGACGTCGCCCTGGCGCCAGGCGATGGCGGACGCCGGTGCGGGGGCCTCGGCGGAGTTGGCGGTGGAAACCGGGGCCGGGGTGCAGGCGCTCAGCGCCGAAGCCAGCAGCAACACGGAAAGCGCAACGCGCATCGGCAGCATCTCGAAGGGCAGGGTGACAGGCCATTGTAGGAATGACGGCAGAGGCTGCTGATTCAGTTTGCTCATGAAGGGTGCGCTGCAGGGCATGACGTCCGCCGCCCGCACCCTCTGCCGATACAGCACCCCATTGAACCCACCGGCTTGGCACGCACCTGCGGCAGGGCTCCACGCTAAGCTGACAGCATGAGCGATTTCAATTCTGCCTACGCTGCGCTGTTTGCAGAACAGGGCCTGAGCCTGGGACTGATGACGCCGGTGGCGGCGCACGGGTTGGCCGATCCGCATGAGGCGCGGCGTATCGCCCGGTTGGCCGATGACCTCGGCTTTGCCGCGCTGTGGACGCGCGACGTGCCCTTGATGGTGCCGCAGGGACCGGAGGCGACCGCGAGCGCGCTGGATGATCCCTTCCTGTGGCTGGGCATGCTGGCCGCCGCGACAGAGCGCATCGTGGTTGGCAGTGCGGCCATCGTGCTGCCATTGCGCCAGCCGCTGCAGGTGGCGAAGTCGGCCTTGAGCCTGGACCGCATCAGCGGCGGGCGTTTCGTGCTGGGCCTGGGTTCGGGTGATCGCCCGGAGGAATTCGCCGCGTTCGGCGAGGATCTGGAGGGCAGGGCCGCGACGTTCCGTGAGCGCTGGTCGTTGCTGCGGGCGGCGCTGTCGCCGCAGGCACACGAGCGGGCCGCCGTGCTGCAGGTGACCGGAGGCTTCGACGTGCTGCCTGCGCCGGCCGCGCGCATTCCGATGCTGGTGGTGGGTACCGCCAGGCAGAGCCTGCAGTGGATCGCCCGTGAGTCTGAAGGATGGGCCACCTATCACCGCGAGGAGGCTGCCCAGGAGGGACGCATCGGTCTGTGGCAGCAGGCGTTGGCGCAACAGGGCGCGGCGGGCAGACCGTTCGTGCAGTCGATGCTGCTGGACCTGCAGGCGGACCCGCAGGCACCCGCCGAGCCGTTGCCGCTTGGCCTGAAGGTCGGCCGCGATGGCCTGCGTGACTATCTGCTGCGCGTGCATGCGCAGGGCGTGGCGCATGTGATGTTCAATCTGGTCGACAACGGCCGGCCGGTGGAGGCCGTGCTGCGCGAGATCGGGGAGCGGGTGCTGCCGCATATCCCCCGGTAGCTGTGCTGCGCCCGCCGGGCATGGCCCGGCGCTACCGACGTGTGGGCGGTGTCCTGAACGTTCGCATCTGCGTATCATTCGCATCTTCTGTCCCTGCAGGAGCCCGATGTGACCCCAGGCAATCCCATGCACCCCGTCGGACGGCTGTTCGCCGTGGTTGCCTTCATCGAGGCCATCACCTGGGCCGGCCTGCTGGTGGGCATGTGGCTGAAGTACGGCCCGCAGGCCAACGTCGCCCTGGTCAAGGTGTTCGGGCCGCTGCATGGCGTGGCGTTCCTGGTGTACGTGGCCGTGACCCTGTTCTCCGCAGTGCGCCTGCGCTGGCCATGGTGGGCCAGCGCGCTGGCCCTGCTTGCTGCTGTCCCGCCGCTGGTCACGCTGCCGCTGGAGTGGTGGTTCCGCCGTCGCGGCCTGCTGTCGCCGCGTGTGACGCGCTGACACGGCTGTTGCGGGTCCATTCAATTGAATGGGTATCAAATGCAAATACGAGCCGTTATCATTTAAGGGTGATGCCGCTGCGTGACGTGGCGGCATCGGGCGGAGCGTCGTGCTGGCGTTCTGCCGTCCTTCCCTGTCACGGCTGGTGTTCCATGCACGCACGTCCCGTCGTTCCCGGTTTGCCGGCCCTGGTGTTGGCGGCCCTGATCGGCACCATGGCCATGATGTCTTTCGTCGCCGTGATCGGCCCGGTGGTCCGGCTGCTGGGCCTGTCCGAATGGCACGCGGGCCTGTCGGTGACGGCCGCCGGCGTGCTGTGGATGCTGGCGGCTCGCCGCTGGGGCCAACTCAGCGACCGCATCGGTCGCAAGCGCGTGCTGCTGCTGGCGATGGGCGCGTACACCGGCGTCTACCTCGCGCTCGCCATGTTCATCGATGTGGCCCTGCAGGTCACGCCGCCGGTGGTTGTGTCGGTGCTGGTGCTGGTGGGCGCGCGCGGGCTGATCGGGCTGTTCTATGCCGCGGTGCCACCGACGGCCGCAGCCTTGATCGCCGACCAGGCGCCGGCCGGCCAGCGCACGCAGTTTCTCGCCCGTCTTGGCAGTGCCAATGCACTGGGGATGGTGCTGGGCCCAGCGGCAGCAGGCTGGCTGGCCTACACGCATCTTTCGCTGGCGCTGTATGTGGCCGCGCTGTTGCCGCTGCTGGCGCTGGCACTGCTGGCGTGGCGTCTGCCTTCGACAGCGCCGGCAGCGGCGGCATCGTCAGCACGACGGACGCCCCTGCGCCGTCTGGACCGGCGCCTTCGGCTGCCCCAGCTGGCCGCGTTCCTAGCAATGGTGTCGGTGACCATCGCGCAGGTGACGGTCGGCTTCTTCGCGATCGATCGCCTCGGCCTGGCAGCGGCTGAAGGCGCGCGCATGGCCGGCATCGCACTGACCGCTGTGGGCGTCGGGCTGATCCTGGCGCAGGCACTGGTGATGAAGCTGGAGGTGCCACCGCGGCGCTGGATCGTGCTGGGTGCATTGATCGCCGGTATCGGCTTCGCCTCGGTAGCCGCCGTGCAGCAGTCCTGGCAGCTGCCGGCGGCCTATGCGCTGGCGGCATTCGGCATGGGCTTCGTGTTCCCGTCGTTCCAGGCGCTGGCCGCCGATGCGGTGCAGGCACACGAACAGGGTGCCGCCGCCGGAACGGTCGCTGCGGCACAGGGGCTGGGCATGGTGGTCGGGCCGATGCTCGGCACGCTGTTGTATCGGGGCGGGCCGAGCCTGCCGTATCTGCTGGTGGGTGTGCTGCTGCTGTTGCTGTGCGTGCTGGCGGCAACGCACCGGATGAAGGAGGCGACATGAACGATTCGCTCAGGGACGATGCATGGCAGGAGACGGCGCCGTTGCCGTTGCCGGCTGCGGATGACCCCACGCTGTTCCTGCTGCAGCATGCAGGGCAGCATGTGCATGCGCGTGGCTGTCGTGCGGCGCTTGCGTCCGGTCCGCTGGTGACGCTGGCCGGGCGCGTGGCTGCGTTCTTCGCGCAGCAGCGGGGCGGGCCGGGCCTGCTGGTCGGAGCGATTCCGTTCGAACCACGTGCCGACGATGCGCTGTACCAGCCCGAACGCGTGCTGCCTGCGTTGCCGGTGCAGCCGCAGGCTGCGCCTGCGCTGGAGGGGGTCGTGCAGGCCGAACCTTCGGCGGACGACTACGCCGCAGCGGTGGATAGGGCAGTGCAGGCCTTGCGTGATCCCCGACAGGACCTGCACAAGGTGGTACTGGCGCGCAGCCTGTTGGCACACACACGCCACGCCCTGACGCCCGACGTGCTGCTGGCGAGACTGGGAGCCGATCCGTCGGTGGCGACCTACGCGGTGCCACTGCCGGTGGAGCTGGGCCAGGCCCCGGCATGGCTGGTCGGGGCGACGCCCGAGCTGCTGCTGCGCAAGCGCGGCGCGCAGGTGCTGTCGCACCCGCTGGCCGGCTCAGCCCGGCGCAGTGCGGATCCGTTGCAGGACGAGCGTGCCGCGCAGACCCTGCTGGCGTCGGCCAAGGATCACGACGAGCACCGTCATGTGGTCGAGGCCATCGTTGATGGCCTCTCTCCCTATTGCAGCCATATCGATGCGCAGGCGCGGCCGGTGCTGCATGCCACGGCCACCATGTGGCACCTGGGAACCCGCATCCATGCCACGTTGAAGGATCCACGGGTGCCGGCCGCCGCCCTGCTGGCGCAGCTGCATCCCACGCCCGCCGTATGCGGCACGCCGCAGCAGGCGGCGCTGCAGCGCATCCGCGAACTGGAGCCGGTTCCACGCGGCTTCTACGCCGGTGCCGTGGGGTGGCTGGACGCGCAGGGCGACGGCGACTGGTACGTCGCCATCCGCTGCGCACGACTGCAGGGCACGCAGCTGCGCCTGTATGCGGGCGCCGGCATCGTCGCCGGGTCGCAGCCGCAGGCCGAAGTGGCCGAAACCGCAGCGAAGTTTGCTGCCCTGTTGAACGCGTTGGGCGTCAGTGAGCCCGCGCCCCCGACCGAGCCCCTCGCATGAGCCCATCTCCTTCCCGCCTGCCATTGCAGCAGGTATGGCCCGAAGACCGGGTCGCCCACTATCGCCGGATGGGGCATTGGCGCGGGGAGACCTTCCCGGCCTTCCTGCGCGAGCGCGCCGAACGCTACGCCGATGACATCGCGGTGGTGGCAGGTGATGTCCGACTGAGCTATGCGCAGCTGTGGCACGAGGCCGGGCGCATCGGCAGCGGCCTGCTGGCGCTGGGCCTGCAGCCCGGTGAACGGGTGCTGGTGCAGCTGGGCAACAGCGCCGGCTTCATCGCCACCGTCTGCGGCCTGTTCCGCGCCGGCCTGGTACCGGTGTACGCGTTGCCCGCGCACCGCATCACCGAGCTGGTGCACTTCGCCACGAAGGCCGAGGCCAGTGCCTTTGTCACCGCCGATGTGCACGAGGGTTTCGATCATCGCGGGCTGGCACGGGCACTGCAGGCGGAGGTGCCGGCCCTGCGCCACGTGGTGATCGACGGCGATGCGGAGGAGTTCGTCGCGCTGGCGAACCTGCAGGGCGACCGCAGCCAGCTGCCGGCCGACCCGGATCCGCAGTCGGTGGCGTTCCTGCAGCTGTCAGGTGGCAGCACCGGCCTGTCCAAGCTGATTCCGCGCACGCACGACGACTACATCTATTCGTTCCGTGCCAGCAACGCGATCTGCGGGATCGACCGCGACAGCGTGTATCTGGTCGCATTGCCGGCCGCGCATAATTTTCCGATGAGCTCGCCGGGCTTCTTCGGTGCGCTGTATGCCGGTGCCCGCGTGGTGCTCAGTCCGGGGCCGGGCCCGGATGTCGCGTTCCCGCTGATTGCACGCGAGAAGGTGACCTGCTGTGGGCTGGTGCCGCCGCTGGCCCTGCTGTGGGCGCAGGCAGCGGCATCGACGAAGCACGATCTGTCCAGCCTGCGGGTGCTGCAGGTGGGCGGCGCAAAACTGGTGCCGGAGGCCGCGCGGCGCGTCATCGATGGCCTGGGCTGCACGCTGCAGCAGGTGTTCGGCATGGCCGAAGGCCTGGTGAACTACACCCGCCTCGACGATCCCGAGGAACTGGTGGTGGCCTGCCAGGGACGTCCGATCAGCCCTGACGACGAGGTCCGTGTGGTCGACGACCACGACCAGCCGGTTGCCGA
Organism: Stenotrophomonas sp. GD03680; assembly: GCF_029844625.1. NCBI lineage: Bacteria > Pseudomonadati > Pseudomonadota > Gammaproteobacteria > Lysobacterales > Lysobacteraceae > Stenotrophomonas > Stenotrophomonas sp. GD03680. Next base: position 479,174 of record NZ_JAOCKC010000001.1, on the reverse strand, counting down.
GGGCGAGATCGGACATCTGTTGACCCGCGGCCCGTACACCATCCGTGGGTACCACAACGATGCCGCGGCCAACGCGCGCTCGTTCACCGACGACGGCTTCTACCGCACCGGCGACCGCGTGCAGCAGCTGCCCGGGGGATATCTGGTGGTGCAGGGGCGTGCCGGGGACCACATCAACCGTGCCGGCGAGAAGATCTCCGCCGAGGAGATCGAAGACCATCTGCTGGCCCATCCGGGTGTGTTCGATGCGGCGGTGGTGTCCATTCCCGATGAGTACCTGGGCGAGCGCAGCTGTGCCTTCGTCATCCGCCAGGGCGAGCCGATCACGGCGCCGGCACTGAAGGCCTGGATGCGCGGGCGCGGGCTGGCGGCGTTCAAGGTGCCGGACCAGGTGGTGTTCGTGGACAGCTTCGATACAACAGCGGTCGGCAAGATCAGCCGCCGCGAACTGCGTGCGCAGCTGCGTGCGCGTCATCTGCAACAGACAGGAGGAACGCGCTGATGGCGCTGCCCCGCATTGCTTCATATTCCCTGCCGACCGCCAGCGAGTTACCACAGCCGCGCGGCCCCTGGCACCCGCAGCGCGAGCGGATCGCGTTGCTGGTGCACGACATGCAACGCTACTTCCTGGCAGCGTTCGACGCGGACAGCGAGCCGCTGCGCCCCGCCGTGGACAACGTCGCGCGCCTGCTGGCGCATTGCCGGGCGCAGGGAATTCCGGTGTTCTATACCGCCCAGCATGGCGATCAGGACCGGCGCGACCGCGGCCTGCAGGCCGACCTGTGGGGGCCCGGCATGCGCCGGAGTGAGGAACATGAGCCGATCATCACCGCGCTGGCCCCGCAGCCGGGCGAGCACGTACTGGTCAAGCATCGCTACAGCGCGTTCCAGCGCAGCAACCTGGAGACGCTGATGCGCGCGCGCGGGCGCGACCAGCTGCTGGTGACCGGTGTGTATGCGCATATCGGCTGCACCGCGACCGTGGTCGAAGCCTTCCAGCGTGATATCGAGGCATTCATCGCCGCTGATGCGGTCGCCGACTTCTCGCGCGCCGATCATGAGCAGGCGCTGCACTGGATCGCACGGACCTGTGGCGTACCGATGACCACCGGCCAGCTGCTGGAGACACTGTGATGGATAGGACGGGCGATGTGCTTGACCTGGAACGGATGCGCGCGGACGTGGCGCGCGTGCTTGAATGCGAGCCGGCCGACATCGGCGATGACGACAACCTGATCGATCTCGACCTGGATTCGATGCGCATGCTCGGCCTCGTTCTTGCGTGGAGCAACACCGGCCTTCCGCTGGAGTTCTCGCAGCTGGCCGAGCACACCACGCTGCGCCAGTGGTGGCAGGTGGTGCAACGGCTGCAGGCCGCACAAGGCGCATGAACGGTGCAGCGCCAGCCTCACCGGTGACATTGACCGAGGCCCAGGCGGGGCTGTGGTATGCCCAGCGCCTGGCTCCCGACAACCCTGCATTCAACACGGCCCATGCCGTATGGATCGACGGCGCGCTGGACGTGGCGGCCTTCACGGCCGCCGCCAACCAGGCGGCGGCAGAGGCGCAGGGGCTCGCACTGCGATTCACGGAAGGCAGTGATGGCCAGCCGCTGCAATGGCATGAGCCGGCGCATGTACCGCTGCTGGCAGTCCATGATCTTTCCAGCGCTGCCGATCCGGTGGCCGACGCCAACGCCGCGATGCGGGCCGACCGGCTGAGCCCGGTCGATCCCACCCGCGACCGGATCAGCCAGCAGGTGCTCTACGCACTGGGAGGCCAGCGCTGGGTCTGGTACCTGCGCGTTCATCATCTCGCCGCTGATGGCTATGGCATGGCACTGTTCAGCGATCGTGTCTGCGCGCTGTACGCCGGGCGCGGCGGCGATGCGCTGCCGCCCCTGGCCGGTGTACTGGCCGACGATGCGGCATACCGCATCGATCCGCGTCGCGAGATGGCCGGTGCCTGGTGGCGCGACCACCTGCGGGACGCGCCGGCCGCCGCTGGTCTGGCCGGCATCGCCGCCGCCAGTGATGACGCGCTGCGCTGGGTGCAGCCGCTGGATGCCACCTTCCGTGAAGAGCTGCTGCAGGCATCGGTGCGCTGGCTGCAGCCGTGGCCGGATGTGCTGGCCGCACTTGCGGCCGAGTACCTGCGGCGGATGAGTGCGGCCGAGGAAGTGGTGCTGGGGGTGCCCTACATGGGGCGCCTGGGAAACGCGTCGGCGCGCGTGCCCGCGATGGTGATGAACGTGCTGCCGCTGCGCGTGGCCGCTGCCGAGGGCAGTGTCGAAAGCTACACCCGTGGCATCGGCCGGCAGTTGAGCCAGAGCCGCAGGCATGGCCGGTATCGCGGCGAACAGCTGCGGCGCGATCTGGGCCTGGTCGGTGCGCAGCAGCGCCTGCATGGCCCGCTGGTGAACATACAGCCGTTCTACAGGCCGCTGGCGCTGCCCGGCGTGCAGGCCACGCTGCAGGTGCTGTGCACCGGGCCGGTGGAGGATCTGGTGCTGGGCTTCCGCGGTGATGGCCAGGCGCTGCTGGATCTGGAGATCGAGGCGAACCCCGCCCTGTACAGCGACGCCGACGTGCAGGCGCATGCGCAACGGCTGCTGCATTTCGTGTCGGCGGCGCTGGATGCCGACGACATTGCCAGCGTGCCACTGGCCACCGCGGCAGAGGTCACGCAGGTGGTTCACCGCTTCAACGCGACCACCCATCCATTGCCTGAAACCACACTGGTGGAACTGTTGCAGCAGGGCATGGATCGCGACCCTCAGGCAACGGCGCTGGTCTGCGGCGACGCCACGCTTGAGCATGCCGCGCTGGAGGCACGCAGCTTCGCACTGGCGGCACAGCTGCGCGCGCTGGGGGTGGGGCCGGGCAGTGTGGTGGCGGTCGCGCTGCCGCGTTCGATGGAGCTGGTCATCGCCCTGGTGGCCGTGCTGCGTGCCGGCGCCGCCTATCTTCCGCTGGATCCTGCACATCCCGACGAGCGCCTGGCGCGCATCCTGCGCTCGGCGCGTCCGGCCTGCGTGCTGGCCGACAGCACGATGGCGCACCGGGCCGCAGGCGTGCCGGTGCTGCCGCCCGATCAATGGATGGCACAGGGGTCTGCCGCGCCCTGGCCGGACCCGGCGCCGGATGATGCAGCCTATGTGATCTACACCTCAGGCTCGACCGGCGAACCCAAGGGCGTGGTCATCGAGCATCGCGCCATCGTCAACCGCCTGCTGTGGATGCGCGAGCACTACGGCTTCGGCCCCGACGACCGCGTGCTGCAGAAGACGCCCGCCACGTTCGACGTGTCGGTCTGGGAGTTCTTCCTGCCGCTGCTGTGCGGCGCCACGCTGGTTCTCGCCGGTCCGGATGCGCATCGTGATCCCACCGAGCTGGCCCGGCTGATCCGCGCGCAGGGCATCACCACCGCCCACTTCGTCCCGTCGATGCTGGACGCCTTCCTCGCGGCGCCGGCCTCGCAGGGCCTGCAGCTGCGCCGGGTGTTCACCAGCGGCGAAGCGCTCGACCCCTCGCTGCGCGACCGCTTCCATGCCCGCATCGACGCGCAGCTGCACAACCTGTACGGGCCTACCGAAGCCGCGGTGGACGTCAGTTACTGGCCGGCCCCGGCAGGCGATCGCTCACTGCCGGTGCCGATCGGCTTCCCGGTCTGGAACACCCGCCTGTATGTGCTCGATGCACGCATGCGGCCCTTGCCGGTGGGCGTGCCGGGCGAGCTCTACCTGGGCGGCGTGCAGCTGGCACGGGGCTACCTGGGCCGCGACGATCTCACCGCCGGGCGTTTCCTGGCCGATCCCTTCCTGGCGGGCGAGCGCATCTACCGCACCGGGGATGTCGCGCGCTGGCGCAGCGACGGAGCGGTCGAGTATCTGGGCCGCAGCGACCATCAGGTGAAGCTGCGCGGTCTGCGCATCGAGCTGGGGGAGATCGAGGCGGCGCTGCGGGAACTGCCCGGCATGGAGCGCGTGGAAGTGCTGCTGCGCCACGACCTTCCCGGTGACCCACGGCTGGTCGCCTATGTGCCGGTGGCAATGGCCGACGCCGCTGCCCTGCGCGCGCACCTGGCGGCGCGCGTGCCGGACTACATGGTGCCGTCGGCGTTCGTCGGGGTCGATCACTGGCCGGTGACCACCAACGGAAAGCTGGATCGCAGCGCGCTTCCGAAACCGCCGCAGGTCGGGATGACCGGTGTCGCACCGCGCACGCCACTGGAACATGCGCTGGCCGCCTTGTTCGCACAGGCACTGGGCCGTGAGCAGGCAGTTGCGGTGGATGCGGACTTCTTCAGCCTTGGGGGCGACTCGCTTTCGGCCGTGCACCTGCTGCTGGCCATCGAACAGCGCTGGCGCTGCGAGCTGGGCCTCGGCGTTCTGTTCGCGGAGCCGACGGTGGCGGCGCTGGCCCGGCGTATCGCCGAACCCCCGATGCTGGCCGATCATGCCTTGGGCCCGGTCATCGCGTTGGCCACGACCGATGGGACTGAACCCTCGCCGCTGTTCGTGCTGCACCCGGCAGGCGGCATCGCCTGGAATTACCGCGCGCTGGCGCGTGCGCTGCAACCGGCGCGGGCCGTGTACGGGCTGCAGTCGCCGGCGCTGGACGCCGCGCAGCCGCTGCCGGCCAGCATCGAGGCGATGGCCAACGAGTACGTGCAGCGTGTAGTGACCCTGCAGCCGCGCGGGCCGGTGCACCTGCTCGGCTGGTCGGTGGGGGGGATCATCGCCCAGGCGATGGCCGTGCGCCTGCACGAGATCGGTCGCAAGGTCGGCGAGCTGGTCCTGCTCGACGCCTATCCCAGTGAATGCTGGCGGGCCGAGCCGGAGCCGGATCCGATCGCCGCACTGCGGGCGTTGCTGGCCATCGCCGGCCACGATCCCGACGCTCACCCGGAGCTGGACAGCCGCGAGCGCATCCTGGCCTTCCTGCGTCGAGGTGGCAGTGCGCTGGGCAGCCTGCCCGACGTGGTGCTGGACGGCGTGGTGCGCGCGGTCACCGGAACCAACCGCCTGATCCGCGAGCACCACCACCGGCCATTCGACGGCACCCTGGTGCATGTGCGCGCAGGGCGGGACCACCAGGCACGACCACAGCTGCAGTCGGCGCTGTGGAAGGCGCACGCGCGCACGGTGCAGGCGCTGGAACTGCCGTTCCTGCATGCCGAACTGACCGGCCGTGATGCGGTGGCGCAACTCGCGCCATGGCTGTCGGCGCGACTGCGGCATCGGGATGAACAACAGGAGATCGCAACATGCAGTTGACCGGTTTTGAGGGTCGCGTGGCGCTGGTGACCGGCGCAGCCGGGGGGATCGGCACCGCGCTGGTGAAGCTGCTGGTCGCCGCCGGCTGCCAGGTGGTGGCCACCGACCGCGAGTCGCCCGCGATCGTGGGCGAGCGCGTCCATGCCTGTGCGCTGGATGTCAGCGACAGCGCAGCGGTCGATGCACTCATCGACCAGGTAGAGGCGAAGATCGGACCGATCGCCCTGGCGGCCAGTGTGGCCGGCGTGCTGCAGGCCGGCGCGGTGACGGATACCTGTGATGCCGATTGGCGCCGTGTTTTCTCGGTCAACGCTGACGGTGTGTTCCATCTCGGCCGCGCACTGGCGCGGGTGATGTCACCGCGCAGACAGGGCGCCATCGTCACCGTCAGCTCGAACGCCGCAGGCGTGCCGCGTCACGGCATGGCGGCCTACGCTGCCTCGAAGGCGGCAGCGACCATGTTCACCCGTTGCCTGGGCCTGGAGCTGGCGCCACTGGGCATCCGCTGCAACATCGTCGCACCCGGTTCGACGCTGACCGCCATGCAGACCGGCATGTGGGAAGACGCGTACGGTGCCGAGCGGGTGATTGCCGGCAACCTCGACACCTACAAGGCCGGCATTCCCCTGCGCAAGCTGGCTACGCCGGAGGACGTTGCCCAGTCGGTGATGTTCCTGCTGTCCGAGCAGGCCGGGCATGTGGCGATGAGTGACCTGTACGTCGACGGCGGCGCCACGCTGCGCGGCTGACCCCCTGATGCAGGGCCGGGCCTCAACCGGGGTTGCGGGGCTTGCGCGCGCGCTTCGGTTTCGCCGCATCACCGCCGCTGGCCGCACCGTCCTGCAGCGCCTGCAACCACGACAGGGTATCGACGTAATCGATGAAGTGGCGCAGATAGCCGGGGCTGGCGGCCTGCATCGAATCGAGCATGCGCTGCACCAGTACCGCGGAGTTCAGCGGGCCGCCGTCGGCAGGGGCCTCGGTGCGCAGCGAACGGCGCACCTGCAGTTCACTGCGCAGCTCCGACCACTCGTGCTGCACCTGCTGCAGCATCGGCACCTGCGGGTAGTCCGCCAGCGAGCGCGACCCCGCATCGAGATCGCGCACCAGTGCACGCAGCCCCTCCAGCGCTGGCAGCTTATCTGCCATCCGGTGCCCTGGGCCTGGGAATCGGCGCGATCTCCACGCGGCGGTTGCGCGCGCGGCCATCTTCGCTGGCATTGGAGCTGACCGGCTGCTCGCTGCCGAAGGCGGCGGCGAACACCGCATCGGCCGGTACGCCATCCGCGATCAGGGTACGGGTCACCGTCAGCGAACGCTGCGCGGACAGTTCCCAGTTGTCGGCGAAACGACGGTTGCCTTCGCGCACCGGCGCATCATCGGTGAAGCCGCTGACCATCAGGATCTCTTCGCGGCTGCCCAGGTAGGCAGCCAGCGGTGCGGCCAGGCTGCGCAGCAGCTCCTGGCCCTCCGGCTGCAGCTGGTCTGAATTGAGGGCGAACAGCACACTGCCGCTGATGCCGATGCGGCCATCGACCAGCGTCACCCGGCCCGCCGCCAGCGGGCCGGCCAGTGCCTGCTCCAGCGTCTGCAGGCGCTTGGCTTCGGCCTGGCGCTGCCTGACTTCATCCTCCAGCCGCTGCGAGAGTTCCAGCTGGACCGCTACCACGCCGACCAGGATCAGCACGAACGCGCCGAGCAGCACCGACATCAGGTCGCCGAATGCCGCCCAGATCGGCGCGTGCGAACCGCCGTCGACCTCCAGCTCGTCGCTCATGCGGTGCCGGCCTTACCGCGGCGCGCGGCCAACTGTTGCAGCTCCTCCATCACCTGCTTCTGCGACAGCAGGCTCAGGTCGACCACCTCGCGCGCCTGCGCCACGTAATAGGCCAGCTGCTCGTCGCTCCGGGCCAGCGAGGCATCCAGCGCGCCACCGATCTGTTCCAGCCGGCCCGACAGCTCGGCCGATGCGGCGCCGAACTGGGCCACGGCGTCGCCGAAGGCGCCGGCAAGGTGGCCGACTTCAGTGGCGCTGCCATCGAGCAGTGCGGCGATGCCGTCGAGCTTGCCGGTTTCGGCCGCGATGTGGTCGGTGAAGCGGTTGCCGACGCGCTCCAGCAGTTCCGCCGAGCCGCCCACCAGTGCATCGACCGCGCTGCGTTGTTCATGCGAGGCATGGTTGATCGCATCCAGCAGGGTCTGCACCGTCGCCAGCAGGCGGCCGCGCTCCTCCAGCATCGCGTTGTCGCGCACCAGACTCTCGGAGAGCGTGCTGCGCAGCTCGTTGATGACGTCGGCAGCGGCCTTCGGTGCGGCGGCAGCCGTCTGCAGCAGGGTCGAGACTTCCGCGAGCGTGGCGCTGGCCTGGGCACGGCCGTTCTCGCCGATCTGCTGCGCGGTCTCCGCCAGCGTGTCGCAGATCTGCTGCTGCTGCGCAGCCAGGCGTTCTCCATTGGCGTGCAGGCGTTCGGCCAGATCGTTCGACAGGGTGTGCAGCGCGTCGCTCCAGCGTTGCAGGCGCTGTTCGTCACCGGCCTGCAGTTGTGCCTGCAGCGCGGCGTGGGCCTGTTGCAGATGGGTGCTGGCGGCCTCCCAGCGCGCCTGGCGCTGCTGCTCGTGGTCCTGCAGCAGCGACTGGCTGGCTGCATGACGTTCTTCAAGCGCGTGAAGCAGCGACTGGGCCCGTTCGTCCAGATGCTGACTCACCGCCTCCAGTGCCTGCTGCTGGCGCTCGACCAGCGTGGTGTTGAGGGCATGCTGCTGGTCGGCCGCAGTGCGCCACGCGTCGGTCTGGCGGTCGGCATCCGCCTGCAGCCGTTCGCCGATGCGTGCCACCACTGCTTCGCCGTGTGCACCCTGGGCATCGCTGAAGGCCTGCAGATGCTGACGCAGGTCGGACACCAGCGCCTGCTGTGCCTGGGCCTGTTCGGCCATCACCCGCGTCCAGCTGGCTTCAGTCGATACGCGGCTGCGCTCGAAGCCGTCCGCCAGCCCGGCCAGCTGCTGCTGCACCGCCTGTTCAACGCGCGCATGCAGGGCCTGGCCGTGGCTGGCCAGGCCAGCCAGCGTGGTTTCCGCCATCGGCTGCAGGGCACCGCCGATGGCCGCTGCGCTGGCCTCGGCGCCTTCGCGCAGCGATTGCTGGAGGGAGGCCGCCAGGCGCTCCTGCAGCGCCTGGCTCTGGCTGAGGAACTCGGCCTGGCCGGCCAGCAGCCGTTCGTTGGCCGCCAGGCTGTGCTGCTCGAAGGCACCGGTCATCGCCTGCAGGCGGTCGACCAGGGCCGGCAGCGCTGCGGACTGCGCCTGCAGCAGTCGCAGGGATTCGGCGCGTTGCCACGCCTGCGAATACGGGTGCAGCGGGCCGGAGATGGCACGGTCGAGCTGCTGCACGGCCTGCAGGCGATCCCGGCGCAACAGGGCCGAAAGCAGCCCCAGCATGGCCGAACTGGCGACACCGGCAATCGACGTACCGAAGGCGACGGCCAGGCCCTGTACCGGGGATGCCAGCGAGCCGCGGATGGCGGCCATGTCGGTGGCGCTCTGCAGGGCGAGGCCGGTGCCGCGCAGGGTGTCCATCATGCCCAGCAGGGTGCCGAGCATGCCCAGCAGCACCAGCAGGCCGACCAGATACGGTGTCAGGACCGGGCCGGGCAGGGCGGTGCGCTCACCTTCCACGCGCAGGCGCACGGCATTGCGCAGGCTTGCCGGCACGCGCTCCAGCCAGGGTGCCAGGCGCTCCTCGGCGGCGGACAGATCGCCCAGGGCATCGCGCAGGCCCGCGCTGGCCTGGCGATAGCGGTACAGCTCCACACCACCGGCGATGTAGCAGGCGGCAATGACCGCCGCGACCGCTGCACCCAACGGGTGCACCGAAACGTAGCCGATGCCGATCCAGCACACGGCCAGCAGGCCGACAAGGAAGACAACGACAGGGAAAGCAGTTCTGGACATGGTGTTCCGGGTCAGTGGGAGCGCAGGGCTGCCAGCAGCCCCTCGATCGGGTGGAAGCGCAGCTGCAGCTCGGCAAGCAGCAGCGAGCGCATGTCATGGCGGAATGCGGTGCGCCAGCCAGGCTGGCCATGCACGCGGTCGAAGCGGGTGCCCAGCACTGCCGGGGCGATGGCCAGCAGGCTGTGCTCGCGCGGGCTGAGGGTCTGCTCCATCACGGCGTCGATCTCGGCCAGCCGCGCCAAATCGGGCGAGGCCCGCAGCAACTGGTCACGGAGGCGTCCGCGCAGGCGCCCGGTCGCGGTCTGGATGGCCTGCTGCAGTACCCGGTAGCGCTGCCGCAACGAGGCAAAGGTGGGTGTGGCGGCCGCCTCGGCCAGATCGAGCAGGCGCTCGGCTTCGGCATCGTCACGAATCGACGCCAGCAGGCTGGCATGGGCCTGCTCGCAGTCGGCCAGCAGGTCGTCCATCGCCTCGCCCGCGTCCGCCGCTGCAGGCACGCGTCCGCCCAGTGCCGTCGACAGCGCGACAGCACGGCTCCAGTCCACCCACTGACCGAGGCGATCGGTCAGGACGGGACTGGTGGCCGGCATCGCGCCGTCGCTGAGACGGGCGAGCAGGCGAAGGAAATCCGGTCCACCCAGGACCGTCTGCGCTGCGTTCGCCATCAAGGGGTGAGGGGCCAAAAACCGTTGATTTTACAGCCAGATGAGCCTGGCTGGATGAAGGGCGGGACGGGTGGGCGGGCCCGCAGGCGCCACAAGGCTTAGAATGACCGGCTGCACTCACCACGTTCGACCTCTGGAGCACCCATGACTGTTGCGCAGTTCTACCCGATCGGCACCCCCGGACAGCCCTGGGGCGATCCGGAACGCGCGCAGTGGCGGGCCCGCCAGCAACGCCAGCGCAGCTACCATGACGATGTGGTGGCGGCGCTGGAACGCCTGGACGAGCGTTTCGACGTGATCCAGTACGGGCAGCTCGATTACGCGCCGGACCACTATCCCCTGTTCGCCGTGGTCAACCACGACTGGAACCCGGCACTGCCGACGGCGCTGGTTACCGGCGGCGTGCATGGTTATGAGACCAGCGGCGTACACGGTGCCCTGCAGTTCCTGGAGCAGCAGGCCGAGCGCTACCTGGGGCGTCTGAACCTGATCGTGGCCCCCTGCGTGAGTCCGTGGGGCTATGAGCGCATCCAGCGCTGGAACCCCGCTGCCCTGGACCCGAACCGCAGCTTCCGCGACGGCGGCCTGATCGAGGAAGCCGCCTCGCTGATGCGCTGGGTGGCCGGGCGCAAGGCCGACATCCGGGTGCACCTGGACCTGCACGAAACCACCGACAGCGACCTGCACGAGTTCGACCCGGCCCGTTGCGCCCGTGATGGCAAGCCCTTCGAGCGGGACACCATTCCCGATGGCTTCTACGTGATCGGCAACAGCGAAGACCCGCAACCGGCATTCCAGCGGGCGCTGATCGCTGCCGTGGCGCCGATCACCCATATCGCCCCGGCCGATGCCGAAGGCAACCTGGTCGGCCTGCCGTTGCAGTCACCGGGCGTGGTATGGGGTGAATCGCGCTCGATCGGGGCCTGCGCCGGATTCACCGATGCGCGTTTTGCCACCACCACGGAGGTCTACCCGGACAGTCCGCGTACCCACCCGCAGGAGTGCAACGACGCGCAGGTCGCGGCGGTCTGTGCGGGCCTGGATTTCGCCCTGGCGCACTGATCCGGATCGGGACCGCGACCGACCGGGATGACGCTGCTACGCGGCCATTACTCGGCGAAACTGGCGGTGTCCTTGCCTTGCCGCTTGGCGTGGTAGAGGGCTCGGTCGGCCAGTGCCAGCCAGTCCTCGACACTGCCGTGTCGCGGGCTCGCAGCGACTCCCATGCTGACACTGAAATCGCTCGCCGGTCCTGTCCGGCGTGCGTTCTCGTGCAGGCGTTGCCGGATGCGTGCCGCCATCTGCATGGCGTCTGACGCGGCGCAGTCGCGCAGCAGCACGACGAACTCATCCCCCCCGAGCCGTGCAGCCGTATCGGCCGGGCTGGCGAATTCGCGCAGTGTCGTGGCGATATTCCGCAGGACCTGATCGCCGGCGCGATGCCCCTGCGAGTCGTTGATGCGCTTGAAGTCATCCACATCCAGCATCAACAGGCACGCCATGCCACCGTGGCGCTGCGATTTGTCCAGCGCCTGCTGGGCACGGTGGATCAGGAAGCCCCGGTTGGCCAGCTCCACCAGCGGATCCATCCGGCTCAGCCGCCGCAGCTGCCGGTTCTGTGATTTGACCCGGCGCGCGAGTTGCCAGCTCAGGATGCTGAGGCCGATGCCGTACACGAACAGGAACGGCATGCTCAGCATGATGCTGCGTTGCGAGGTGGTCGGCTGGTAGGGGAAGCCCAGCGCGAACCAGACGAGTCCAAAACCCAGCACCAGCGCCAGCGTCGCCCGCAGCGCCAGCCGCACTCCCCCTGCTGCGATCTTGTCGGCCACCAGCAGAGCGGTGAACAGCGCGCTGGGCACGATGCTGAGGGCGATGAACGCGATCCACGCGCCGCCAAGGAAGGAATCGAGCACCATGCAGCGGAACTGGGTGGCGGCCGGCTCGGGGGAACGCCGGGTGAGGACCAGAGCGATCGTCGGCCATGCCAGCGCGTTGAGCAGCAGCAGCGTCCATGGCCACACGCCATCCTGGCGTTCGAGCAGGATGGAGGCCAGAGGGAGGGCCGCCAGGCTGCTGCCGACGAACCGCATCCAACCGATGCGCCGCGCCGCGCCGATACCCTCGACGGCCACCTCGGTCGAATCAGTGAAGTAGGGCATTGCCGATCCCCCCAAGATCGCACGACCAACGGCGCTCCACGGTGGAGCGCGCTCCAGCAGTCTGGCATTGCGACGTCAACGGCCCGTGCATGCTGCGGTCGCCGAGGTCAGCGCCGGATGGCAACACGGGGCCGGAGGCGCCGGGCGCCCGTTTGCTTCGGTCCGGAATCATCGAGGGCAGCGCGGCGGGCGTCTAAACCTTCTGCACCCCTGCCGCATCCAAGGCAGGCGGCAATCTGCCGTTGCCTCCACTGGAAGCCATCAATGCGCCAGTCCATACGCTCGTGGTACGTCGCCCTGGTTGCGGGGCTGCTTGTTCTTCCGCAGCCCTGCGCCGCGGCCGGGACGATCACCCTTCCTTTCGAGCAGGACAAGGATCACCGGATCTATGTGGAAGGGCGGATCAACCAGTCAGGACCGCTGCGCTTTCTTGTCGACACCGGCGCTGACGGACTGGCAGTCACGGTTGCCACCCGCAAGGCCGCGTCGATGCAGGTCGATGACCGCTCCGAGAACACCGGCTCCGATGGCGTGAGTTTCGTGGACTACAGTACCCACAACACGGTCGTCGTGGGAGACATGCGCCGGACGATGGGGGCGGCCGTGATCGACTACGGCAAGCGTCCGTTCGACGCCGTGCTTGGCTGGACATTCTTCGCGGGGCGCATCATCGAGATCGACTACGACCGCAAGCTGCTGCGCGTGCACGACCGGTTGCCGGATCTGCACGGATACACCCGCGCGAACGTCCGCTGGATCGACAATACGCCCGCCATCGAAGTGCTTCTGCGTGAGGGTGGCTCGACACTTGCGGCCTGGCTGTTCGTGGACACCGGCAGCAACGGCGCCATCGATCTGGGCCATGCGTACAGCTCGCGCCACCGACTGCAGGAGGTGTTCACCCGCACGATCGGTACCTCACAGTTCAGCGGCTCGGCGGGCAGGAAGATCCGGGCCGTCGATGCACGGATCGCATCGGCCGATGTGCGCGGGCTGCGACTGGAACAGCCCAAGGTGTCGTTCACCATCGATGAGGATGGATCCAATGCCGACGGCACGCTGGGCAGTGAAGCACTGCGCAACTTCAACATCCTGCTGGATACCAGAACCGGGCAGCTCCATCTGCGGCCAAACGGAAACGCGCGCGCGCTGCCGAACTAGCCCTTCAGCGCCCACCGCTGGACGCAGCAGCGGCAGGCAGCGCAGGAAGGGCTGACCCATCGCGCGTCTGCGCCCGACGGGTCAGCCAGGGCTGCGTTCACCGACGCAGCGCGTCGACGATCACGCCGGTGGCGATTTCAACAAGCAGATACTCGGTGTCGCTCTGGCGGACCCAGCGCTGGCCGCGGCCGGGATCACGCAGCCTGTAGCGTGCGTAGTCATCCACCCAGTAGCGACGATCCACTTCCGCCCACGGCAGATGATCGCCGCGCCGCCATGCCTTCTTCTGCCATCCTGGCGGCGGTGCGTCGCGATTGTGCGGCCCGCCTGCGTGCGGTGGGGGACCGTTTCCGCGGGCGTGGTGCGGCGGATCCGCCCAGGCCGGTGCGACGGCGAGCAGTGCCACCATCAGAGCAGGTACGACGTGTCGGGTCCTCATGGCATCCTCCTGTCAGTGGCCGGTCCTGCCGGCCTGGTGAGGTGGACCATAGGCCAACGCCCGTGAACGGAATCATGCTGTCCGTTTCCCTGCCGAGGGGGCGGCGCCTGTTGGCGGCAGCGTCGAATCGAGGATGTCCAGCAGGGCACGCAGACGGTCCATGTGGCGCAGATCCTGGTGATAGCCCACCCAGATGCCCCGCGAAGGAGGCGTCCCGTGTGATTCGATGCGCTGCAGTCCGGCTATCGCGTCACCCAACGCACGGGGCAGCACGGCGATACCGGTACCGTGCAGGCACATCTGCGCCTGGACACTGCGACTGGTACTGGTGAATGCGCGCGGCGAACGCGGAAACCGCTGCAGCAACCATTCCACGTCGGGGAAGTGCGACTGCGCGGTGTTCATCAGGACGAGTCCGACCGAATCGGGGTCGTCCTGCAGCCGGGCGATGGTCGAGACCGAACCATACAGGCCGTAGGGCAGGGTCATCACGAGGCGCTGGACGATGTCCGGCTCACTGAACGGCACGATGCGGAACGCGACGTCGGCATCGCGGCGCGACAGGTCAAGCAGTCGATAGCTGGCGATCAGTTCCGGAACCACCGCCGGATGCCGGCGTACCAGTTCGGCGAGCACGGGCGTCAGCACGTGGCAGGCAAACCAGTCCGCGCTCGAAATGCGCAGAATGCCTTCCAGCCGGCCCGGGCTGCCTTCCAGGCGGCGCTCCATGGCCAGGGCGGAGTTCTCCATGGCTTCGGCCAAGGCCAGCACTGCATCACCGGCATCGGTCGTGACCAGCCCGTCCCGCGTCCGCCGCAGCAGGGGCTGCCGGGCGTGCTGTTCAAGGGCCTTCAACCGGCGGCCTACCGTGGGATGGCTGACACCAAGGCGCCGCGCCGCCTCACCCAGTGATCCGCCCCGCACGATCGCCAGGAAGACACGGACATCACCCCACTCCATGATCGTGCTCGTTCAAAAATGTACGGCAAATGTGCATCAGTGTCAGTCCACATACAAGTTTGAAAGGTTCAGCATGGGCCCCGGTCGCACTGACCGCCTCCCCCTGGAACTGGATCCGCTTGATATGAACACGCTGAAGGACAAGGTCGCGCTGGTCACCGGCGCTTCGAAGGGCATTGGCGCTGCGGTTGCCCGCCGCCTGGCGGCCGACGGCGCCAGCGTCGTCGTCAACTACGCCTCGAGCCGGGAGGGCGCCGAACAGGTCGTTGCCGATATCGAAGCCGCCGGTGGTCGGGCGCTGGCGGTGCGCGCCGACGTGCGTGACGCGCGCGAGGTCGATGCAATGGTGGCCACGGCCCTGGATGCGTTCGGCAGGCTGGATGTGGTGGTGAACAACTCGGGCGTGTACCGGTTCGCGAAGATCGAGGACACCACCGAGGCGCTCTATCGCCACCAGTTCGACATCAATGTGCTGGGCCCGCTGCTGGTCACTGCCGCCACCGTTCCCCATCTGCGGCCCGGTGCAAGCATCATCAACATCAGTTCATTCGTGACCCGCATCCTGCCGGTGGACAGCGCCATCTACACCGGTTCGAAGGGCGCGATGGACGCCATCACCGGCGTGCTGTCCAGGGAGCTTGGTCCGCGCGGTATCCGTGTCAATGCGGTCAATCCCGGCCTGATCGAGACCGAGGGCACACATGCTGCGGGTGTCGTCGATTCCGGGTTCCAGGCCTGGAATCTGGCGCAGACACCACTGGGCCGGACAGGCCAGGTACTGGACGTGGCGCCGATCGTTGCGTTTCTCGCCTCCGATGATGCGCGATGGATGAGCGGCGACACCCTGCTTGCCTCTGGCGGCATGCGCTGAGTGGGGGGACGACATGAATCTACCGGCTGACGCTGCGGGCCCCATGTCGCCCGATCCGCGCCGTTGGATGGCATTGGCTGTACTGCTGACAGGCACGCTGCTGCCGCCGCTCGACTTCTTCATCGTCAATGTCGCGTTGCCGGCCATCCGTGTCGATCTGCACGCGCCCCCGGATGTCTCGCAGCTGGTCATCTCGGTCTACGCCACGGCCTACGCGGTGACCCTGATCCTGGGAGGCCGGCTGGGCGACATCTACGGCAGGAAACGGGTGTTCATCGCAGGCATGCTGGGGTTTGGCCTGGCATCGGCGCTGTGCGGCCTGGCGCCTGCGGCTGAAGTGCTGGTGGCCGGACGGCTGCTGCAGGGGATGTCGGCCGCGCTGATGGCCCCGCAGTCATTGGCATCGATCCACGCCCTGTTTCCGGACAGCGAGAAGCGCCGTGCGCTTGGCCTGTATGGCGCCACCTTCGGCCTCGCATCGGTGGGCGGGCAGCTGCTGGGAGGGGTGCTTGTGACAGCCGATCTGTGGGGGACAGGGTGGAGGAGCGTGTTCCTCATCAATCTTCCCATCATCGCAGCCGCGGTGCCGGCTGCATTCGTGCTGCTGCGTGAGTCGCACGCCCGCCAGGGAGCACGGCTGGACGCTGTCGGAGCGGTGGCGCTGGCGGCGTCGTTGCTGGCGCTGGTGGTACCGATCATCGAGGGCCGCCAGCGCCAGTGGCCGTGGTGGTGCGTAGGACTGCTGCTGGCAAGCGGCCCCCTGCTGCTGTTGTTCTGGAGGCATGAGCAGCGATGCGTGGGGCGTGGGCAGATGCCGCTGGTATTGCCATCGCTGCTGCAGATACGCGGGTTGAGGCGCAGTCTGTCAGCGACATTCTTCTTCTACGCGCTGGCTGCGTTCTTTCTCGTCTTCGCGGTGTATCAGCAGTCCGCGCTGGGGCGCAGCAGCGCGTCGGCGGGGTTGGCGATCCTGCCGTTGGGGCTGGGTTTCCTTCTCGGGCCGCTGTGTGGTTCGGCGTTCCGGCGGCTGGCCGCACAGGGTGCATCGCATGGGATGGTGATGGAGGTTGCGGGCCTGCTGGCGGTCGCAACGCTCGCGCTGCTGGACATGCCGTCGTGGCTGCCGCTTCCGCTGTTTCTGATCGGCGCAGGACAGGGCATTGCGCTTCCGGCGCTGGTGAAGCAGAGCGTGGACCATGTGGATGCCCGCCACGCCGGGCTGGCCGCAGGCATCGTGAGTGCGACACTGCAGATCAGTGCGGCGCTGTCGGTGGCGTTGGTGGGCGGTGTGTTCTTCGCCGTCGCGCCTGACACGGCAACGCCCGCGGAGGTGCGCACCGCCTTCGTGGTGGCCTCGCTGGTGATCGCGGCATCCTTGGCGATTGCTACCGGATTGGCTTGGCGACGTGGTTGAGACGGTGTCTTCACACCGCATCCACGTCTTCCACCTGCAGCTGAAAGCCAATCGGAGAGTGGGCCGAAACGCCGCTATATTCCAGACACCCCAGACGAAGGAGGGAGTGGAATGATTCTTACCAAGCAGCACCTGATGATGGCACGTACGCTCGGTGTGGCGATTGTCGCCACCGTAGGCCTTGGGGCCTGCGCCACCTACAAGGACGATTTCGCAACGATCAACTCGCGGCTCGACCAGCTTGATGTGAAGGTGCAGGGTGCGGCGCAGAGCGCCGAGTCGGCCAATCAGTCGGCGCAGCAGGCCAACCAGCGTCTGGATCAGATCGAAGGCCGCGTCCAGCAGCTTGAACGGGCACCTCGCCGCACCCCGCGCGGCTGACCACCTGTAGCCTGCACATCCGAGTCAGGGGCCCAGTGGCCGCAGCGGCCACTGGTGTCCTCCCGTAATACAGCTTTCGAGGAATGCTCCCATCCATACCCACTCCTCCCTTGCGCGCCGTGCCCATCGCGCTGCCCTGGCAGTGGCGTTGGCGTTCCTGGTGGTTGGTGTCGTCAATGCGGAAGATGCCGTCGCGCCGCCGTCGGCCGCCGTTGATGAACTGCCACCCGGCCAGGATGTCTCCGAAACCGTGATCGAACTGGCGGGCTGGGTCGTGGCGTCCAAGGACAGCCAGGGCTATCCGTTCGCAGTCATGGACAAGGCTGCCGCGCAGATCCTGGTGTTCGGTGGCGACGGCCGGCTGCGCGGCGCGGCCCCTGCATTGTTCGGTTCAGCGACCGGCGACCACACCGCGCCCGGCGTTGCGGGTCTCGCCCTGCGTGCCATTCCGGGACGGGACCGCACCACGCCTGCAGGTCGCTTCGTGGGCGGCTACGGCCCTTCGATCGATGCAGGGCGGGTGCTGTGGGTGGACTACGAGTCAGCAGTCTCCATCCATCCGACCGCAACCGGCGTTCCATCAGAGAGGCGTGTCGAGCGCCTGGCATCGCCGTCGCCGGACGACAACCGCGTCACCCACGGCTGCATCAACGTCTCGCCGGAGTTCTACGAACGCATCATCCGTTCCACCTTCGAGCGGGGCGGGGTGTTCTACATCCTGCCGGACGTGGACCCGATCGAGCAGACCTTCCCCGAGTTCGCACAGAGCCGCGCGGCTGCGCAGCACAACGGCGGCAAGCGCGCACGATCTGCCCGCAGGTAGACGCTCCACCGCCGGCCCGGTGGGCGGCGCGGTCAGCCTGGCGCGCATCCATCCGGACACTGGCTGCGGCTCTTCCTGTTGCCCGGCAGCGTGCATCCGCTGCCGGAAATCGTTCATGATGGGCCCAGTCACACTCCCGTGGCAGCGCAGGCCGCATGCTGTGATGCGCCGACAGGCAGGACGGTGGAGCAAGAAGGTGGACCAGCCATGAGCCAACTCACCGACGGTTTCGGACGCAGCTTTCCGTACCTGCGCCTGTCGTTGACCGAAGCCTGCAACTTCCGTTGTGGCTATTGCCTGCCGGAGGGGTATCAGGCCGATGGCCGCCCGCGCTTCCTGCAGGTCGAGGAGATCAGACGCCTGGTCCGCGCCTTCGCGGCGCTGGGCATGAGCAAGATCCGGCTGACCGGTGGCGAGCCCAGCCTGCGCAAGGATCTTGATGACATCATCGCGGCCGTGGCGGCGGTGACGGGTATCGGCAAAGTGGCCATCACCACCAACGGCACGCAGTTGCCGCGTCGCCTGCCGGGTTGGCACCGCGCCGGCCTGACGGCGCTGAACGTGAGCATGGACAGTCTGCGGCGCGAACGTTTTGCCGCGATCACCGGGCATGACCGCCTGCCGGAGATCGAGCAGGGCCTGGCCCTGGCGCAGGCGCTGGGGCTGCCGTCGATCAAGCTCAACGCGGTGCTGCTGCGCGGCCTCAACGACGATGAGCTGCCGCAGTGGATGGCGTACCTGCGCGACCGTCCCTTCAGCGTGCGCTTCATCGAACTGATGCGGACCGGCGACAACGAAGCCTATTTCCAGCAGCATCACCTGCGTGCCGACGGGGTGATCGAGCAGTTGCTGGCTGCCGGCTGGCGCGAGCGTGCACGGGCGGCCGATGCCGGCCCGGCGCGCGAGTTCGGCCATCCGGACCATCGTGGCAGCATCGGCACCATCGCGCCGTACTCGCGCGATTTCTGCAAGGGCTGCAACCGGTTGCGGGTAACAGCCAGGGGAGACCTGCGGCTGTGCCTGTTCGGCGACTTCGGCGTGCCGCTGCGCGCGCTGCTGCAGCACGATGACGACCATGACGCGCTGCTGGCGCGCATCACCACCCAGCTTGGCCTGAAAGCGGCCGGGCATGGCCTGCACCAGGGCCGGACCGGGCTGACCCCGCACCTGGCTTCCATCGGAGGATGAGCAGCACGATGAGTGGGGAACTGAACGCGGCATTCCATATGGCCGATGTCCGCAACAAGCGCATCAGTCGCCGGCGGGCGGTGGCGGTGGGCGAGCTGCATGCTGGTCCGCTGGCGTACCCGTTGATCGTCGAGCGTCGCCTGCCGAAGGGCGATGCGCTGGTCATGGCCGAGATCGCCGGCCTGCAGGGGGCGAAGATGGCGTCGATGCTGATGCCACTGTGCCATCCGCTGCCGCTGGAGCTGGTGCAGGTGTTCTGCGCGCCGGTGCCGGAACGGCACGCCATCCGGGTCTGGTGCGAGTGTGCCAGCGAGGCGCGTACCGGTGTGGAAATGGAAGCGCTGGCCGGCGTCAACGCGGCGCTGCTGACCCTGTACGACCTGAGCAAGCCGGTGGAACCGGCGCTGCGCATCGAAGGTATCCGCCTGCTGTTCAAGGAAGGTGGCAAGCGCGGCCTGTGGCTGCATCCTGATGGCATGGATGATGCCGAGCGCGCGCGCTTCAGACCGCGTGCGCCGAAGGGCCTGGAAGGCGCGGCCTGCGCGGTGATCACCCTGAGCGACCGTGCCAGCGCAGGTACTTATGAGGATGTTTCTGGCCCGACCCTGGTGGCCGGCCTGAACAGGCTGGGCGGCGAGGTGGTGGCTGCCGACGTGCTGCCCGATGGCATCGAGCCGTTGGCGGATCGCCTTCAGGCATTGGCCGCCGATGGCGTGCGCCTGTGCCTGTGCACTGGCGGTACCGGTCTGGGCCCGCGTGACCTCACCCCGGAGGCGCTGCGTTCGTTGAACGCGCGGCCGGTGCATGGGCTGGCGCAGATGGTCCGGGCGCTGAGCGCGCAGCACACGCCGATGGCCTGGCTGAGCCGCGCCGAGGTGGTGCAACTGGGCAGCATGCTGGTGTTCGCGCTGCCCGGCAGCCCGAAGGCGGCAGCGCAGTGCCTGGACATCCTGGCGCCGGTGCTGGGCCACGCCCTGGCGATGGTCGACGGTGGTGACCACGCGTGATTCTCTACAGTGAAGCACTGCAGCACCTGCTGGAGGCGGCCACGCCGCTTCCCGCCGAGCGTCTGCCCCTGCAGGAGGCCGCAGGCCGCACCCTGGCCAGTGACATCCACAGCGCGCAGGCATTGCCGCCGTTCGACAATTCGGCAATGGACGGTTTTGCGCTGCGCGCCAACGGGGTGGCGTTCGAGTCGGGTACCGAATTCACGGTGCAGGGCTGGCAGGCGGCGGGTGATGGCGATGCCGAAGGCGGCGAGGGCGCCTGGGAGATCATGACCGGCGCGCGCATGCCGGGCGGCCTGGACACGGTGGTACCGATCGAGAACGTGCAGATCCTCGCCAGCGAAGCGGGCCGTCCGACCCGGATCGCGCTGAAGAGCGTGGTCAGGCCGGGCCAGAACGTACGCCTGCGGGGCGAGGACGTAGCCGAAGGCGAATGCGTGCTGCGGGCGGGACAGAGGGTGGATATCAACGCACGGACCCTGCTGCACGCCCTTGGCGTTGGGGAGGTGGTGGTGATGTCGCGACCGGCGGTGGCGGTGATTGCCACCGGCAAGGAGCTGGTGAGCGAGGCGACGCAGGCGCTGGAGTCCGGGCAGATCCGTGACAGCAACCGCCCCTACCTGGTCGGGCGGCTGCACGCGGCCGGAGCTGAGGTGGTGTGGCAGGGCACCGTCGGTGATGATGTGGCCGCGTTCGATGCAGCGCTGGACCAGGCACTGGCGGCCGGTGCGCGGGTACTGGTCAGTACCGGTGCGGTCTCTGCGGGCCGTTACGACTTCGTGCCCGACGCACTGCGCGCGCGCGGGGCGCGAATCGTGTTCCACAAAGTGGCGATCCGTCCGGGAAAGCCGCTGCTGTTTGCGGTACTGCCCGACGGTGCGCTGTATTTCGGCCTGCCGGGCAACCCGGTGTCGGCGGCAGTGGGGCAGCGGTTCTTTGTCGAGCCTGTACTGCGCCGGCTGCTGGGGTTGGCGCAGGAACCGGTGCTGCGGCTTCCCCTGCAGGCGATGGTACGCAAGCCGCCCGGCCTGCGCGTCCACGCCCGTGCGCGGGTGGAGCTGGACGAGCAGGGCCAGCTGAGTGCGCGGGTGCTGTCCGGACAGGAATCGTTCCGTCTGATGTCCATGGTGCAGGCCAACGCCTGGGTGGTACTGGAGGACGAGGGCGATCTGGTTCCGGCCGGCAGCGCGGTGCGCGTACAGGGCTGGGGCCACGCCGACCCGGTGCAGCTGACGGGCAGGGAGTGGGAATGAAACAGGTGACGTTGCAGTTGTTCGGTGCGTTCTCCGATCTGGATGAGCGTCGGGAGATCACGCTGGAGGTGTCGGGTGCGACCGTGGCCGACCTGCGCCAGGCGCTGCGCGAGCTGCTGCCGGTGCGTTGGCCCGGTTTCCGTGCTGGCCTGCTGGACTATTCGGCCTTCGCCGACCAGCAGCGCGTGCTGCGCGATCACGATGTGCTGCCGGAGGATGGCCGCGTGGCCATCCTGCCGCCGGTGAGCGGGGGCTGAGCGATGGACGCGAAGCCGATTGCGAAGGTGGTGGACCGGGCGCACGGGGCGATCGACCCGGCAGAAGGGATCGCCGCGGTGTCCGACCCGGGTTTCGGCGGTATCGACGTGTTCATCGGCAAGGTACGTGACGTGAACGTCGGTCGGGTGGTCACGGGCATCACCTACGATCTGTTCGAGCCGCTGGTGCTGAACGAAATCCAGCGCCTGGCGGCCGAGGTGGAGGCGGCGTTCGGGCCGCGCCTGAAGCTGTATGTGGCGCATGCCAAGGGGCGGCTGGGCATCGGCGATGTGGCCGTGGTGGTGGCCGCCGGCAGCCCGCACCGGGACGAAGCATTCCGCGCGTGCCGGCAGCTGATCGAGGCAGTGAAGCACCAGTGCCCGATCTGGAAGCAGGAACACTACGAGGATGGCGACAGCGCCTGGAGCGAGGGCTGCAGCCTGTGCCATGCGGACAGCACGCCCGCACATGGCCATGACCACGAGCACGGCCATTGACGGCATCGTGCTGGCTGGAGGCCTGTCCAGCCGCATGGGCCGCGATAAGGCGCTGCTGCCCTGGCGCGGGCGCACCCTGCTTGAGCACATGCGTGACGTGTTGATCGCGGCCGGTGCGCAGCGGGTGTGGGTGAGCGGTGACTATCCGGCCTTCGATGGCATTCCCGACCAGGTCGCGCGCTGCGGCCCGCTGGGCGGGCTTTACAGCGTGTCCCTGGCCATGCCCGATACCGTTGCGTGGGTGGTGCCGGTGGACATGCCCAGCTTGACCGGCGCCCTGCTGCATCGGCTGCACGGGGTGCCTTCCGCCTGCAGCGTGTTCTCCGGCGAGCCATTGCCGATGTGTCTGCAGATCAATGATCATTGCCGGCGGGCCCTGCGGACCTTGATCGAAGATCCACAGGCGCGGCGTTCGCTGCGTGCCCTGCAGGAGCGGCTGGCGGCGACGGCGTTGCCGCTGCCTGAGAATGAGCGTGCCTTGCTGTTCAACTGCAATACCGGGGCCGACTGGGAGTCCATCGCAACATGAAAGTCCAGCTGCAGCGGCAATCCATGCGCCTGCGTGTCGATGAAGAGGAACTGGCAGCACTGCTGGCCGGTGACTCGCTGGAGAACCTGACCCGGTTTGGTGGCACGGGCGGGTGGGGAACCGCGTTGTCGCTGCATGGGGGCGACCAGGCGGTGCTGCTGGACGGTGGCACGGTCTGCCGGCTGGTGCTGCCGCGCGATGCAGTGCAGGGGCTGGCAGCACGACTGCCGTCGCGTGAGGGTCTGGAATTTTCCATCGCGCTGGATGATGACAGTTCGTTGCAGCTTCAGTTCGACGTGGATGTGCGCGACAGCATGCGCCAGCGCGGCCATCAGCGGCGGGGGCAGCGTCCGCCGCCGTGAGACCGGCCGTGGCACGCCTGCCGTATGATGAAGGCCTTCATCCAGGCATTTCGTGATGTTCTCCACTCCGTCCCCACAGGTTCGCCAGGGCGCGGCGACGCCGAACCCCGCCGCTGCCGATGACGGCGACGCGCTGCACTTCTGCAGTACCTGTGCATTCTCCGATGCCTGCATGTCGCAGGGGTATGACAAGGCCGCGCTGGGCGAACTGCATGTGCTGGTCGACCATGTCGGCCCGTTCCACGCGGGCGACTACATCTTCCGCGCCGGCGAGCCGTTCGATTCGATCGCGGCGGTGCGTGCCGGCATGGTCAAGACGTTTGTCGATGACAGCCAGGGCAACGAGCAGGTGCTCGGTTTCAGTCTGCCCGGTGAGGTGATCGGCCTGAACGCGATCCACGAGGCACGCTTTCCCTGCAATGCCGTGGCGCTGGATACCGTGTACCTGTGCCGGATCTCATTCCCCAGGCTGAGCCTGCTGGCCACCCGCATGCCGGGCCTGCAGGCGCGGCTGTTCAGCCTGCTCAGTGCGGAGATCGGCAAGGTTGCCCTGCTGGCGGCCAACCATCGCACCGAAGAGCGGATGGCCGCGTTCCTGCTGGACATGTCCGAGCGCTACGCACGCCGCGGGTTCTCCGCCACCCGGTTCAACCTGACGATGGCACGCACCGAGATCGCCAATTACCTGCGGATGGCACCGGAAACCGCCAGCCGCGTGCTGCGCCGGCTGAGCGATGATGGGATCATCGCGGTCAGGCAGCGGGAAATCCTGTTGTTGCAGCCCGAGCGCCTGGCATTGCTGGCATCGGCCGATGAATCCGATCCGAACTGAATCTGGCCGGGAGCCGACGATGACGCGAGCGGGACTGGTAGTGCTGGGGGTGCTGGCGTCGCTGCCGGCGTACGCGGCCGAGCTGACGGTATCGGCGGCGTCGAGCCTGACCGAGAGCTTCCGTGAACTCGGTGCCGCCTATGAGAAGGCCCATCCCGGCGCCCGGGTCGATTTCAACTTCGCCGCCTCCGGCGTGCTGCTGCAGCAGATCAGCCGGGGCGCACCGGTCGATGTGTTTGCTTCGGCCGACGAAGTCACCATGGATCAGGCACAGCAGCAGGGCCTGCTGGCTGCCGGTACCCGCGAGGTGTTCGCGGTGAACGCGCTGTGGGTGGTGGTGCCGCCGCAGACCCGGGGCGGGCCGCGTAGCCTGAAGGATCTCGCGGGTGCCGACGTGCGGCGCCTCGCGCTGGGCAACCCGGACAGCGTGCCGGTCGGCCGCTATGCCAAGGGTGCGCTGGAAGCGGCGGGCCTGTGGCCGTCGGTGCAGGGCAGGATCGTCACCACGCAGAACGTACGCCAGTCGTTGGATTACGTGGCACGGGGGGAGGTGGACGCCGGTTTCGTCTACGCCACCGACGCACAGGCCATGGCCGGCCGCGTGCGTCGTGCCTTCGCAGTGCCGGTGTCCGGACGCATCGCCTATCCGCTGGCGGTGACCCGGGCGAGCACGCAGCCAGCCGAAGCCAGGCGCTTCGCCACCTTCGTGCGGTCGGCACAAGGTCAGGCGATCCTGGCCAGGCACGGGTTCGGCAAGCCCTGACGGATGGACCTGGACTGGAGCGCGCTGGGGTTGTCGCTGAAGGTCGCCGGCTGGGCCACGGCGATCAATCTGGTGCTGGGCGTTGGATTGGGGGCGTTGCTGGCGCGTCGGCGCTTCCCCGGCCGCGAACTGCTGGATTCGCTGCTGACCCTGCCGATGGTGCTGCCGCCGACGGTGCTCGGTTATTACCTGCTGGTGCTGATAGGGCGCAACGGCCCCATTGGCGCGTGGTTGCAGTCGTGGTTCGGCATCAACCTGATCTTTACCTGGCAGGCGGCGGTGGTCGCCGCGGCAGTGGCTTCGCTGCCGCTGGTGTTCAAGCCGGCACGCGCGGCGTTCGAGGATGTGGACGGGCAGCTGGAGCAGGCCGCGCGCACGCTCGGCGTGTCGGAGGCGGCGGTGTTCTTCCGCATCACGCTGCCGCTGGCTTGGCGCGGCATTCTCGCCGGCCTCCTGCTGGCGTTTGCCCGGGCGATGGGTGAGTTCGGCGCGACGCTGATGGTGGCCGGCAGCATCCCGGGTCGTACGCAGACGCTGTCGATCGCCATCTACGAGGCGGTGCAGGCAGGGCAGGACGGCAGGGCCAATGCGCTGGTGATCCTGACGTCGGTAGTGTGCATCGTCATCCTGCTGCTGGCGGCACGCTTGGTGGGCGGGCATCGCAGGGAGCTGCGCGATGTGGCTTGACCTGAAGGTGCGGCGCCGGATGCAGGCAGCGGGCCAGGTCTTCGAACTGGACGTCACGCTGCAGTGCACGCAGCGCCAGGTGGTGGTGTTCGGCCCGTCCGGGGCAGGCAAAAGCCTGACGCTCAAGGCCGTGGCCGGACTGCTGCGTCCCGGACAGGGCCATGTGACGCTGCAGGGGCAGGTGCTGTTCGATTCCCACGCGCGGGTCGACCTGCCACCGCAGCGGCGTCGCCTGGGGTACGTGTTCCAGGACTACGCGCTGTTTCCCCACCTGAGCGTGCGCCAGAACGTGGCGTTCGGGCTGCAGCGGGGGTGGTTCAATCCACGCCGTGGCCAGCGCTTCGACGTCGTCGAGCAGTGGCTGCAGGCGTTCCGTATCGACCACGTGGGGGATCTGCTGCCGTCGCAGATCTCCGGCGGCCAGCGTCAGCGTACGGCCCTGGCGCGGGTCATGGTGACCCAACCGCAGGCATTGCTGCTGGACGAGCCGTTCGCTGCACTGGACCACGACCTGCGCCAGCACCTGCGCGAGGAGCTGGCGGCGGTGCTGGACAGTACCGGCATTCCGCTGCTGCTGATCAGCCACGATCCTCAGGATGCCGTTGTCTTCGGCCAGCAGGTCGCGCACATGGCGGACGGCCGGGTCGTCGGCGATTGATGCATGCGCTCGTGCCGGGCCACGGCCGGCCGAATCGATGCAGGGTCAGTACAGCTCGCAGTGAATGCGGCCCTCCCCGCGCAGCAGGTCCCAATGCCCCTGGCCGCCAATGGCGTCGATGGCCTCGCGCACCGCGTCTTCCAGGTGGCGCTTGTTGCCGCACAGGTACAGGTGCCCGCCGCGGGACAACACCTGCCTTACTTCGCGGGCGCGCTGCCGCAGCACATGCTGCACATACACCTTTTCGGTTCCGTCACGCGAGAAGGCAGGATGCAGGCCGGCGAGCACGCCGCGCGCATGCCAGTCCTGCAGCTGCTCGCGATAGAGGTAATCGTGTTCGCAATGCTTCTCGCCGAACACAAGATGCAGTTCGCGTCCGCAGCCATTGGCCTGCACCTGCTGCACCAGGCCGATCAGCGGCGCGATGCCGGTGCCGGTGCCGATCAGCAGCAGGGGCGCGCTGCCGGTGTCGGCCAGATGGAAGCCTGGATTGGAGCGGCAGTACACGCGGGCGTGGCTGCCCCCCCGCAGCAGGCTGCCGGTGGCGGTACCGGAACGCTCGCGGCCGCGCAGGGTGTAGCGCACTTCGCGTATGCACAGGCTCAGCTGGCCGTTGCCGGGATGCGAGGCGATCGAGTAGGCCCGTGGCAGGCGCGCTGACAGGATGTCGCGCAGCCTGGCCAGCGGCACGCGGTCCGGGCTGGCGTGGTCCTGCAGGATATCCAGCACGTCCAGACCGTGCAGGTAGGCATCCAGCTCGCGCTTCTGGCTGACCTTCAGCAGCGACTTCAACCGCTCGCTGTCGCCCAGCCTGGCCAGCTCGCGCAGCACGCCCCTACCCAGCAGCCGCAGTTCGCGGTCCTGCAGCATGGCGATGGCCGCATTGTCGCCGTACCAGGTGGCAAGGGCCTGCAGCAGTGCAGGGTCGTGGTCCGGCAGCACGTGCACCGTGTCGCCGGCGCGGTAGACCATGCCACTGCCGGCAATATCCAGCTGCAGGTGCCACGCGGCCGGATCACTGCTGTTGACGCGGTGGCGCTCGACGATGGGCGCGGCGAAGGCATTGTCGTCACCGTAGGCGGTAACCTGCAGGTGCAGGTCCTGGCCGGCGGCGGCATCGCCCTCGAGCACCTGGCGGAGCACCGGCTGCCACTGCTGGAAGAACCGTTCATAGCCGAGGTCGGCGTCGACCCGCCGCAGCAGCGGCTGCGCTTGGCGTTCGCTCAGCGCCGCGTCCAGCGCTCGGGTGAAGCCGCAGAATCGAGGGTAGCCGGTGTCGCCCAGGCCGAACACCGCGTAGCGCAGGCCGGGCAGCGACCCGGTCTGGCACACGCTCTGGAAGAAGCGTTCGCCGTTGGCGGGCGGCTCGCCGTCGCCGAACGAACTGGAGATCGCCAGCAGCACATCCCCCTGGCCCAGGCTGGCAACGTCAATGTCGTTGAACGGCAGCACCTGCGGCGCGAGCGCTTGCAGGCCAGGGTCCGCGCCCAGGCGCTGGGCCAGGGCGCGGGCATTGCCCGATTCGGAGGCGAAACCCACCAGCAGGCGGCGAACCGGTGTGGCAGCGATGGTGTTCACGCGGCCTCGTAGAAGTCGTCGAATTTCTCCTTGCTGAACTCGACCTGCTCGAAGTCCTGCATCAGGTCGTTCACCACACGGCGGATGCTGATGTACGCGGTGATGTTGCCTTCGGCGTCGAACAGCGGCTGCACGGTGGTGTCGACCACATAGAGCACGCCACCCTTGCCCAGGTTCGGCACGATGCCGGTCCAGATGCCGCCGGCCCTGATCGTGTCCCACATGTCCTTGTAGACGGCCTTGGGCACATCCGGATGGCGCACGATGCTGTGCGGCTGGCCGATCAGTTCTTCACGTGCGAAGCCGGTGAGCGTGCAGAACAGATCATTGGCGTAGGTGATGTTGCCCTGCAGGTCAGTGGTGGAGATCACCATGACCTTCTGCAGGGCGTTCAGGAGCTGGCTGTTGTCGGGGGTGTCGTGCATTGCAGGGTCCTTGTGGCTGCCGGAGACGCCGGCATGTTCGGGTCCTGCATAGAGATACCCCCGCGTGCCGGCGGTCGGTTTGACATTGGTCAAGGGGGAGGCAGGGACCGCCTGCGACGGGATGTCGCATATGGCACCCAGCCGACCGCCACCACCCAGGCCACGGGCAGCGCGCGCACGGCATCCAGGTGGATGTCCCGTCCGGGAGGCATCGATGGGCGTGATGAACGCGGCATGCGTACTCAGCTCATGACGCGTTGTCACAAAGAAATCGCCAGGGCTTCACGGCCGATTGATCGCATGCGGGGCTATTGTCCTCCTGAGCCTCTCGCTGACGTCCCCCACGTTCTGCGTCGACTTCCCTCTCCGCTTCAGCGCCCGTCCGGGCGCCGTTGGCGTCCGTCTGCCTGAACACTTCCGAGATCATCGCCATGGCCCGCGTCGTCCAGTCCGCTTCACCCGTTGCGACGCCTCCCGGTGCACCTGTACCCATCGGGACCCGCCGGGGCCACTCACAGCCGTTGAAGTTGCCGGAACTGGTACAGCGCGTGCTGTTTGTCGCGACCGAAATGGCCGACTTCGTCAAGGCGGGAGGCCTGGGCGATGTGGCCGCGGCCCTGCCACGCGCGGTGCGCGGCGCGTGTGATTCGCGCGTGCTGCTTCCCGGCTACCCGGAGGTGCTGCAGCGCCTGCCGCAGCTGCGGGCGGTGGGGCAGGTCAGCCAAAGAGCCGGCCTGCCTGCGTGCACCATCGGCATGGCGGTGCAGGCCGACGGCCTGCCGATCTACGTGCTGCTCTCGCCTGAGCTGTATGAGCGGGAAGGCTCGCCCTACGTGGATGGGCAGGGACAGGAGTGGAAGGACAACGCGGTTCGCTTCGCCACGCTGTCACACGCGGCTGCGGAGATTGCGGCCGGGCGTGCCGGGCTGGACTGGTCACCGCAGCTGCTGCACCTGAATGACTGGCCGGTGGCCATGGCCGCCGCCTACGTGCGTTGGGACCGGACGGCCGTACCGACGCTGCTGACGATCCACAACCTGGCCTACCAGGGCCTGTTCCCGTATGCGCTTGCGCCGGTGCTGGGCGTACCGGCCGCGCACCTGGATGAACTGCACTTCCACGGACAGATGTCATTCCTGCAGGGCGGCATCACCAATGCCACGCGGCTGAACACAGTCAGCCTGCGCTATGCACAGCAGATCACCGCCCCGGATGATGGATGCGGACTGCATGACCTGCTGGCCCGGCGCGCCGCCGGCGGTCACCTGAGCGGCATCGTCAACGGCATCGACGCCAGCTGGGATCCGCGACGCGACATCCACCTCAAGGCGCACTTCGGCATCGGCGAATGGACCGGACGCGCGACCAACGCACATGCGGTGCGCAGGGCGTTCGGCCTGGCGCCCTCGACCGGCCCGCTGTTCGCGGTGGTTTCCCGCCTGGTGCACCAGAAGGGGCTGGACATCACCTGTGACGTGGCGCCACAGATCGTCGCGGCCGGGGGGCAGCTGGTCGTCATCGGCGGCGGCGAGCCGCAGGTGGAAGCACAGGTGCAGGCGCTGGCCCGGCGCTACCCGGGGCGGGTGGGCGCATTCATCGGGTTCGAGGAAGCGCTGGCGCGCCAGATGTTCGCCGGCGCCGACTTCCTGCTGATGCCTTCGCGTTTTGAACCCTGCGGGCTCAGCCAGATGTACGCGCAGCGCTTCGGCTGCCTGCCGGTCGCGCATGCGACGGGCGGGCTGGTGGACACCGTCGAGGATGGCGTGACCGGTTTCCTGTTCCACGGTGCCAATGCCGATGGCCTGCGCCGTTGCGTGGAGCGGGCGATGCGCACCTTCCGTCTGCCAGGCCTGCTGCAGGCCATGCGCCGCGCCGCCATGCTGCGGCCGGGCGGCTGGGATGCGGCCGGGCGAGCCTATCTGGCGCTGTACCAGCAGACCTGCCAGGTGGCCGCATGAGCCACGACAGCACGCATCTGGCCGCCCTCGAGGACGACACTACCGCTGACACAGCACTGGATCACCGCATCGCGCCGGCGCTGGAGGACCTCGTCCATGCCCGCCCGGCAGATGCATTTGCCTGGCTGGGCCCGCACCGCCAGCGCGAGGGTGAACGGCGGTTGCGCGTGCTGGTGCCGCACGCGCAGCGCGTCGAGGTGATCGGAGAAGACGGGCGACGCTGGGATCTGCACCCGGGCCCCTTGCCCGGCCTGTTCGAGGGCGCCGCCGGTGAAGCGGCGGTGCCGCTGCTTGCCCTGCATTTCGAGCAGGGTGTGGAGCAGGTGCACGATGCCTATGCCTTCGGCCCGCTGCTGGACGAAGCGCTGCTGCAACGCTTCCATGCCGGTGATGCCGATGCGGCGCGCCAGCTGGGCGCGGTCCCGATGCAGGTGCAGGGGATCGCCGGCGTGAGGTTCGCGGTGTGGGCGCCCAATGCGCGGCGGGTCGCCGTGGTCGGCGATTTCAACGGATGGGATGGCCGACGCCATCCGATGCGGCTGCGCCATGCGGCTGGCGTGTGGGAACTGTTCCTGCCCGGCGTGCAGGCCGGTGCCCGCTACAAGTTCCGCATTGTCGGGGCTGATGGCCAGGTGATGCCCGACAAGTTCGACCCGATGGCGCGCTGGGCCGAACTGCCACCGGCCACCGCCTCACGCGTGCCTTCGGCGGCGCCGATGCAGTGGCATGACGAGGGTTGGAGGGCGGCCCGGCGCCAGACGGGCGCCGGCGCGCCGCTGTCCATCTACGAGGTACATGCGGGCTCCTGGCAGCGCGGCGATGATGGCGCACCGCTGGACTGGGATGCGCTGGCCGACCGGCTGATTCCGTACGTGGCCGGACTCGGCTTCACCCACATCGAACTGCTGCCGGTCAGCGAGCATCCCTTCGGCGGTTCCTGGGGCTATCAGCCGCTGGGGATCTACGCACCGACGGCACGCCATGGGACGCCGCACGCCTTCGCGCGCTTCGTGGATCGCTGTCACCAGGCCGGAGTGGGGGTGATCGTGGACTGGGTGAGCGCACACTTCCCCAACGACGCGCATGGCCTGGCCGGTTTCGACGGAACCGCGTTGTACGAGCATGCCGACCCGCGCGAAGGGGTGCACGCCGACTGGGACACGCTGATCTACAACTATGGCCGCAACGAAGTGGCCGCTTACCTGATCGGTAGTGCCTTGGAGTGGGTGGAGCGGTTCCACATCGACGGACTGCGCGTGGACGCAGTGGCGTCCATGCTGTACCGGGATTACAGCCGTGCTGACGGTGAGTGGATACCCAACGAGCAGGGCGGGCGAGAGAACCTGCAGGCGGTCGCCTTCCTGAGGCGGATGAACCAGACCCTGCGTGAGCGCTTCCCGGACGTGTTGGTGATTGCCGAGGAATCCACCGCGTGGCCGGGGGTGACCGCGCCGGTGGAGGAGGGCGGGCTTGGCTTCACCCACAAATGGAACATGGGCTGGATGCACGACACCCTGCAGTACCTGGGGCGCGATCCTGTCCATCGCCAGCATCACCACAGCGAGATCAGCTTCGGCCTGGTCTACGCCTTCTCCGAACGCTTCGTGCTTCCGCTGTCGCATGACGAGGTGGTGCATGGCAAGGGCGCGCTGCTGGCCAAGATGGCAGGCGAACCGGCGCAGCGGCTGGCCCAGCTTCGTGCATATTACGGCTTCATGTGGGCGCACCCGGGCAGCAAACTGCTGTTCATGGGCGGCGAGTTCGGCCAGGGACATGAGTGGTCGCACGATGCAGCACTGGACTGGGAACAGGCGACCAGCAGTGAGGGCCGGGGCCTGTCGCGTCTGGTGGGCGACCTCAATGCCGTGCTCCGCTCCGAACCCGCGCTGCATCGTGACGAGCGCGATGAACGCGGTTTCGACTGGAGCGTGGCCGATGACAGCCGCAACAGCGTGTATGCCTTCATCCGCCGGGATCCTGCCGGCAGCGGCCGCACCCTGCTGGTGGTGAGCAACTTTACCCCGGTGCTGCGCGAGGGTTACCGGGTTGGCGTGCCGCAACCGGGGCGCTGGACGGAACGCCTCAACACCGACAGCGCGCATTACAACGGCGGCAATGCGGGCAACCTCGGAGCGGTGCAGACCGAGCCAAGGCCGATGCATGGCCACGCCCAGTCGCTGCGGCTGACCCTGCCGCCGCTGTCCACGCTGTACCTGCAGGTTGATGCATGACCACAGCGTCCCCGCGTCTGGGCGCTTGGCGTGCGGCCGGTGAGGGGGTGGAGTTCCGTGTGTGGGCGCCGGACGCAGACACGATGACGCTGTGCCTGCAGGGTGCGCTGCGGCCGATGCAACGCGAGCCGGACGGTTGCCACTGGCTGCGGACACAGGCATCGCATGGCGACCGGTACCGGTTCCGCCTCCCTTCAGGCCAGGACGTGCCAGATCCGGCCTCGCGCTGGCAGCGGGACGGCGTCGATGGCGACAGCGCCGTGGTGCTGGACACGGGCAGGGCGCAGGCCACGTGGCAAGGGCCCGCCTGGCAGGACCTGGTCATCTATGAAGTGCACATCGAGGCAGGCGGCGGCCTTGATGCACTGACCGCGCAGCTGCCGATGCTGGCCGCAACGGGCATCACCGCCATCGAGCTGATGCCGGTTGCGCAGTTTCCCGGCCGGCGCAACTGGGGCTACGACGGTGTGTTCCCTTACGCACCGGCCCATGTCTACGGCGGGCCGGCAGCGCTGAAGGCCTTCATCGACGCGGCGCATGATGCCGGACTGTCGGTGCTGCTGGATGTGGTCTACAACCACTTCGGACCGCAGGGCAACCCTCTGCGTGACTACGCGCGGGCGTTCTTCCGTGACGATCGCAGCACCCCCTGGGGTGAGGCGATCGACTTCCGCCAGCCCTGGGTGCGGCGCTTCTTCATCGACAATGCGCTGATGTGGTTGCGCGACTATGGCTTCGATGGGCTGCGCCTGGACGCGGTGCACGCCATCGACGATGACCGCTTCCTGCAGCAGCTGGCCGATGAGGTGCGCGCGGAGGTGCCGCACGCGCACCTGGTGCTGGAGAACGAACGCAACCAGGCGCGGTGGCTGCGCGGTGCCTATCAGGGGCAATGGAACGACGACTTCCACAACGCGCTGCACGTGATGCTGACCGGCGAGCAGGAAGGCTATTACGCGGCCTACGCCGGTCGCGCCGACGCGCTGCTGGCCCGGTGCCTGGCAGAAGGATTCGCCTGGCAAGGTGAACCTGATCTGGGCGGCCATCCCCGCGGCGAACCCAGCAGCGACCTGTCGCCCGCGCGTTTCGTTGTATTCGCGCAGAACCACGACCAGGTGGGCAACCGTGCCTTCGGCGAGCGCCTGTCGATGCTGGTGGATCCGGCGCGGCTGCGCGCGGCACTGGCGCTGACCCTGCTGACGCCGATGATCCCGCTGCTGTTCATGGGTGAACCGTGGCAGGCGCGGTCGCCGTTCCTGTTCTTCACCGACTATGCGCCGCCGCTGGACGAGGCGGTGCGCGAGGGACGTCGCCGCGAGTTTTCCGGCTTCAGTGCCTTCGCCGATGCCGCCTCGCGTGCGCGTATTCCGGACCCGAACGATCCGGCCACCCTGCAGGTCTCGTACACGCCGCCGCCCGGCGATGATCCCTGGTCGCAGCAATGGCTGCGTTGCACAGGCGGGTTTTTGGCCCTGCGCAGACGCTATCTGCAGCCCGGCCTGCTGCAGGCCCGGTCGCTGGGTGCGCGGGTGCTTGGCGAGGGGGCGGTGCAGGCGGGTTGGCAGCTGCCATCGGGCCAATGGTGGATCGCGATCAATGTGGGCCCACGGCCCGTGGCGCATGCGGTGCCGGCCGGCGAGCGCGTTGTGGGTCCCGACGTTGCCGGTGTGCTGCCGGCAGGCGGCAGTGTTGTTGCGTGCTGGGTGGCGGCATGAGGACGGATATATCGGTTCGGGACGCCGCACGCCGGGCAGGTCTCCTGGAGCGCTGGACCGACGTGGCCGGCGTCGAGCGCGAAGTCGCGCCGGACGTGCTTCGCGCGGTGCTGGAAGGGCTGCACTGCGATGGTGCGCCGGTGCGCGCCCGCTTGCTCACCGCCTGCTATGGCCAGGTACTGGTGATGCCGGAGGCGACGGGGGCGGCGTGCTGGGTGGATGAACAGGGGCGCGAGCTGCCAGCACGGCCTGATGCGCAGGGGCGCTGGCGAGTTCCGGATCAACCGGGCTATTGGCAGTGGCGCCAGGGCGGGCGGCAACAGGCGGTCGCGGTGGCGCCGCCGCGAGCCTGGTGGCCACCGCGCATGCTGCGCGGTTGGGGTCTGTCGGCGCAGGTCTACAGTCTGCGCGCCCGTGGCGATGCAGGCATCGGTGACAGCGCCGGCTGCACACGGTGGCGTGAGCTGCTGCAGCGGCATGGAGGCGATGCACTGGCATTGAGTCCGCTGCACGCCGGCTTGCCACCCGGCCCGGGCTACAGCCCCTATTCGCCCAGTGACCGGCGCTGGCTCGATCCGCTGCAGGTATCTCTTCCGCAGGTGCTGCCGGAGGCTGCCGACAGCGTGCTGCGCCAGGACGAGGCACTGGCGATGGCAATTGATGCCGCCACCGCTGCACGCCGCATCGACTGGCCGCACTCGGCGGCATTGAAGTGGCGCTGGCTGCGACAGGTGCGCCACTGGCTGCGGCAGCAGGCACCGGCACAGTGCGAGCAGATCGAGACCTGGTGCGATGCGCAGGGCGAACCGCTGCTGCGCTATTGCCAGCATGCCGCCGACGGGATCACCGGGAGCGCCGACGACCATGCATTTGCGCAGTGGCTGGCGCAGCAGGGCTGGGTGCAGGTGCACGCGGCGCTGCGCAGTGATGGCGCGTCGATCGGATTGATTGCCGATCTGGCCGTGGGCTGTGCACCGCAGGGCGTCGAGGCACGCACCGGTGGCGCCGATCTGCTGCAGGGGCTTGAACTGGGTGCGCCGCCGGATGCGTTCAATCCGCTCGGCCAGGCCTGGGGCATCACCAGCTGGTCACCGTTGGCGTTGCACCGCGAGGGCTTTGCACCGTTCATCCGCGTACTGCGCGCCGTGATGGCCGGCCGCGGTGGCCTGCGCATCGACCACATCCTCGGCCTGCAGCGGCTGTGGGTGTTGCCTCACGGCGCTGGCGCCGGGCAGGGCGTGTACCTGCGCTATCCATTCGATGACCTGATCAATCTGCTGGTGCTGGAATCGTGGCGGCATCGCTGCGTGCTGATCGGTGAAGACCTGGGGGTGGTGCCGCCGGGCATCCGCCAGCGGCTGGCAGCCCGGGGCATCCTGGGCATCGAGGTGCTGCCGTTCGCCCGCAACGGCGAGCGCTTCCTGCCGGCGCCGCGGTGGCGCCGCGATGCGGTGGCCATGCCGTCCACCCACGACCTGCCACCACTGGCCGGCTGGCTGCGCGGGCGCGACCTGCGCTGGCGTGCCCGCCTGGGTGAGCTGGAGGACCTGCCGGCGGCACTGCGCGCGCGCGCGCGGGACGTGCAGGCGCTGGCCGCAGTCTGCGGTGGTGGCGGCGCGACCGTGGAGGACGGAGCGCTGTCACTGGTTGCCCATGCAGCGTCGCGGCTGGCGCTGCTGCCACTGGAAGATGTGCTGGGCAGCCGTGCACAGGTGAACCTGCCAGGCACCGTCAGCGGACATCCGAACTGGCGCCGGCGGTTGCCGCTGGCGTGGGACGGTGCCGCCGCCGATGCGCGGCTGGCGCGCCTGAGCAGCACGCGCCGCAGGGCAGGGCGATGACGAGGTTGCGTGCCACCGCGCGCCTGCAGGTGCATGCAGGCTTCGACCTTGAGGCGGCCGCAGCGCAGGTGCCGTATTACGCCGCACTGGGCGTCAGTCACCTTTACCTGTCGCCGATCGCGACTGCGGTGCCGGGGTCCACACATGGCTACGATGGCATCGACCCGGCCAGCATCAATCCGCAGCTGGGCGGCGAAGCGGCCTTCCGCCAGCTGGCCACCGCGGCGCGCTCACACGGCCTGGGTCTGATCCTG
This sequence comes from Stenotrophomonas sp. GD03680, assembly GCF_029844625.1. NCBI lineage: Bacteria > Pseudomonadati > Pseudomonadota > Gammaproteobacteria > Lysobacterales > Lysobacteraceae > Stenotrophomonas > Stenotrophomonas sp. GD03680. Next base: position 443,033 of record NZ_JAOCKC010000001.1, on the reverse strand, counting down.
GACATCGTGCCCAACCATCTGGCGGCATCCCCGCACAGCCACTGGTGGAGCGATGTGCTGATGCACGGGCGTCGAAGCCGCCACGCAGGCTGGTTCGACATCGACTGGGAGGCGCCGGGCTGCGAAGGCCGGCTATGGTTGCCGGTGCTGGACCGGCCACTGCACGACGCCGTGCGCGACGGCGTACTGCGGGTGGGGGTGGACGATGAGCGGCCAGGGTTGCGCCATCATGGGCTGGTCCTGCCGTTGTCGCCGCGCAGTCATCCCCTGGACGCCGCGCAGTGGCCGGCGTGGGCCGAACGCTGCAACCGCAGCGTCGAGCGGTTGCAGGCACTGCTGCAGCGGCAGCACTACCGGCTGGCGTGGTGGCGCACGGCAGGCGATCAGGTGAACTACCGGCGCTTCTTCGATATCAACGAACTGGCCGCGCTGCGGGTGGAGCGCGAGGACGTGTTCGAAGCGGTGCATGCGCTGCCGTTGCGGCTGGTGCGTGAGGGCTGGGTGGATGGCCTGCGCATCGACCATGTGGATGGCCTGTCGTCGCCCGGCACCTATCTGCAGCGCCTGCGCGAAGCGATCAACGCTGCCTGCGCAGCCGGGAGCCGTGATCCGGAGGCGGTGACCCTGCACGTCGAGAAGATACTGGCCGAGGGCGAGCAGCTGCCCGAGGGGTGGGCCTGCGACGGGACCACCGGCTATGACTTCATGGACCAGGCTGGCGCGTGGCTGCACGATCCGGCAGCGGCGCCCGCGCTCTCACGCGCCTGGCAGGCGGCGAGCGGCGACACGCGCGACTTTGACCAGATACAGCAGGACGCGCGCGGGATGCTGCTGCGCCAGTCGCTTCACACCGACTTCCAGCGCCTGCTGCGCAGTGCGCAGCAGGTTCTGCAGCCCCGGCTGGCCGAGGCCGACATCGGTACGGCCGCCCTGGCGCGCGCGCTGGCCGCGCTGCTGCGGCACTACCGCACCTATCGCCCGTATTCGCTGCGTGACGCGGGTGAGCGGAAGGCATTGGTCGCCGCTGCTGCCGCCGCGCGAGCCGCGCTGGACGGTGCCGGACGGGCGGCACTGGACCTGCTGCTGCAGGCACTTCCCGGCCAGGCGCCGGCTGAAAGCGAGCTGCGCGTGCGCTTCGGGCAGCTGGCCGCGCCGTTGAACGCCAAGTCGGTGGAGGATACCGGCTTCTATCGCTACTTCAGGCTGCTCTCGCGCAACGAAGTGGGCAGTGATCCGCAGCGGCTGGGCATGCAGGGGCGCGAGCTGCTGCAGCATGCAGCGCGGCGCCTGCGACGCCATCCCGAGGCACTGCTTGCGCTGGCGACCCACGATCACAAGCGGGGCAGCGACAGCCGGGCGCGGCTGGCGGTGCTCAGCACCTGCACGGCGGAGTGGCGGGATGCTGTACGGCGCTGGAGCCGGATGGCCGCCAAGGCCGGCATGCCGCTGCCGTTGCCGGGCGCCGAGGCGTATGCGCTGTGGCAGGCGCTGGTGGCGGCGTGGCCGATGCAGGGCGCCCCCGGTGCCGACTTCGCATCGAGGATGGCGGACTGGCTGACCAAGGCCCTGCGCGAGGGCAAACGGATCAGCAACTGGTCCGATCCCGATGTGGCAGTGGAGGACGCCGCCGTGCAGTGGCTGCACGCGCTGCTGGAGGGAGCACCCTTGCTGCCGGTGCGCGAGGCGCTGGCGACCTTCGTGGCCCGCATCGCGCCGGCGGGCGCCTGCAATGGATTGGCACAGCTGTGCCTGCAGCACTGCCTGCCCGGTGTGCCTGACCTCTATCAAGGCGGCGAAGGCTGGGACCTGAGCCTAGTGGACCCGGACAACCGCCGGGCCGTGGACTATCCGGCGCGGCAGGCATGGCTGCGGGACACGCGCTCCTGGCCCGTGCTGCTGCAGGACTGGCGGGACGGCGGCATCAAGGCCCTCCTGCTGCGGCAGCTGCTGGATTGCCGCCGCAGGCACCCGCACCTTTTCCTGTACGGCGAGCTGCAGCCGCTGTCCGCGCCTGCGCGCTCGCCCTGGCTGGCGTTCGTGCGCAGGCACCAGACGCAGGTACTGCTGGTGATCGTGCAGCGCGGCTCGCCCATCGCCATGCCCGGGCCCGGCCTGAACGTTGCGCGTGACGTCGCCACCGGCCCAACGCTGCGCGGGCTTCCGGCAGGACGCATGCGCAACCTCCTGGACGGACGCATCGAACATTTCAATGAAACCGCGGATGCAGCACGGCTTCTGGCTGGCAGCCCGCTGGCGGTATGGATCAACGAGGAGACGGGTAAGGATGGACAGCAGGGAACGACGGCAGCGGATTGAGGCTTTGGCCCACCAGATATGGGAAGCGGAAGGGCGCCCGGACGACCAGCAGCAGCGGCACTGGCACATGGCCGAGCGGCTGGTGGAGGCCGAGATTGCCGCGGCGCGCGGCGAGGAGGGCAGCGATGGCGAGCCGTAAGTGGGCACAGACCTCGCGCGTGCGCGAAGGCCGGCCGTTCCCGCTGGGTGCGACCTGGGACGGGCTGGGCGTGAACTTCGCGCTGTACTCGCGGCATGCCACCCGGGTCGAACTCTGCCTGTTCGACGCGCGCAACCGCGAGGTCGAACGCATCGCGCTGCCCGAGTACACCAATGAGGTCTGGCACGGCTATCTGCCCGATGTAAGGCCCGGGCAGCGCTACGGCTACCGGGTGCACGGTCCGTATGCGCCGGAGGAAGGGCATCGCTTCAATCCCAACAAGCTGTTGCTGGACCCTTACGCCAAGCAGATCGTCGGCGAGCTGAAGTGGGCGCCCCACCTGTTCGGCTACACCCTGGGCCATCGCGATGGCGATCTCAGTTTCGACCGCCGCGACAGCGCCAGCTACATGCCACGCTGCGCCGTGATCGATCCGGCGTTCAGCTGGGGTGTCGAGCGTGCACCCGAAACGGCCTGGGACAGGACCGTGATCTACGAAGCGCACGTGCGCGGCTTGACCATGCAGCATCCTGATGTCCCGCAGGCCGAGCGGGGCACCTTCTCTGCACTGCGGCATGATGCGGTGGTGGACCACCTGAGCCATCTGGGTGTGACCGCCATCGAGCTGCTGCCCGTGCACGCCTACGTGGACGACCAGCAGCTGCTCGAGCGTGGGCTGCGCAACTACTGGGGGTACAACACCATCGGCTTCTTCGCCCCGCAGCCGCGTTACCTGTCGATGGGCACCGTGGCCGAGTTCAAGCAGATGGTCGCGCGGCTGCACAATGCCGGCATCGAAGTGATCCTGGACGTGGTCTACAACCACACCGCCGAGGGCAACGAGCTGGGCCCCACGCTGTCGTTCAAGGGCATCGACAATGCCAGCTACTACCGATTGGCCGATGATCGCCGCTATTACATCAACGACACCGGCACCGGCAACACGTTCGACCTGACCAATGCCGGCGCGCTGCGCATGGTGATGGACTCGCTGCGCTACTGGGTGACCGAGATGCGGGTAGACGGTTTCCGCTTCGACCTGGCGACCATTCTTGGCCGTGAGCGCCATGGCTTCGACGCCTCGGGCAGCTTCCTCGATGCCGTACGCCAGGACCCGATCCTGAGCCAGGTGAAGCTGATCGCCGAGCCCTGGGACATCGGCCCGGGCGGCTACCAGCTGGGCCAGTTCCCGCCGGGTTGGGCGGAATGGAACGACCGCTTCCGCGATACAGTGCGCGCGCTGTGGCGTGGCGATGGCGGGCAGCTGCCGGAGTTCGCCACCCGTTTCACCGGCTCGGCCGACCTGTTCGAACACCACGGCAGGCGGCCGTCGGCCAGCATCAACCTGGTAACGGCACACGACGGGTTCACTCTGCACGATCTGGTGAGCTACAACGACCGCCACAACGAGGCCAACGGCGAGGACAACCGCGATGGCCATTCGCACAATCTTTCCAGCAACCACGGTGTGGAGGGCGACACCGATGATCCGGCGATCCTCTCGTTGCGTGCACGGCAGATGCGCAACCTGCTGGCCACGCTGCTGCTGTCGCAGGGCACGCCCATGCTGCTGGCCGGCGACGAGTTCGGCCATTCGCAGCAGGGCAACAACAACGCGTACTGCCAGGACAACCCGCTGAGCTGGATCGACTGGGAGCGTGCCTCGCAGCCGGCGGCGCAGGCGCAGGTGGCATTCGTGCGGCGTGCACTATCGCTGCGCCGGCGCTATGGCCTGCTGCGCAGGAACCGGTTCCTGCGCGGTGAATACGATGAAGCGCTGGGCCTGCGCGATATCGACTGGCGGCATCCGGACGGCCGCAGCATGGAGGAGGCGGACTGGCACGACCCCGAACTGCGCGCGCTGCTGATTGTGCTGGACGGTCGAAGCCCCGACAGCGGCCTGCGTGAGCCCGGGCGGCATGTCAGCCTCGCCCTGCTGTTGAATGCCGGAGACCAGCCGCAGCGGTTCCGCGTATCGGATCAGGCGCTGTCGTTCCGGCGCGTACTGCTGCAGACCGACGAGGCGCCGCTGGAGCAGGACGGCACCGGCGACTGGACCCTGCCGCCGCGCAGCCTGTGCCTGCTCGCGGCCAGCAGCGCCTGATTGCAGCGCGCCCGCTCGGCGCGAAGACCGATCGGCAGCGCCGGGTCCCGCCCGGCCTGCCGTGAATCAGCCCAGCAGATGGCGCAGCAACCCGGCCGAGACCACGCCGATCAGCACGGTCGGCAGCATCGACAGCCGGGTGGCGGCCAGCAGGGTGATGGCCAGCGCAGCCAGATCGGCGGGCTTGTCGGCGACGAAATCCGGGGCGATCACCGAGATCAGCACGCAGCCCGGCGCGGCCTCCATGACCGTCACCGCACGCTTGCCGAGGGTGCGGTTGCGCAGAGCCAGGAAGCCGATGATGCGGGTGAGGTAGGTAACGGCTGCCATCAGCACGATGGTGAGCAGCGAGCTCCACTGGATCATGCCGCGTCCTCCGCCAGCAGCCAGGCGGCCACCAGCCCGGCCAGCGCACCACTGGCGACGTACCAGGCGCCGGGAACCAGCAGATAGGTGCCTGCAGCCACCAGCAGGCTGACCAGCCAGGGCCGCGCTGCGCGCAGGCCCTGCCACATGCCACGCAGCAGCACCAGGAACACTGCGGGGAAGGCCATGTCGAATCCATAGGCATGGATGTCGCCCAGCAGCGAGCCGGCGATCGCGCCCAGCGTCGTGCAGGTCACCCAGACCCCATACAGGCCGGCCGAGGTGCCCAAGTAGTAGGCGAGGCTGAAACCGTGCATGCGCCGCCGCGCGTCGGCGACACCCAGGGCCCAGCTTTCGTCACACATGAAGAACAACGCCGGCAGCGTGCGACGGCGTGGCAGGTGCTGCAGCAGCGGTGCCAGGCTGGCCCCCATCAACAGATGGCGACTGTTGACCAGCGCGGTGATCGCTACGATGAGCGCGATGTGCGGAGGTGACGTCCACAGCTCGACGGCGGCGAACTCCGAGCCACCGGCGAAGTTGAGCCCGGTCATGAGCGGTACTTCAAGCGCCGACAGGCCCTTCTGCGCAGCCTGTGCACCGAGCACCAGGGCGAAGGGAACGAAGCCGATCATCACCGGCACGGCAGCGCGCAGGCCGCGCAGGAACTCGGCGCGGGGCGTGACGTGGCAGGGGGCATCAGGCGGAAGGAGGGAGGGTTGGGCGTCCATGTAGCGGAAGCGAGTGAGGGGTGCTTCATCCTAGCGGCGACGGCACGAAATCGGGTTGCGTTGATGCCACTCAATTGAGAATGTTGCGCATCTGATGCGGCAGATGGCCATGAGGGTGAAATCCAATGCAATCTCAATTCGATAACCTTGATCGCCGGATTCTCGAGGCGCTGCAGGTCGATGGTCGTCTGCAGAACCTGGAGCTGGCCAGGCAGGTCGGTCTTTCGCCGTCGGCCTGCCTGCGCCGGGTCCGCCTGCTGGAGGAGGGCGGCTACATCGACCGCTACGTGGCGCTGCTGAACGAGACCAAGGTTGGACGGGGCTTCACCGTGTTCGTGCGGGTCTGGCTGCGTGGACAGGACGAGGACACCACCAACCACTTCATAAACAGCGTCAAGTCCCTGCCGGAAGTGCTTGAATGTCATCTGATGGCGGGCGACTGCGATTTTCTGCTGCGGGTGGCCGTGGCCGACCTGGACGCGTATCGCCAGTTCCAGATCCGGCATCTGAACAGGATCGCCGGGGTGCAGAACACCAAGACCGAGATCCCGATGCAGCGGATCAAGCAGACCACCCGGCTGCCGCTTTGAGGCCGCGCCGCGCCGGCCCCCGGTGCGGCGGTCATCGCAATGACATCTGCCCCCGGTAGGGTCTGACCCCGCTTGCCGGTCGCGCGCGGGCGACCTCCCGGTCGTGCCGCCTGCCTCCGTCACAGCTGCTGTCGCTGCCGAGGGTCATGTGTTCAACGTCAGGGGGCTGGATGGACGCCACGCGGTCAGAACATGGAGAGTGGCCATCGCTGCGTGGCTGCTGCTGGCCTTCGTCGCCACGGCCGAGGACGACGTCCGTGCCTACGACATTCCGGCGCAGCCGCTGGAGCAGGCAGTGGAGCGCTTCAGCGTCAGCAGCGGGTGGTCGGTGATGTACGCCGGCGAACTCGCTGCCGGTCGGCGCAGTTACCCGCTGCACGCCAGCCTGCCGCCGCTGCAGGCGCTGCAGACCCTGCTGCAGGAGACCGGCGTCGAAGCCGAGGTGATCGGCGCGCAGCGCGTGGTGCTTCGGCTGGGCGCGCAACCCGAACGCGCAGCCGGTACCGTCGGCCTGCTGCCGGAATCCGAGCGCAGCCGTCGTTTTGGCGGGCTGCAGCAGCGGCTGCGCGACGCGTTCTGTGACGACCCCCTGCTCGCGCCGGGCCGCTACGCGGCGACGCTGCGTTTCCGCATCACCGCCGAGGGCCATGTCGACGATGCCGAACTGCTCGTCGGCAGCGGCGACGCCCGGCGCGATCGGCGCCTGTTGCTGGCCATCGGCAGGCTGGCGCCGTCCATCGACGCCGCCGCGTTGCCGCAGCCGGTGACGCTGCAGATCCAGCCCTCCCGTGCCGACCACGACTGTGGCCGGCGGCAGCCCCTTCCATGATTTCAAGGATTCGAACATGAGCAACGGAACGGCCGGGGCGGTGGACCTGATGGATCACCTGCTGGGGGCCTACGATGAACTCAAGCGCCGGCTGGTGCGCAAGCTGGGCTCGGAAGAGCTGGCAGGCGATGCGCTGCAGGACACCTGGATGCGCCTGAGCGCACGCCGCGACCGGCTGGACCCGGTGCAGAATCCGGCGGCCTATCTGTTGCGGATGGCGATGAACACCGTGATCGATCGGCAGCGCGCCGACCATCGCCTGCTCAGCCTGGAAGAAGTGGACGCGCTGATGGAGATGGCCGATCCGGGCCCCGGTCCGGCTCAGGCTGCGGAGCTTGATCGTGCCCTCGGAGACATGGTCGGCCTGCTGCACCGCATGCCCGAACGCCGCCGCCGGATCCTGCTGGCGATCCGCGTGGACGGCCTGCAGCAGCGGGACGTGGCCGAGCAGCTGGGCGTGTCGCTGCGGCTGGTGCAGCGCGAACTGAAAGCGGCCCAGGACTATCTGGCCGAGCGCAGCGGGCAGGACCGGCAGGTGCGGTTCTGACCGGCGGCGTCCGTCTACACTTTGACGCCGAGCAGAACCCCGCAGCGTGCGGGCATGGCTGGACTGCGCATGGACCCTGATGATCGCCCGCACCGCACGCTCGACGCCGTGGAGCGCCAGGCCCACGCCTGGGTGGTGCGTCTGACGTCGGGCGAGGCCACGGCAGCCGACGGACGCAGGTTCCGCCAATGGTGCGCGACCGATTCGCGTCACCGCGAAGCGTTTGCCCGTGCGCGGCGGCAATGGGAGCAGGTGCGCGTGGCCGGTGAGCAGGTCCCGGCTGCGGCGCGCCAGCCGCAGGCACCGGGCCTGGCACGGCGATGGAGCCGGCGTGCATTCCTGGGGGCGGCCATCGCCGCCCCCGCCAGCCTCGCCGTGGTGGCAGCGATCCGTCCACCGTTGGGGCTGTGGCCGTCGGTGAGTGCGATGGCGGCCGACTTCCATACCGGCACCGGCGAGCGCCTCCAGCTTGCGCTGACGCCGCAGTTGACGCTGGCGCTGGATACGCAGAGCAGTCTGCGGCGCCGGATGGGTGCGGGAGGCGAGGGTTACGAGCTGGAGCAGGGGCAGGCGGCATTCGAGACCGCTGCGGGTTCACGCCTCGCACTGTACGCGGGGCCGGGCTGTGTGATCGCCGATGAGGGCGCAGCCCGGCTGGACGTGCGCAATACCGGGGGACACGTCCGGGTGACGTGCCTGCGCGGCAGCGCCCGCATCGAGCACCCGCAGGGCCGGCTGCGGCTGCAGGCCGGACAGCAGACCCGCTACGACGAACGCCTGAGCGGCGTGGTGGCCGAGGCCGTGGCCGGCGAGGTCAGCGCCTGGACCGAAGGCATGCTGGTGTTCCGCCGCGCGCCGTTGCGCGAGGTGGTGGACGAGATCAATCGCTATCGCCGCGGCAGGGTCCTGCTCGGTGACGGCGCACAGGCGCGTGCGCCGGTCAGCGGTCGCTTCCGCATCGATGACCCGGACGCGGCGCTGGAACAGCTGCGGTTGACGCTGTCGTTGGAGCTGCGTCGCTTCCCGGGCGGTATCGCCGTCCTGGGGTAGAGTCCCCGGCCACGCGCGTCGCGTGGCTGCCGCATGCAAGGAGAAGCCAAGGAATGCGCAACGAGACCATCGGTGTGCTCGACCTGCGACGCAACCTGTCCGCATTGCTGGAGACCACGCAGCGGCGTCCATTGACGGTGCATCGCTATGGATCGCCCTGGGTCTGCGTGGTGTCCGATCCGCATTGGCAGGAACAGTCCGTGCTGCTGGATTTCGACCCGCAGGGCCATCCGCTGGCTGCCCTGCTGAGGCTGCAGCAGGCGCTGTCGCTGCCGGAGAAGGGCAGCGTATCACCGGCAATGGCGGCCCGCGGTCTGCTGCTGATGGCGATGCATGGCATACAGGGCCTGCCACAGTTGCACGACCAGGTGATCCATCACCGCTTGTGGCACTGGTTCGTGGCCGGTGCGGTGATTGCGATGGACGGATGGCAGTTGCCGGCACTGCGCCAGGCCACGGCCGCGTTGCTGGCCGACGCGGACGCGGCCGGGTTGCTGTCCGCATTTGCCCGACGTCCCGACGTGATGGTGCTGGCACGACAATGCGGCGGCATCGCTCCGCTGCTGGATGCCGATGCCTGCAGGCGCATGACGTCGCTGTGACAGAGCGGCTGAACCGCAACGCACGGCACATCACGCGCAACGCGCTGTCGCTTCATCGGCCCTGCTGACGTCTTCTCCAGAGTACGGCGCATCCGCGTCGTGGAGCGCAGGCAGCGTCGATGGCGGAACGTCGCAGGATCAGCATGCTCGAGCTGGATCGCCACCTGAGCCGGTCGCTGGAACAGGCCCGGCACGCGCCGCTGTGCGTACAGCGCTACGGGCATCCGTGGGTCTGGGTGCTTTCCAGCGACGCCTGGGCCGACGCCGCGCGATGGGCGGCGCTGGACGTCGAGGCGCATCCGCTGCTGGCGCTGCGCCGCGCAACCGATGCGCAACTGCCGGCGTGGCCGGAGGCAGCCATCGCGACGCTGCCCCTGGACATGGACGATGTCCGCATGCTGCAGCGTGCCGTTCTGCTGCTGTGGGTGCAGGCACTGGACAGCGCGCAACGGGTACACGATGACCTGCGCCATCACCAGGTGTACCGCCGCTTCGTCGGCTTCGGCCGTGGCAGCGCCTGGTCGCCGACGCAATGCGTGCGGATCCTGCAGGCCAGTCGCCACCCGCTGCTGCGTCGCTGCGTGGAAGGCGCGTTGGCGGCGGTACCTGCAACGCTGCTGCAGTCGGCTGCCGTGCCGCCGGCGGGCGCCAGCGCAGACAGGGTGGAGCAGCAGCGAATTGCAGGTGGATGTTTATCGTACTGACACATGCGCCGCTGACCATGGTGCAGCGGTCCCTTCCAGGATGACGAGGGCGGAACAATGGCAAGACAGCTTCGTGGTGGCAGGGCCCGGCAGCACGGTTTCAGCCTGATCGAGATCATGGTGGTGGTGGTGATCATCGGCATTCTTGCCGCACTGATCGTGCCGCGCCTGATGGATCGTCCCGATCAGGCGCGGGTGGTGGCGGCACGCCAGGACATCGCCGCACTGATGCAGGCGCTGAAGCTCTATCGCCTGGACAATGGCCGCTACCCCAGCACCGAGCAGGGATTGCAGGCGTTGGTGGCGCCGCCCCAAAGCAGCGGCGCGATGCCGACAACCCCCTATCTGGACCGCCTGCCGAACGACCCGTGGGGGCATCCGTACCAGTACCAGAACCCGGGCGCGCACGGCGACATCGACGTGTTCTCCCTTGGCGCGGACAGCAAGGCCGGAGGTGATGCCGGCAATGCGGACATCGGCTCCTGGCAGCTGTGAGGTCCACCGATGTCGCCTCCGATGGCAGCCTTTCCGTGTCGTCGCCAGCAGGGCATGGCGGTGATCGTCGCGATGCTGGTGGTCGCGCTGGTGGCGGTGATCGCGACCGCGCTGCTGACCCGCCAGGCCGCGCAGCTGCGTGCGCTGCGTGGCGACCAGCTGCGGGCGCAGGTACGCATGGCCGTGGATGCCGCGCTGGAGCGCGCGGGGCAGCAGCTTCGTGACGACGCGCGCGAGCAGCTGACCACCGTGCGCGACGGTCGCTGGGCACGGCCGGTGCAGCTGGATGCGCCGCTGCCGGTGCGCCTGCAGATGGTGGACGCGCAGTCGCTGTTCAACCTGCGCAACCTGTTGTCGCAGGGCCAACCGGATGCGCAGGCGCGGCAGGCCTTCGTGGCGCTGTGCGTGGAGCAGGGGGTGTCTGCGGCTACATGCAGCGGTGCCGCGGACCACATCCAGGCACGGCTGCGCGACGGTGATCGCGCCGCGCAGGCGCCCCTGCCGCGCGAAGCCCTGATCGGGCAGGCGCTGGCCGGTGCCGAGCCACGCGCCGTCCGGGCGTTGTCCCGGCGCACGGTGGTGTTGCCGGCGCAGACGCTGGTCAACGCCAATACGACTGACCTGGCCGTGCTGCAGGCGGTTGCACCCGGCGCTGATCCGGGCCGGCTGCGGGCGCTGGTGGACGAGCGCGACGGCGGCCGCTGGCTGCTCAACCGCGGTGATATCGCCAACCGCCTGCAGGTGAGCAGCGAGCAGATGTCGGTGATGCCGCTGGGCATCCACAGCGAATGGTTCCTGGCGGTCGGACAGGTCCAGGCAGACGACCGCGACGTCGATTTCCGCGCGTTGATCTGGCGTGAGTACCGCGATGACAGCGTGCGCGTGCAGCGTGTATGGACGAGGATCGGCGCATGAGCGTGCAGCTGCGGGTGCGCCTGCCGGCGCTGGATCGACTGCAGGCCGACAGCCGGGTGGAGTGGGCGCAACTGCAACGCGGTGACGTGGCGGCGCATGGCTGCGAGGCGCTATCGGCGTTGGGACAGCGCCATCCGCAGGCACAGGTGCACGCCTGCCTCGATCCGCATGACCTGATCCTGCTGGAACTGCAGCTGCCGCCGCTGTCAGGTCGCCGGCTGCAGGCCGCGCTGCAGGGCGAGGTGGAGGCGATGCTGCTGGACGACCTGCAGGATGTTGCGCTGGCCAATGGGCCGCAGGCGGCAGACGGGACCGTGCCGGTGGCATGGCTGGGCCAGCAGGCCGTGGCCCAGGCGCAGCAGCTGCTGGCGTCGTGCGGCCTGAGCCTGCAGGGGCTGTACCCGACGCCGCTGCTGCTGCCGTGGACGGAGGGGCGGGCCACGCTGGAGGCGAAGGGCGAGCACCTGCTGGTACGCAGCGGGCGCGACCGCGGCTTCGTGCAGTGGAGTGGCGGGCGCGACGTGGCAGGCGTGCTGCAGGCAACCTCCCTGCGCCTGCAGCAGGCCGGCGTGCAGGCCGTGCAATGGGTGCATGCGGTGCCCTCGGGTTGGCCCGGACACCTGCAGACCAGCACAGTGGCCGCGGGCAGCGAGGCCAGCGGCCCGCTGCCGGCATGGGCACTACCGCTGCAGCGCGGCGGACGACGCCTGCCACGAGTGGCGATCGGGCTGGCACTGGCGGCCGGGGTGCTCGCCGCGACGGGCCTGCAGTTGCAGGTCTCGCGCTGGCGCGGCGAAGGTGAGGCGTTGCAGCGGGAAATGACGCGGCAGTTCAGCGCGCAGTATCCGGAAATCACCGAGGTACTGGATCCGGTCCTGCAGGCACGGCGTGCGTTGGCCGCACCGGTGCAGACGGCTCCACTGCCGCGGATACAGCAACAGGTCGCGCTGGCATTGCAGGCGGTTCCGGAGCTGGCCGGCCGCGTTCGCGGCATGGACTACACGCCCGGCGCGCTTGAACTGGAACTGGACGCCGATGCGCAGGCGCTGGCCGATGATGCGCAGCATCTGGAACGATGGCAGCAGGCGGCGCAGGCGCAGGGCCTGCAGCTGGTCCGCCAGGGCGGTGGCCGCCTGCGGCTGAGCACCGGGGGCAGCCGATGAGGGTACGGACTGCGTGGATGGAAGGCGGCATCGCGGCGCTGTCGCAGTGCTGGCGGCGCCTGCAGCTACGCGAACGCGTCATGCTGACGACGATGGTGGGTGCACTGCTGGCCGCTGCGCTGTGGGCATTCTGGCTGGAGCCCCTGCTGAAGCAGCGCAGCTACTGGCAGGTTGAGCTGCCGCGCCTGCAGGCACAGATGCGGGCACTGGCGCCCTTGCTGGACGCGCGCGAGCGCCAGCGCCTGGCCCGGGAGCAGCGGCCGACACTGACCAGCCTGCGTTCGCGGATCGCCGCCGCCGGCCTTGCCGATGCCGTGCGGGTCGACGCGCGCGAGGGACGCTGGCACGTGCAGGTGCAGTCGGTGCCCGCCGATGTGCTCTGGAACTGGCTCCTGCCGCTACTGGCCGACCCGACCATCGAACTGCAACGACTGCAACTGCAACGCACAGGGGACGCGGATATGCCGGCGGCACGCATTTCAGGAAGTATCGTGATGAAGGCCGTTGCGGGTGAGCTTCGATGAGGTCGATGCACGGTCTTGCCTGTGGCGCGGTGCTGGCTCTGGTCGTGGGGATGCTCCACCTGCCCGCGCCGGCATGGGCGCAGGATGCCAGCGACGAGCCGGTTCAGTTGAATCTGGTGGATACCGATATCGGTGGCGTGCTGCGGATGGCAGCGCGTTTCACCGGCCGCCAGTTCCTGATCGATCCACGCGTGACCGGCAAGATGACGGTGGTATCGGATGGTCCTGTCAGTCGCGCGCAGGCCTATCAGCTTCTGCTCGGCGCACTGCGCATGCGTGGCTTCGCCGTGGTCGAGAACGGTGGCATCAGCCGGGTCGTGCCACAGGCCGATGCCAAGCTGCTGGGCGGCCGGGTAGGTGGCGGAGCGGCAGGTGGAGAGGTTGCCACACGGACCTTCGCGCTGCGTTACGAGAATGCGGCCGCACTGGTCGCGGTGCTGCGGCCGATGATCAGTCCGGACAACCCGATCACCGCCAACGCGGGCAACAATACGCTGGTCATCACCGACTATGCCGACAATCTGGAACGCATCGCGCGGGTGATCGCCAGTGTGGACACCCCGGCTGGCATGGACACCGACGTGGTCAAGCTGCAGCAGGGGATCGCCGTGGATGTGGCCGCGATGGTCGCACCGTTGCTGGATGCGCAGGGCGCCGAGCCGGGCCAGAAGGTGATGGTGATGGCCGATCCGCGCAGCAACAGCGTGCTGCTGCGCTCCAGCAGCCCGGGGCGCACGCGGTTGGCACGCCAGCTGGTGGAGAAGCTGGACCGGGCACAGGACGAGTCCGGCAACCTGCATGTGGTCTATCTGCGCAATGCACAGGCCACCCAGCTGGCGGGTGTGCTGCGTGGCGTGGTGGCCGGGCAGAGCGACGCGCAGGCGATGGGCAGCAGCGAGGGCATCACGCCGCTGCCTGGCGGGGCCGCTCGCAGCGCGCAGCCGCAGCCGCAGCCGCAGCAGGCCGGGGCCACGGGCAATGCGCTGCCGTCGCAGCGGCTCGATCCGGACCGGCGCGACCCCGCTGATGCCGGCAGCAGTGGCTTCAGCCAGAACGGCATCTCCGTACAGGCCGATGTCGCCACCAATACGCTGCTGATCTCGGCGCCGGAGCCGGTGTACCGCAACCTGCGTCGGGTGATCGACCAGCTCGACCAGCGGCGCGCGCAGGTGCTGGTGGAAAGCCTGATCGTGGAAGTCAACCAGACCGATGCCGCTGAACTGGGCGTGCAGTGGATGCTGGGCAATGGCCGTACGTTCGCAGGCACCCACTTCGGTGGTGCGACCGGCGGCAGCGGCCTCAATGGCACCGCGCGCACCACGCTGGACGTGCTGCCGCGCGATGGACTCAACGTGGGCGTGATCGATGGCACCATCACGCTGCCGGGCGTGGGCCAGATCCTCAACATGAAGGCACTGGCCAACGCGCTGCAGAGCAAGGGCGGTGCCAACATCCTGTCCACGCCGAACCTGATGACGCTGGATAACGAGGCCGCCAGCATCATGGTCGGCCAGACCGTTCCATTCGTCAGCGGCCGCTATGTCACCGACGGCGGAGGTGGCAGCAACAATCCGTTCCAGACCATCGAGCGCGAGGACATCGGCCTGAAGCTGCGGGTACGCCCGCAGATCTCCGAAGGCGGGACGGTGAAGCTGGACATCTATCAGGAAGTGAGCAGCATCGACGGGCAGAGCTCCAGCAGCGAGGGCATCATCACCAACAAGCGGGCACTGGACACCAGCGTGCTGCTCGACGACGGCCAGATCATGGTGCTGGGCGGCCTGCTCGAGGACAGCGTCAGCCACGGTCGCGACGCGGTGCCGGGCCTGGGCCGGATTCCGGTACTGGGCGCGTTGTTCCGCAGCGACACGCGCAGGCGCGCCAAGACCAACCTGATGGTGTTCCTGCGACCGCACGTGGTGCGTGACCCGGCGGCCGGCCAGCGCCTGACCCGCGATCGCTACGACTACATGCGCAACGCCCAGGCCGGTGCACAGCCTGTGCAGAGCTGGGCATTGCCGGCGCTGTCGGCGCCGCAGCTGCCGCCACAGGACCTGGGTACGCTCGGCCAGGGCAACGCGCGCGACGGCCAGGGGCGACCATTGCAGAACACCAGTCTGGCCGCCCTGTACCCGACCGGCGAGGGCACCGCGCAACATGTGCAGTTCGCGCAGGGCCTGGACCCCGCACGCGCCGCGCAGGCGGTGGCGCAGGTGCGGGCATTGGGGCTGCAGGCGTACGCAGAAGCCACACCCGGCGCAGCGGGTCAGCGCCTGCGGGTGCGACTGCCACGCGATCCGGCACAGCTGGACCCGGCCCTGCAGCAGCTGCGGGGCTTGGGATACACCCCGGAGCTGGTGATCGGGCCGTGACCGTGGCCAACGATCTGCGATCACTGCCGTATGCCTGGGTGCGCAGCCACGGTGTGCTGCTGGCCGACACGGATGATGGGCCGGTCCTGCTGGGTACCGCCGAGACGCCGGCCTGGGCTGTCGCCGAGCTTCGCCGCCGGCATGGACCCCTGCCGTTCCAGCAACTGGACAGTGCGGCCTGGCAGCAGCGGCTGGGCGAACAGTATCGTGACGGCGGCGACGCCGCGGCGGTCGTCGGCGCGGCGGAGAGCGAAGTCGACCTTGACCGGCTGATGCAGGACATGCCGGAGATCACCGACCTGCTGGATGCACAGGATGACGCGCCGGTGATCCGCATGATCAATGCGCTGCTGGCACAGGCCGCGCGCGATGGCGCCAGCGACCTGCACATCGAGCCGTTCGAGACCCATTCGGTGGTCCGCTACCGTGTCGATGGCACGCTGCGCGACATGGTGCAGCCGCGGCGCGCCCTGCATGCCGCCCTGGTGTCGCGCATCAAGATCATGGCGCACCTGGATATTGCCGAGAAGCGCCTGCCACAGGACGGGCGCATCGCCCTCCGCGTAGGCGGCCGGCCGCTGGACATCCGCGTGTCCACCGTGCCGACCGGGCACGGCGAGCGCGCGGTGCTGCGCCTGCTGGAGAAGGATGCCGGCCGGCTGCAGCTGCAGCGCCTTGGCATGGCCGACGACACCCTGGCCACGTTCACCGGCCTGGTCCGCCAGCCACACGGCATCGTGCTGGTCACCGGCCCGACCGGCAGTGGCAAGACCACCTCGCTGTACGCAGCGCTCGGCCAGCTCGACAGCAGCACCAGCAACATCCTCACCGTGGAAGATCCCGTGGAGTACGACTTCGCGGGCATCGGCCAGATCCAGGTCAATGCGCGTATCGGGATGACCTTCGGCACCGCCCTGCGCGCGATCCTGCGCCAGGATCCGGACACCATCATGATCGGTGAGATCCGCGACCTGGAAACCGCGCAGATCGCCGTGCAGTCGTCACTGACGGGTCATGGCGTGCTGGCCTCGCTGCATACCAACGATGCGATCTCGGCAGTGACCCGGCTGGCAGACATGGGGGTGGAGCCGTTCCTGCTGGCGTCTTCGCTGCGCGGTGTGCTGGCACAGCGGCTGGTAAGGCGCCTGTGCATGCAGTGCCGGCGCGCGGAGGTCGATGCCGACGGTCGCACGGTGTGGCGGGCAGTGGGCTGCGCAGCCTGCGCACACAGCGGCTACCGCGGGCGAACCGGCATCCATGAGCTGTTCGTGGTCGATGATCGGGTGCGCGCGCTGATCCATGAAGGGCAGGGCGAGCCCGCGCTGCGCCAGGCGGCACGGGCCGCCGGCATGCGCAGCCTGCGCGAGGACGGCCAGCGCTGGGTCGACAGCGGCCTGACCACGCTGGAGGAAATCCTGCGCGTCAGCGGCGACGGTTGACGCGACGATGGCGCTGTTCGACTACCAGGCCGCCAACGCGCAGGGACGCATCGAAAAGGGCCAGCTGGATGCCGACAGCCCGCGTGGCGCGCGCCAGCTGCTGCGCGGGCGTGGGCTGACGCCCGTGCAGGTCAGCCCCGCGCGCGGCGCAGGCGGGGGCTGGGGAACACGCCGGCTTTCAGCGAGCGAACTGGCCTGGGCCACCCGCCAGCTGGCCAGCCTGCTCGCCGCCAGCCTGCCGCTGGAGGGCGCATTGAGCGCCGTCATCGAGCAGGCAGAGCGACCGCATGTGGCTCAGGCGCTGACCTCGGTGCGCGCCGATGTGCGTGCGGGTCAGCGCTTGACCGTGGCCCTGGCGGCCCGGCCGCGCGACTTCCCGCCGATCTATCGCGCCCTGGTCGGCGCCGGCGAGGACTCGGGCGACCTGGCGCGGGTGATGGAACGCCTGGCCGATTACATCGAGGAGCGCAATGCGCTGCAGGCCAAGGTGCTCACGGCGTTCATCTATCCAGCGGCGATCAGTCTGGTATCGGTGGCGATCGTGATCTTCCTGCTCAGCTATGTGGTGCCGCAGGTGGTGACGGCGTTCGTGCAGGCACGACAGACACTGCCGATGCTGACCCAGGTGATGCTGGCCGCCAGCGCGTTCGTGCGCAGCTGGGGTGCATGGACAGCGCTGGGCATCGGCCTGCTGGTTGCAGCATGGCGGCTGGCGTTGCGCCGCACCGATCTGCGCCTGCGCTGGGATGCGATGCTGCTGCGCGTACCGGTGATGGGCCGCTTCGTGCTTGGCGTGAACAGTGCGCGCTTCGCCTCGACGCTGGCCATCCTGCTCGATGCCGGCGTGCCATTGCTGCGTGCGCTGGAGGCAGCGCGGCAGACACTGGGAAACACGCTGCTGGCGCGCTGTGCCGAGGATGTTGCCGCGCGCGTGCGTGAAGGCGCGGCACTGGGCGCTGCATTGAAGGTGCAGAAGATCTATCCGCCGATCCTGGTGCATCTGGTGACCAGTGGTGAAAAGACCGGCACACTTGCGCCCCTGCTGGATCGCGCCGCGCAGACCCTCTCGCGCGAGATCGAGCGGCGCGCCATGGCGCTGACCGCACTGCTCGAACCGACCATGATCCTGGTGATGGGCGGAGTGGTGCTGACCATCGTGCTGGCGGTGCTGATGCCGATCATGGAAATGAACCAGCTCGTGCAGTGACGGGCGTGCGGCGCACAGGCCACGCTTCTCCACACAATCCTCCATACCTTTTCTCGATCTTCCACAGGTTTCTTAAGCGGCCTGTCATCGGCACGGACGAGCATGAGCCTGTCGTCGCGGAGCGGGCTGGGAGGCCCTCAGCGACAGCAGGCGTGTAGTGACCGTTCCTCCCTTGGCGTTTCCCTTCGCAGCAAACCCTTCAGGAGAAGATCATGTACAAGTACAAGACTCTGGCCGCGCTGGTTGCCACCGCGCTGCTCGCCACTGCCGGCGCCGCGTCGGCGCAGACCGTTACCGGCGGTGGTGCATCGCTGCCGGCCGACCTCTACAAGGGCCAGGCTGACAGCATCCTGCCGGCCAACTTCAGCTACGCCGTGACCGGTTCGGGCACCGGCAAGAAGGCGTTCCTGGAGAACAATTCGGCGCTGTTCTCGACCACCGGCACCGTGCATTTCGCTGGCAGCGACTCGGTGCTGAGCGCGACTGAACTGAGCACCTACACCACCAACTACAACCAGTCGACCAATGCCAACCGCTACGGCGCCCTGATCCAGGTGCCGTCGGTGGCCACCTCGGTGACCATCCCGTTCAACAAGCCGGGTTCGGCCGTCAACCTGAGCGTGGCGCAGATCTGCGGCGTGTTCTCCGGCGCGATCAGTGACTGGTCGACCATCGACGCCAACCGCAGCGGTCCGATCCGCGTGGTCTACCGCACCGAAAGCAGCGGCACCAGCGAAATGTTCACCCGCTTCCTGGCTGCGGCCTGCGCCGCTGAGCCGGCTGCGACCTCGAACCTGGTCGGCGGCACGTTCGCCGTGAAGTCGACCTTCGCCGACCTGTACAAGCGCGATGCCAACAACAACCTGCCGGCGTTCCTGGTCGCCGCGCCGGCCACGGGCGGCACCTCGCTGTACAACGCTGTCTATGCGGCGGACGGCCGCATCGGCTATGTCGGTCCGGACGTGATCCCGAGCCTGACCGATGCGACCAAGGTTGCCAAGGTCAAGGGCTTCTCGCCGGACCAGGTGAGCGTGCAGGCCACCCTGGATACCGTCGCTCCGCCGACCGGCACCGCCGCCGAGAATCCCGCCAACTGGGTGCCGGTGTTCGGCAACCCCTCGGCCGGCTATCCGATTGCCGGCTACACCAACCTGGTGATCGGCCAGTGCTACAAGGATTCGGCGGTTGCCACCAGCCTGCGCGGCTTCCTGGCCCGTCATTATCCGGCGACCTACCCGGCGGCCTACGAGGCGTCGATCACCGGCCATGGTTTCATCCCGCTGACCAAGGCCTGGCGCGATGCGATCCGCAACCGCTTCGTGCTGGCCAGCAGCGCAGCCGGCCTGAACAATCCCAGCACCTGTGCGGGCATCGGCCGTCCGCTGTAATCCGCAGCACCGCGTGAACCCTGTTTGACCCGGCGCCGGCCCCTGTGGCCGGCGTCGCCATTTCCGCCGTGCGGCGTGCAGCGCCATCGCCCCCTGCACGCTGTCGGCTTCATGTCATGCGAACCGTCTATCAGTGGCAGGGCATGCGTTGCGCGTGTCTGCGATCACCGCCGCCAGTGCGGTCCACCAGGTTGATGAGGTTACGATGTCGCACCCGCTCCCGTCCGCTGTTCATCCGGCCGCGCCGATGCGCCGCAATCATCCGATGGCCTGGGCCATCGCGGTCGCACTGGGAAGCGTGGTCGCCCCGGCCAGCCAGGCCCAGCAGGCGTTCAGCCCGGCCTGGTTCGCCGAACGCGGCGCAGCGCAGGGCGCGGCCACCCAGAGCGGGCGCATGCCCAACGGCGTGCCCATCCAGTTCCAGTTGCCGGCCCAGCAGCAGGATGCTGCGCGGCAGAAGCTGCAGCAGTCGATCGACAATCTCGGCACCGCCGCGCAGGCCATCGCCCTGCAGCAGCGCCTGCAGGATCAGGCGCGGCAATCGCGGCGGGAGGCCGGGTTCATCGTTGCCGACGGATTGGGCAGGGACGGGTTGAAGGTCGATGAGAATCCGTTGACCCGGGGCTGGATCAACGCCCGCGAGGCGATCCAGTCACAGGGCAGTGACGGACGTGTCCAGGTCAGCATCGAGCAGACCGCGGACAAGGCGATCCTGAACTGGGAGACCTTCAATATCGGCGGCAACACCACGCTGAACTTCCTGCAGAACCCGGACTGGGCCGTGCTCAACCGGGTGAACGATCCGAATGCGCGGCCCAGCCAGATTCTCGGCCAGCTCACCGCGGGCGGCACCGTGTTCGTGGCCAACCGCAACGGCGTGGTGTTCGGCAACAACAGCCAGGTCAACGTCCGCAACCTGGTCGCGGCGGCGGCGCGCATCAGCGATGGCCAGTTCCGCGACACCGGGTTGTACAGCGCGGATACGAATACGGCCGCCCTCAGCGATGCCGCTGGCAAGGTGATGGTGGAGCGGGGCGCACGTATCGCGACCCACGAGCCGACCAGCGCCACGCGTGGCGGCGGTTACGTGCTGCTGGCGGGACACAGCGTGGAGAACGCCGGCCAGATCGAGGCGCGAAAGGGCCAGGTGCAGCTGGCTGCCGGCGACAGTTTCGTGATCCGGCGCGGCGTCGGCACCGCAGCCAATACCAGCTCCACCACGCGTGGCAATGAAATCGCGCCGCGCTTCATCGCCGACAGTACCGCGGGCAGCGTGCGCAATACCGGCCTGCTGCGTGCCCGCGAGGGTGACGTGACCCTGGCCGGACGCAACGTCGAGCAGGCCGGCGTTGCCGTGGCCAGCACGACGCTCGCACAGCGCGGCACCGTGCATCTTCTGACCTCGGCCAGTGATACCGGCAGCACCGTCACGCTCGCCGATGGATCGACCACGGCGGTGCTGATCGAGGACGATGGCAAGGCCACGGCACTGGACACCCAGCGCGACAGCCTCATCAGGGAATCGGCAGAGCAGGATGCGATCCGCGCGGGTGCGCGCTCGGCAACCTTCGACAATCTCTCCCAGCACAACGACCGACGCGATCAGTCGCGGGTGGAGATCGTTTCCGGTGGCACCATCCATTTCCGCCCCGATTCGCTCACGGTTGCCACGGGCGGCCAGGTCATCGCCGATGCGGCGGCCCGCAGCTACGTCGACGATGCAGCACGCGTGGACGTGTCGGGCGCCGTGGGCGTGCAGGTCTCGATGGAAAGCAACAATGTCCAGATCAAGGTGCAGGGCAACGAACTGCGCGATGCGCTGGACAACCGCGACAGCGGCAAGCTGACCAGCAGCGAGGTCTGGGTCGACCGCCGCAGGCTCATCCACGTGCCAGCCGGAACCGGGGGCTACGATGGTGAGCGCTGGTATGCCGCAGGCGGCCTGCTGGAAGTGGGCGGCTACCTCGACAACCAGGGACATTCGATCGGCGAATGGGCCGCGCAGGGAGGCACCGTCCTGCTGGGTGGCAGTGAAGTGATCACGCATGGTGGGTCACGCATCAACCTTGCGGGTGGCAGCCTGGATGTGCAGAGCGGCGTGATCCGGCAGAGCTGGGTGCGCGGCGTGGATGGCCAGGTGTACCGCCTTGATGACGCACCGGCGGAGATGCTGTTCGACGGGGTGTACAACGGCCATGAGGTGAAACAGGAGCGCTGGGGCGTCACCGAGACGTTCCGCGATCCGGTCGTGTTCGCGGCGCAGCGTGTCGACAACGGGTATACGGTCGGCCGCGATGCAGGACGCCTGATCGTCTCCGCCCCGACGGCGGTGCTGGAGGGCCGTGTGGAGACCGCCACCTTCCAGGGCGCGCAGCAGAACCGCCGGCCTGATGCCGCACTGGACGGCTATGCACAGGCGCAGACGGCGGCAGCACGCAATGCGCAGCTCTACCTCGGGCGTTATGACGGCCAGGGCCGCAGCGGGGTGTTCGGTTCGGACGTGCGCGTGGATGACAATGCGCCGAAGACGGCGGCGTGGTCACTGCTGGCACCGGTCGGGGAGGAGCGGCGCGACACGGTGTGGCTGGACATCGCAGCATTGAGTGCCCAGCAGTGGGGGCGGATCGATCTGGCGAGCGCCGATCGCATCAGCATTGACGGCCGTCTTCGGTTGCAGGCGGGCGGACAGCTGAATCTGACCGGCAGCGAGGTGGAACTGGCGGGCGACATCGGCATTGCCGGCGGCCAGCTGTCGGCGGGCAACCTGCTGGAGGTGCAGGGCAGGCCGACGGCACTGCTGAACGATGGCCGCGCACGCACCGTTATTGCCGACGGTACCCGCATCGATCTTGCCGGTGAATGGAGCAACGCAGCGTTGGGAGAGCCGCTGGATGCGGGTGGTGCCTGGACGGATGGCGGCCGCCTGAGCTTGGGCAACAGCCATGACGTGAGCGTGGGCGCGGGGGCGACGGTCGACGTCGAGGCCGGCGCCGCGCTGGACCTGCGCGGCAAGGGGCATGTCGGCAAAGGGGGCAGCATCAGTCTGCAGGCGAACAGCAGCACGGTTGCAACGGACGGCAGCGGCCGGGTGCAGCTGGGCGAGGGCAGCCGGTTCAGCGGCCGTGGCCAGGGCAGCGGCACGTTCTCGCTGGGCACCGGTGGCCGGGTGCGGGTGGGCGATGCGGATCCGGCGGACGCAGCAGCGCTGCAGGTGGATGCCGGCCTGTTCGGCAGTGGCTTTGCCCAATACGACATCAATGGCCATCAAGGGCTGGAGGTTGCCGATGGCACGCAGCTGGCAGCGCGCATGCCGGGCCTTCGGATGACCGCGGACGCGCGCACCGCGACGGATCGGAAAGAGGCACTGGAGAGCTGGCTGGCACCGCTCTACAGTGCCGATCCACTGAGCGGGCTGGTCCGCCAGCGCAGCGGTGCCAGCGTGAGCCTGCGCTCGGATCGCAACAGCGTCGGCGGCGACCTGCGGGTGGGCAAGGCCGCACTGATCGAGGTCGACCCGGGGCAGGCGATCTCCCTGCTCGGCGCCGGCAACATCGACGTGGAAGGTACGCTGCGTGCGCAGGGGGGACGCATCAGCATCGACGATGTGCGCCTGCCGACCACGCTGTATGCCGGGCAGCGGAGCGAACGGACCTGGCGGTTCGCCGACGGTGCGCTGCTGGATGCCAGCGCGGATGCGGTGTCACTGGCCGATGCCGGTGGCCGCCTGCAGGGACAGGTGCGGGCCGGCGGGCGCATCGAGATCGGCGGCGCGCTCGACTGGGAGAGCTGTGCGTCGGTGGACAACCGTCCGCCTGAAGCCTTCGTCGTGCTCGAGCGTGGCGCGCAGCTGCGGGCAGCGGGCGCCTCGGCGCCGCTGCATGTCGACGGGAAGGGACGGACCCGGGTGGACAGCGACGGAGGGCAGATCGTGCTGCGTTCGGCCAACGCTCTGTACCTGGACGGCGCAATGGATGCCTCTGCCGGCGGCAGTAGCGCGCGTGGCGGCACCTTGGGCGTAGCCTTTGGTGGCAGCGTTCATGCGCGCGGTGCGAGCGAGGAGGTACTGCGCGCGCGTGGCATCACGCTCAGCCAGCGCAGCCCGGTCGACGCGGTGCTGCCGGACCGGCTGGAGTACGGGCACGCGGCGCTGTCGGTGGAGCAGATCCAGGCCGGTGGCTTCGACACCCTGTCCGTGTTCGGTGACGTCCGCGCGGAGGGCGATGTCGACCTGCGCATGGGCCAGAGCCTGCGCATCTACGGACAGGGGCAGTCAAGCCTCGGCATGGCCGTGGCAGCACCGCAGTCCAGCGGCATTTCGCTGAGTGCTCCGCACCTGCTGCTGGCGCAGTCGCACTGGCAGTCGCTGCCGGGTGAGAACCTGGTGGTCACCGATACCGTAGCGTCGGCTGCGGAAGGCGACCACGTGCTGTCGGCGAGGGCGGATCTGATCGACATCCGTGATGTCACCTGGCTGCCCGGCTTCAACCAGGTCGTGCTGGACAGCCGCAGCGACGTGCGGCTGCTCAACGCGGTGTCCAACGGCGGATCGATCAGTGCGTTGATGGCGAGCGGGTCGATGGACGTGAGTGCCGCCCGCCTGTACCCCACCTCCGGTGCGACGGGCTACCTCGTCGCGGGTGCGTCTGCGGCGACCGTGGCGACGCCCGGATACTGGTCAGATCCGGATGCGGTGCTGCGCATCCGGGGTACGGGCACGGCGGCGGCCACTCCGCCGGAGTCAGCGCTGGGCGCGTTGCAGCTGGTGGCAGCGACCGTGCAGCAGGGCGGCAACGTGCAGGCGCCGATGGGGGCGCTGCAACTGGGCGGCCTGGTCCTGGGCGGCACACGTGCCAGCCGGGTCGAGCTGTTGCCGGGCAGCATCACCTCCACCAGTGGCGCAGGTCTGGCGCTGCCCTATGGCGGTACCGTGGACGGCGTGTCGTGGAGAAGAGGCAGCAGCAGCCTGGAATCACTGACGCCGGGTGGCATTGCGTCCAAGGGCGTGACCGTAACCGCCAACGATGTGGATGTGCATGCCGGTGCGCTGCTGGACGTGTCAGGTGGCGGCGAACTGACCGGCGCGGCGTTTGTCTCAGGCCGCGGTGGTTCCGTCGACGTGCTGCGCACCGCGCTGGCCGATGCCAACCCGCGCTATGCGTTCAGTGCGTCCGGCAACCCGGTGTACGCGATCGTGCCGGGACGTGCCGGCAGCTTCGCACCCAGCAGTGATGATGGGTTCGCTGCGCCGGCGGTGGGCCAGCAGATCACCGTACCCGCCGGCGTTCCCGGCCTGCCTGCGGGCACCTACACGTTGCTGCCGGCGAGCTTCGCGCTGCAGCCGGGTGCATTCCGCGTCGAACTGGGTGCGACGGGGATCTCCGGCGTACCGCAACCGATCCAGACCGGAACCGGGACCTGGCGCGTGTCCGGGCAGCAGGGATCGGCACTGGGCGGGGTGGCGTCGCCGCTGCTCACCGACATCCTGCTGACGCCGGCGGCGGTGGTGCGCCGGCATTCCGGCTACAACGAAACCAGCTACAACAGTTTCGTGCAGGCCACGGCCGACCGTCGTGGCGAGGCGCGCGGCTGGCAGACCCTCGATGCGCTGGGGCTGACCCTGGCACTGGGTGAAGGCGCTGGCCGCGAGGGAACCGCGGCCATCGACTTCGCCGGCACGGCGCGCTTCTCCGCGGCCAATGAAAAGGGACGCGGCGGCACCCTGGTGGCCACGCTCGCCAGCCCGGCCGTGGGTTCTCTGGAGGTCGCCGCTGCCGGCAGTCCGTCGCAGGCACACGATCGTGGCGCGACCTTCACCGACGACGCACTGAATGCGCTGCGGCCGGAACGCATGGTGATCGGCGGACAGTTCAACGAGTCGGCTTCGCTGGTGGCGGTGTCCGGCGCGGTGCGCGATGTGGCGATCCGCTCCGGTGCGAGCCTGCAGGCACCGGAGATACTGGTGGCTGCGGCGTCCGGTGGCAGCGGTATCCTGGTCGAAGCCGGGGCGACACTCGACACCTTGTCTTTCGCACGCGACACCGCGTCCGCGCCGACCGTGCCCTATCAGGTCAATGGCGGCCTGCTGGCCGTCTCGAACCAGCGCCTGAACCTGATCACCGGTACGACCGGCGTGGCGGCCGGGCCGGTCGCGATCGACATCGGCGGCTGCCAGACGGACTGCGAAGGCGAGGCACGGCTGGTATCCGATGGCAGCATCGGGGTGGCCACCGATGGCGTGCTGCAGATGCGCGATTCCGCCCGTTATGGCACGCGCCAGCTGGGCGTGAGCATGGCGGCGCTCAACCTCGGCAGCGCCGAGGCGATCGCGCAGGCGGCGGCCGCAGGGGCGTTGCCAAATGGCATGACCATGAACCAGTCCGTGCTGCAGCAGCTGCTGCGCGGCAATGATGCCACCGGCGCGCCGGCGCTGGATACGCTGAGCCTGGTCGCACGCGATTCGGTCAACGTGTTCGGCAGCGTCGACCTGGATGCGCGCGACAGTGCCACCGGCCGCGGTGGCCTGCAGACGCTGGTACTGGGCGCGCAGGCCATCCATGGCTATGGTGCGGCGAGCGACCGTGCGCGCATCCTGGTGGACACACTGGTCTGGGACGGTTCGCTGGCGGCGACGCAGGCGGCGGGCAGCGATGCATCGGTGCCGCCGGCCGATCCCATGGTGGACCGGCTTGGCGCGGGGCAGCTGGACATCGTCACCCGCAACCTGCAGCTGGCGCGCGCCCCGTTCAGCCGTCCCAGCTCCGAGGTGCCCGCGAACCGCCAGGTGCTCGGCTTCAGCGCGCTCAACCTCAGCGCGTCCGGGCAGCTGCTGTTTTCCGCGCAGGGTACGCTGGACGTGTACCAGCAGCGCGGCGACTATCTCGCGGACAAGGGCTGGCAGTACAGCGGTGGCAGTATCGGCATCGACACGCCGCTGCTGACGGCCGATCCGGGTGCGCAGCTGCAGGTACGGACCGGCGGCGACTTCCGCCTGCAGGGCGGCAGCGGCAGGGCCGGCGGCGACGCACTGGGCAGTGAACTGAGCATCGATGCCGAGCGGATCGCGCTGGACAGCACGATCGCACTGGCCTCCGGCCGCCTGTCAGCGAGCGCACGCGAAGGCATCGCGCTCGGCAGCCAGGCGGCGCTGGACCTGGCAGGGCGCAGGGTTACGCTGTACGACGTGGACCGGTACAGCTGGGGCGGCGACGTGCTGCTGTCCAGCGATGCGGGTGACGTCAGCACTGACGCCGCCTCACGCATCGATCTCTCGGCGCGCAACAACCGCGGCGGACGGCTGACGGTGAATGCCCTGGCCGGGAGTGCCGATCTGGCCGGCGGCATCGAGGGGGCTGCCAGTGGCCGTTACGACGCAGGTGGCACCGTGGTGCCTTACGACGGCGCAGACCTCGTGGTTCGCGCTGGCACGTTGCAGGACTTCGCAGGCCTGAACCAGCGCTTGAACGCAGGCGGTGTCACCGGCGGGCGCACGTTCCGGATCGGTGAGGGTGATCTTCTGATCGGTGATGAGGTGAAGGCGCGCAGGGTCGACATCAGCCTCGACGCAGGCAGCCTGCGCGTGGCGGGGCGCATCGACGCCAGTGGCGAGCAGGTCGGCGCGATCCGCCTGTACGCACGTGACGGTCTGCAGGTGGAGGGAACGCTGGATACGCATGGCACCGGCCTGCGCGTGGACAGCCAGGGCAAGATCATCGACAGCCCGAACCGGGCCACGATCGAACTGGGCAGCGCCGCCGGCGGGATCGACATCGGCGCCGGCGCCCATCTCGACCTGCGCGCGGGCACGGCGGTGGCGGTGGGCGGCGGCCTCGGGCAGAACGACGGCGTGGCCCGCGGCACCCTGAAGATCGATGCGCCCCGCATCGGCGGCAACGATGCGGCGATAGCGGTCGCCAACGGTCTGCGCGTCGAAGGTGCGGCCGATATCCAGGTCAATGCGGTGCGACGCTATGAGGACGCGCCCTTGGCGGACACTGTCGACGTCAACGGCAACCGCGCGCAGCGCGTCACCCAGCAGTGGCTGGACCAGATCGTCGATCCGGACAACCGCGCGTGGATGGACGGCGCGCTGGCCAATGCGGACCTCCAACAACGCACGGCTGCGCTGGGCTCGCATCGCCTGCGCCCCGGCGTGCAGGTCCTCGCCCGCCGCAGCGAGGCCAATCCCGGAGGTGACCTGACCGTATCCGGTGACATCGACCTGTCCGGCTACCGCTATGGGCCTGAGGCCGATCGCAATGATCCGGCGCGGCGCGGCTTCGGCGAGTCGGCGTCGCTGGTGCTGCGCGCGGAGGGCAACATCAACGTGCACGGCAGCATCAACGATGGCTTCGCGCCGCCACCGGCCAATCCGGACGAGGCAGGATGGCAGTTGCATGAGAGCCGCAACGGCACCGCCGGTCACACCCCGTTCGGCGGCGACCTGGTGGTGCCGGTGGAGGGCGTGAGGCTGCAGCCCGGTACGGAGTTCCGAGCCGGTACCCGCCTGAACTATGACGTGCCGGTCGAGTCCACCACGCTTCCGCTCGGGACCGTGTTGCCCGTTGCGATGGTGATCGCACAGGACCTTCGCCTGCCCGCAGGGACCGTGCTGGGTGCGGCGGTGACCACCGAGTCGGGGCAGCTGCTTGCTGCCGGCACGGTATTGCAGGCGCCGCTGGTGCTGGCGGCGGGCGCGCGACTGGGGGCCGGCTTCCGCCTGCGCAGCGATGTGCAGATGGCCGCCCAGGACTGGCCGGCCGGCGCGATGCTGCCGGTGACCCTGCGCCTGGCACGGGAAGTCGAGCTCAAGGTGGGTGCGTACATACCATCGTTGACCAAGGTGGAGCTGCCCGGCGACGCACCGGTGAACCTGCGTCCCGCCGACGCCAACGGCAACCAGGGACGCAACTGGGCGCTTGCCCCGATGCTGGCCGAAGGTACGACATCGTGGGACATGACACTGGTGGCGGGGGCTGACAACGACGCCGCGGATCCGCGTTCGCGACGCTGGGGAAGCGACGGCAGCGTGGTGCTTGCCGATACCCATCAGGGCTCGGTCGGCACCGTGACGACCGAGATCATCTGGGTGGGCGACCGGGTCCTGACCGAACAGGCGTCACTGGACTGGATGGGCGACACCTCCTATGCCGGCCGTCCGATTTCCGAGCTGGCAGACATGTTCGGCTTCAGCGAGGATGAGTTCTGCGCGCTTTCCGATGGCTATTGCGGCCCCGCGCCGCGACAGGTCGCCGCGCAGGGTTCGCTGGATTTCTGGGGCGATGAATCCTATGTCGGCACGCCGGCAAAGGACTTCGCCGAGCTGTTGGGCATGACCGAGGACGAATTCTGCGGAATGGCACCGGGCTACTGTGCCGGCGGTGGCACCCAGACCGAGGTCACCACCTACGGCAAGCGCGCCGGTACACCGGCCTGGAGTGTCCTGCGCACCGGCAAGGGCGACCTGGAACTGCTCGCGGCGGGCGACGTTGCGATGAAGTCCGGGTTCGGCGTCTATACCGCCGGTACGCCCAGCTCACTCGGCGAGGGCCGTGACGCCGCGTTTGATTCACCGCGCGCGGCGGCGCCCTGGAACACCGCGCTGCTGGGTGAGAACCTGGTGCCGGGCAGCTATGACGCCGCAATCGCGGGATACCAGGCCTGGTATCCCGATCATGGCGGCAACCTGCGCGTCGAAGCCGGGCGCGATATCGTCGGTGATGTCTGGACCGCACGCGCGGAGTCGGGTAGCAGTGAACGCGATCAGGCGCAGTACTCCAGTGCCGCGGTCGGCAATTGGCTGTGGCGGCAGGGAACCGGCAGCACCACCGGCGTGGCGCCGGTGCCGACCAGTTGGTGGGTGAATTTCGGTACGTACACCAACGTGTCGGCCATCGCCGGCAGTACCCCGCGGATGGTGGGCTTCACTGGCTTCGGCACATTGGGCGGTGGCAACCTAATGTTGGAGGCCGGGCGCCACGCCGGCGTACGCGATGCGATGGGTGACGCGCTGGGCTCGCTGACGGCGCCGCATTCGAGTGCAATCATCGCCGCCGTGGGATCGACCGGCCGTGTCAGTGATGGCCAGCTGCACCTGACCGGCGGCGGCGACCTGCAGCTGCGCATCGGT
Organism: Stenotrophomonas sp. GD03680; assembly: GCF_029844625.1. NCBI lineage: Bacteria > Pseudomonadati > Pseudomonadota > Gammaproteobacteria > Lysobacterales > Lysobacteraceae > Stenotrophomonas > Stenotrophomonas sp. GD03680. The sequence goes on along the minus strand of NZ_JAOCKC010000001.1, from coordinate 413,426 downwards.
GGCGCGCTGAACCCGAATCTGCAGGCGACGATCTCCAGCCTCAATCCATCGAGAGCCGCACAGAATCTTGACCTCAACGGGACGTTCAGCAACCTGCGTGGCAGCCTGCTGCTCGATGCAGGCCGCATCGGTGCGATGGGGGTCACCCTGGACAGCTACGCGACGCTGGGCCAGCTGCGTGCGGCCGATCTGTTCGCCGCCGACGCCGCCCGCCCGATGGGCGGGCCGGTGCTGGTGCTGGGCGATGCGGTCGCACAGCTGCAGGCGCGGGGCGATGTCGTGCTCGGCGGCGTCGCCGATGCCGGCCGGGTTCCACTGGCCAACTACAGCACGGTGGTGCAGGACAACGGCAGCCGCGCTGCGGGCAGCACCTGGTTCTCCCTGTGGACCGCCAACACAGCCGTTGATCTGTTCAGTGCCGGTGGTGACCTCGCGCCGGGCCTCGCCGGGCCGGAGAACGTGACCGGCAGCAATCTGTGGCCCGAGCAGGTTGCGCTGGCACCGGGCAGCCGGGAGGAGCTGCTGAACTACTGGCTCTATCCTTCGCGCTTCAGCGCCGTTGCCGCCCAGGGTGACATCAAGCTGGACCGGATCAGTGCCGTGACGGGGACGCAGGATGTGATCCTGCTGGCGCCCTCGGCCACCGGGCGGCTGGACGTCCTGGCCGGCGGCAGCATCTTCGCCCGCAGCGGCGCGACCCAGATCACGCGCTCGGGCGCGGATGCGCGCCTGCCGGGGCCGTTCGACCCCGCATTCGTTGCCGAGCAACGCGATGCCAGCGGTAATGTGACGCGCCCGCGGCACAACCTGTCGGTCGATGGCAACATCGCCTCGCCGGAGGCATCGCTTCCGCTGTTCGCGTTCGGCCCGGGTACGCCGTTGTCCACGGTCTCCTCGGCACTGGCACCAAGCCGCTTCTACGCCGTGCAGGGCGACATCATCGGCCTGGCGACAGGCGCCCAACGCACGCTCGACGGCACCGCCTGGCAGCGCACGCAGCTGAACTGGTTCGAGGCAGCAGGCGCGGTGCAGCTGCGGGCAGGGCGGGACATCCTCGGCGTGTCGATGACCGCGTTGAACAGCGCGCCTACCGATATCACGGTGGCGGCGGCGGGACGTGACATCGTGCATCTGGACGCGACGATCGCCGGCCCCGGCAACGTCGAGATCAGTGCCGGCCGCCAGCTGCGCCAGGAGGAGGCGGGCAGCATCGTCAGCCTCGGTGGCATCGTGCAGGGTGACACCCGTCCGGGTGCCAGCATCGCGCTGACGGCCGGCAACCAGCAGATCGATTTCGCCGCCCTGCGTGCCCGCTATCTGGATCCCGCAAACCTGGCCGATCCCGCGCAATCGCTTGCGTCGCAGCCGGGCAGGGCAGTCAAGGTCTACGACCAGGAACTGAAGCAGTGGCTGCAGCAACGCTTCGGCATGGCCGCCGATGGCGAGGCAGCGCTGGCAGCGTTCGATGCGTTGCCGCAGGAACAGCAGCGCATCTTCCTGCGCCAGATCTACTACGCCGAGCTGCGCGAAGGCGGACGCGAGTATACCGATGCGGAAGGGGCGCGCTTCGGCTCCTATCTGCGCGGGCGCGAGGCCATCGCCACGCTGATGCCGGACAGGAATGCGGCCGGTGCGACGATCGACCGAACCGGCGATATCGTGATGTACGGTGGCTCCGGTGTGCGCACCGAGGCGGGCGGCAACATCGAACTGATGGCACCGGGAGGCCAGATCGTGGTGGGTGTACAGGGGGTGGTGCCGCCTGCCACTGCCGGCCTCGTCACCCAGGGGCAGGGCGATATCCGCCTGTTCAGCCAGGACAGCGTGCTGCTGGGCCTGTCGCGGGTGATGACCACCTTCGGTGGCGACATCCTGGCGTGGTCGGAACAGGGCGACATCAATGCCGGTCGCGGCTCGCGCACCACGCTGTTGTACACACCGCCACGGCGCGTCTATGACACCTGGGGCAATGTGATCCTGTCGCCCCAGGCGCCGGCCAGTGGTGCGGGCATTGCCACCCTCAATCCGATCGCGGAAGTCGCGCCGGGCGATGTGGATCTGATCGCGCCGCTGGGCACCATCGATGCGGGCGAGGCGGGCATCCGTGTCTCGGGGAACATCAATCTGGCCGCGCTGCAGGTACTCAACGCGGCCAACATCCAGGTGCAGGGAGACAGCAGGGGCCTGCCGGTGCTGGCGTCGGTGAACGTCAACGCGCTGGCTTCGGCCAGCGCCGCCGCCAGCAGTGCCAGCCAGGCGGCACAGGATGTGATCCGCAAGAGCCAGGAGGATGCCCGGCGCAACCAGCCTTCGGTGATCAGCGTGCAGATCCTGGGCTTCGGCAACGCCAGCAGCAGCATCAACCCGCCGGCACGCGGCACGACCGCGGCCAGCGGCTACGACGTAGACAGTGCTTTCCAGTTCCCGCAGGCCCGCGAACCGCAGGCGCGTGGAGAGGGTGGTACACAGCGTCGATAGTTGCCGGGGGTGATCCACGCGGTGCGTGGCGATCCGCAATCGGGCCCGCTGCCACGGAGCGGTGGCGGCCCCCGCCAGGACGGCACGGAGGGCAGGGAGCAGCCATCGGCGGTGAGGAGCACCGACAGGCGCCACCGGGCGCGGGACAGCGCCCGGTGGCCGGGATGGCGGACGCTGCGCCCCGGATGACGTGGATCGACGGCGTGCGGGTGCGTCTGCGGCTAGAGTTCAAGGACGCGACGGTAGCTCAACGGACCGCGGCCATCACGCAGCCGCAGCCTCAGTTCCAGCCCGGTGGCCGGCAGCAGCAGGCCCTGGCTGGGCAGCGTCGTCCAGCCGGCGCCCGGCTGCCAGGCGCGCACATCGAAGAACTGAACATCGTGCGCCACGGCCAGCCCGCGTGACTGCTCTGGTGGCGGCAACGGATAGCGATCCGATGACGGCCCGCTGGCCCGCCACAGGGTATTGCCCTGGCGCCACCAGCGCACCCGCTGCCAGCGCAGCCCGTCGCTGCCGACGCTGCGGGTGATCTCCAGCGCGAAACTGCCGTCGGCCTGCCGTTCGCTGACCAGCGCCGGCGGCAGCAGGCGCTGTGGCTGGTCAGCGGGGCGTACCGCACCATTCATCAGGGCATCGTCCGCGCGCATCTCGATGTCGCGCTGGAACTGCTGCAGCACCCGCAATGCGGCATTGGTTCCTGCATCGGCGTGGCGCAGTCGCTGGTCACTGCTGGACACGCTGTCCAGCGCACGCCAGCAGATCACGGCCAGCACGCCCATGAGGGTGATCGCGATCATCACTTCGATCAGGGTGAAGCCCTGCACGCGCCGTTTCACGGTGCAGCGGTCCATGGCAGCAGCATGCGTGCCAGCGACTGCGTTGGTGCATCCTCCGCCACCACGATGAGCTCCAGCAGCGGCTGCCCGTCGCTGCCGCTGCCCAGATGCTGCCGCACCAGGAAGCGGCTGCGACCCTGCACGCAGCGCTGCTGCACATCCGCGGGCGGTTGCGCGGCCAGCCGCAGTTCCTGCCAGCGGTCCTGTGCGCACAGCAGTGCCAGACGTCGGTCGCGCAGCCGCGACTGGTCATCGGTTGCCACTGCCACCGAGCGCATCACCGCCGCCAGCGCGACTGCCACGATGGCCAGTGCGATCAGTACCTCGATCAAGGTGAACCCCCGCCGCGGCCGCATCACTGCACGACCTGCAGCTGTCCACTGCCGTCGTCGCGAAGGCGCAGCTGTCGCCCCTGCAGCGACAGCGCCAGCTCCCACGGCACGCCGATCCATTCCGGACTCAGTTCGATGGCCGTCGCCGGCTGCACGGCGATGCCCGGGCTCTGCCACCGCTGGGGGCGCAGCAGGTCGTCGCGCTGCACGTCGGTCCAGCGGTCGCCCTCGCGTCGGCTGAAGCGGTAGCCCTCGGCATCCGCCTGCCAGCGGAGGCTGCGGCCATCGATGCGGGCCTCATCGCGTGCCACCTGCAGGCGTTGCGCCAATCGCTCGCCTTCCTGACGGAGCTGGCGCGCAGGATCCAGCAGTGTGCCCAGGCCCAGGCCGATGGCCGTTGTGCAGATACCGATGATGACCAGCACCACCATCAGTTCCAGCAGGGTGAAGCCGCGCGGGATGCGCCGCATCGACATCGCCTCCTGTGCCTGCCGATCGCGGACAGGGTAGCGGCGGATGATGAAACAAAAGCGTCAGCGGCGACTGCTAGCGTGGTGGCCGTCAATGTCGACGAAGGTGCGGAACATGGACGGCAGGCGCTGGGATCGCAATCACCTGCTGACACTGCTGGCGGCGACGCTGCTGCTGGCCGTGATGGCCTACTGGGGCATTGCCCTGTTCGCTGCAGGACCACCCGCGGCGGCCAGCGCGGTAAGGCCGTCGACACCGGCCCGGCCACCGTTCGACGCTGCGGCCAGCGCTCCGCTGGTGCGGCTGCTGTCACCGGGTGCGATCCACACCGAGGTAGTGGTGCTGGGTGTGATGGCCAGCGCGCACGCACCGCTGGCACTGCTGTCGGTCGATGGTGGCGCGGTCGATGCCTATGTGCCGGGGCAGCGCCTGGGACCGTCCACGGTACTGGCCGGCATCGGCGCGGAGACCATCGAACTGCAGCAGGCGGGGCGGTCGCGCAGCCTGCCGGTGCCCGCGCTGCCGCCCGTTCCTGCCGATGGCATCGTGCCTGCCGCTGCGGGGCGGCACTGAGGCGCGATCAGCGAGAGGGGCGCTGCGGTGTCACCGCGCGACCAAAGGCGTCGCCCATCCGTTGCCGGGTGCCTTCCAGGTTGTACTGCATGAGCTGGTTGCCGGGCTGCCGCATCAGCCGCTCCGACTCGGACAGGCGCGGTGATCGTGCACGTGGCGGTGCCGGTGCGAGCCTGCGCTGCAGACATTCCCAGGCCGGAATGCGCTCTCCGTTGACCTGCACGTCGATGCAGGGCGGTGTGTCCGCGCGCGTTGCGCGGTCATCGGCGTGCGCAACCGGCATCGCGATGGACGCGAGCAACGCCACGGCAGGCCAGCGCCATGCAGTCAGGATCATGCTCATCTCCTATCTCCCGCCACCCCATGTCGGCTGCTTCATGGACGGGTGGCGGGCGCAGTGTCCGCCTGCGCGCATTCCGCCGCCGTCAACAGATGACAGTGCTGTCACAAAACTGTTGGCGGCTTTGACGCGCCCTGCACGTCCTGTGGGTAGACCCACGCGCCGCTCCCTGGCCACTTCCTTCGATACGACGCGATGCCTTCAATGACGCCTGTTCCGTGCCGAGCTGTCCGACTCCCGCTGCGCCTGCGTCCGCGGGTACTCGCGCTGGCCGTGGCGTCCCTGCCAATGCCGCTGCTCGCGCAGGATGCCACGCCGGCGGCCAGGGTGAACATCAACGAGTACATCGTGCGCGGCAACACCGTACTTGATCCGCGTCTGATCGAGCGCGCCGTTGAGCCCTATCTCGGCCCGGGCAGGACGTTGGCCGACGTCGAGCAGGCGCGCGATGCAGTCAGCGCGCTGTACCAGCAGGCGGGATACCAGTCGGTGTACGTGGAACTGCCCGAGCAGCAGGTCAGTGCCGGCGTGGTGCTGCTGAAGGTGCAGCAGACGCCGATCGGCGAACTGCGCGTGGTCGGTGCGGCGCCTGCTGCGTCGGCGCGGATCCGCGCACGGGTACCGGCGCTGGCCGAGGGCCAGGTGCCGGATTTCGACCGGGCGCAGAAGGAACTGACCGCGCTCAACGAAGGCGGTCGCCGCCAGGTGATGCCGCTGGTCCGTGAGGGAAAGACGCCCGGCACGATGGACGTGGACCTGCAGGTGGAAGAAAAGTCGCCCTGGCGAGCGAGCGCCGCACTCAACAATGACCGCAGTGCCGACACCGAGAAACTGCGCCTGAGTGCCTCGCTGGCGCATGACAACCTGTGGGGACGCGGGCACAGCGCCAGTCTCGGCGTGTTCCTCGCTCCGCAAGATACCGATCAGGCCAAGGTGTTCTCGGCGTCGTACACGCTGCCGTTTGAAGGCAGCCCCTGGAGCCTGGAGGCATCGGGCTATACCTCCGACAGCCGCGTGCTCAATGCCGGCGGCCAGGGGGGCGCGGGAACCGGCACCAACGTGATCGGCAATGGTCATTCGATCGGCCTCAAGCTCAATTACCGCCTGCCCGGCAGCACTGCATGGTGGCGGCAGCTCAGCCTCGGCGTCGACTTCAAGGACACCGAGGAGGACACCTGGATGGGCAGCGACAACCTGAAGACTCCCCTGAAGTACGCACCGCTCACGCTGGCATTCGTGGGTGTGCGCCAGGGCGAACAGGACCAGCTGAGCATCAGCACGCAGCTGGTGGCCGGAACCCGCCGCCTGTTCGGCTATGGCAGCAATGGGTACGACTTCAGCCAGAAGCGGGCGTGGGCCGATCCCAGCTTCGTGGCACTCAAGGCCGATGTGTCGAATACGCATACCTTCGGCAGCGATTGGCAATGGTATGCACGTGGGGCCCTGCAGGTGACCGATGCGCCACTGGTCTCGGCCGAGCAGTTCGCCGCCGGTGGCATGTACACCGTGCGCGGCTACCTGTCGGCCGAGGCGATCGGTGACTACGGCGGTGTGGCGAACCTGGAATGGCGCACCCCGGCATGGCCGCTGTGGAGCGGCAGCCAGCTTCGCGTGTACAGCTTTGCCGACGCGGCCTACCTGCGCCTGCGGCGGCCGCTGCCCGAACAGCGCGACCAGTACAACCTGGCCTCGGTCGGGCTCGGCGCGCAGCTGCGCCTGGGAGATCACCTGCAGTTGCGCCTGGACTATGCGTGGCCCTATGCCGATGGGCCGGTGACCCGCAAGGACGACCCGCGGCTGCATTTCAACATCAGCACCAGTTACTGACCCTTCCCTTGAACATGCGTTCTCCGGAGACCCCTCGCATGGACCGTTTGCTTTCCCGGATGTTGCTGCTGCTGGCCGCGCTGATCGCGCTGCCCGCCGCTGCGGCCGATGCCAGCTGGTGGCAGGCCGAATGGAAATACCGCAAGCCGATCACGATCGACGCAGGCCCGCAGGGTGCCGGTCTGGCAGGCGATCCCGGTCGAACCCCGCTGCTGCTGCGCCTGCATACGGGCAACTTCGGTTTCGACGGCACCCAGGATGCCGGCAGCGATCTGCGTTTCGTGTCGGCGGACGGGCGCACCGTGCTGGCGCACCAGATCGAACAGTTCGACCCGGCGCTGGGGCTGGCCCTGGTGTGGGTGGATGTGCCGGCCGTCAGCGCCGCCGCACCTCAGACGATCTGGATGTACTACGGCAACGACAAGGCGCCGGCCAGTGGGAATGGACAGCAGGTATTCGATCCGGACTACACGCTGGTCTACCACTTCGCCGACGCCAATGCCCCGGCACGTGACACCACGGCCTACGGCAACAATGCGGGCGCAGTGGTGCCGGCCGCCGAAGGTTCGGTGATCGGTCGCGGCGTGCAGTTCGCCGGCACTGCGCTGCCGCTGCCAGCCAGTGCTTCGCTGGCGCAGGAGGCCGGCGCGCCATTGACCGTGTCCGCGTGGATCAAGCCGGGTGCACAGAATGCGGCGCAGGCCATCTATGCCCGTCGCGATGGCAGCGCGGAACTGCTGCTGGGCATCGACAACCGGGTGCCGTTCGTGCAGCTCAATGGCCAGCGCAGCACGCCTGCGCAGCCGATTCCGGAGGGACAGTGGGCGCATCTGGCGCTGACGGCAGAGAAGGGGTCGCTGCAGCTGTATCTCAATGGCCGCGTGGTGGCGCAGCTCAGCGGCGAACTTCCCGCCCTGTCCACCGCAGCGGTGGTGGGTGCTGATGCGCCGGGTGCCGAGCAGCCGCTGGCCAGCTTCGACGGTGCGCTGGATGAACTGCGGATTTCGCGGGTCGCGCGCCCGGCGGCGCTGCTGCTGGCCGATGCCACCGCGCAGGGCGCTGACTCACGCCTGATCAGCTATGGCACCGATGAGCAGTCCACGGGCCAGAGTCACTTCGGCTTCATCCTGAAGGCGATGCCGTTCGATGCCTGGGTGGTGGTGGCCATCCTCGGCCTGATGATGCTGATGTCGTGGGCGATCATGATCGCCAAGAGCCGTCACTTCGGCCGCACCGGCAAGGCCAATGCGGTGTTCACTGATGCTTTCGGCAAGCTGGCCGGCGTGCCGCTGCGCACGCTCTCGGACATGGACCGGCAGGGCCAGGCACCGGCGGCCATGCGCGACGGTTCGCTGTGGCGCATCTACCAGGTGGCCATCGATGAGATGCAGCAACGCCACCAGCGCGACGGCAACGGCGGCTATCTGAGCGCGGCGACCATCGCGGCGATCCGCGCATCGATGGATGCGGTGATGGTGCGCGAGCAGGAGGCGATGTCGCGTCGCATGAACTGGCTGTCCACCACCATCGAAGGCGCGCCCTATGTGGGCCTGTTCGGTACGGTGATCGGCATCATGCTGGTGTTCGTGGTCGCGGCGATGGCCGGTGCGGTGGACATCAACTCGGTCGCGCCGGGCATGGCGGCGGCCTTGCTGTGTACGGCCGCCGGCCTCGGCGTCGCCATCCCGGCACTGTTCGGCTACAACTGGCTGGGCGCACGCGCCGAGGCCATCGGTGCCGACATGGCCGTGTTCATCGACGAATTCGCCGCCCGCCTGGCTGAAGAGCAGGACGGGCGCGGCCCGGCCCCGGTGCAGGGCTGAGGAGCGCGTCATGGCCCAGAAGGCGAAGTTCGGCATCAAGAAGCGCGAGAAGGGCATCAACGTGACGCCCTTCGTCGATGTGCTGCTGGTGGTGCTGGTGATCTTCATCCTCACCAGCAACGCCTCCATTCCCGGCATCGAGGTCAACCTGCCGAAGGCCAGCAACAGTGTGGCGCTGGAGAAGCCCAAGACCAAGGCGATCACCATCGATCCCAGTGGCCAGGTGTTCCTTGACGCCTACCCGGTGACGATGGCCGAGCTGGAGGACCGCCTGCGGACAGAGCGCGCGACCTCGCCGGACTTCCCGGTAATCGTGCGTGGCGACGCCCAGGTGCAGTACGCGCGCGTGGTCGAGGTGCTGGATCTGCTGCGGCGGCTGGAACTGGCCCAGGTTGGCCTGGTCACCGGCAAGGCACAGGGCTGAGGCATGACCGGCCCTCATTCCCCACGGCCGGAGCCCGGCATGCGTGACCGCCCGCTGCTGGTGACCGTCGCGCTGGTGCTGGCGGTGCTGCTGGTAGTGGGCGCCGTGCTGTGGTGGCTGCTGTTCAAGGACACGGCCAGCACCCGCCGCCCCGTGGTGCAGCCGCCGATGCTGGCGTTGCCACCCCCGCCGCCACCCCCACCGCCGCCGCCTGAGAAGCCCCCCGAACCGGAGACCCCGCCGGAGGAGACCCTGCCCGAGCCGGAGCCGCTGGATCAGCCGACCCCGGCCGAGGAGCCGACGCCGACGCCGGACAATACCGACCCGGTGACCATGAACGCCGAAGCGCAGGCGGGCGGTGACAACTTCGGCATCCAGGCGGGCAGTGGCGGCGGCGCGTCCGGTGCCGGTCGCGGTGGTGCCGGCAATGCCACCTATGGCCGCTATCTGGGTTACCTGATGCAGCAGGCGATTGCGCGCGATGCGCGGGTCAAGCGCCTGGCCTTCCAGTTGCAGGTGAACGTGTGGCTGGCGCCGGATGGGCGCCTGGAGAAAGTCGAGCTGGTGCGCGGCAGCGGCAATGAAGAGGCCGACGCCGCCGTGCTCGACGCACTGCGCCAGATCGGCCGGGTGGACCAGCCGCCGCCACCTTCACTGGACTTCCCCGCGCGCGTGCTTGTGCAGGGCCGCAGGCCCGGGGCGTGAACCGTGATTTCCCCGATTTCCCTTCTTCCGATGAGAACCGTGATGAACAACCACGTCCGCGCTCGAACCGACTCCCGCCCGTCGCGGCCGGCCCGACGGGCGCTGCTGTGCTGCGCTGTGCTGCTCAGCCTGGCGGCGCCGGCCGGTGCAATGGCTGCTGAGACCACCATGATCAAGCTGATCAAAGGCCTGATGGCCACTGGCGCGCTCAAGCCCGAGGACGGCCAGGCGCTGCTGGTGCAGGCCGAAGCCGAGGCAGCAGCAGCCCAGCGCGGTGCTGCCGGTGCTGCATCGGCCAGCAGTGGAGGCATCGCGCTTGAGGCGGGCGATGTGCGTGTGCCCTATGTGCCGCAGAGTGTCCGTGATGGCATCCGCGACGAAGTGCGCCAGGACGTAATGGCGCAGGCGAAGGCGGAGGGCTGGGCGGCGCCGAATGAGGTCGCCGAATGGACACAGCGCATCAAGGTGACCGGGGACGTGCGTGTGCGCAGCGAGTCGCGCTTCCATGGCGATGACAACAGCGGCATCGTCAGCAACTGGGCCGCGGTCAATGCGGGTAGTGGATTCGACACCAACACCAATACCAACCTGCAGCTGCCGCCCTTGCTCAACACCCGACAGGACCGCCGTAACCTGTGGCGCATCCGCGCCCGCCTGGGGGTCGAGGCCATGATCGGCGATCACACCACCGCTGGCATCCGCCTGGCCAGCGGCAGCAGCAATGGCCCGGTGTCCACCACCGAGCAGCTGGGGGGCGGCCTGAGCAAGAAGGACGTGTGGCTCGACCAGGCATGGCTGGCCTACAGTCCGGCTGACTGGGTGACCGTGCGTGGTGGCCGTTTCGGCAATCCGTTCTGGAGCAGCGACACCCTGTTCTCCAACGATCTGAATTTCGATGGACTTGCCGCCAACCTGAAGTACGGGTTCGGCGACGGCGATCTGGACCTGTTCGGCACCCTTGCCGTGGCGCCGCTGGAGTACACCTCGGACAGCCTGCAGAGCCGCAGCGGAGAGAAGTCGCCGAACGAGAACAAATGGCTGTCCGGCGCGCAGGCTGGCGTGAACTGGCGCTTCAACGACGACAACGCACTGCGGGCCGCACTGGGCTACTACGACTTCAAGAACATCAGCGGTCGGCTGTCCTCGCCCTGTGCCCTGTACTCCGGCGCCGTCGGCTGCGACACCGACTGGTCGCGCCCGGCGTTCATGCAGAAGGGCAACACCCTGATGCTGATCCGCGACATCGCGCTCAATCCGATGGATCCGGCCGGCACGCCGACGCCGCAGTATGTCGGCCTGGCGTCCGCCTTCCGCCTGGCCACGCTGAACCTGCGTTGGGATACCCGGCTGGCGCAGGACATCGGACTGCGCCTGGAAGGCGACTTCATCCGCAACCTGGCGTACGACACGCAGGCGATGTTCCGCCGCGCCAACAACGGCATCGTCAACAATTTCGGTGCGGGTGACGCTCCCGGCATCGATACGTTCCGCAGCGGCGACACCGCGTGGATGCTGCAGGCAACGTTCGGCGCCACCGACCTGAAGGAGAAGGGGCAGTGGCAGGCACTGCTGGGCTACAAGCGGATCGAGGCCGATGCGCTGCCGGATGCCTACAACGATCCGAACTTCCATCTGGGTGGCACCAACGCGCGCGGCTATTACGTGGGTGGTGCCTATGCGTTGGACGCGCGCAGCTGGATCAGCGGCAAGTGGATGGCTGCCAAGGCGGTGTCGGGCCCGCCGCTGGCGATCGATGTGTTCCAGCTGGAGTTCAACACCGGCTTCTGAGCCGCCAGCGATGACGGGCCGGCACGAAACGTGGCGGGGGTGCAGCGATGCGCCCGTCTAGGGAAAGGAGACCACGCGTGGCAACAAGGAGGAGTGTGATGAGCCGTCGCAAGCTGTTCGAAAATCCCGGGACGTCCAGCCAGATGCTGGGCATCGGTCCGGCCTATGTCTCGGTGGAGGGCCTGCGCCAGCACCTGGCCGAGTTCCTGCTGTACGCCGGCCGCCCGGTGGTGATCATGCGCGGGCGCAGCGAGGTGGGCTATTTCCTGCCGTCCCGCTGCTGGCGCCAGCGTGACGACGATCCGCTGGCGGCCGCCGCGGCCAACCAGATGCTGGATGCCGCGGGTTTCCAGGCCGAGGACATCCAGCAGGTGGAGCGGGAGTTCAACGCGATGCGCCGGCGCACCGTGCTGCACCCGCGCCGTTAGCGCTTTCCGGGAGCGGCGTTCTGGCCGCGTTCGCTGGTGATGCGCGCCCCTTCGCGCATAACCAGGGTGACCGGGGTCTTCTCGACCACCTCCAGCAGGCGCTGCCACTGGGCATCGTCCAGCGCGGCGCTGGCATGCAGTATGCGGTGCACATGGAAACGACCATCAGGATCGCGCTCCGAACGCAGTTCGGCGTGGAACTCGCCCAGCTCCCAGCCCTTGCGCTGGGCGTACATGCGCAGGGTGATGGCGGTGCAGGCGGCCAGTGAGGCCAGGTACAGATCGAACGGGGCGAATCCCTTGCCCTGGCCGCCCAGCGAGGCCGGCTCGTCGGCGTTGACATCGAAGGTGCCGTTGCTGATGTGGTGCAGGTAGTTGTCAGCCATCGAGACAATGCGTGCGTAGGCCATGGGCTTCTCCTGTGCGGGGGATGTGGGGCCGGATCAGGCGCGGTGCCGCGCGGCCATCACCGGTGATGATCCGGTGGCAGGGCTATCGTGACAATGGGACTGACGATCCCGGGAGTGGCGGGTGCCGTGGTGCGGGCTGGGCGTGATGGGGTGCCGCACCCTACAATCACGTCCCGGACCGTCGCCATCACGCCCATCATTCCCCGGTCCGGCCTGGCACCTATGTCTCCCAATGCCCTGGCGCTGGTCGAGCTGTTGATCCGCGAGCGCCGTGCGTTGTCACGCTTCATCGCGCGCTACCTGGACCCGGCCAGCACCGAGGACACCCTGCAGAACCTGTACCTGAAGGCCAGCAGCGTGCCCGGCGATCCGCCGATCCTTGAACCGCGCGGTTACCTGTACCGCATGGCGTACCATCACGCCCTCAACCGCAGCCAGGCCGACGCACGCGAACGGCGGGCGATGGCCGAGTACGCGTGCGAGGTCGGCGATGCCGTTGGTGGTGAGCAACAGGCGCTGGACCAGGCGCAGCTGCGCGAGATCACCCGGACCATCCTTGCGCTGCCGCCGCAGGTGCGGGAGTGTTTCGTGCTCAACCGCTACCTGGGCCTGAGCGAGCGTGAGATCGCCGCCCGCCTGGGCATTTCCAAGAGCCTGGTCGGCAAGCATGTGCTGCGCGCGGCAATGCTGATCCAGCAGCACCAGCAGGGCGCACGCCGATGACCCGCAATTACCGTGGGCAGAGGCCGCCCGCCCTTGTCACAACAGTCACGCGCACCAGTTCGTGGTGCGACAGGCTACGACCATGACCACGTCCGAACCCTCGCCGCGACAGGCCAGGCATGCGTTGCGCTGGGTGATCCGGTGCAGTGCAGGCCCGTTGCCGGACCGGCAGCAGCGGGCCCTGCAGCGATGGCTGCAGGCCGATCCGCGCCATGCCTTGGCCTGGCGCCGCCAGCAGGCATTCTGGGACGGCCTGGACGAGGCTGGGCCGGAGGTGCTGGCCGCACTGCCGGCACTGACCTCCGATCGCCAGGGCCTGCGCCCGATCGCCCCGCGCAGGCGCCTGTCCTGGTGGTGGGCCAGCGTGGCCGCGGTGGTGCTGGCGGTCCCAGCCCTCCCCGGGGTCGCATTGTGGGCGCGCAGCGATCTGCGTAGCGGCGATGCACCCCGTGTGGTGCAACTGGAGGATGGCAGCACGATCGTGCTGGATGCCCGCACCGCGCTGGCCGTCGCATTCGATGGGGATCAGCGGCAACTGCGGCTGCTGCGCGGCCAGGCGTGGTTCCGGGTCGCGCATGAAGCGCGGCCGTTCCGGGTCGAGGCCGGCGGTGGCCTGGTGCGCGACATCGGTACCGCGTTCAGCGTTTCGTTGCAGGACGCGGTGGTGACCGCCCAGGTCAGCGAAGGGGTAGTGGACGTACATCCCGGTGATGGCAGCCTGCAACGGCTGCATGCAGGGCAGGCACGCGCGTTCCGTGACGGACGCTGGCTGCAGCCGGTGAGCAGCCTCGCCAGCGACGCGGTGGCACCCTGGCGGCGCGGTGAGGTTGCCATCGACGATCTGAGCGCGGCACAGGCCATCGAACGGTTGGCGCGCTATCGGGCCGCACCGGTCTGGGTGCTGGGGACAAAAGCGGAGCAGATCCGCGTCAGTGGCCTGTTCCATCTGCGCCAGCCGGACCCGGCCATCACCGCAGTGGCGGCCCAGGCGGGCCTGCGCGTGCAGCGGCTGCCGGGTGGCGCGCTGGTGGTCTGGTGATGCCGGCAGGGTTTAGATCGCGATGAAAAAAGCCTGAAAAAAGCGTGGGCAGCCTGCAGCGTGCGCTGTCTATAGAGGTACAGCCAGAGCGAAACACCGTTTTTCCTCAAGCCAGACACACCACCGGCAGCAGCTGTGCCCGTGGTTTCCCCACGCTTGAGGAGTTCCGTCCATGCCGTCCACGGCGTCTGCCTGTCACCGTCGCGCCACCACACTGGCCCTGGCCATCTGCACCGCACTGCTGCCGCTGGCCCGGGTGCCGGCCGCGCAGGCGCAACCCAGCACAGCGGCGGCGCTGCGCCAGTACGCCATCCCGGAGCAGTCGCTGGCAGACGCGGTACGCGCGTTCGGGCGCCAGGCCGATGCACAGGTGGTGTTCCGCAGCGACCTGGTCGAAGGGCGTCGTTCCAGCGCAGTGCAGGGCCAGTACAGCCAGATGCAGGCGCTGCAGCGGCTGCTGCAGGGCAGTGGGGTGCGTGCCCAGCGAGGCCTGGATGGCACCTGGAGCCTGCGCGCCGCGGCGGACGCAGCGCAGGCATCGGCCGAGGGGGAAGGGGTGCGGGTGACCGATACGCTGGACGTCGCCGGTCGCCTGCAGCCGGAAGGCGGCGAAGCGCGCGATCGCCGTGGCTATGACGACGTGTTCGCGCTGGACCTGACCACGGTGTATTCGGGGCGGGACCGGGTGGAGCGCTTCCGCGGCGCCAACCCGGCCGACGTGGTCAAGGATCTGGTCGGCGTTTTCAGCGGCGATGCGCGCAACAGCGGCGCGCTGGACATCAACATCCGCGGCATCCAGGGGCCGGGGCGGGTGCCGGTGAGCATTGACGGCGGTGAACAGGCCCTCACGGTCTGGCGGGGCTACAACGGCGTCAGCAACCGCAACTACATCGATCCCAACCTGATCGGTGGCATCCAGGTCATCAAGGGGCCCGGCCTGGTGCGTGACGTGCACAGCGGCATCGGCGGCGCGCTGGTCATCAGGACCATCGACATCGATGACGTCGTGCCGGCGGGCGAACGCTTCGGCGGGGAGCTGAAGATAGAAGGCAGCAGCAACGCGGTGGCGCCACGCCTGCCACGCCTCCACAGCGGCGAGGACTACCGGACGGTGCCGGGTTTCCCGCAGGGGTCGCCGAACTCGCCCTATGACGACCGTACCCTGGTGGTGCCGGTGCAGTCGCGCAGCGGCAACAATCCATTCGATGGCGAGGACCAGGCGTGGCGACTGGCGCTGGGCCTGCGCGGCGAGACGGTGGACGTGATGGCGGCCTATGCCTGGCGCCGGCGTGGCAACTATTTCTCCGGCAGCCAGGGCAGCGACTACTACGACCAGGACCCACGCGAGCAGTACGAGTACCAGGGCATCGACTACATCACCACGCTGGCCCGCTACTTCAAGCCGGGTGATGAAGTGCCCAATACGTCGAGTGAACAGGAGTCGTGGCTGCTCAAGGCGACGTGGCAGATCAATGACGACCAGCAGCTGAAGGCGAGCTGGCGGCACACGCTCTCGCACTACGGCGAGATCATGCCTTCGCGCATCCTGTCGGCGCCGGACTACGGCCGCATCCAGTGGCCGTTGAGCCGCGTCGACTCGGATGCCTGGAACCTGGAGTATCGCTGGCAGCCGGCCGGCAGCCGCTGGCTGGATCTGTATGCCAATCTGTGGCGCACCGAGACCGACAGCGATACCTATACCGCGGGCGGCTTCCCCAACTTCGCGCCGGGCAATCCGCAATGGGACCCTGAAGCCAGCCCGATCCTGCGCAACACCGCTCTGGCCAACGCGCGCAACGATCGCACCGGCCTGACGGTCAGCAACCGCTTCGCGTTGCACTCCAGCCTCGACCTGACCGTAGGGGGCAACTGGCAGTACGAGAGCCTGGGTTCGCGCGATCCGTACTTCGGCACCACTGATGGCTGGCGCATGTTTCCGCGTGCCGGCCGCCGCCAGGAGGGCGAGGGCTACCTCAACCTGGAATGGCGTCCGCTCGATGTCCTCACCCTCAACGCCGGCGTCCGCTACAGCCGCTACTGGGCCTTCGACGACTTCCTCGACGCGCACCCGGAGCTTCTGACCAAGGGGGTGGGCAGCAAGCAGGCTACCTATCGGGTCAACGAGCTGCCCGAGCGACCGGCCAGCCTGCAGGCAGAGATCGATGCGCTGGAAGCAGAACGCGAGTTCTGGGAGAGCATCGGCATGGGCTCGGTGATCGATGATTCGATCCGGGGACTGCTGGCCTATTACGAAACACCGCAGGCAGTGGAGCACAACATCGCGTGGCTGCCCGACGCCAACGGCAACTATGCCCGTGCCACCAACCCGTGCCTCAACGGCGAGGTGGCTGCGATCCCGGGCGTGCTGCCGTTGTTCGCCGGCAGCGACCTGGTCTGCA
Source organism: Stenotrophomonas sp. GD03680 (assembly GCF_029844625.1). Taxonomy (NCBI): domain Bacteria; kingdom Pseudomonadati; phylum Pseudomonadota; class Gammaproteobacteria; order Lysobacterales; family Lysobacteraceae; genus Stenotrophomonas; species Stenotrophomonas sp. GD03680. Next base: position 396,830 of record NZ_JAOCKC010000001.1, on the reverse strand, counting down.
GCATCGGCAACACCGTGCAGGCGCGGCCGGTGGATGGCAGCAACCGGCGCCAGCGCGATTACGCGTGGCTGCCCACTTTCTCGGCGACGGCGCATCTGTCGCCGGCCGCGCGCATCTACCTGCGCTACAGCGAAGCAGTGCGTTTCCCGAGCATGTTCGAAAGCACCATCGCCTTCTCCAGCAGCCTCAACCCGCTGTATGACCTCAAGCCGGAGCATGCCTACAACTACGAGCTGGGTTACGTGCACGACCTGTCGGCGCTGTTCGGAAACACCGCCGACGCCGACGTCAAGCTGGCCTATTACGTGCACAAGACCCGCAACGTGATCGAGCGCGATGCCTACTTCCTGTTCGACAACATCGACAAGCAGACCATCCGCGGCATCGAACTGCAGGCACGCTTCGACAACCGCCGTTTCTTCACCGATCTGGGCATCGCCCGCACGCTGGAGAACGAGGTCTGCGACGAGAGCAGTGCCGTGCTGCTGGATGCCAACCGTGGCCTGGTCCCGAACTGCGTGCAGGACGGGTTCGTCAGCGGCTACCTGCTGACCCAGGCGATTCCGAAGCTGTCGGTCAACGCGTCGCTGGGCACGCGCCTGCTCGACGAGCGACTGGAGCTGGGCAGCCGCATCATCCACTACCGGCGCCACGAAAACCCGGACCTGCAGGCCTACCGCGACCGGTTGCTGGCCGGTGGCAGCAGCCTGCTCTGGCAGAACGTGCCCTTCACCTGGGGAAACATCACCACGGTGGATGCGTATGCGCGCTGGCGCTTCAACGAGCACGCCAGCGTGGAGCTGGTCGGCAGCAATCTCGGCAACCGCTACTACGTCGACCCGGCCACGCGGTCCACGCTGCCGGCGCCGGGCCGCACCCTCAAGCTGGGCATCACCGCACGCTTCTGAGCACCTGCATTCAAGCGTTGTACCCGTAGTTCCCTCAACCCAAGGAGCAACACCATGAAAATGATCTCCCGTTCCGTCCTGGCGGTCGCCGCCTCCTTCGCCCTGGCCGGCGCGGCGCAGGCAGCCGACATCGTCGGTGCGGCCAGCCCGGTGACCGATGCCGAGCTGTATGTCGCCGTCGGTGATTCCCAGGTCAACGGTGGCCCGCACTCGGCCGGCAAGGCCGGTATCGGCGTCGGCACCGTGTCCAACGCCCGTCGCGTCGATTTCCAGGGCCTGGCCAGCTATTCGGTGCCGACCACCGTCAATGGGACCACCGTGCGCACGCTGGCCATGCCGATCACCGGTGCGCCGGGCAGCCACGCGGGCATGGGCCACTTCAACTTCGTCAAGGTCGGCAGTGGCGATGTCTGGTTCGGTGAATGGTCCAAGGACGGCGCCGCAGGTGGCTTCAACAACCGCCAGGTCTACTTCGTCGGCGACCGTGCCGGCACCACCCTGCCGGCCGGCGTGGCCACCTACAGCGTGGCTGGCCTGAACAAGTTCAACGGCAGCAACCTGCTCAGCGGCACCTTCCGCGCCAACTTCGGCACCGGCACTCTGCTGGGCGGCCTCAGCGGCGGTGGCCTGTCGGTCAACATCAACGCCACCATCAACAGCGCCACCGCCTCGTTCGCAGGCGCGGCCACCGCCAACGGTTCGGTCAGTGGCACCACCCAGGGCCAGTTCTTCGGTGCCAATGCCGCCACCCTGGCCGGTATCGCCACCTTCGCCGGCAACAGCCAGTACGACACGGCCTTCGGCGGCAGCAAGAACTGATCGCCACGCCCCTGACGGGGCAGGGCAGGGACAAGCCGCGATCCGCCAGTCCCTGCTTCGGCCCGCTGCATCGCTTCACACCGGATCGACCATGCGCCTCCCTCTTTTCTGCCTCCTTCTGCTGGCGCTGACCGCCACGGCGCACGCCCAGCAGGACGACCTGCGCCGCGTGCTGGAGCAGGGCAACGACGTGCGCCATCAACGCCAAGACCAGCAGCGGCTGCAACAGGCCGAACCGGATCGGCCGACCGTCACCCTCGATGGCCGGACCCTGCGCGTGGAGCGCACGGTCGACGACCTGGGCCAGGCGCTGTACCTGTCGTTGCAGCACCAGCAATGGCCCGCCGCGCAGGCCTTCCTGCACGAGTACATTGAACTTCCCGGCCATGACCCGCTGCTGCGCCACTACGCGCAGGGCGCGCTGGCGCGGGTTGCGGGCGAGCATCATCGCGCGGCCCTTGAGTACGAGGCCCTGCTGGCCCGGCAGCCGGATTTCCTGCCTGCGCGGCTTGAACTGGCGCGGGTCTACGCCGAGGACCAGCGTGACCGGGAGGCGACGTCGCTGTTCACCGCGATCGCCGCCGACATCGATGACCGCGACCCTGCCACCGCCGGCGTGCGCGGCCGGGTGCAGGGGTATCTGCAGGCGCTACAGGCGCGGCGGCGCTGGAAGGGCGCACTGTCCGCCGGACCTGCATGGAGCGACAACATCAACCGCAGTTCGGCCAGCCGCACCTGCCTGTTCGGCGTGGGCGAGGACTGCATCATCGAGCGCAGGTTGCCCGATGCCCAGCGCGCACCGGGGGTGGACTACGACGGCAGCCTGGAACGCCGCTGGGCACTGGCCGGCCACCACGGCCTGTATGTGCGCGGGTTGGCCTTCGGCCAGGCATGGAAAGACAACCGCGCCTACAACGAACTCAACGCCACTGTGCAGGTGGGCTACAGCTGGCGCAGTGCGCGGCACACCCTGCTGCTGGCCCCCGGCTACGACTATCAGGCACTGGGTAACCGTACCCTGCAGGGCGCCGCAGGCGCGCATGCGGAATGGCAATACGCACTGGACCCGCGCAGCCTGCTGAAGCTGGAGGCGGACTGGAAGCGCCAGCGCTATCGGCAACCGGGGCTGGCCGACAACTACGATGGCGCGATGGGAGCACTGTACGCCACCTGGTTCCGTGCGCTCACTGCGCGCTGGACCGTCTTCGCCGGCATCGATCTGGCCGACAGCGGGGCGGCCGACGCGGCCAATGCCTATCGCCAGCGCGGCCTGCGCGTCGGCGCGGCGCGGCAGTGGAGCGGCACGACTGCCACGCTGTTCCTTTCGCTGCGCGAGCGCAGCTACGATGCCTGGAGTCCGCTGCTGGAAGCGCGCCGGCACGACGACGAGCAGAACCTCATCGCGCTGGTACGCAGCGAACGGCTGGCGGTGGCAGGCCTGGTGCCCAGCCTGAGCCTGCGCTACACCCGCATCGACAGCAATGTGGACTGGCTGTACAGCCATGACCGCAGCCTGCTGAGCCTGAAATGGGAGCGTGCGTTCTGACCGCGGGCCGGGCACACAGCGTGTTTGGCCGAGGTGAATGCGATCTCGCTGTTGTCTTCATCCGTCATCACGCGTTCTTGTAGGGCAACTCGCGCATCCTGCGGGCATTGCGGCCGGATGGGCCGCGCGTGTCAGGGAGTACAGCGTGCTGGAGTCGGGCGATGAACGGGAGGGGCTGCAGGGGCTACGGGTGCTGGTGGCCGAAGATGAATTCGCCATTGCGATGTTCCTGGCCGACTATCTGCAGCTGAAGGGCGCGCACGTCGTGGGCCCGGCCGGTGACCTGCGCGAGTTGGCGCGTCTGGTCGATGATCACCCGATCGACGTCGCCCTGCTGGACATCAACCTGGGAGGTGAGCAGGTGTACCCGCTGGCCGACCGCCTGTCCGAGGCGGGGACGCCGTTCCTGCTGACCTCCGGTTACGACGACAACCTGCCGAGCCGCTTCGCCAGCGCGCCGCGCTGCCCCAAGCCCTACCATATCGACGCGTTGGCCCGGCAGCTGGCCGGACTGGTCGCCGCACCGCGGGCTGCTGCGGGCAAGGTCTGACTGCGCGGCATGGGCCGGCGATTGGATACCGCTGCTCCCTCGTCCGTGCGCGGCACAGCACCTCCGGCGCATCGTCTGGGTGGACTGCATGACGGCATGGATGCGCGCATCGCGCGCCATGACTGGTCAGGGACGCCGCTTGGCCCGACTGGGCGGTGGCCGGCGCATCTGCGCGCCACCGTGGACATGATGCTGGCTCATGGGTTTCCGATGATCATCCTGTGGGGCCAGGAGCTCATCCAGCTCTACAACGACGGCTATGCCGAGATCCTTGCCGACAAGCATCCCGCTGGCCTGGGGCAGCCCACCCGCGACTGCTGGCCCGAGGTCTGGCACATCAACGGGCCGATCTACGACCGGGTCTGGCAGGGTGAGACCGTCACGTTCGAGGACAAGTTGTACCCGCTGGCCCGGCAGGGCCGGCTGGAGGACGTCTGGTTCACCATCACCTACAGTCCGCTCCGCGGCGAGGAAGGGCAGGTGGGCGGTGTGCTGGTCACCATGTTCGAGACCACGGCAGCGCACGTGGCACAGGCCGCGCGTGAGCGCGAGGAGCGGCGGCGGCAGGAGAGCGACCGGCGCTTGGCGCTGGCGTTCAAGGTACTGCCGGTCGGCTTGTGCATTGTCGATGCGCAGGGGCGGATGCAGCTGTCGAACGACCAGATGCGCGCCTATCTTCCCAGCAGCCAGGTGCCCTCGGCCGATCCGGTCAACCAGCACCGATGGCAGGGCTGGCATGCCGATGGCAGCCCGATCGCCCCCGAGGATTTCGCCATCGCACGGGCCCTGCGCGGAGAAACCGTGGTGCCCGGACTGGAGTTCCAGTTCACCCATGATGATGGGTGTGTCCGCTGGACGCGGGTCGCGGCGGCGCCGCTGCGAGATGTCGACGGCGAGGTGACGGGCGTGTTCGCCATCGCGGTGGACATCGATGATCTCAAGCGTGCCACCGAGCGGCAGGCGGTATTGCTGGCCGAGTTGCAGCACCGCGTGCGCAACATCATGGCCACGATCCACGCCATCGCCTGGCGCACACGCGAGTCGGTCGACAGCGTGGACGAATACGCTGACCGCCTGTGCGCACGCCTCATGTCGCTTTCTCGCACGCAGACCCTGCTCACCCGCAGCGCCAATGCCGGGGTGAGCCTGCGTGGCATGCTGGACCAGGAGATCGCGGTGCAGGGACACGCGCCCGACGGATTCCTTCTGCAGGGCGAGGAGGACGTGCTGCTGCCGCCCAAGGCGGCCGAGGTGCTGTCGCTGGCGGTCCATGAACTGGCCAGCAACGCGCTCACGCACGGCGCATCGGTGCACAGCGATACGCGGATCGAGGTGTCCTGGTCGATGCAGGACATCGACGGTGAAGCCTGGCTGGACCTGCACTGGTGCGAGCGGCGCGCGGTGAACGACGACTGGATCGTCCCTTCGCATCGCGGGCTGGGTCGGGCGCTGGTCGAACAGCGCATTCCCTACGAGCTTGGCGGTAGCGGCGAACTTGCGTTCTCACCCCAGGGCGTGGATGCGTGGATCCGCTTGCCGCTGCGCGAGCGCGACAGCCTGCTGCAGACCGATGCCACCTCCAGCCTGTCGCCGCCGCGCGGGTAGCGCCTGCGTTCCTTCAATGGCTGGCCGGGTCAGTGCGTGGCGGCTGCGCCGATCAGGGTGCAGGCGAGCGCCATCGCGACCGGTACCGCCAGATGACGCGTCGCCAGCGCGGTGCCCGTGGTCATCAGCGAAGCCAGGGCAATGCCGAGCGCGAGCACCGGCTGGCCCTGCAGGAACTGGTGGATGCAGCCGGCGCATCCAGCGACGGCCAGGCCAACGGCGAAGCAGACATGGAGCAGGGAGGCAGCATGCATGGGGGGTTCCTCGCGGTGATGCCGTGGGTAGCGGCCGGCGCCGGGGCAAGTTGAGCCGCGATCTTCCATTCCAACGAATGGATCACATTGTGTGCGCGCCACGGTTACGGCGGGCGACCTAGGGTGGTGCTGCAGAAACATTCGAAACCCGTACGAGGAGACAGCGATGGCACGAACGATTCCCGAGGGGACGCTGGTGGTGGTGGCCGATGGTGGTTCGGCCCGGGTGTTCACCAATGTCGGCAGCGCGCAGCAGCTCACGCTGAAGCAGGAGGGCGAACTGCGGCTGCAGGACATCAGCGAGACGGGCGTCTCCGGGCAGGGCCCGGCCGGTGCCGTTCCCAAGGACATGTCCATCGCCCAGCTCAACGAAGCCACCTTCGCCAAGCAGGTGGCCGAACAGCTCAACGAGGATGCGCTCAACAACCGCTATGCCCACCTGCTGCTGGTGGCCGACCCCACCACGCTCGGACGGATCCGTCCGCTGCTGCACAAGGAGACGCAGGCACGGTTGCTGGGCGACATCGCCAAGGACCTGACCAACGCGCCGCTGGCAGACATCCAGCGCAGCCTGGCGGGGTAACCTCGGTGCCCTTCATGCGCACGCACCTGTCCAGCGAGCCGTCACGCGCCGAAGTGGAGGCACGCGACGGCTGGCAGCTGCTGGAATTCGGTGCGCCCTGGTGCGGCCATTGCCAGGCGGCACAGCCGGCGCTGCAGGAGGTCGTGGAAGCACATGATCTGGCGCACTGGAAGATCGAGGATGGGAAAGGGCGGGCGCTCGGGCGCCCGTTCCAGGTGAAGCTGTGGCCCACGGTGATCCTGCTGCACGACGGCCGGGAAGTGGCACGCGTGGTGCGTCCGCGCGTGCGTGCCGATCTCGCCGCGCTGGAGGGCGCGCTGCCCGACTGAGGGCACGCTGCACCGGGGACTGCGGCCGCACTGCAGCATGCGATGCACGGGCACTGGTGCTAGCATCGGTACATCATCTGAATCGATCCAAATGCCGATGCCCACGCTGGACCGTCGTCTCCTGATCGCCTTCGCCGCCACCGCGATGCTCGCCTCCGGCGCGGCCTGGGCAGCGCCTTCGAAGTCCGCCGCCGACAAGGCGTATGCCTCGGTGGACCCCTTCATCGGTACCGGTGGTGAAGGGCATACCTACCCCGGCGCGACGATACCCTTCGGCATGGTCCAGCTCAGCCCGGACACGCGCATCCAGCCGCGTGAGAAGGCCTACGGCTGGGCCGCCGGATACCGTTATGACGACAGCAGCATCGTCGGCTTTTCGCACACCCACTTCTCCGGAACCGGGCATTCTGATCTCGGCGACATCCTGGTGATGCCGTTCACCGGAAACCCGGGATTGGAACGCGGCGACCCCGAACGGCCCCGCAGCGGCTATGCGTCGCGCTTCCGCCATGACGACGAAAAGGCCGAACCGGGCTACTACGCGGTGACCCTGGACGATTACAAGGTGCGCGCCGAACTGACCACCAGCGCCCGGGTCGGTGTGCATCGCTACGCCTTCCCCAAGGGCGTCGATGCCAAGGTACTGCTGGACATGCGGACCAGCATGTACGACTACCCGGGCAAGGTGCTGTGGTCGCGGGTGCGGGTGCGTACGGACGGCACCATCACCGGTTTCCGCGAGACCCGCGGCTGGGCGCCGGGGCGCCAGCTGTATTTCGCCATGCGCTTCTCGCAACCGTTGGCAGGCCATGCGCTGCACAACACCGAGCAGGACATCGTGTACAAGGGCTTCCCGCCGCCGGGTGAGAAAGATCCGGCACAGCGCGCACAGATCGAAGGCCGCCAGCTGGTCGGCACGTTCGATTTCGGCAGGCTGGATGCTCCGCTGGTGGTGAAGGTGGCGATCTCGCCGGTGAGCGAGGCCGGTGCGATCGCCAACCTGGATGCCGAGGTCGCCGACTTCGACTTCGACCGCGTGCGCGCGCAGGCCCGGCAGGAATGGACGCAGGCACTATCGGTGCTGGACATCGATGCGCCGGAGCATGCGCGGCGCAGCGCCTACACCGCCCTGTACCACACGATGCTGGGGCCGACGCTGTTCATGGATGTGGATGGCCAGTATCGCGGCCCCGACAACGCCGTGCATGTCGCCAAGGGGTATGCCCACTATTCCACGTTCTCGTTGTGGGACACCTACCGGGCGCTGCATCCGCTGCTGACTCTGGTGCAGCCGGAAAAACGCAACAGCGACTTCATCAACTCGATGCTGGCTCACCACGAACAGAGCCCGTACGGCATGCTCCCGGTGTGGTCGTTCCACGGCCTGGAAGACTGGTGCATGATCGGTTACCACGCGGTGCCGGTCATCGCCGACGCCTATGTGAAGGGCATCCGCGGCTTCGACGCCGCAAAGGCGCTCGACGCGATGGTGGAGACCGCCAATTACGGTCCCTACGACGGCATCGCGCAGTACCGTGAGCTGGGGTATGTGCCCATCGATGAAGAGGGCGAAGCGGCCAGCAAGACCCTGGAATACGCGTTCGACGACTGGACCATCGCGCGCATGGCGCAGGCGATGGGCAGGAGCGAGATCGCGGCGACATTCGACAAGCGTGCGGCGAACTGGCGCAATGCCTTCGACAAGGACACCGGCTTCATGCGTGCCCGCAAGCGCGACGGCAGTTTCCGCACCCCGTTCGATCCCAGCGCCAGCGGCTACGGCACCGACTACACCGAGGGCAATGCCTGGCAGTACTCGTGGTACGTCCCGCAGGACGTGGCGGGCCTGGCCGCCGCGCATGGCGGCAGCGACCGGCTGCTGGCGAGGCTGGACGAGGTGTTCAACGCCACGGTCGATCCGGCGGTCTTCGAGCACATGGAAGACATCACCGGCCTGATCGGCTGGTATGCGCATGGCAACGAGCCCAGCCATCACGTTGCGTACCTCTACGCCCACGCTGGTCAGCCCTGGCGCACGCAGGCGCGCCTGAAGCAGATCATGGACACCCAGTACGCCGACCGTCCCGATGGCCTGGCCGGCAACGATGACGTGGGCCAGATGTCGGCGTGGTACGTGTTCACCGCGCTGGGCTTCTATCCGGTGGCGCCCGGCTCGGGGGAGTACATCCTGGGCCGCCCGTTCCTGCCAAGGACCGCCATGCGCCTGCCCAACGGCAGGACCTTCACCATCGTGGCCGAGGGGCTGGATGACAGGCACACCTATGTGGGCAGTGTGTCCCTGAACGGCAAACCGCTGCAGCGCACCTTCCTGCGCCACGACGAGATCATGGCCGGGGGCGAGCTGCGCTTCACCATGCAGGCCGAGCCGAACAGGGACTGGCCCGGGCAGGGCGCGCAGGCGCCGTACTCGATGTCAACGCCGTAACGGTAGCGCCGGGCCATGCCCGGCGGCTTTGCCGTCACACCATCCCGCCATTGGCTCGCAGCACCTGGCCATTGATCCAGCCGCCGTCGGTGCCAGCCAGGAAAGCCACCGCGCCGGCGATGTCGTCCGGCGTGCCCAACCGCTCCAGCGGATTCATCTGCGCCAGGCGCTCGATCAGTTCCGGCGACTTGCCCTCCAGGAACAGGTCGGTCGCGGTCGGGCCGGGTGCCACGGCATTGACCGTGATGCCACGGCCACGCAGCTCCTTGCTGAGTATCGCCGTCAGGGTTTCCACGGCCGCCTTGCCTGCGGCGTAGACACCGTAGTTCTCCAGCTTGAGGCCGACCACGCTGGTGGACAGCGCGACGATGCGGCCGCCGTCGCGGACGCGTCGCGCGCTCTCGCGCAGCACGTTGAAGGCGCCCTTGAGATTGATGGCGGTGACCCGATCGAACAACGCGTCGTCGGTGGCTGACAGCGGCGCAAGCTGCAGCACTCCGGCGCTGTTGACCACCACATCGATGCCCTCGAATCGAGCCTCGACGGCATCGAACAAGCGGCTCACCGCCTGCGGATCGGCCACGTCGGCCTGCAGCGCAATGGCTTGGCCGCCGGCGGAGACCAGCTCGGCGGCCAGGGCATCAGCCTCTTCGCGGCGGCCGGCATAGTTGATCGCAACCGCATGGCCGTCGGCCGCCAGCCGACGCGAGATCGCGGCGCCGATGCCGCGGGAGCCGCCGGTGACCAGGGCGACGGTACGGGGAGAGGAGCTGGACATGAAGGCTTCCTTCGAAGACGCGCCCGCGTGGCGCCCCATCATCTTGCTGGTTCCTGCCGTCCGGATAATCATGGAGAATCCGACAACATCATCCGGATGTTCGAACAATGGATCGATTCACCGCCCTGCGCGCTTTTGTCCGTATCGTCGAACGTCGCAGCTTCACCCGCGCTGCAGAGGACCTGGGGCTGCCGAGGGCCACGGTGACCGACGCGATCAAGGCGCTGGAGCGGCGGCTGGGGGTGAGGCTGTTGCACAGGACCACGCGACGGGTGGTGCCGACCCTCGAGGGCGAAGCCTTCTATGGCCGCTGCCTGCGCCTGATCGCCGACATGGACGATGCCGAAGCCGCATTCCGTGATGTCCCGCCGCGCGGCACGCTGCGCATCGAAGTGCACGGAACGCTTGGTCGGCACTTGTTGTTTCCGCACCTGCCCGAGTTCCTGCAGCGCTATCCCGACATCGAGCTGGACGTGAGCGAGGGGGATCGCTACGTGGATCTGCTGCGCGAAGGCGTGGATGCCGCGCTTCGGGTCGGCACCCTGGCCGACAGCGATCTGGTCGCGCGGCGACTGGCACTGCTGCGCGAAGTCACCGTTGCCTCACCGTCCTACGTGGGTTCGCATGGGCTGCCGGACAGCATCGACGCGCTGCTGTCCGGTCATCGGATGGTCGGTTTCCGTTCCGGTGCCAGCGGACAGTTGATTCCTCTGGAGTTCCAGCAGGCCGGGCAGGTGCGCCATGTGCCTCTGCCGGCAACCGTGCGGGTATCCGGCGCAGATGCCTTCCTGGGGGCGGCACTGGCGGGGCTCGGCATCATCCAGGCGCCGCGCTACCGGCTGGATCCCTATATCGAACGTGGTCAGTTGCTGGAGTTGCTGGCGGAATCGCCGCCCACACCCAGCCCGTTGAGCCTGGTTCACCCGCGCAACCGCACGCCGTCGCCGCGGTTGCGGGTATTCATCGACTGGATTGCCGGCGTGTTTGCGCCGGACCGCTAGCGCCCGGCAGGGCCAGCTCGAACACGGTGCCCGATGCGTCGGAGACCACGCTCACCGATCCACCATGGGCCTGCACGATGGCGCGGGTGATCGCCAATCCCAGCCCGGCGCCCTCGTGCCGGCCGCGCTCGCCGCGGAAGAACCGGTCGAACAAGCGGGGCAGTGCCTGCATGGGAATCGACGGACCGAGGTTGTGGACAGCAATCCGGCTCATGGGCCCGGTGCCGTCCAGCCGCACCACGATCTCCGTACCCGGCGTGGCGTGCTGCAGGGCGTTGGAAAGCAGGTTGGCGACCGCCCGGTGCAGCATCAGGCGGTTGCCGTTGGCTTCTGCGCTGCCTTCCCGCCGCAGCGTGAGCTGGCGCTCCTCGGCCAGCAGATCGTAGAACTCCAGCAGCGCATCGACCATCGCATCCAGCGCCACCCCCTCGCGCGAGGGCAGGGCGCCGGGTGCTTCGGCCTGGGCCAGATAGAGCAGATCGCCCACGGTCTGTGCCAGCCGTTGCAGCTCTTCCGCGCAGGAGAGCAGCGTCTCGCGATAGGACTCGTTGCTGCGGGGGTGCGCGAGCACCACCTGCACCTGGGTCAGCATGTTGGTGATCGGCGTACGCAGTTCGTGGGCGAGGTCTCCGGAGAACCCGCTGAGGCGCTCGAAGTCCTGTTGCAGCCGCGCCAGCATCCCGTTCAGGCTCTGCGCCAGCTGTTCCAGTTCGACGGGCACGTGCTCGGCCGTGAGCCGGCGCTGCAGTCGTCCGGCGGTGATATGGCGGGCCTCGTCGGCCAGCGTGCGCAGTGGGCGCAGCGTCTGCCGCACGACGTAGCCCCCCAGCAGGCTGCTGGCCACCGCAGCAGCGACCAGAGCGACGGCCAGCAGGTGGCGGAAGCGCTGCAGGAAGTCGGCATGGCGCGCATCGTCGATCGCCAGCAGGGTGGCCAGGCTGCTGCCATCGGCCAGCGTCTGCCGCAGATTGAGGCCGTGCAGGCGGCTTCCGTCGGCCAGCGTCCAGTCATGGCGGCGCGGTTCAGTGTCGGCGGGTTGGGTCCGCGCATGCGCGCGCAAGGCCTCCGGCGCGGTGGAGAAGAGCACGCCGCCCTGCTCATCGACGATGTGGAAGGCGATATCGGGATGGTGGCGCAGCGCATCGCCCAGGCGCTGGGCGCGCTCATCGGACGTGCCGCTGCCGGCGAGGTCGGCGATCAACGCGGCCTTGTTCTCCAGTTCGGCGAAATCCTGTGCGACCAGATCATGGCGCGCGCTCAGATAGATCGCCACGCCCAGTGCAGCAAGCACCAGCGTACCGACCGTGGCGAACAGCACGGTGAGGCGGACGGCAATGGAGCGTCGCAGGCTCATTGCGGTTGCGCTGCTTCGACCTCGGGTGCCTCCAGCACGTAGCCCATCCCGCGCACAGTGACCACCAGCTTTTCGGCGAAGCCATCGTCGATCTTGGCGCGCAGGCGGCGTATCGCCACATCGATGACATTGGTGTCGCTGTCGAAATTCATGTCCCACACCTGCGAGGCGATCAACGAGCGTGGCAGGACCTCGCCGCGCCGTCGTGCCAGCAGCTCCAGCAGCGCGTATTCCTTCGGGCTCAGTGTGATGCGCTGGCCACCGCGCTCCACGCGCCGGCGAAGCGTATCCACCACCAGATCGGCGACGACGATGCGGTCAGGCTGAGACTGGCCCTGGCCGCGTCGCAGCAGGGTACGCACGCGTGCCAGCAGCTCGGCGAAGGCGAAAGGTTTGGCCAGGTAATCATCGGCACCCAGTTCCAGCCCCTGCACGCGGTCGGCAATGCTGCTGCGCGCCGACAGGAACAGCACCGGCACCTGCCACCCCGCATCGCGCAGGCGCGACAGGACGTTCCAGCCATCGAGACCGGGCAGCATCACATCGAGGATGACCAGCTGGTACTCGCCGCTTGCCGCCAGATGCAGGCCGTCCACGCCGTCGCAGGCGAGATCGACCACGTAGCCCGCTTCGATCAGGCCCTGTCGCAGGTAATTGCCGGTCTTGGGCTCGTCTTCGACGATCAGCAGCTTCATCGTGTGCATGCCGGCCCGCGCAGCGCCGCCCTCATGCCAGCGGGTCCAGCGTGCCGAGCACGGCCACGCAGGCCAGTACCAGCAGCCCGAGTGCGGCCTCGAAGGTGAGGCTGTGACGCAGCGAGCGCAGCGGGCGGAACTGCCAGCCGCCACGGATGGCGGTGGCGAGTGCCGGCACCAGCCGCCAGCGGTGCAGCGCGGCCAGGCCGAGCATGCCCGCGACCAGGGCCAGCTTGAACAGCAGCCAGCGCCCGTGCGCGGTGTTGAACAGGGTCTGCAGCGAGCCCTGCAGATCCACGTAGGTATAGGTGCCGGTCATCGCCAGCAGGGCCACGATTACCGTACCGGGCAGGGCGAAACCATGCGCCACCTGCCAGAGTTCATGGGTGCGTTCACGCAGGGAAGGGCCCTGGGTGCGCAGGGCCAGATGCAGCACCGCGGCGATCGCGCCGACCCATGCGCCTGCGGCGAGCAGGTGGACGGTCCCGGCCGCCAGGCGCAGCGCACCGCGGATGCCGTCGCCGGCGGCGGCGTGGCCGTTCCAGGCCAGGCTTGCCAAGGCGACCGCCGAGAGCGGCAGCAGGATGACACGGCGTGCCCCGGCCACTTTCGCGCTTGCGGCAAGCAGCGGCAGCATTGCCAGCAGCGCCAGCGCACGCACCAGTGCCGCTTCGCCGACCGGTGTGGCGGTGGTGAACCATGCGACGGTCGCTTGATCGACCGCGGCAAGCGGAAGCCCCAGCACGCCTGTCACCCGCACCGCCGCGTCCAGCAGCACGACTGCCAGCGCGATCACGGCCAGTGGCAGGAACATGCGACGCGCAGGCGCAGGGCGGATGAACAGCATCCTGCCGAACAGCAGCATCAAGGCCAGGTACAACGCCAGCCGCAGGGCATAGGGAGACAGTTCGATCACCACCGCAGCTTACTTCACGCTGAAACGATAGTCGCCGGTGACGGGGTGGCTGTCCTGGCCGACGGCGCGCCACTGCAGGCGATAGTCTCCGGCAGGCAGCGGCTTGGCGAAACTCACGACCAGCCGGTGACCATCGTCCGACACCTGCTGGGAAAGGGCAGGCATCGCCATCAGGGTGCGGCCATGGGCCATGCTCAGTTCGATGCGGGTGGCGCGCGGCATCACCCGCTCGCTGAAGGTCAGCTCGATGCGGTTGGCAGGCGCGACGCTGGCATCGGCGGCGGGCGTTGCCTTCACCAGGCTGGGGTGTGCAAGGGCCAGCGGAGCGGCGGCGACGCCCGGCAGCAGCAGGAGCAGAGCGGCGGAGCGGCGGAGCGAAGACGACATGGTGCGTGCCTGCAGGAATGGGGCGCTCAGGCTGACGGCGGGCACCTTTCGTGGCCCTGACCCGGACATTACCGATCTGTCAGGTTGGCCGGTGCCGGGCCGACCCGCCCTTCCCATCATCGGCGCGCGCGTGCGCAGGCACGCAGGGCGCGGCGGTTGCACAGGTGGGCCATCGCCAGCAGCCCACCGCCGCAGGCGGTGGCCATGCCGTGCCAGAGCAGCGATTCCTTCAGCGGTGGATACAGCGATGCGGACAACAGCAGGCCAGCCCCAGCCAGGGCCAGTCGCATCGGCAGCCAGTGGCGGTGCCGACGCAGGCCCGCAGCGGTGCTGGCCAGCGCCAGCAGCGAGGCGAGCAACGCGAACGCCCACTCCCAGCGTGACATCAGCAGCAGGGTGGTCATCAGGGCATGGCCGGGGTGCTGGAACGAGCGCAACGCCATCATGGCCGCCGGGACGAAGGCCAGCAGCAGCGGCAGCGCGATGCAGTGCGCTGCGCAGGCCAATGACAGCCCTGCGCCGGCCAGATCGAAACGGGAATGCCAGCGTGCCGATGCTGGCGGCTGTGGCAGACCCCTTGCAGGAACGGTGGGGATGTGGTCCATAATGTTACATAGTAACACTAACGATACCCTCATGAAGCTTCCCGCCACGTTTCTGCTGCTGCTTTCTGCGGCGTCCGCCCACGCCCATGAGGTGCGCCAGCAGGGCGCGCATGTGCATGGCCAGGCCACGGTCGATGTGGCGCTCGAACGGGGAACACTGGACCTGGCAATGCAGGCCCCCGGTATCGGCCTGCTCGATTTCGAGCGACCGCCCGCCACCCCGCAGGAGCGCGCCGCGCTCGCACGTGCGAAGGCACTGCTGAAGGAAGGCGCATGGGTCACCCTGCCGACTGCGGCCCAGTGCCGCCTTGCCGCCAGCAGCGTCGCCGCCGACGGATTCGCTGCAGACCCGATGCACGACGCCGGGCACCACGGCCATGCCGGCTTCAGTGCCGGACTGCGTTTCCAGTGCGCGCATCCGTCCGCGCTGCGGGTGCTGGTGGTCCGCCTGCCGGTGCTGTTCCCCGGCCTGCATGAGGTCATCGTCAACAGCACCACGCCCGCCGGACAGGCACGGCACGTGCTGACCGCCGACACTCTGCGCGTGGTGCTTGCGCCGTGAGTGCAGCGGTCATCGATGTGCAGGACCTGCGCTTCGCCTACGCCGAGCGCCCGGTACTGGAGATTCCGGCATTGCGCGTCGATGCGGGCAGCAGCGTGCTGCTGCGCGGTGCCAGTGGCGGTGGCAAAAGCACCCTGCTGGGTGTGCTGGCTGGCGTGCTGCGCGCTCGCCAGGGCCGGGTCGACGTCGCCGGGCACTCCCTGCACGCGATGAACGGTCCGGCCCGCGATCGCTTCCGGGCCGACCAGCTGGGCGTGATCTTCCAGCAGTTCAACCTGCTGCCGTTCCTCAGCGTGCGCGAGAACATCGCGCTGGGTCTGCGCTTCTCGCGGCTGCGCAGGCAGCGCATCGGCGCAGCGCTGGACGAGGAGATCGCACGGCTGCTGCAGTCCCTGCAGATCGACCCGGTGCTGATGGACCGTCCGGCGGGCAGGCTCAGTGTCGGCCAGCAGCAGCGCGTGGCAGCGGCACGCGCACTGATCGGGCGGCCGCAGGTGCTGCTTGCCGACGAGCCCACCTCGGCACTGGACCGGCACGCGGCGGACGCGTTCGTGCGCCTGATGACCCGGCAATGCCAGGCCTGCGGCACCACCGCGCTGGTGGTCAGCCACGATGAAAGCCTGCAGCCTCTGTTCGACCGGGTCATCGTCCTGGCCGAGATCAATCATGCCGGAGCTGCCCATGCTTGAACTTGCCTGGGCCAGCCTGCGCAGCCGCGCGCTCAGTGTTGCCCTCACGGTGCTGGTGATCGCCCTCAGCGTGGTTCTGCTGCTGGGCGTGGAGCGGGTCCGCACGCAGGCGCATGAAGGTTTTGCCAGCACAGTGTCCGGAACCGATCTGATCGTGGGTGCGCGCTCCGGACCGGTGAACCTGCTGCTCTATTCGGTGTTCCATATCGGTGATCCGACCAACAATGTCTCCTGGCAGTCCTATCAGGCGCTGTCGGCGCTGCCGCAGGTGAAGTGGTCGGTGCCGCTCTCGCTGGGCGATTCCTGGCGGGGCTACCGCGTGGTCGGCACCACCGGCGGCTACTTCGAGCATTACCGCTACGGTGCCGGTCATGAACTGGTCTTCGCACAGGGCGGGCCCTTCTCGGACCTGTACGATGCGGTGATCGGCGCGGAGGTGGCGCAGGCGCAGAACATCACGCCGGGCGACCCGATCGTGCTGGCGCATGGCACCGGGGCGGTGCCCCTGGCCACGCATGCCGACAAGCCGTTCCGCGTGGTGGGGATCCTGCAGCGCACCGGAACACCGGTGGATGCGTCGGTACTGGTATCGCTGCCGGCGATCGAAGCCATCCACATCGACTGGCGTTCCGGCGTGCAGCTGCCCGGCCAGCATGTCAGCGCGGAGCAGGCGCGGCGGCTTGATCTGACCCCGACCAGCATCACCGCCTTCATGCTTGGCCTGAATACCCGCATCGCGACGTTCTCCGTGCAGCGCACGATCAATGACTATCCGGAGGAGGCGATGCTGGCGATCCTGCCGGGCGTCACCCTGCAGCAGTTGTGGCAATCGTTGGGCACGGCCGAGCGGGCACTGCGGTTGATCAGCGCGATGGTGGTGCTGCTGGGAATGGTCTCGCTGGTGGCGCTGCTGGTATCAACCCTGCAGGAGCGGCGCCGCGAGATGGCGGTGCTGCGCGCGGTCGGCGCGCGTCCGCGCTACATCGCCGGTCTACTGGTGGTGGAGGCGGTGGCGACCAGCGCGCTGGCGTGCGGGCTGGCACTGGCGGCGCTGGTGCTGGCCAGTGCCGTGGGACGCAGCTGGGCGCTGGCGCAGTATGGCCTGTCGATCACCCACGTCTGGCCGGATGCGCGCGAGCTGGGCTGGGTGGCGGGCCTGCTGCTGGTCAGCGCCGTGGCGGGCCTGCTGCCGGCCGCGCTGGCCTACCGGCGCACGCTCGCCGACGGTCTGGCGTCGCCGGGATGAGCATGCGCCGGCTGGGTGGCTTGCCAGTGTTGCTGATGCTGGTTGCCTGCGAGCGGCCGGTCGACACCGGCGTGCAGGCGCTGCCGCCACCGGTGGCGGATCAGGGCGCAGCGACCGTGGAAGAGCAGGAGCTGGACTGGCTGCAGATGATGCCCGCCGACGAGCTGGCGGCGCTGGAACGTGGCGAAGGCCCTGAGGTGGAGCACAACGGCAGCCGACGCATGCCGCAGTTCGGCACGTTCCGCACCGTCGACGCCGTGCTGCAGCGGCCGGTGCGCCTGCCGGGCTACGTGGTGCCGCTGGCCAGCACTGCGGAAGGACGGCTCAGTGAATTCCTGTTCGTCCCGTATTACGGCGCCTGCATCCATGTGCCACCACCGCCGCCGAACCAGATCGTGCACGTGGTACTGGACCGGGCAATCGAGATGCCTGACATGTACGCTCCGTTCTTCCTGGCCGGAAACCTGCACGCCGAGCGCCTGGACGATGAGCTGGCAGGCTCTGCCTACAGCATGCGCGATGCACGGCTGAAACCCTATGCGCCGTGATTGCCTTGCATGGCTCGCCGGATGCGCGCTGCTGGCCGGATGCGCCCGCGTGCCCGACGGTGCCGGACAGCACCCTGCACCGTTGCCGGCGGCGGCGCCGTCTCCGTCGGCACGCCCGATCGACCGCTGGGACGCCCTGATGCCGGACGAGGACCGTTTCCAGCGACCGCCGCCGCAGATCGGCCTGTCACGCGACGGCATGGCCGGCGTCGGTGGCTTGATTGACGACAGCGGCGCCGGCACGCCGCCCGGTCAGGCGATCGACCACTCCCGTCCGGAGCGCGCCCGGCAGTTCGGCTCTTCGCGCGTGGTGGCATCGGTGGATGGACGTGCGGTGGACCTGGACGGTTACGTCGTGCCCCTGGGCACCACCGACGATGGACGCGTGGACGAGGTGCTGTTCGTCCCGTTCTATGGTGCCTGCATCCATGTACCCCCACCACCGCCGAACCAGATGATCCACGTGACGTTGGCCACGCCGATCACGCTGGGTGCGCTGTGGGACCCCTATCGACTCGCCGGGCGGGTGCAGGTCAAGCGCTTCGACGCCGACATCGCCAGCGCTTCCTACGATGTGGCGGCCGCCACACTGACGCCGATCCACAGCTGATGCGCGCGCGTCCGCTACTGGCGATGGCGCTGCTGGCGGTGACAGCCACGGCGGTCGGGTGGCTGTACCTGCGGACAGCGCAGCCGCAGCCGCCGCAGGCCACTTCCGTGGCGCCCACCGACGAGATGCGGCAGCGGATCGAGCGGCGGATGGGGGACGATGCGGCCTTCCGCAACGACGTGGCATTCCTGCTGGTGGCAACCCTGCGCGACCGCTGCCGGCCGGCAGAGGCAGGGCTGCTCGCGCGCATGGCCAACCGTGCCGCGCTGCCGGTACTGGCCGCGGTGAGTGCGGTGACTGCGGAGGATCCAGGCCTTGACCGTCCCATCTACCGTTACATCCAGCACCGCGCCGACAGTGCCCGCTGCACGGATCCGCTGCCCCTCGCAGCGGCCGGTGGCCGCGTGCTGCACGTCGATATCGAGCAGTATGCACGCACCTTCCCGGACAGCTACTTCGATCCCACGCGCAGCAGGGCGCCGCGGGATTTCGGTGGGCATACGCTGCGCGAGCGGGCCTCCAACGCATGCAACAGCGTGGTTTATTCGGTACTGCCGCTCGGCGACGCGGACTGGCGCTGTGCGTCGCTGCGGGCGAACGCGCGGGCCCGGGTGCGCAGCCTGTGCGAGGACGAGCTGCGGCGCCAGCACGGTGACATCGCGGGCGAACTCGACATGGCCGTGGGGCAGGGCATGCAGGAACAGGTGGTCGCGGCGGTGGCGGCGTTGCCGGTGGACTGCAGGTAGCACCAGCGGCGCCTGCCGGGGCTGAACAGCGCCTGGATCGAAACCTGAACGTGTCGCTGCAGGGCTATAACTATACAGGATATCCGGTATAGTTAATGGAACCTTCTTGCCCAGGTTTGTTCCCCATGGCCTTGTCCCAGTCCTTGGCCGATGCTCCGGCCCTGTCCCGTGCCCGGCGCTGGTCGCTGTTGTTCACGGTGGCCGCCGGCCTGCTGCTGGTGACGCTGGACAACTCGGTGCTGTACACGGCGCTGCCCACGCTGACGGCAGAACTTTCCGCCAGCGTGGGTCAGGCGCTGTGGATCATCAATGCCTATCCACTGGTGATGGCTGGCCTGCTGCTCGGTGCGGGCACGCTGGGCGACCGCATCGGTCACCGTCGCATGTTCCTGATCGGCCTGGTGGTCTTCGGCGTGGCTTCGCTGGCGGCAGCGTTCTCTGCCACCGCAGCGCAGTTGATCGCTGCCCGTGCGCTGCTCGCCGTGGGCGCCGCGGCGATGATGCCGGCCACGCTCGCGCTGATCGGCCTCAGCTTCCATGAAGAGCGTGAGCGCAACATCGCCATCGCGATCTGGGGCTCGGTGGCGATCGTCGGCGCCGCACTCGGACCGATCATCGGTGGCTGGCTGCTGCAGCATTTCTGGTGGGGATCGGTGTTCCTGGTCAACGTGCCGGTGGTGATCGTGGCCTTCGTCGCGACGCTGCTGCTGGCGCCGGAGGGGCAGCGCGACACGTCCCGGCCGTGGGATCTGCTGTCCTCGCTGCTGGCGCTGGCGGCGCTGTCGGGGCTGGTGCTGGCGATCAAATCGCTGATCGCCACGCCGCCTTCCTATGGCCTCGGCGCGGCGGCATCGGTGCTGGCGCTGGCGGCGGGCGCCGCGTTTGCCCGCCGCCAGCAGCGCCTGCCGCATCCACTGCTGGACTTCGCGATCTTCCGCAATCCGGCATTCCTGGCCGGTACGCTGTCTGCGGTGTTCACCCTGTTTGCGATGGCGGGCCTGCAACTGCTGACCACCCAGCGTTTCCAGCTGGTCGCCGGATTCACGCCATTGCAGGCGGGCCTGCTGGTATCGGTGGCGGCGCTGGGCAGCCTGCCCAGCGCGCTGCTCGGCGGCAGCATCCTGCACCGCGTCGGCCTGCGTCCGCTGATCTGCGGCGGACTGGCCGCGGGGGCACTGGGAGTGGGCGTGGTCGCGTTCGGTTTTCCGCACGGACTGGGCTGGGTCGTCGCCGGCATGGCGATCACCGGGTTCGGCATGGGCTCGGCAATCTCGGTCGCATCCACCGCCATCCTCAACAACGTGCCTGCGCACCGTGCGGGCATGGCGTCCTCCGTGGAGGAGGTCTCCTACGAATTCGGCGGCCTGCTGGCGGTGGCGATGCTGGGCAGCCTGGGCGCAGCGATGTACGGCGCCTTCCTGCCGGTATCGGCGGATGTTCCGGCACTGGCGCGGGAAGGATTCGCCCAGGCGCAGCAGGTCGCCCGCGAAGCCGGCCCGGGCGAGTGGTTCGCCGGCGCCACCGCCGCCTATGACCGCAGCTACCAGATCGTGCTGCTGGTCATCACCGCGGTGCTGGCCGTGGGTGCAGCGCTGATCGCGCGCCTGCTGCGCGGGCGGGCGGGGAGCCGCGAGGGAGCGGCCGATCGCGTAAAGTAGTGCGATGAGAACCAGCAAGCGCCAGCGCATCCTCGATGCCGCCGTCAACGTGATCAATCGAGACGGCGTGCGCGCGGTGACCTTCGAGTCGGTGGCGGCAGAAGCCGGCCTCACGCGCGGCGGCCTGCTGTATCACTTCCCGTCGCGCGAGGCACTGCTGCGCGGCATCGACGAGCACCTGGTGCACAACTGGGAGGCGTCGATGGAAGCGCTGCTCGGCAAGCGTGCCAGCGAGGCCACGGCGCTCGAGCGCTATCAGACCTTCGTCCGCGTGTCGGCGCAGAGCGCGACGCGCGCCGAGCTGATGTTCATGCTCGAATCGGTGGACCCGGAGGCCGGTGAGCGGCCATGGAGCCCGGCCGTGCAGCGCTGGGCGCCATCGCCGCCGCCGGCCGGCGTGGTTGATCCTGCGGCGCTGGACAATTTCGTGGCACGGTTGGCGGCCGATGGGCTGTGGATCTACGAGGCCATGTACGAAGGACAGCTGGACGACGCGGTGCGCGCCCAGGTGGCCGAGCGCGTCGCGGGCCTGTTGTCACCCGGCCGATGATGGGGGTTGCCCACTGACGATGGCGGGTCCCGCCATGGCCGCGTTCATGCCGTTGGCATGTCTTCCGACCGCAACCGCTCTGGATGGGTGTACACATTGAATCCACTGCCGCGGGCGAAGCCGACCAGGCACAGCCCTGCGCTGCGCGCCAGATCGATCGCCAACGCCGTTGGCGCGGACACGGCGGCCAGTACGCTGGCACCGGCGCGCACTGCTTTGCTGACCATCTCGTAGCTGGCCCGGCTGGAAATCAGCAGCAGTCCACCGTCGATGGCGTGCTCGTTGTGATGCAGGGCGCCGATCAGCTTGTCCAGTGCATTGTGGCGGCCCACGTCCTCGCGCACCCAGCCGATGCGCCCGTTGGCGTCGGCCCAGGCGGCCGCGTGGGTGGAGCCGCTGGCCGCATTCATCGGCTGGTGCTGCGACAGCGTGGCCAGTGCCCGCTGCAGGGCCGCCGGCGCGTAGGTCCGTCGTTCGCGTACCGGGGGCAGGGGCCGCAGCACATCCTCGAGCTGCCGTGTTCCGCACAGGCCGCAGCCGCCACGGCCGGGCAGCAGGCGGCCATCGGCCGGATCCAGACCGGCGCCCGGTGCCTCGGCGGCAACCGTCATCCGCAGTTCGATGCCTTCCAGCTGCGGCGCCACATCGATCGAGAGCAGCTGCGTCGGCGTGGTGATCAAGCCCTCGCTGAGCGAGAAACCGAGCGCAAAGTCCTCCAGGTCACAGGGCGTGGCCATCATCACCGCGAACACGGTGCCGTTGTAGTGCAGCGCTACCGGCACCTCTTCGGCGACCACGTCGGCCTGCGCCTGCACCTGCAGCCCGCCCTCACGCCAGCGCTGCAACGTGCGCTGCGCGGTGCCGGCAGGCGGAGAGGGCGGCGGGGGCGAGTCAGCCATGCAGAGTGTCCGGACAGAGTGAGCGTGTCATGGGCCGTTCGCCCACCCCCCGGAGGATAGCGCAGTGCGTCCGTGGCGATGCAGCAGCCACCGGCGCGCCGAAGAGGGCGCGCTGGGAGATGCGGGGCGGCTCTGGCGAAGTGGTCCCGGGCGTGCTTGACTCTGTCTGTCGTGCCCTTCGCAGTCTCGTCTCCTGGCGCCAGGTCTTCGAACATGTCCGAGCAGAAACCACCCCGTTACAAGCCCTACAACCAGCCCGCAGGCGGCTGGGGTGCGGCCGGCGCCACCGCCCGGGTTCTGCTGCAGCAGAGCGTGATCGGCAACGGCTCCAGGGCACTGCTGGCGATGAACCAGCCCGCTGGCTTCAAATGTCCCAGCTGCGCCTTCCCCGACGCCGACGAGCGCAGGAAACTGGAGTTCTGCGAGAACGGGGCCAAGGCACTGGCCTGGGAGGCGACCCGGTTCCGGGCGGATCGCGAGCTGTTCGCGCGTTATACCGTCAGCGAGCTGATGGAGCGGACCGACTACTGGCTGGAAATGCAGGGGCGGCTGACCGAGCCGATGCGTTACGACGCAGCCACCGACCACTATGTGCCATGCAGCTGGGACGAGGCGTTCGCACTCATCGGCCGTCACCTGCGGTCACTGGACAGCCCGCATCAGGCCGAGTTCTACACGTCGGGCCGCACGCCGAACGAGGCGGCGTTCCTGTATTCGATCTTCGTACGCGAGTTCGGCACCAACAACTTCCCCGATTGTTCGAACATGTGCCATGAGCCGACCAGCCGTGGCCTGCCACCTTCCATCGGTGTGGGCAAGGGCACCATCGTCCTGGAGGATTTCGAACACGCCGAGGCGATCTTCGTGATCGGCCAGAACACCGGCACCAATTCGCCGCGGATGATGGGCAACCTGGTCGAGGCGCGCAGGCGCGGCGTGCCGATCGTGGCGGTCAACCCGATGCCCGAGCGCGCCCTGATCCGGTTTGCCGAGCCGCAGGATGTGGTGCAGATGGCGACCTTCGGCTCCACCGAGATCAGCAGCGAATTCGTGCATATCCGCATCGGCGGTGACCTGGCGCTGATCAAAGGCATGATGAAGGTGATGTTCGAGCGCGAGGCACAGGGCCAGCGCGTGCTCGACCATCGGTTCCTGGATGAACATACGGTCGGCCTGGAGGCCTTGCGCGCGGACGTGATGGCGCAGGACTGGGACGACATCGTCAGGGTCTCCGGCATCTCGGAGGCGCAGATCCGGCGCTGCGCCGAGATCTACATCTGCTCCAATGCCACGGTGATCTGCTATGGCATGGGCCTGACCCAGCACCAGTATGGCTCGCGGCTGCTGCAGCAGGTCGCCAATCTGCTGATGCTGCGCGGCAACTTCGGCAAGCCGGGGGCGGGGATCGGCCCGATCCGGGGTCATTCCAACGTGCAGGGCGATCGTACCGTCGGCATCGACGAGAAGCCGGCGGCAGCGTATCTGGATCGCCTGCAGGAGGTGTTCGGTTTCAATCCGCCGCGGGAGCACGGGCATCATGTGGTCGAGTCGATCGAGGCGATGCTCGACGGCAGCGCCAGGGTGTTCATCGGGCTGGGCGGCAATTTCATCCATGCCGTGCCGGACACGCCCCGGGCCTACGAAGCCATGCGCAGCCTGCAGCTGACGGTGGGTATCGCCACCAAGCTCAACCGCGGGCACCTGGTGCATGGCCGCGATGCGCTGATCCTGCCGGTAGTGGCGCGCTCGGAACGTATCGTCACGCCCGCAGGCGAGCAGTTCGTGACGATCGAGGATGCGATGTCGAACGTGACCGCATCGCGCGGTGTTCTTGAGCCGGCCAGCGACCAGCTGCTGCCGGAGGTCGAGATCGTCTGTCGCATGGCGATGGCGACGCTGCCGGACAGCAGGGTCGACTGGGCAGGTTGCAGGCATGACTATGCGCGGATCCGTGACCTGATCGCTGCCGTGTACCCGCAGATCTATGCAGGCTTCAATGAGCGCATCCGGCAGCCGCACGGCTTCCATCTGGACATTGCACCGCGTCGCCGGGTGTGGCCCACCGCCAACGGCAAGGCCAACATCCTTGTGATGCCGGGCCTGGATGTGGACGACCCGGTGCACGATCCGGACATGCTGCGACTGGCCACGGTGCGTTCGCATGACCAGTTCAACACCACCATCTACAGCTACAACGACCGCTATCGCGGCGTGTACAACGATCGCAGGGTGGTGTTCATGAACATCGAAGACCGGCTGGCACGCGGTCTGGAGAAGGAGGCGCGGGTCAGCCTGGAGACGCTCAGCGCAGATGGCGTGCGGCGTCGCATCGACGGGCTGACCGTGCTCGACTACCCCATGCCACGGGGCGCGCTGGCGGGCTACTACCCTGAGTTGAATGCGCTGCTGCCGCTGGACTACTACGATCGCCTCAGCGGCACGCCTGCGGCGAAGTCGATTCCGGTACGCATGCGGGCAGACACAGGCAGCGCGGACACCGCATAGGGTCGGGCGGCGGCCCAGCTTGCCACGCCCATGGGCTATGATGCCTGCGATGAATGCTGCTGCTCTCCTGCTGCGCTGGCTGTTGCTCGTTGCCCTGGTGCTGACCGCACCGGGACTGGCGCGGGCTGCATCGGGCGACGGTGGACAGGGCGACACGGAGTACTGCGCCGCGTCGCATGAGACGGCCGTGGATCGGGCCGGATGCTGCGGCGATCGATCATCGGGCGACTGCGCATCCAGTGAGTGCCCGTGCCCTCCCGCGTGTACCGGCGTGCCTGCGACCTCTTCCGCCGTGGCGATCACACCCTGGCGCGAGGCGCCACGCGCTGCCCTTGCACGACGGCCTGTGCCGCCGCCCCTGACCGACGCGTTGCGACCTCCCATCGTGTGATGGCCTGCAGGCGCCAGCCGCCTGTTGTCCTGCCTGTCCCATTCCCGATTTTCCCGCGCCTTCGATGCGTGGGTCGCGGGCGTTCCGCCCGCATGCACAAAGGAACCAACACGATGAACCGTTCTCTCTCTCTCGGCCTGCTGCTGGCCAGCATTCTGTCCGGCGCCGGCTGCGCCCGTGCAGCCGAAGAGGTGGCCGCGGCGCCGGGCCATGCCCACGCAGCGGCCGATGCCGCCTCCGTCCCCGATGCGCAGCTGCCGACCGCCATCGTCCACAAGACCGCCAGCTGCGGTTGCTGTGGCGTCTGGATCGAACACCTGCAGGCCGCGGGCTTCGCGGTGGACGTACGGGATACCGATGACATGAACCCGATCAAGCAGCGCCTGGGTGTGCCGGTCGGCAAGGGGTCCTGCCATACCGCCGAGATCGACGGCTATGTGGTGGAGGGGCACGTTCCGGCCGAGGACATCAAGCGGCTGCTGAAGGAGCGTCCTGCGGCGCGTGGACTGGTGCTGCCGGGCATGCCGGCCGGTTCGCCCGGCATGGAGATGCCCGACGGTTATGTGCAGCCGTACACGGTGGAACTGGTGCGCGGTGACGGCAGCACCGAGCCGTTCGCCCACCACGGCCACGGCGGCTGAGGGTCGCTGCTGCTGTGGCGGCTCACAGGCCGCCACGGCTTCAGTGCGCGTTGTCGCGTTCCCTGGCCAGCTGTGCCTCGAAACTGCGCTCGGCTGAATCCGCGTAGGCGCTGCAGCGCATCGCTGCAGCACTGGCCTTGGCGCCTGCGGCATAGTCCCAGCCGCTGGCGCCAGGATGCGGGGTCAACAGCACGTCGCAGGGCAGGCGGCGCACGGTCGCGAAGCTGCGGCGATAGTCCTCGATCAGGTGCGGATAGCGGGGATTGCCCTGCAACCGGTAGCCCGGCGCACTGAGGCTGTCCGCATAGGCGATGCGTACCGGCCTGCCATCGCGGGTGTCGTTCCAGGTCCAGGCGGTGCTGCCCGGTGTGTGACCCGGCATGAAATGCGCGGTGAAGTGCATTCCGCCCAGCGACACGACCTCGCCGTCCATCAGGATGCGGTCGGCATTGGCCGGAGGGAAGGTGATGTCATCGCCGAAGTGCAGATCGTTGCTGCCCCCGCGCGCCAGCAGGACGGCCGTTTCGGCGTTGCTGGCGATCTGCGCGCCGGTGCGGCGCTTGAGTTCGGCCACCGCACCGGCGTGGTCGGCATGGGCATGGCTCAGCAGGATCCAGCGCAGCTGCTGCGGTGCGACGCCGCGCTGCTGCAGGTTGGCCAGCAGGTGATCGGCCATCTGCGGCATGCCGCCATCGATCAGCACCGCGCCGTCGTCGGTCTGTACCAGCAGTGCGGTCAGGTTTTCGGTGCCGATCTGCCAGGTATGGTCGGCGATCTGCAGCGGCCTCATCGGCTGCAGCCATGAAGCATCCACCGTGTAGGCCCGCAGCTGGGGCAGGGGCGGCTCTGCTGCATGTAGCGGCGGGACCGCCACGGCAAGGACGAGGGCAGGCAGGAAAGAGCGCATCGTGAAGGTTCGCTGGGAGGAGGCGCAGAAACTAGCATGGGCCTCGTCGGCCGCGTTCCGCATAGATTTCATGGCTCCCATAAGGCTAGTCCAGCCCGGCCCGCAGCCGGTCGTACAGGCGGACCAGGTCGACCAGCGTGCGCGCGCCCATCTTGCGCATCACCTGGGCGCGGCGCACCTTCACCGTGATCTCGCTGACGCCCAGGTCCGCAGCGATCTGCTTGTTGAGCCGGCCCCGGACCACGCCATCCACCACGTCGCGCTCGCCGGCCGACAGCGACTCCCAGCGCTGCTGCAGGGCGCCCAGTTCGTCGCCTTCGCGGCGGCGCTGGCGATCGATGCCGATGCCCTTGTGGATCGCATCCAGCAGTTCCTGGTCGCGGAAGGGCTTGGTCAGGAACTCGATCGCACCGTCCTTGATCGCGTTGACACCCATCGCGATGTCACCGTGGCCGGTGATGAACACCACCGGCAGGTGCAGGCCACGCTGGCGCATGCCGCGGTGGAATTCCAGGCCGCTCTGGCCTGGCATGCGCACATCCAGCACCAGGCAAGCGGGCGCATCCAGCAGCGGTTGTTCGAGGAACGCCTGGGTGGACGCGAAGCCCCGTACCTGCAGGCCCATCGAGGCCAGCAGATCCTCCAGCGCCGCGCGCACCGAGGGATCATCGTCGATCACGTACACGATGGGCGCCGGCTCGACGGCCGGTGCAGCGGGTCTACGCATGGCGGTCCCCGATGGCAACAGGCAGGTCGAACACGAAGCAGGCGCCACCGCCGGCAACGCGTTCCGCGCGGATGTGGCCGTCATTGGCCTCGATCATGGAGCGGCTCAAGCTCAGGCCCAGGCCCAGTCCGCTCGACTTCGTGGTCCAGAACGCCTCGAACACGCGCTCCGGCTGTTCCGCCGGCAGGCCGATGCCACGGTCGCGCACGCTCAGGGTGATCCGTTGCCCGTCGCGCCGGCTCAGCAGTGACAGCCGGCGTTCGGCCACCGCTACGCCTTCCATGGCATCGACGGCATTGAGAATCAGGTTGCCGATCACCTGCTGCACCTGCACGCGGTCGGCCTGCACCGGCGGCAGGTCCGGCTCCAGCAGCAGGGCCACGGTCACCCCATGCTGGTCGAGTTCGCTGCGCGAGAGCGCAAGCATTTCCTCCACGGCCTGATTCAGGTCGAAGGTGTCGCGCTGGGGTGCCGCACCCCGGGTCAGTCCGCGGATGCGGGCGATCACATCGCCGGCACGATGCGCGTCGGCGAGGATGCGTGACAGCGCCTGCCGTGCCTTGTCAACATTCGGCGGTTCCTGCCCCAGCCAGCGCTGGCAGGCGTCGGCGCTGCTGGCAATGGCCGCCAGCGGCTGGTTCACCTCGTGCGCGATGGACGTGGTCAGCTCACCGACGGTGGACGCGCGGGCGACCCGCAGCAGGCGTGCCTGCGCCTCCTGCACGGCGGCCTTGGCGGCTTCCATTTTCAGCGCCAGCCAGGTGGTGATGGCGATCACCAGCATGCCGATCACCGAATTGACCAGACCGATGCGGTAGGTGCCGAAACGCGTCAGTACGAAGCTCAGGCCGGTCAGGGCGACACAGGCCACGGCCAGGGCCAGCAATCCGCGCGGCGAAAGCACCCGCGAGGCTGCCAGGATCACCGCCGCATAGAAGCAGGCGGCCGCCACCGCGTAGTCGGTCAACGTGTCGAGCAGGAAGATCGCCACTACGGAGGCGATCAGGGCCAGCAGCACCAGTGGACGGCGGGACGACAGCGAAGGCATCGGGACAGCTCCCTGGCGGGATGGAAAGGATAGCAAAGCCGGCTCTGCCTCCCGTGGCTCTGCGTGTGCACCTGGACGGCAGCGGCTGCCGCGCTGCACGTGCGCGCGATGATCTCGCGTCACTCCTCCAGGCTGGCATTCCAGAACCCCTGCAGGACGCCGGGCGTGGTGGACAACGCCGCCAGGACCGCATCCAGCTCGTCGCCATCGGCGGTGGTGGCATACAGCACCGCTTCGATCTCCACATCGCGCTCGCCGAACGGATGGTGGTCCACCGCGCGCACGGGGTACTGGGCCTGTTCCAGCAACAGCAGCAGGCGATCCAGTACCTCGGCCTGCTGTTCGCGCTGGCAGACGACATTGATGGCATAGACGGCTTCGCTGAACGTCTCCGGCAAGGGCTGCCGCTGGATGCGGTTGACCACCGGCCGCAGCAGCGTGTTGGCGGCGAGCACGAACAGCGTGGCCATCACCGCCTCCGGCAACAGCTTGATGCCGGCACAGGCACCCACTGCCGCCGAGCCCCACAAGGTGGCGGCGGTGTTCAGGCCCGAGACCTGCGCGCCCTCCTTCATGATCGCGCCCGCGCCCAGGAAGCCGACACCGGAGATCACGTAGGCGACCACGTGCAGCGGCGACGGCGGCCCGCCGTACAGGTCGTGGAAACGGACAGCCAGGTCGACGAACACCGCCGCGCCGACGGCTACCAGCGTGTTGGTGCGCAGCCCTGCGGTACGTTGGCGCAGCTGGCGCTCCAGGCCGATGGCGGCACCGAGGACGAAGGCGGTGGACAGGCTCAGCAGCGAGCCGAGCGTGGCGCCGGCGTTGAACGCGGGCAGGTTCAGGTTGATGGCGGACATCAGGATCTCCCCAGGCACGGCCGGCAACGCCTACTGCCAGCCGTAGCGACGGATGTAGAGCTTCTTCAGTGCAGTGGTCAGTGCGGCATAGCCGAACAGGATCGCCACCAGGAACGGCCAGTACCCTGCCGGCAGTGCCTGCAGCCTGAAGTAGGCGGCCAGCGGGCTCATCGGCAGGATCACGCCCAGGGCCATGATCAGTCCCGTCATCAGCAGCAGCGGTGGCGCGGCGATGCTCTGCAGGAACGGCAGCTTCGGCGTGCGGATCATGTGCACGATCAGGGTCTGGGTCAGCAGGCCGACGACGAACCAGCCTGACTGGAACAGGCCCTGGTCGGCGGGTGTGCGAGCGTCGAACACATACCACATCAGGGCGAAGCAGCTGAGGTCGAAGACCGAGCTGATCGGTCCGAAGAACACCATGAAGCGGCCGATGTCCGTCGGGTTCCATTTCAGCGGCTGCCGCACCAGTTCCTCGTCCACGTTGTCGAACGGAATGGCAATCTGCGAAACGTCGTACAGCAGGTTCTGCACCAGCAGCTGCAGCGGCAGCATCGGCAGGAACGGCAGGAAGGCGGACGCCACCAGCACCGAGAACACGTTGCCGAAGTTGGAGCTGGCGGTCATGCGGATGTACTTGAGCATGTTGCAGAAGGTGCGCCGGCCCTGGATCACGCCTTCCTCCAGCACCATCAGGTTCTTTTCCAGCAGGATGATGTCGGCCGCTTCCTTGGCGATGTCCACGGCGCTGTCGACGCTGATGCCGATGTCGGCGGCGCGCAGCGCGGGCGCATCATTGATGCCGTCGCCGAGAAAGCCGACCACCTTGCCCTGCGCGCGCAGCTGGCGTACCAGTCGTTCCTTGTGCAGCGGCGTCAGGCGGGCAAACACGCGGTGGTGCTGCAGGGCGTGTGCCAGCGCTTCATCGCCCATGCGTTCGATCTGCGGGCCGGTCAGGATCGTGTCCGCGTCGAGTCCGACCTGGGCACAGACACGGGCGGTGACCAGTTCGTTGTCGCCGGTGAACACCTTGACCTCGACGCCATGCATCGCCAGTGCCTGCAGTGCCTGTGCAGCCGATTCCTTGGGCGGATCAAGAAAGGCCACGTAGCCGATCAGGGTCAGTCCACATTCGTCGGACTGGGTGTAGGTCGCCTGCTGCGCGCTGGTTTCCTTCATCGCCACCGCCACAACCCGCAGGCCCTGTTCGTTCAGTTCCTCGGTGGTCTGCCGGACCCGCGCCAGCCGCCGTTCGTCCAGTGGCATGTCGTGGCCGTTCTCGCGCACGGTGGAGCACACCGCGAGCATCTCCTCGACCGCGCCCTTGCAGATCAGCTCATGGTGATTCCCGCATTCGGATACCACGACCGACATGCGGCGGCGCTCGAAGTCGAACGGTATCTCGTCCACCTTCCGGTAGTCCTGGCTCAGGCGCAGCGAGCTCTGCAGTTCCACGTGCTCCAGCACGGCGCGGTCCAGCAGATTGATCAGGCCGGTCTGGAAGTGGCTGTTGAGATAGGCGAACTTCAGCACGTCTTCCGAGTCACGGCCGAACACGTCGGTATGCCGTTCCAGGGCGATCCGGTCCTGGGTGAGCGTGCCGGTCTTGTCGGTGCACAGCACGTCCATGGCACCGAAGTTCTGGATGGCGTCCAGGCGCTTGACGATCACCTTGCGGCGCGACAGCAGCACCGCCCCCTTGGCCAGGGTGGAGGTGACGATCATCGGCAGCATTTCCGGGGTCAGGCCGACCGCCACCGACAGGGCGAACAGGAAGGCTTCGGTCCAGTCACCCTTGGTCCAGCCATTGACCAGCAGCACGAACGGCACCATCACCAGGGCGAAGCGGATCAGCAGCCAGCTGACACTGTTGACCCCGGCCTGGAAGGCCGTGGGCGCACGGTCGCTGGCGATGCTGCGCTCGGCCAGAGTGCCGAAATAGGTGCGGTTGCCGGTAGCCAGTACCACTGCGGTGGCCGTGCCGGAGACCACGTTGGTACCCATGAACAGCAGGTTGTGCTGATCGAGCAGGCCGGCCTGCGCATCGCCCGGATGGGCGAACTTCTCCACCGGCAGTGATTCCCCGGTCATGGCCGCCTGGGCCACGAACAGATCCTTGGCCGACAGCACCCGGCAGTCGGCCGGAATCATGTCGCCGGCCGAGAGCACGAGGTGATCGCCGGGTACCAGCTCGCGGATCGGCAGGTCCAGCAGCCGTGAGGGCCGCCGGCTGTGCAGGTGCGCACCGAAGTACTGATCGGCCAGGTCTGCCGCTTCCGTTCCAGGGGTGCGCCGCAGTACACGCGCCGTGTTCCCCACCAGTGCCTTCAGCCGTTCAGCGGCGCGGTTGGAACGCCCTTCCTGGACGAAGCGGATCAGGGTGGACAACAGCACCATCGCGCCGATCACCACCGTGGCCTTCGCATCCTCCGTCAGCCAGGAGACCGCTGCCAGCACGGTCAACAGCAGGTTGAACGGATTGCGGTAGCACTGCCACAGGTGGCGCCACCACGGCAGCGGCTTTTCGTGATCGACTTCGTTCGGGCCGAGGGCGGCCAGCCGTTCGTCCGCCTCGTGCTGGCCCAGGCCATCGGCGTGCGAGTCCAGCCTGCTCAGCAGGTGCGCTTCATCGAGCTGCGCCAAGGTGACCAGTCCGGCGGTGAGGTTGAACGGTACGCTCCCGCTGTTGCCGGGACCGAAGCCGGCTTCGGGCATCGCCCGGCGCCGGAACAGGTTGCCGGCGCGCCGGCTGCGCAGGAAAGCGTTGAACCAGGCATTGAGCAGGCTCATGGGGAACTCCTTGATGGGGCCGGCGCAGGACCGGCACGCAGGGGGCAGGGCGTCGCGTCGCCGTTCAGGCGGAGCGCAGGGCCAGTACGTCAGGCGACCAGGGCTGCATGCGAAGGCGCTGGCTGCCGCCGATGCACAGCGGCTTCATCGCGTCGCGGAGGGGGTAGGGCAGATGGCGCAGGACGCTGATGCGCTCGCTGATCGGCAGCAACGAAAGGACGTCGGCCACCACGCGTGGCGAGCCCAGCGCCAGCGAACGCGCAAACAGCACTGGGCCATGCACCCACAGCTGGCTGCGCAGGGCGGTGACATCGCGCGTACGCATCAGGCGGCGCAGGGTGATGTAGCAAGATTGTCATAGCTCTGGCCGACACAGAGAAGCCATCCCGTTACCGCCCTGGATTCAGTCTCTATTTCGATGAGAAGCCATAGCCGTGACACTTTGCGCGTAACACGCGCGCCATTGGGCATATCGATGGAGATCTTGCATTCAACATCGATTTGGTGCGCGTCAAACTCCGTTCTGGCGAACAGGCCCATCCGTACTGCTTGCTCCAAAGCGACAGGAGCGTTCGATGCCGATTGAGGTTCATAAAGGTCCACGTCGGCTACTGCCGACTGCCGCCGCTTGAGCAAAGCAAGCAGCGAGCGCTTCCCCTTGCCAGGATCGTTCAGGGGGAATTTGTCCTCCAGGTTGTGCTGCTTCAGCTCCGCAAGGACTCGTTGGTGCAATTTTACGAACGCGCTTGGAGGGCGGCCCGGCGGCGGATGGGTTGCAAAGCCATCGATCAAGGCTTTAACACTTGGCACAGCTTCGGAGACTTTGTGCCACGCAAATCTTCCTGGAACCAGCGGCAATTCCGCGGGTTCGAAGGAAAGCTCAGTCGAGTAACTGCCCCATGGAATGCATACGCGAAATCCGTGCGGCATGCCATCGTGGGCTATCGTGGGCGCTTTCATTGCCATGCGCTTCAGGCGTTTGTGGCAGATTCCATATCTCCGGGATATAGCGGTGATGGTGGAACGGCCCAGAAGCAAGGCGGTGAGTGCTTCCTTGGCCACGCGGAACTTGGAGAGATGATCTGGTGCAATATCAACCGGATGTGGGGAGTACCACTCGTCGAGTGTCGCCTGATCATAGATTTCGTACCTAGCCATGACGCACCTCCACGAGGGCATCCGGATCCCCTGGGCGATAGTCCACGAGTTGTACGCGGCCGGTGTAGACGAGGCTTGCCACTGCGCAAGCCACTGCGAACCGGGCCTGGCCCGTCTGCAGTTGTAATGCGCTCATGGTGAGGCGCTCAACGTTCTGGAGCATGTCCTCAATCCTCACTTCCAACTGCCTGGCCCCCGCGATCTTTGCATTGGCCCAGACAAGCGGAAGTAGTTCGTAGGCAACAGCGACCTCGCTGGCGCGAGATGCCAGAGAGTTTTCGTGGACAAGTCGCAATACGAGCCCTTGATTCAAGGCCATGTGGATGAGCTCGTCATCTGCGGGAAGCTTGACTAAGCCAACGCTCAGTGAAGCCACCCGTTTTGTAGGGATTACAAACTGGTAGTGCTGGGTGCCATCCCTCCGCCCGACCCAGAAGCTCAACTCAAGGTTGCGCTTCTCGCCTACCGTGATTCGACGCGGCCTCTCAACATACATCTCCACCTGGGGGTCAAATTCGAGCATCAGCGCCTGGCAAAAGTTGACCAGGTCGGCCACCGTTACGGTCCGCCCATTCTTCGGGGACTGAAATACAAAGATTTCGCGGCGGTCGCGCTTGCCGCGTGCTAGCTCGAGAGGGGAATGGGGCAGATGCCCCTCACGGCGGTCTTCGTCCGTCGGTTTGGCGGTCGCGCTTTTTCCTGCGGTCATCATCCTGCTCCTCAGCCGTCGGCTTGCGAACGTCTGCCCGGTCTCGAGATTGGAACAAGGTGCCCATTCAGGTTCGCCTCCGCCATATGAGATGGGGAGGAAATGGGCGCACCCCTCCGCGCGAACGGGAAGTCGCTTGACTTTGTCAAGGAAAAGGGTGAGCCTCAGGGTACAGGCTGAGTTTCACCACCATCTGCTCCAACAGATGTCACTTGCCCCCGCGCCAACGGGGGCAAGTCATTTCCAGGGTTCGGAGATGTTAGTTTCCGGCTCTTGGTACTCTCCTCGGCGCTCGGCGAGCGCATCTTCGGGGACGTCTTGAGTCTGTTCTTGAAACGCTACAAGCCCGGCCCCTTGAGTTTGGGTTGTGGGGCGTCATTCCTGGTTGGGCTTCAGAGCAGCCGCTTCATCTTGCGGGGTGCCAGATACTGCCGGCGGACTGATCGCGGCCCTCAGCCCAACCATCCAGTCGGCGATGTCCATCGCAAAGGCAAATTTGCCGCGGCGGCCGGGCACTTTGAATATCTTCACGGGCAAGGTTCCGCGTGCCTCTGCTTGGCGGAGCGCGTGGCTGGAGCGATAGCCAAGAGCTCGCGGCAAGTTTTCATAGCCGATGAGAGGCCCGAAATGAAAGGTCAATTCTCTTTCGATCTCACGGCGTTCCGGGGCCAGGATTGATTCGTTGGTCCGCTCCGTCATGGCGTGGTCACACCCCGTCGCTTGTGTCCTCCTGATTCTGCCCCTCTAATACGGATGGTGGAAGGAGTAACAAACTCGCGTTTCGTTACCCATCAAAGGTGAATGGGGAGGGGCACGGCCATGGCGCTCAAAGAGATACCCTTTTACGGCGAGGCGCGACTTGCCCGCATGCGTGCAAGCACGAGCATACTTCCCGCCAACCGAGCCGTGCCGTACTGCCTGCGATCACTCAGTGTCGGATTGTGGTTTGAATGCTTGCGAAGCCGAATGGGCCTATCCAGCGCATACGCGCTCGGACAGTCGATATCCCCGGAGCGTCCCGGCTGCCACTCCAATGTGTGGGTGAAATATGCCCATGCGGAACACGTCCCGTCCCAGGCGACGCAGGCAGCAGCCGAGGCGCGCTATCCCGGCTCCCGCATGGTTCTATGTTCACCGGTCTGGGCCGCTCTGAATGTCCACGAGGCACTTGGCGGTTGTGGAGAATCAATACTCATGTCGCTCAGTGCACCTGTGCAACTGGAAGTGTTCAGCGGAGCGAGCTTGCGAGCCGGCATGTTTGTCCGCCGAGACCGTCGGTTACGAGAGATCACCGAGGGCTTGTGCGGGCTGGGCACTCTGGATAGCCTGGCGGCACTAGTGGTGATGTTGAGGGTCGCCCATGAGCAGGGCAGACGGCATGACTGCTTTGCCTTGGGGCGTGCACTGCACGATTGCCTGCTACTGGTGGGGCAGGATAGTCCCATCCAGCTTATTGCCGAAGAGCTGTTCTGGTACTTCAGCCATTTCGTGCTTCCTTTCACAGGGTGCCGGGGTGTTCGGATTGCATCGTCGCGACGCCGCTTGCTCCTGCAGCATGAGGTTCTCTCCCGCCTCGTACTTGAGCTTGAAGACAGCGGGTTCGACTATCTCCCAGGCATGCGTCACCCGCTCTTGCGGGTAGTCCGCAATCAGCAGCATGCTCCGTCTTCGCGCTTCTTCTCGCCCGGCGTCGGACCCTGCAGCGCAACATCGCGGCAGATGGCGCGGTAGCGCTATCAATACAGAGTCTTGTTGAGACGAGGAGGCACCCAGGATGGTGAGCGCAGAGACTAAAGGCTCGACCGATTACGAAATGAGCCGCTTGTGGTGGGCGGCACGGCTGTCGCAGTCGAGTAGAGGCTCAAGATGATTGCCTATCTTGGTTGGGGGTCGCTGGTATGGCAACCCGACGGTCTACCGGTTCGTGGACAGTGGCTGGCAGACGGGCCAACGGTTTGCGTAGAGTTTTTAAGGCAATCCGGCAATGGACGGCTTACGTTGGTCATGCATGCGGCCGCGTCTGCTGTCACCTCCTTCTGGGTTGAGGCTGGTACCGACGACGAGGGCGACGCCAAGCGAGCCTTGCGTGAGCGGGAAGCCATTCCCTCAAAGAACATGGAGCGACACTTGGGGGTCTGGACACATGGCTGTCCAGCACCGGCGAGTATTCCTGGGCTCGCTGACTGGGCCGCTGCTCGCGGGATTACCACTGTGCTATGGACGGCGCTGCCACCGAAGTTCAACGGGGAAAATCAACGCGTCCCATCAGTGGAAGAAGCAGTTGCCTACCTCGCAAGCCTCTCAGGGCAAACTGCGACGCTCGCAGAAGAGTACGTCCGGCGAGCCCCGCCCCAGATTGACACCGTCTATCGTCGTGAGTTTGCTGCACGTCTAGGCTGGCATCCCCTTCCGAAAGGGAGCTAACTGCGACGTGCGTGTGATAGCCGATGGCCAAACTCCGGCAATGGCCAGCACCGTTTCTCACCTTGGGCCGACTTGGGCCGGAAGGCCCGGCCCTGTCAGCGCTGCCCGGGGCTCCGGCTCAACAACTGGATGAGCAGAAGCCACTTGTGTGTCACTTTGCCGGCGGAGGCAGCACAACGATGAGTGCCATCCATGGGGCGATTGCCAGAACAGTGGCAATGTACGCGTACTTCAAACAGCTGAATTTTGACGAGAGAATCTTGGAATTGCGCCAACATTGACCCAGGAGGTCTTCCTCGAACTCCATCAGCGTACGCTCCGCGCACTTCTGCAAGAACTCGTGCTCGGCCATGCTCGACACCCGTTCAAAGAAGATGAGCGAATTTGACCCGCCTCGCAGTTCCGGAAAATATCCGTACCACAGGTGCCAGAAGCTAACAGTAAGCGGTGTAAGGAACAAAACGCCCACAACCGAGATCAGGGCCGTTAGTTCATCAAGTTTCGGCAGCCGCGTCGCGATCATGGCAAGCATGCCCAGGTTGATACCCAGGCCGACCGAGAGTTTTGTGTCTACACGGGAGAAGAAGCCCAAGACCAAATTCAGCTGCTGCCAAGCGGCACTAACGCGGTCGCTTTGATTTGGCGGGTGGCCGCCAGAATTTTGAGGTTCTTGCACGGGGTGAGTTCTCTGTCTTGAGGGATACGGTTTGTGTTCGTTTGATGGCAGATCGAAGACCGCAGATGTCCAGCGTTCCGCAGCAGCGCGCTCCTGCAGCCGCACAATCCTCAAGGAAAGCTGTGTCGGCCAGCGCACATCGGTGCTGTTCCAAGATGAAAGTGACCAGGGCCGCAGCGTGGTCGCCACATGCAGTGATCGCACCGTCAGGATCGCGGCCACATGGGCAGACTGGGGGTCTCCCGACCAAGGTTTCAGTGCGCGTCGACACCCGAGCAAGGAGTAGTTTGCCGTGCCAGAGCTCGAGCCTCCGCTTCTGAGGGCGCGAATCCTTGCGGACCATGAACTGCCCCGCGAGCACATCTGCCTTGAATGCCGGACCCAGTCGTTCGGCTGCCTGCTCAGCATTGGCCTGATGCTGCGCAGCACGACCGTGCGCGCGGCCGTTCTCCGCTCCAGGAAAGACCCGGCGGGCGTTCGCGCCGATCTGGTAGGTCAGGTACTGGTAGACCGTGGCCCACCAATGCCTCGCTGCTGCTTCGTCTTGGATCCGGCTCGGATTGTCTTCTCCCCAGCCGAGGCAGAAGCTACGGTCACCGTTGATATGCCGATCGGGACAGAACCCCGGCAGCATGCCGGGGTCGGCGATCTCGCGCACTGAGACGTGCTCGCCTGCAACGGAGACGAGCAATCTAAATGCGTACTCGGCTCCGCCGGCCCGAACCACTGTGATCCCAACCAGCCCCCCGACAGGGTCTACGATCAACGTGGCACCGTAGTCCGGTGCCACGCGCTGCAGCAGCTCCAAAGGCCTTGGCGTCACGTCGCGGCCACATGAGGACGGATCGGCTGCGCGAGCGCAGGAGCCACTGCGGGTGCCACTTCAGCGTAGTGTGCCTCCAGTGTTGCCTTCGCCACGCGGTCCCCGGATGCGGCGAGTTCCTCCACCGCTGCGGCATAGTCTAGGTTCGCCGCCTTTCGCTTGTCGGTAAAGACGGTCCGTATCGCGGCGCTGGCGGCCTTGTAGGCATTTTCACCAATGGCCGTCTCCACACCGTCGCAGAGTCGTTGTTGGGCTTCAGATTCCAACACCGCTCGCCCCGTGGCACACCGCAGAAGGCTCCCCTTCATGCCCAGGCGGGAAATGGCAAGGGGGCCAAGTTCGAAGCCAATGGCCAATCCCAGCTCTGCCACTTCCGCGCCTTCGGCGCTCAGTTGCTCTAGGGCAGTGGAGAAACTGCTGCGCAATGCACCCGCGCACTGGGCAGCGGTGCTGACCGTGTCCTGCGCATCTGTCGTCTGTGACGTGCCCTCCAGCAGCACCCCATGAAGGCAGTCGCCAATAAAACGGACACGACGCCCTCCAAAATCCTCGTGTACGACCGCATCCAGCTCAGAGCGCAATACGTGCAGTGTTCGAACCAGATGTTCGGGATCCTCCTCTAAGTGCTTGTCCACGAAGTCGGTGAATCCGTCAATGTCGGCATAGATCGAAACGCCATCAAATCGCCTTGAGTTCGCCGCGCTGAGCAGGGAGAAGTCCAGATCAGAAAGCGGAGGCGTCGGTCGACTGAACTTGAATTCGCCGATAGGGAGCTCGGCCTGTTCATCTTTCCAGAGTTCGATGATGCGCGACTTGGAAATGCCGAGTGCAGC
Organism: Stenotrophomonas sp. GD03680; assembly: GCF_029844625.1. Classification (NCBI taxonomy): domain Bacteria; kingdom Pseudomonadati; phylum Pseudomonadota; class Gammaproteobacteria; order Lysobacterales; family Lysobacteraceae; genus Stenotrophomonas; species Stenotrophomonas sp. GD03680. Next base: position 358,054 of record NZ_JAOCKC010000001.1, on the reverse strand, counting down.
GGCCTCGACGCATGCGGAAATCTGAGCATCGGTCAGCGAAGTGGTGCGGTCCTTGTTGCCGGTCAAGGTAGGCAGTTCAAGCACGGCACGTGCGCCGTGCGTCAGGTAGATGCCTTCAGCCCCTCCATGCCCGGCACACTTGGCCGCCTGATTGGCTGGGGAGCCTAAGAAAAGAGGTTCTCGGCTGGCGCGACGACCATTGTTGACGGCCAACGCCATCCCGCTGTCAATGCCGACACGAACCTGGGCATTGGGGATGTGCGCGTCCGAGTCGCCCGTTTCAGCCAGCACATCGATGGCGAGCTGGGCGATCGCAACCGCGCGCTCGATCCGGGCGCGTTCGTTGGCATCGCCGTACGGCTTGGTCACAACCGCATGCAGCCGCTGGTTGTGAAAGTCCACACGGATGGCATCACTTTCAACGAGGATGCGATGGACGGCGCGGTAGTGCTGATTCAGGAATCGAAGGGCCCGCTTGTGGCAGGTTTCGCCTTCGATGTCAGTGCAGCTAAGCATGTCCGCCAGATTGACGATGTCGATGTAGACATGCGCCCCTTGGACGCGATAGGCGCGATTGACTGGAATATCCACCAGCGAGGTTTCCCGCTTGTAATCGCGGATGTCCACGTCGCGGACTTCGGCGTAACGGGTGGCAATGCGCTTCTTGGTGCGATCTTTTTTCCAGCTGTGTCCCATCGTGCTACTCCCTGCGCCCAAGAGGAGGCCAGGCCGGGCGGGTCGCGTCGCCTACGGCGTGGCTGGCAGCCGGATTCATTCCAGCTCCTTTGGGCGTATATTGGGACCCAGTTCACACTTTCAAGGGGGCAGTATGGGGACTGGGATCGTCGAGCGCCTCGCGGCGGATGATGGCAGGCGACTGATCGCCGCCTTGGCTGAGTTCCGCCTGCTGGCCGGCTTGGACGCGGCCGCAGCCCAGCTGGCACAGGCCGGGGAATTGCTCGACGTGGGGACAGGGCAGGCCTTTATCACTCAGGGCGCCCCAGAGACCGACGTTTTCTTCATTGTCTCCGGCTCCGTGGACGTGCTGGTCAACGGCAAAGTGGTTAATACCCGAAGGGCTGGGGACCACGTCGGCGAAATGGCAGCCATCGAACCGGCGCAACTGCGGGCGGCAACTGTTACTGCACGCGAGCCGACCGTAGTGCTAAAGGTGCCGGAAATCGATTTCAGCAGGATTGCGGATTCACACCCCGTCATCTGGCGGCGGCTGGCCGCGACCCTTTCGCGCCGTCTAAAAGAGCGCAATCACATGATTACCCAACCTCGCGGACAGGTCCGGGTCTTTGTGATGTCGTCGGTGGAGGCGCTCCCTGTCACGCGGTTGCTGGTACAGCACTTCGAGCACGACCCGTTCCTGACGGTGGTATGGGACCACGGGGTGTTCCGCGCCGCCAACTACACACTTGACGAGCTCGAGCGCCAGCTGGAACAGGCAGACTTTGCCATTGCCGTGGCCCACGCGGATGACATGGTCATCAGCCGCGGTGACGAGTGGCCTGTCATGCGCGACAACGTCGTCTTTGAACTGGGTATGTTCATTGGATTCCTGGGGCGTCGGCGCGCCTTCTTGATGGAGCCGCGCGAAGACAAGCTGAAGCTTCCCAGTGATCTCACGGGGCTCACGACCGTCCCCTACCGATACACCCCTGGCCCGGACGCCCGGGCTTTGATTGCACCGGCATGCGAACAAATTCGCTCCCGCATTCTCGAAGCTGGGCCGAGGGACTGACGGTGGCACTGCTGGAAGAGATGACGGCCGCCGTGCAGGCGATAGCACAAACCCGATGGTCTACACGGAGAGGTCAAGTTGTACCCGATCCAGAAGATCTGCGATTGGGCAATGACGCAGTGGAGTTTGATCGTGCCACTGTTTTGTACGCGGACCTGAACGGCTCAACGAGTATGGTCGACACCGAAGCCTGGCAGTTGAGTGCAGAGATCTACAAAGCGTTCCTGCACTGTGCAGCGACGATCATCAGGAAAGAGGGCGGCAAGATCACCTCCTACGACGGAGATCGTGTCATGGGCATCTGGGTGGGTGACCGGCAAGCCACGCCGGCGGCTAAGGCCGGGTTGAAAATCAACTATGCGGTCAAGATGATCGTCATGCCAGCGTTGAAACAGCAGTACCCCGACTGGACAGGTACCGTGAGGCATGTCGTCGGAATCGACAGCAGCCCAATCCGAGCTGCTCGCACGGGTATTCGAGGCGGCAACGACATCGTCTGGGTTGGACGCGCGGCCAATCATGCGGCCAAGCTCACGGACCTGGACCTTGCCCCGTCAACCTGGATTACCGATGAGGTGTTCATCCGGTTGGCTGATGAGTTGAAGTACGGTGGAACGCCGCCGACTCTGATGTGGGAGGCGTTCCGCTGGAACCGGCAGGGTGGTCGCCGCATTCACGGATCAGACTGGGCTTGGCGCGTCTAAAGCGCCCTCTGCGGACCCGGCATTCGCAGGGCCAGCATGGCAGGGAAAGGGCGCACTGTTAGAGGCCGATTTCATGGCGCGGGAGTCAGGCAGCCGAGTCCTGCCCTCCGATGAGTGCGCGCCGGGAGAGGAACCCGCTGCCATTGCGGAGCTCTGGCAGAGGTTCATCTACGCACCGGCCCCTAGCGCCGCATTGATCTCAGCGAAGGCCTTCTCAAAGCGCTCCAGCGTTTCATTGATGGCCGTAGTTTCCGCGGCCAGCACGTGCTGATTCTGGATGAGCCAGTTGGCGGGAGTGAAATGATCCAGGGGCGGAACGGAAGCCCCCATGACATTAAACAGTGCTTCGGCCTGTTTGACCTGGCGCGTCAGGGCACCGTCTTGGCTGAACTGCCGGGCGGAAATTTGCCCTTTTCCCTTCAGACCGTAGGCACCGTTGAGGATGTCGGCGAAGACGGCGGGTGCGAAGAAGTCCTCAATGTCGCTCTCCGCCTTTCCGGTGAAATCCGTGGCTACCAAGACGCCGGAAGTCTTCATGATCTGAGACTCCCTCAGCCGCTGCACCTTGCCTTTATCGCCATTGCCGTAGTCACACAAGGCGACCATGTGGATGCCCTTGCCAGAGAAGAGCGAGGCGAACGATTGCACTTTGTCTATGCCGCCTGTGGGGCAGATCACCCACCGGCTGTCCAAGCCTTGGCGCTTGCGTTGCTTGAGCGCGTGCGATGCCGCCTGAAGATAGAGCACATCCGAAGGTCCTTCGACCAACAGGGTATGCGCTCCCACAAACAGGCTTTGGGTAACCTCGTAACCGAGATGGGCCTGAAGGGGGAACAGCGTGTCCTGATCGACGCTCAGGACGTCCGCGGAGACCTGTGTGCCCTTAACGGTGGGGCGGCGACGCTGGTCGTAGGTGACAACGTCCTCGACGACGCGAACGTCCGCAAGACGATCGGCCGGCACCATAAAGGGCGAGTGGGTGCTGTAGATGACCTGGTGGTCGGGGAGTAGACGCTCAATGATGTAGCGGAGCAGATCAGCTTGCGCCTTTCCATGTAGCGTCAATCCAGGCTCATCCAGAAGGATGATCGCACCGGGGTTCCTCTTTCGCATCTGCTTGAACTGCGACAGGAAGGAGAAGAACCAGACGAATCCGGCGCTGCGCTCAGACAGGGGCACCGAAACCTTGTGGTTGTCATTCCGAATGCGGATTTTGGCAACAGTCCCGCTATTGAAGGGGGCGGGATCCTCGGAGAGGCCTTGGGCAAGCGCTATCTCTACACTGAGCGCGTCGTTCTGACTCCAAAACTCGAAGATCTCATCGGTAATTTCATTGGAGGCGGCTTGGCAACGTGCGTTGAGCTCTTCCAGGCGTGTGCTGGACTGCAATTCGCTGACCGACGTCCCGGCGTACTCGAGGAAGTCGAGGAAAATCTGGTCACCCGGGGAGATCGTCGCGCCGCTTTGGGTGTCACGAGACAGCTTGTCCAGCGATATCTCCCCGGACATGCGATCAAAGTGAGAGGTATAGAAGAACGCCGGCATCCTTTTCTGCAGGATATCGATGGCCGCCAGCACTGGTTTCCCCTTGCGGAAGCCGCTGATGGACCGCTTGACCGCCTGCAATTGGTCAGACGGCTCGGGGTGCGCATCTATCTCGACCACGAGTCGATCCAGCAATATCTTGGAAAACTTCTCCCGCTCTTCGCCTGCCACACCGTGCTGGTCGAGCAGAAACGCGCGCACCACGTTGGGATCGACGTGAATGCTCCAAGTGCTGTGGCCACTGTAATCTGTCGTTACGTCAACGGTCGTACTACTTAACGCGCCGGCACCCAGGACGTCGGCGACCGCCTTTTGGTCTTCGTGGCTGAGCTCCCAGGTCAGGGTGGCAACCGGTGCGGGTTCGTCGTCGTGGCGTTCCTCATACCGCGTGAGGAAGCGGCGGGGGTAATCGCGCACCGTGTCGTAAGCAAACTGGTCGGCGATGGGACGGGTACCAAACAACGCCGTCAGAATTGCAGTCTTGCCCGCCTCGTTCTTACCGACCAAGCAGGTCAGCTCTCCGACATCGAACGTTCCGGAATCCTCTGCAGAACGGAAGTTTCGGATCCGTGCCTTGACTAGCTTCATGCTGCCCCCTGATTCCTGCCGTGGATGGTGCGCGTCTTGTGCAGGATAGGGCCCGAGCGGGGCACATTCAACGCGCACTGCTGGCCGCTCGGGCCGGAGGCTCAGTCCTCATCCATCAGGCGCGCGGCGGGGTTGCTGCCGACGCCGCCCTGCTGGAAATATCCGATCACGCTGGCCACGGAGCGGTGATCGGTCATCGCCATCAGCGCCGGCAGGGCCACCCCACGCCGCGCACCTTCGGTAACAAAGCCCGAGCGCAGGCTGTGGCCGGCAAAGTCCCCGTCCAGACCGGCCAACCGCGCCCGGTCCTTAACGATGGCGGCGACCGCCTTGCCGCTGAGCGCGCCGCCCAATGACCGTGGCCAGACGCGCCGGAACAGGGGGCCGTCGGTAATCTCGGCCACGTCCAGCCAGTCCTGCAGTGCGGTGGCTGCCTCTCCCAGGATGGGCTTGTCGGGGCTGCTGCCAACCACTGGCCCGGACTGCAAGGTTTTTCCGTGATCCAAGCGATAGGTGTAGCCGCCTTCGGGCAGTCGGGTGAGGTGATTCACCGTCGCCTCGGCGACTTCGCTGCGGCGGCGCCCGCCGCTAGCAAAGGCAAAGTAGAGCAGGGCGCGATCGCGCTTCCCCTTGAGCGAGGTGTCGCAGGTGGCCGCCATTGCGCGCAGATCTGCGGCTGACAGCGCGGTCTTCTTGGCCGGGCGCTCGCCTCGTTTGTGAGAAGCCCTGCGCCCCTTGGACAGTAGGGTCCTCACGGCGCGATCCTCGCAAGGGTTGTCTTGGCGGGCCTGCTTGTGGGCCGCCGACAAGACCGCCACCCGGTGGACCAGGCTGGAGAACGCCAGCGGCCCAGGCTTCTTCTTCAGGCCCGCATGCACCAAGGCACTATCCAAGTCTGCAGGCAGATCCCAACGAAGCCCCAAATCGCCTGAGCGCCCCATGTGATCCACGATGAACTGAACCACTGCCGCCGGGGGGACGGGTAGGGCGATGGGCCTGCCATAGCGCCCTTCGAACCAGCCCGCCCAATAGCGCAGGGCGCCGGCGTAGCTGCGAATGGTGTTAGGCGCTTCGGCCTCCTGCAGGATGTCTCGCACCGCTTCTGCGGCGGAAGTGGCCAGCCGCTCCGGAACCAGCCCCGAAACGAGTTCCCCTGACGCAGCAGTGATATTATTCATATGTACTATGTATTGTGCACTATGATTAGGTTGAGCTACATCTGATAAATATGCCTTATCAGACATGGCCTGCCAATTCTCACCGTTCCGCAGAAGGACACCCAATGGCCAAGGGCATCAGCGAACTGGATGTGCACCAGGCAGCGGACGACATCATCGCCGCCGGCGAACGTCCCACCGTCGAGCGAATCCGAGCCCACTTGGGCACCGGCTCGCCCAACACCGTCACGCGTTGGCTGGAGACCTGGTGGCAGACCGTAGGCTTTCGCCTGCGCCAGCGCGCCATTGAGGCGGCGGTTCCAGGCATCCCAGAGCGGGTAGCTCACCTGAGCCAGCGTTTGTGGCAGGCCGCGCTGCAGGATGCCGGCGAGCTCGCTCAGATCCAGCTGGAGTCGACCAGGCACGCACTGGAGGAACGCGAGCGCCTGCTGGAGGAGGACCGGGTGGCCCTGACGCTGGCGATTGAGGCCAGCCAGAAGCGCGAAAGGGAGGCTCAGGTCCAGACTCAGGCCGCCGCCACCACCGCGGAGCAGTTGGCGGCACAGGTCTCCCAGATGACGGCACAAGTACAAGACCTGCTGCGCCAACGCGATGGAGCCTATGGACGGGCGGAGCGACTCGAGCAGGAACTGGATGCCGTACGCCGCAGTCTGGGCGAGGCCGCGGCCGCTCACGAAGAAGAGAGGAGGGCGCTCCAGGCGCACGTCAGGGCAGTGGAGGATCGTGCCCATACGGAGGTTGACCGGCATCGCCAGGCGTTGCGGTCAGCCGAGCAGGAGTGGGGGCGGGAGCGCATGGCCTTGGCCACCTCATTGCGAGAGAGCGAGCAACAAGCCATTGCTGCTGCCAACCGCGAGCAACAGGCATTGCGCCGACTGGAAGGCGTGAACGCGCGGGCTGATGGCTTGGAGGCGCAGCTGACGTCACTGAAGGAAACCACTCGGCAAGTTACCGAGGCACTCCGACAAGGGAGAGCGAACACGGCAACGCCAAGCAGGCAAAGCAAGCCACGCCGCACCGCGCCCAGAAGAGTGGGCGAGCCGACACAAGAACCCAATAGCAGGAAATCTAAGACTTGAGGCCATCCATTCGATCAAGGCTTCTTTCCCCGAAAGACTTGGAGGACGTACACGCCCCCCCCCCCAAAGTTCATCCTCGACCGCGCCCGAGAGCACGGCGCGACAGGCCCCGTACGAACGGTAGAAACCAGCACGCCGGAGGAGGAACGCCATGAAGCAGGGAAGAACTGACAGAGATTGGGCGGTGGTCGCTGTGATGACCTTTGCCGCAGGAGCCGTCTTGACTTGGGCACTCATGAGCAAGCCGAGTCCCAAATCCGCCACGTTAGCGCTTGACTGGCCGGCGTGGGTGCAAGCGATCGGCAGCATCGCAGCCATCATCGCCGCGGGACTGATCCCCCTTTGGCACGCCAGAGTCAGGAGACGGGAGGTCACACAGTCCCTCATAGAGCTGATTTCCTATGCGCGATTTCCAGCGACACTGATGCTGGCGCAGTTCGAGGGAGGATTCGGCGGCCCCCGGCTGATCTTGGCGCATCTGACCCAGCTTCATAAGGCTTTCGATTCAGTCAACTATGTTGACGTGCCGAACCGATCCTTGGCGATTGCGCTGCAGCAATCAGCAACGGCTGTGAGTGCACTTAAGGAGATCCAGGAACTCTTTCTGAGAAAAGAAGAGATGAAAAAGGGGCGGGGGAGCGAGATCGTTAAAAAGTACCTGCTCATGCTCGATAGAGCCGTCGAAGAAGCAATCAAGGCAACCGGTCAGCGGCCTCGAGACTTCAACTACGACACAATCGTGCTGCCTAATGAATAGCCCATGCAAATGCTGTTCGTTACAACTACGCGGTAATAGTCACAAACCTCTCTCTAGTAATCCACTGCCGAGGGCTATCCGGCAAATCGTGCGGAGTCGGAGGGAGTAGCTGGCGTCTGAACGGGGGAACTCGCCTGGCGATGTAGCAGGGGCCTGGTGCACTGGACTGTAACAGAGCAGTTTCACTGTCACCGCGCCTTGTTACGGTAAAGAACCTCCGTTACATTCGCTGCTATGAACGACCTCGACGCCGCAGCCCGCTATCTTCAGGGTCTACTACCCGACATGGTCGGTGAGCTCGAGCCCTGGCCCAGCTCCAAGACGCGCGGCTTACCCCACTTCCTCGCCACCCTATTCGGCCTGGCCGAGCTTGACCTGCTCGGCCACAGGGTGCTGCTGGCCACCGTCCCGGCGCAGACGGAACCGTTGCCACCTTTGCGGCTGATCGCGCAGGTGCATCGATTGGCGGAAAAGGCCGGCTTGAGGGTCATTCTCGTGCTCTCCGGCGTTTCGCCCTACATTCGCTCCAAGCTCATCGAGTCTCGGGTGGATTTCGTTGTGCCTGGTAGCCAACTGTTCGCTCCGAGCTTCCTGATGAGCTTACGCGAGCGCGATTCGTCTCCAAGGGTGCTCACATCCGCTGGGGAGCGGTTGAGCCATCCGGCACAAGCGGTTCTGATCGCGGCCCTGTTGCGGCCCGACTTGGAGGAGCGCGGCATCCCTGGCAGCGTCCCGTGGGTGCCGCTCGACCTGGCGCGCGAGGCAGGCTACTCACGCATGACTGCCTCGCGGGTCGCCCGTGAACTGGTGGCGGCTAACCTCGTCAGCGCCCAGCGCGAGGGGCGGGAGACGAAGCTACGGTTCTTGAAAGCGCGCCGCTCCTTGTGGGCGGTCGCGCTGCCGCGGCTGCGCTCGCCGGTGCTGCGCACCACTTGCATCGGCAAAAGTGGCTTGGACATGCTGCTGGCCGATCATTGTCGTGCTGCGGGAGAAACCGGCCTGTCCGTTCTCACCGAACTGGCGGCGCCATCGCGTCCGATCGCTGCGATCGGACGAGACTGCTTCCGTCGGCATCCGGAGCCGGAATGGTTTCCCGTGGCCGGCGAGGGCTATGCAGACGTGCAGCATTGGGCGTACTCCACCCGCCTGGGTGGCGCGGGCACCGTCGTGGACCCGTTGTCGCTGTACCTGTCCTTGCAGGGACAGGGCGACCCGAGGCTGAACGGCGCGCTGCGGGACCTGCTCGATGAGGTCTTCGTCTGATCGCAGGCGCGCGGGAGCTCGGCGAGTGGTGCCTGAACTCCGGTACCAGTCCGCGGTCATCGGGGCCGTTGCGCTGGCCGTCGTAACGCAGGAAGCGAAGCGGCAAGTGGGGCCACGAAGGATCTGGAACGTGGTGCTGAGCGTGGAGGCGCTGACGCTTGCGTTCGGCCAGCGGTTCTCGGGGGGATATCGAGGCAGCGGCTACGAGGTGCGCCAGCCCTCGGACCGACACTCAACGTTCTATCGCTTCCGGCGGCCTGCGCCCAGAAACTGCAGGAGTGGCCGACGGGTCGTTTCGACCTGATCGTCTGCAGCGGGATGGACGACTAACCCGGGCCGGATGCCCTGCTCGAACTGCGTGACGGTGCGCATGGGGCGACGAAGGACGGTAGCCTGCTGGTGGCTTGCCAATGGCTGCCCATCCTTCAAGTAGCAATGCCTTGGGCGCATGCGCTGGCTAGGATTGTGCCGCGCTGAATCTGCTTCTGGCCGGCAGACGATCACCCTCGAAGTCGCAGGGCTAGGACAACTGATCTCAATCATGGAGGGATAGATGTGGCCTAACCCTTAACAACTCCGTGAGGGCGGCTTACATCGCATCCACAGTGATGCCATGAAGGATCATTGAAGCATGCTGGGACGCAAGTTTGTCCAGCGCAGGTGCATGCGGACTCGAGGTCCCGAACAGCTCGTGGAACAGCACACCCATTACGATCGGAGCCATGATTGAAAAGGCCATGAGATTTGAGTCGCCGGCGCGGACGGTCCCCTTGGCCTGCGCCCGCTCGACAGCGCTTGCCACCAGCCGGATCATGCGAGATGCAACTTCGTCATGCCAGATCCTCGCAAGCTCAGGAAACATTCGGCTCTCCGATAGCACCATTCGCAATGCTGCAGACAAGCGGGCATCGCCACCTGATGAGACCGCTCGCTGGAGGAGCGTCGGGATTAGCTCCTCAATCGACCCGTCGAAGGTCGCCTGTGCCGTCTCAAGGCCTTCCAGATTTGTGGAGATCAACTGGCGCGCTGCGGCTCGAAACAGCTCTTCCTTGGTTTCAAAGTAGAGGTAGATCGTGCCCTTCGCGACTCGTGCGCGCTTCGCGATATCAGAGAGCTTTGCGGCAGCAAAGCCGTTCTCAAGGAAAACATCTACCGCAGCGTCTACAATCTCGAGCGGCCGCGCCTCCTTGCGACGACTCCACTTAGGTTGCATCTCGCTCACGTGCTCAATCTCTTGCCCATGCGGGAATCCCAATAGCGCTGCAGCTCGTCTAGGGACTGCGTTGGCTGTGCCAATCCCACCCAAGTGTCAGGCCGCAGAACGTAGACAGCGTCCTGCTGACGTCCAGCGCGGCCATGTTCTTCGTGCCAGGTAAACTCGCGAAGAGCCATGCCGCGGCTGTCGCACCAGCCCTTTAGTTCAGTACTGGCTCGTCCATAGACATGGACCTGCCAGCCGATTTGCTCTGAGATCGCGTAGTTGTCCTCACCACGCGTCTTCACCCAGGGCAGGCGATCGCCGCCTTCAATCTTTCCAGCCTTGCCCTGGCTCAAGGGGCTATGCGATCTACAGCATCATCATGATCAACGTTGTCTTCCACGTGATCCCGCTGATTCTCGGGGTCGGCTACGGCGCGGGAACGCTAACTGCGATCATCATCTTCATCCCCCTCTGCGCTTGGATGATCTACACATCCTTTGGCGCGGGTCGTATGAGCTATCGAGCACTAGCCCTTTTGGTTGGTGCGGGAGTGTTGTTCCATGCCCTACTCACTATTCCGATGATTCTCCTGCTGCAAGGTGCAATCTCAGAGACGTCCGTAGTCATGATTCAGGTAGCCAACCCCTTTGTGCTGATGGTCATCTTGTCGGCGGCGGAGCGCTCGCGCTTGAGCATGCCGGCAAGGCAGCGTCGGCCAAGTGCCTCTCGCTAGCTCGAGTCTTCTTCGGCGCCTAGTCAGACCTCCCATCCCGTCTCGCTCACGCAGCCGCTTCGGTGACCCCTGGCGGACAAGGCGGAGCAACTTTAATGGTGCCTGTCCCCGCCTGTGTTGAGGCGGGGTAGCAGCTTGCAATGGCGTTAGGGATTCTCGATGGGAGCCAGATCATTTGCCCCTATTGCTCGATGGAGGAGGGGGCTGGCTCGCTCCTATTGAGCCGACGCCTTGCCCGGGCCTTTGTATCTGCTCAGCCAATAGCTGTAAGGCGTGGGTAGCACGCTGGCTGGGAGCTCCTGGCCAAGCGCAATGGCCATTTGGTACGGATAGTGCGGATTGGATAGGTGGGCCCGCCCGATCATCACTAGGTCAACCTGACAGTCCGCTACAACGCGCTCGGCAGTCTGTGGATCATCGATGCACCAACCTGTGGCCACCGGAAGCCCAGTTTCATTAGCAAATCGCTCAGCAAGGGGTGCCAGGAACGCCTGTGTACCCCATGGGACGCGGCCACCAAGAGCACTGAAGCCAATGCTCACGTTGAGCAGATCAAGCCCCAACTCTCGCATTTCTTTGCCAATCTCAATGGAGTCGACCAGTGCTTGGCCATCGCGCGAGTTGTACTCCACAACTCCAAAGCGCGCGGTCAGCGGCAGATGCTCGGGCCAAACCTTACGGACGGCCGCCAATGTCTCCAGCAGGAAGCGTGCTCTGTTCTCCGCACTGCCACCGTAGCGATCCTCCCGCTTGTTGCTGTCGGGGCTGAAGAAGCTCTGCGCCAGATAGCCATGAGCGAAGTGAAGCTCCAGCCATTCAAATCCTGCAGCAAGCGCACGCTTGGCTGCAGCGACGAAATCCGCTTGAACGCGATGAATGTCCTCAACCGTCATCTCGTTGGGAACTCTATCGAGCGAGCCGCCAAAGGCGATCGGCGAGGGACCAAGGATCGCCCATCCTGCGGGATCATCGGCTGCGATGTGGTCATCGCCTTGCCATGGCCGATTTGCACTAGCCTTGCGCCCTGCGTGGCCGATCTGGATGCCAGCTACGGCACCGCCTTGCTTGATGGCAGAAGCGATGGCTGCCATTCCTGGAATTTGCTCATCACCCCACAGGCCAGCACATCCCGGGGTGATGCGTCCTTCCGGAGACACGGCGGTAGCCTCGACAATCACGAGCCCAGCGCCTCCGCGCGCAAGCGCGGCATAGTGGCTGAGATGCCAATCGTTGATACGGCCGTCCTCCGCACTGTACTGGCACATGGGCGGCACCGCGATACGATTCTTAAGAGTGACACCTTTGAGCTCGAATGGGCTAAACAGGGCAGACATAAACGGGGCTTTGGGGAGAGCAAGAGGAGCAAGCACGGGGATTTACTCCGGCTTAGGACGTTGACTTGGCGGCTCGAGCTGCTTCCACCAGGCCGTCCAGCCAATCCTGGTGACCATTGATCATTGGATTCGGCTTGGCCAGACGCAGGGCTTCTGCAGGCTGTCCCTTCTGCGTCTCCTGCGTGAGGATCCGCACTCGGCCACCATCAAGGTCTTCGACAATCCACGCATGATGAACGTCAAGTCGATCGGCAGACCCGGGCTCACCGGCCCAGCCATGCCAAGCGATCCGGCCCGGACCCTCGGAGGTAGGAGCCTCATGCTCGACGCATTGAGCCTCCACGGGAAGCCAAAGGTTTCAAAGTAGAATCGATCCCCGTTTCGCAACAGAGGGCCGGCGCCATCGTGGAAGCGCACATTGGCTGAATTTCCGTAGTAGGTCGGCCACAGACGTGGCTCTTCAAGCAACGGCCAAACATCAGCTGCGGCAAGGCCGAGGACGATCAGCTCATTCGAGACAAAGTTTTCGGTGTAACCAGGAAGGTAGCCTTCCGGCCAACGAATGCCGTTCATTTTCATCATATGCTCCTTAGGGCTAGCGGCGCGGCTCGCCGATGAATCGTTAAAATTACGTTCGCCAGCTTCTAACTTGCAGACCTCTGACTTCTACAGCCGAGACACTTGCTCCGTACCGTCGTGTCTCAGTTTGGCGAGGACTGCCTGGCAGTCGAAAGCTGGCTGAGGGTGTGCGTGGAGCTAGACGTACGCGCCAGCTGAATACGTAAGCTCGTAGCTGTGGCTGTAGATCTCCAGGATGTTGCCCAGCGGATCCTCCATGTAAACCATCCGATAGGGCTTCTCCCCTGGGAAGTACTCTCGAACCGGCATTCGCTGCTTTCCACCAGCTGCCACAATCCGAGCGGCCAGGCCTTCAACGTCCGGATCCTGAATACAGAAGTGGAAGACGCCCGACTTCCAGTACTCGAAGTTGTTCGCGGGACGCTCGGCGTTATTGAACTGGAAGATTTCGACTCCAACCCGGTCACCAGTGGATAGATGTGCAATGCGGAAGCTGCCCCATCCAGGCCCAAACACATCCGTGCACATCACGCCAATTGCGCTTTCGTCTTCAGCAATCCTGGTCGGCGGCATGACGAGGTACCAGCCCAAGACTTCTGTATAGAAGGAAACCGCGGCATCGAGATCGGTAACAGACAGGCCGATGTGGGAGAAGGCGCGAGGGTAGGGAGGGGGTAGGGCAGGCACGGCACACCACTGAAGAGAGGGGTAGCCGCAAGATTAGACCCTGCAACTCAACCATGATCTGATCCATTTTTATCAGATTGATAAAATATTCTTATGCTGAATGAGCATTGGCTCCGATCCTTTCGGGCTATCGCAGAGGTCGGGAGCTTTACCAGGGCCGCAGGCCAGCTGCAGCTCACCCAGGCTGCGGTCAGTCAGCATGTACGTCATCTTGAGCAACAGCTGGGTGCCCTGTTTCTGCGCAGACCACGATTTATTGAGCTGACGCCGGCGGGAATGGCTCTATTGCAGTACTGCCAAGAGATGGATTCGGCCGATCGCCGGCTTCAAGCCAAGCTCGCGAGCGCGGACAGCGATCAGGGGGAGTTTGCGCTGATAACCCCCGGGAGTGTTGGCCTTGCTCTTTACCCGGTGTTGCTGGACTTCCAGCGCACCCATCCCGGCTTGATCATTCGTCATCGCTTCTCGCCGGACCCAGAAATCCTATCGGCGGTACTGGAGAAGAAGTACGAGGTGGGTCTACTTGCACTTCGGCCGGATGACCCTCGGCTGCGGGCTGAGCCCTTCACCGAGGAGGCGCTTGAGCTGGTAGTTCCGAGAGGTGCCTGCGCGGACAGCTGGGCGGATCTTCAAAAGTTGGGTTTCGTTGATCATCCAGATGGCCAGGCTATGGCCACCCGCCTTCTCGCCCGCAAGTTCCCAGGAAATCCAGGCGTACGCGCGCTTCCTATACACGGCTTCACCAATCAGGTTGCGCTCATCCTTGAGCCGGTATCGCTCGGGCTGGGATTCACTGTCATTCCGCGACACGCCCGTGAATCCTTCGCTCGGTAAGACGCAATTGAGGTGGTTGACTGTGGATCTCCGGTGGTTGACACCCTCTGGATGATCCATCGATCCGAATGGCCACTGTCTGGGCCAGCTAAATGGTTGACCCAACAGCTTCGAGGCCTGCCTCGATTCAGCGGGAGGAGGGCTCCACCTCTCGCTGGAGCGGACTGAGGCCCCTTCTATACTGGTCTGGGGTCCGGCCAGAGTGTCGCTTGAACATCTCACTGAAAGACGTTGAGTTTGCATAGCCCAGATCGTCTGCAATCTGCGTAATTGATCGGTCTGAACCCAAGGCATCAATTGCCCTCAGAAAACGAAGCCGACTGCGCCACTCTCCGAACCCCATCCCTAGCTCGCGCTTTGCCAAGCGCTCAAGTGATCGAACACTAATGTGGTGGCGCTCTGCGACCTCAAGTGCCGACGGAGAGTCCTGAAGGGAGGTCTCGGCATAGCTCAGAATCCGCTTTAGCACGTCACCGCTGGCCAGCGGCAGGAAGCTCGACATCACCGGCGCGGCCAGAATCAGGTCAAGGGCGACCGCGGAGAGTCGCCGGTCTTCTGGCTTAACGGCCTCGCCGATGTCACGACGGGCCAGTTCGTCCAAGATCTCCCTAAGCAACGAGCTAACCGCTAACGCAGTCGGAATGCTGGGCATCTGCGCCGACGCGCCGACCGAAAGGTATGCGGATCGATAAGCAACCGCACCACGGTTTCGGGATGAGTGGTGAACACCAGGCGGAATCCATATCGCATAGTGGGTAGGGGACACCATCCAGTCCTCGCCTACCTGTAACTCCATGACACCCTGCGCAACATAGTTGAACTGCCCCCACGGATGCACACGAGCATCCCAGTCGGAGGGAGGCAAAGTCCCTTGCCGAACGTAGATGTCTCCAGGGATGGAGCTGAACGAGGGGACGGGGTCCATTGCCATGTCGCATTCAAGATGAAGATTGGCGCAAATTATGGATGTAACGAAATTCCGCCAAGTCTACGCTACTGGCTGTTGATATCCAGTATCTGAGGATGCCATGTACTACCTGCTCCCCCTCCTGGCCTGCCTTCTCTGGGGCGCCAACACCATCGTTACAAAGCTCGCTGCAGGGACCGTCGGCCCGGTCGATATTAGCTTCTGGCGATGGCTTGCTGCGGCCATCATCTTGCTCCCATTCGCCCTGCCGCGCCTGAAGTCGAACCTAGCGGTCCTGAAAGCCAATTGGGCACGCTTCCTCGTGCTCGGTGCTTTGGGCGGTGTCATGTTCCAATGCCTGGCGTACTACGCCGCACATTTCACTTCTGCGACCAACATGGGCGTTATCCAGGCACTCATCCCGTTGATCGCTCTTGCCTTGTCGCGCATCTTCATGGGTCACGCAGTCCGCGGTGGCGCAGTGATTGGTTCGATCATCTCCTTGGTTGGGGTGATAGCGGTAGTGTCCCATGGTGACTTTGAAGCCTTGGTTTCCCATGGAATCAACAAAGGTGACGCCCTGATGCTGCTGGGCGCTTTGGCTTTTGCCACCTACAATTTGCTGATGCACAAGTGGCGCATTCCCGTAACGCTGATCGAATCCCTGTTTCTTCAAGCCATGTCTGCAACGATCCTGCTGCTACCTCTTTTCCTTGTCGCAGGCACTGGCGTCCAGGGTGGCGCAGCCATCGGCTGCATTGCATTCGCAGCAATCGGCGCTTCGATCATGGCACCGTTGGCATGGATGACCGGCCTGCATCGGCTGGGCTCTGCTCGCGTGGCCGGGTTCTTCAATCTCGTCCCGATCGTCACTGCATTGCTTGCGGTGGTGGTCCTCAAAGAGTCTCTGAGCACCTGGGTCGTGGGTGGCGGTTTGATGGCAGTATTTGGTGTGGTACTGGCGGAGTACGCAGCTCGCAAGAAGCCTGACGAGGTCATGGTCGTGGATGACACCTCGACCAAGCGCTGAAAGACAATTGCATAGCTGCAGTTCAAATGAAAACGGGCCGCTTGAGGCCCGTTCTCCTTGTTCGGGGAACGCTTCTTCGGCTAGCCAGGTTCAAAGGGCCCTCTCCTCAAGGTGAAGTTGCATCTAGACAGCGCTCTTCAGCTGAGTTGGGCACATGCCGGTTAGTCGGCGAAACATTGCAATAAAAGGGGAGGGGCCGCTATAGCCCAGCCGCTTGGCAACATCACCAACTTTGCAGTCGCTCTGGAGGAGAGGGAGGGACGCAGCAAGCTTCAGCCTCTGGCGCCACTCACAACATCCCAGGCCAGTAGCGGCAACCCAGCGTCTTGCAGGAGTCCGAGAGGATACGCCAGCAACTTCTGCCCATTGAACTAGTGACTGGCCACTTCCTGGATCGGCTTGTAGCGCATCGATGATGGGGGCTAACAAGCGCGAAAACGCCAAGAATGCGCGGCCAAAGCTTCTGTTCCGGTAACTCAGCGAATGACCGGGGATCACCCCAAAGCGGAAAGGCTAACAGTAGGAACCGGGGATGCTTCGCGGCCCAGCTGCGCATCTTGCGCTGCCGCCGCCAAGCGATAGCCTTTGCGTCTCGAAGCTTGTGTAGGGCGCAATCCTCCACGTCAGACAGTCGCGCCGAAAGGGTATAGGCCCCGCGACAAGCCCATCGGAGGCATTTAGGGGTTCGCTTTAGCGACCTGTGGAGCTGCTGTGGAGTGGGCCGGAGAAATGTCTTCACATCAACAACTGTAAAGACGTCGCTTCACCCGGATCTACACGAGGGTTCAGACCCCACGGTTCCACAAAACAGCCTAAAGTTTCGACCCGGCACGCCGAGGCCGATCTACGTCACGGATTTCCGGCAGGGCGTGCCCCTTCCATCCGGTTGGCCGTCTGTCACTGGCGTGTGCGCCTGGTCCCGACCGGCCGGCAAGAAGCGCGAACCTACCGCTACACCCTAAGGGGCTTTAGTCTTTGATTCGCTTCTCAAAGTTTGTGATCAACTTGCCCAGCGAAAGGCCTGTCAGGCGGGCGATATCTCTCAGCTCCACCACATCAACCCTTCTCTTGCCTGTTTCGACGTCGCTGATGAATGACTGGCTGCGGCCCAGCATGCTGGACACCTGGGCCTGGGTCAGACCGGCAGCTAGCCGCGCCTCGCGAACAGCCTCAATGAGGGCAGCGTACTCTTTTCGATGGATGGACTTCGACACGACCGCGCCTTGGCTGAGCGGCCTAGAAAGCTATATCCAGTTCTCCGATATCTAAAAACCCGATATTCTGTCTTCTTCATTGACAGGGGGACGCATGAGCGAACAGCCATACCGCTTCATCACCGCGGCCAGAAGCAGAGCAACACTGATCCTGGCAGCATCAGCACTGCTAGCTGCCTGCAGCGGTCCGACAGACAAGAAGATGGTTACGAATGGAACCCGGCAGCAATACCGGCAGTCAATTGACGCTATCGACCCGGAACTCAATGCCCACGAAAGAGCGGCCTTCAACTGGGCAGTCGCTGGGATGAACCTTGAAGAGGGTCGGCAGGGAATCATTACGTACAGGGCCAAAAGCTGCCTAAGCGACTGAATTTCAAAGTTGATTGCTCGTCTCTCGATCAGGTTCTCCCCATCTATGGGGTCTGTTCAAGCACCTTGGCTGTGTAGCTCAGCGGCGCCACTTCCCTTTCAAGATCCAGGTGGTAGTCGCCGAAGCGATTGATGTGGCTGGTCCGATAAGGCGACAGGCCGGCCAGGATCTCGGGCGTCAGTTCAATCCCCTCCTTCCTCATCTCGGCCAAGGTCCGGCTCATGCCTTCCACGTTGTGGAGGATGATCATGTTGGCCACCAGCTGGCTGTACTTGATGATCTTGCGCTGCTCGTGTTGGACGTTCTCAGCAATGATCCCCTGGCTGCCAAAGAACACCCATTTCACGAAGCCGTTGTATTCCTCGCTCTTGTTGGTGGCAGCATGGATCGTTTTGCGGATCTCATTGTCATCAATGTAGCGCAGCAAGAACAGCGTTCGAACGGCCTTGCCAAGTTCCCGGAAGGCGAAGTACAGCTTGTTCTTCCGGCTGTAGGTGCCCAGCCGGCGCAGGATCGAGGACGCGGTGATCTTGCCCAATCGGATTGAGATCACCACCCGCAGCATGTCGTGGAGATGGGTGGCGATCAGTTGCCAGTCGATGCTGTCCCCGAACAGTGC
Source organism: Stenotrophomonas sp. GD03680 (assembly GCF_029844625.1). NCBI lineage: Bacteria > Pseudomonadati > Pseudomonadota > Gammaproteobacteria > Lysobacterales > Lysobacteraceae > Stenotrophomonas > Stenotrophomonas sp. GD03680. Next base: position 339,679 of record NZ_JAOCKC010000001.1, on the reverse strand, counting down.
CTGGATGTTCTTATAAGCCCTACCCGGTTCGGGCCGAAAGAATGTCAGGTCCTTGATGTTCCGGATCCGGGGCATCAGCTGGATGCCCAGCATGTGGGCCAGGCCGAAGACCGGATAGCTTTGGGCCTGCGTGTCGCCATGGACGATCTCAGGCTGGATGTCGGAAGTGTTGGCCAACAGACCGTCGAGGATGTAGATGCCCTCGTGCACGCCACAGGGAATGACGTGGCTGAACGGCGCTACGTATTTGTCGGACACGTGGTAGTAGCCGATGCCACCGTAGCCGCCGTAGCGGATGTGATACTCCGACAGCAGGTTGTCCTCGTCGACGCTCCACTTCGTGCCATCAGCTGATGCGCTCTTGCCGCTGCCCCAATAGCCAGGCAGGTCGAATTTGTTGTAGGTATTGATGACCTCCACGATGGCCTTCTCAAGCACATCCTCGGTCACGTATTTCAGGTTGAGCCAAGCGACTTGGCGCCGGCTGAAGCCCTTGATCGACCGCGCCGTCTGCGTCGGCCCCAGGTTGCAGCCATAGCAGAATAGCGTGGTGATCACACGTCGGGGCAGATCTTCGACCTGGCTCTCGGTGCCGGCGATCGGGCGGAAGAAACGGTGCAGATCCAGCCATTGGCTGGCATCGATCAGGACATCGACGATGCTGGATTCTGGAAGCCGTTCGGCGATGAGGCGATCCACCGTGGTAATCGCGCTGGAGACTTCGGCGCGTTGCCCCTTCCGCAGCACCAGGCGCCCATCCAGGATGTCCGCATGTACGTTCTCCGGGAAACGCGCGTCGACCTCATCGGCCAGGGAGGTCAGTTGTGCACGTAATCCCGCCACGAAAGACTCGGCGTCGGTGGGCAGGCCTGACACCTGGCCGTAGGCTTCCAGTTCCTGGGCCAAGGTGGCTTCATCGACCAGCTGCTCACGGTAGTCATCAAACCGTTCGCTGCTGGGAATGAAGAGATCTCCGGACTTCAGTTCGTCCTTGACCTGCACCAGCACGGCCAGCTCGAAGTACTTACGGTGCATCCAGCCGGCGCCGGCTGCACTGGCCCGCTTGCCGAACACGTGCTGACACCAGAGCTTGGACATCCAGTCAAAGTCCTTTTCCGGGTCCAAACCGAGGGAGGCGACCTCGATCAGCTCACGGCGCTGGTTGCGCAGCGAGAGCACCGCTGCGATCAGCGGCTCCATGCCGGCGTCGTGGCTGGTCGCCCGAAGTTTCATCAGCTCCAGCCCATTGAACAGCAGCGGCCTGACCGCGCCATAGGGCTGCAGCATGAAAGGCAGGTAGTTCTTCCCGGCGTAGGCCATATGTTCTTCGCATTCGGCCAGCAAGGTCGACACTTCCGCTTCCAGGCTGTTGTCGATGGCATCCACGCGCTGACTATCGCTGCCGTCTAGCTGATAGGCCTGCAGGATTTCCTTGAGCTGGCCGATGAGGAAGTCGGCCCGTTTGGCATGTTCGAGCTGGTAGGCCAGCAATTTCTGCTGGGCCGTGTTCTCCAGCCCGCGCACCTGCTTGATGAACAACTCGGCTGCATCATCCAGTGTCTTGGCATGCTGGGCGCGAATGAAGATGGTGGCCAGCGCATAGCGCTTGTCCGGAGCCAGTTCGGCCAGCTCGCTGGCGTCATAGGCCCGAGCCATTGCACGGAACTGCTTGAGCTTGGGCACCGGCACATCGATGGGAGGCAGCTGGTCGGCCAACTGCTGCAGCATGCGGATGTGCTGCAGGTAGAACCGAACTTCCTTGTTGGTGGGCCGGCCGGGCTCGCGCTTGAGTGATTGCCAGCCGGTGAACCTGGACCCTTCCGGTGCGCGCAGCAGTTCGTCGATGAGCGTGCGCGTGGCAGGCGTCAGCGCGTGGCTGATGCTGCGGTAGTAGCCCAGATTGACCCGCTCACGGGCGCCGATGGCGGCCAGCTCCAGAGTGCGGAAACCGGGCAGTTCGTAGCGATGGTGCACCAGCTCTTCGAGCAGGACGTTCACGATGTCCGGGATGGTGTGCTTGGTCTGGGCTGCTCCGGTGGCCACTGTGTCCAGCCAAGCCAAGCCCGATTTATCCAGGGGACGTACCCCGATGAATTGCCGAAGCTGCGGCATATGCCGGCGCTGGCTGCCGGAAGCGTCGTAGCGTTCGAGCTGGTCGGTGTCCAATACGCGCCCGAGTCGGGCGGCCTTGGCGATGTGCTTCCGGATCCGCTCGGGTACGTCGGCCAACAGCGTGAAGTAGCCCAAGCGTTGGAAGAGCTTGAGATGAATCAGTACCGCCAGCTGCGGACCCGGCTGGGTGGTCAGCTGCTTGGCGAATGCAATCTCAGCGGCGGTCGGGGTATAGATCTCCTCCAGTTCCTTGGCGGTGGGATCAGGCTTCAGTCGCGGGTAGGCGGTCTCGTGAAGGGTAGCCATTGGATCCGGAGGGTGTGAGGGGGATCAGTCCCAGTGCCGGCCGTCGTCTGTACTGAGCGACGCTTCCAGGAAGCACTGGTGCGTATCGGCCATGCGGTGCATGTCATCGAGCAACGTGGCCAGGATTTCATCCAGATCCCTTTCGGGATCGGTGGGAGCAGTCAACTGGTACTCGCTGCTGGCGGTGTTCAGGCGCACAGCCTGGAACGGGGCCAAGCAGATCTCTTCAATTCGGCCTCGGGCCTTGGCCGCGCCGCGGCCCGTGCGAGCAAACGGGGTCAGCACCATGCGCAGGCGCAGCTGCAGGGCCGATTTGCCCTCCGGCGCCGGCAGTGCCATCGCCGGTACCGGCACGGTTGGACTGGGCAGGCTTGCTTCAATGCGGTCCCGGGCAAACGGGTCACGCCCGTCCAGGTAACGCATGGCCGACTGCACATCGCGCCAGCCCACGTACTCCATCAAGGCCTTCATGTCCCAGCCTTGGTCGTTGGCCCAGCTGGCAAAGCCGCGGCGCAACGAATGGCTGCTGTGGAGCCCCGCATCGGCAAAGCCGGCACTGGTCAGCAACTCGCGCAGCAGGCGCACCAAGCTGTTGGGATGCAGGCCTTCGGCGCTCACCTGGCCCCATTGGTTGACTGCCCGAAACACCGGCCCTTCTTGCAGGTCGGCCGCCTGCAGCCACGCCTGGGTCGCCTCCACCGGACATAACCGCGACAGCGCCGGCACCTTGTAGGTGACGCCGGCTGCCTGGCGATCACCCTTGCTGCGTGGCAAGAAGCAGGTCATCCCCTGTCCCGGCACCAGCGTGAGATGGGCCACGTCCAGACGCAGCAGTTCATCGCCACGGAATCCCCGCCAGAACCCGAGCAGCACCAGCGCTCGGTCTCGTTGATGGCGCAGCGCCGCCGGCCCATCGCCCCGGGCATGTGCCGCAGCGATCGCCGCGGCCAGCCAGTCATCGAGCTCGACCAGCCGCCGAATCTGGAGCGGCGCGGCTTGCTTGACCTGGCCCGGGTGCAGGGTCTGGATGCCTTTGAGCACCTTGCGCACCAGCGGCGATCGGGTCGGGTCGACAAAGCCGTGGTCGCGGTGCCAAGAGGCGATGGCCGCCAGACGTTGGCGGAGGGTGCTGGTCGCCAAGGTCTGCGCATAAGCGGCCAGGTACCGGGCCACGCTGTCAGGTGTCGCTGGGAGGTGGCCTTGCCATTCAACCTCGAAGTGCCGCAGCGCCGACGCATAGCTGCGCACCGTGTTCTGGCGCGTGGCCGCATCGAGGTAGCGGTCCAGTTCGGTCACTGGCGCGTGGCCTCCACCGAGGTCGTCTGGCGCAGCGTCGACAGGATGGTGCATTCCGCCCGCTGCCCGCCATGGCAACTGGCAATCACCCGTTCCAGCTCGCTGGCCATGCGCTGCAGGTCGGCCATGCGGGCGCGCACGTCGGCCAGATGGCTGCGGGCCAACCGGTCCACGTCCCCGCACGAAAGCTCCTCATCGCCGGCCAGCTGCAGCAGGCTGCGGACCTCCTCCAGGCTGAAGCCCAGGTCCCGGCCACGCGCAATGAAGCGCAGCCGCTCGATGTCGGCCGGGCCATAGACCCGGTAGCCGTTGCCCGTGCGCCCCGGGCGCGGCAGCAACCCGATCCGCTCGTAATAGCGAATCGTCTCCAAGTGGCATCCGCTGGCGTCGGCAGCCTCACTGATTTTCATTCGTAGTACGCTTGACTCCGTAGTAGCTACGGACTTTACGCTGAACCCGTATCCGCCGCCACTCCGGCCGCGGCGCTGCATGTGACGACCATGCCACTGCCCATCGCCTTGATTCGCTACTGCCTGATTGCCTTGCTGATCGGCTGGGTTCTGCCCGCTTCTGCTCAGGCGGAGCCTGCCGCAGCAGACCTGCGCCAAACCTGGCAGATGCTCGATTACATCGCGGTCGACTACCCCGGCGCGGTCCAGGCCGGTCGCGTAATTGCCCCCAACGAATACGCCGAAATGAGCGAGTTTGCCGGCGCCGTGCGCAGTCAGCTGGCAGCATTGCCCGGTGGCCAGAACCAGCAGGAGCTGACGGCCCAGGCCGACCGCCTGGTCCAGGCGGTGGCAGAGAAGGCCGACCCGGCGCAAGTGGCAACGTTGGCGCGCGGGCTCGGCACGACGCTGTTGGCCCGCTACCCGATCGGCGCTGTTCCGGCGAGCGCGCCGAAGACCTCCCAGGCCGCGTCCATCTACAGCCAGCAGTGCGCGGCCTGTCACGGCCCCACAGGTCACGGTGATGGCCCCGCCGCGCAAGCGTTAAGTCCGCCGCCGATCGCGTTCACCGATGCCACTCGCGCCGCGCAGCGAACGCCGCTGTCGTTGTACGAGGTCATTTCCCAGGGTGTGCCGGGTACCGGCATGGTCAGCTTCTCTGGGCTGTCAGAAAGTGATCGCTGGGCGTTGGCATTCTATGTGGGCAGCTTGGGGTACTCCTCGCAAGCCAAGGCTCAAGGTGAGGCGTTATGGCGCACCAGTGCCGAGGCCCATACGCACATTCCCTCGCTCGAAGCGCTGACACGCACGCGAGAGGCCGATCTTGCCACCACGATGCCCGCCGATCAGGCAAACGCGATCATCGCCTACCTGCGTTCGCAGCCACAGGCAGTAAACGAAGCGGTACCAGGAGCCGATCGCTTTGCGGTGGCGCGGCAGCGACTGGCCGCCAGCCAGCGCGCTTACGCTGATGAGGACCTGGCTCAAGCCAAAAAGCTTGCGCTCTCGTCCTATCTGGATGGTGTAGAGCCGCTTGAACCCACGCTGGCCACGCGCAATCCGTCATTGCTGCGAGAGATCGAGACGGCCATGGCAGGCTACCGCGCGCAGCTGGATCAGCATGCGCCCGCGGCTGACGTTGCCGGGCAGGCAGCGCAAATTGCCCAGCTGTTTGATCGCGCGGACGTGGCGCTGCAGGACACCCGAATAGGCGCCAGCACCGCGTTTCTAGGCAGCTTTACCATCTTGGTACGCGAAGGACTGGAAGCGCTGCTGATCGTGATTGGTATCGTGGCGTTCTTGCGTAAAGCCGAGCGGTCTGATGTGTTGCCGTATGTGCATGCGGGTTGGATCTGCGCGTTGTTGGCAGGCGCAGCTACCTGGGCAGTGGCCACTTACTTTGTTGATATCAGCGGTGCGAACCGGGAAGTCACTGAGGGCGTCTCGGCCTTGTTCGCTGCCGCTGTCCTGCTCAGCGTAGGCATCTGGATGCACCAAAAGAGCCTTGCAGGGCGGTGGCAGGAGTACCTGCACGCCAAGCTGACGACTGCGCTGACACGGCGCTCGGCTGTTTTCCTGTTCATGCTGGCCTTTGTCGCGGTGTACCGCGAGGTGTTTGAGACGATCTTGTTCTACATCGCGATGTGGAGCGATCAGGCGTCCACCGCCATCCTCGCAGGCCTGGTGGCGGGAATCGCGGTGTTGGCTGCGGTGGCGTACTGGATGCTGCGCATGAGCAGGCGGCTGCCGATTGGCCGGTTCTTTTCGATCAGCTCGATTCTCATCGCGGTGATGGCGGTCATCCTGATCGGTAAAGGCGTGGCCGCGTTGCAGGAAGCGGGCTGGATTTCTCAAACACCGCTCGCGTTGCCGCGCATCGAGTGGATCGGCCTGTATCCCACCTGGCAGTCGCTGCTGGCGCAGGTATTGGTAGGCACCGCCGCCATCGTGGGGTTCCTCGCCAATGCCCGTTCCGGTGTGCGTAGACAGCCAGGCGCAAACAAGCAATGAAACAACACAGCAGAGGACCAAGACATGAGTGATTGCGGGTGCCACCACGAAGCCAAGAACAAGGAGGAGCGACGCATCCTCTGGATCGCCTTGGTCCTGAATGCAGCGATGGCCGTGATCGGCGGCATTGCCGGCTGGATTGCCCATTCCACCGGGCTGCTGGCTGACGCGCTGGACATGCTGTCTGACGCCACCGCCTATGCCATTGGCCTGGTCGCTATCGGGCGCACGGCGCGCTTCAAGGCCAACGCCGCGTGGGTCAGTGGCAGCGTGCTGCTGGTGCTGGGCGTAGGCGTGCTGGTCGAAGTCGGCCGCCGGGTGATGTACGGCGCCGAGCCGGTCAGCGGTTGGATGATCGGTACCGCTCTGGTCTCGCTGGCCGTGAACCTGAAGGTGCTCCGTATGCTCGCCCCCTTGAAGTCTGGCGAAGTGCATCTGCGAGCGACCTGGCTGTTTACCCGCGCCGATGTGGTGGCCAACGTTGGGGTGATTCTGGCCGGCCTGTTGGTGTGGTGGCTGGCCAGCCCCTACCCGGATTTCGTGATCGGCGCCCTGATCGGCCTGTATGTGATCAAGGAGGCTTTCGAGATCTTGGGTGATGCTCGCCGGGCGCGTGCCGACGCGCGCAAAACGCCTGCATGACAGCGCTTGGCCGGCTGAGCTGTGGCCTGCGCTGGCTGCTGCTGGCGCACTTGGCCGTGGGCCTTGTGACGCAGCCGGTGCTGGCAGTGGTTGGCGAGCTCCATGCTCAAACCCATCTGGCCGCGGCCGACCATGACCCGGCAGTGGCATCACCAGCTTCCGAGCGTGGCGTAGACGCCGCGCTGCACCGGCTACAGCAGCTGGTGCTGTGCTGTAGCCAGGCCGCGCCGGCTCCAGAAATAGTGTTGGCCATTGCTCATATCGGCCGGCATTGGCCGTCGGCGACAGCCCATGCGGACAGATATCGGCATGAGCACCTGCTCGCGCCGTTCCGGCCGCCGATCGCAGGGTGATGCGCGCCGGCGTGCGCCGGATCCCTGTTGGCTATCGAAAATTCTGGAGTACTTCATGCATGTGCGATTGGCGGCCCTGGCCGCGTGGCTACTGTTGAGCGCGGCGGCAACGCCGGCGACAGCAGAAGAGCTGATGACCTTGGACGACGCGTTTGCACGCGTGGCCCAAACCCACCCCGAGCTGCGCCTGGTCGATGCGCGAGCCACGGTGCTCGCTGCCGAGCGCGACCAGGCCGTGCAGCGGCCACCGTGGACGTTGGGGGCGGAGGTTGAAAATGCGCTGGGCACGGGCGCGGCCCGTGGCCTGGACAGCGCGGAGTTGACCTTGAGCCTGAGCTCGGTCCTGGAGCGCGGCGGCAAGCTCGACGCCCGCCGCACCTTGGCCCAAAGCCGGATTGATGCACTGGCCGTGCAGCGCGAGACCGGGCGGCTGGACCTGCTCGCCGAGACGGCGCAGCGCTATTTGGCCGTTGTCGGTGCCGACCGGCAACGCAGCCTGGCGAACATGGATGTCGGCCAGCGCCAGCGGACCGTCGCCGCTGCCCGGCAGCGCCTGCAGGCTGGCGCGTCTCCCGAATCGGTGATGCTCACCGCACAAGCAGCACTGGCGAGAGCAGAATTGACCCGTGATCGGGCCGAGCAGCAGCGCATTGCCGCCCGGCAGCACCTTGCTGCCCTCTGGGGCGAACGTGCTCCGAGCTTCGAGGTGGCCGCGGCGGATCCCATGACCCTGCCGGCGATCGCGTCCATGCAGTCGCTGGCCGAGGAATTGGAGCGCACTCCCGAGTTGGCGCAGTTTGCCGATGCCCGCCGGATCGCGCAGGCACGACTGCAGCTGGCGCGTTCGGCGGCCTCGCCGGACTTGTCGTGGCAGCTGGGCGTGCGCCGCCTGCAGGAGACTGACGACACCGCGCTGGTGGCCAGCCTGTCCATGCCACTGGGCAGCCGCAGCCGCGCGCAGCCGGAGATCCGCGCCGGCGAAGCGGAGCTGGAGGTTCTGACGATCGAGCGCGAGGCCAAGGGCCTGTCGCTGTATTCCACGCTGGTCGAAGCCCATGGTCGCTACACCGTGGCGCAGGCCGAGGTGGCACGGCTGCAAGGCGAGGTGCTGCCGAAGTTGGCCCGGGCTGAGCAGGCCGCCGAGCGCGCCTATCGCGCCGGCGCGATCAGCTACCTGGAATGGGCACAGCTGCAGTCCGAACGCACGGCCATGGCCCAGCAGCAGCTGGACGTGGCGCTCGATGCGCAGCGCGCCCTGATCGAAATTCAACGCCTGACCGGCCAGGCGCTTGTCGCGCCGCCGGCGGCTGCTTCCACCGGAGAGACCCCATGAATCGCTTTTCCTGGACCGCACTGGGCATGGCCCTGATGATGCTGGCCGCCTGCAACGCGTCGGCCCCCAACGAAGCGTCCGAAGGCGGCGCCGCCGCTGAGGGCGAAGAGCACGGCGAGCACGAGGAAGCGCCGCTGGAAACCAAGATTGCCGCCAAAGCTGCGCAGGCAGCGGGTATCCAGGTCGCACCGGCAGGCCCCGGTGAGATTGCTGACGAGCATGAGGTGCAAGGGCTGTTGACCCCGATTGACGGTCGCATCGCGCAGGTCACGGCACGCTTCCCCGGACCGGTCCGCTCCGTGCGTGCGGGCGTGGGTGATCAGGTACGGGCCGGCCAGGCACTGGCCACGGTAGAGAGCAACCTGAGCCTGACCACCTATACCGTCACCGCGCCGATCAGTGGCGTGGTCATGGCGCGCACGGCCGCCGTAGGCATGGCCGCCGCTGAGGGCGCGCCGCTGTTTGAGGTCGCCGACCTGTCCACGCTGTGGGTGGACCTGCACATCTTCGGCGCCGACGCCCAGCACATCGGTGCTGGCGTGCCGGTGACGGTTACCCGCTTGAGCGATGGCGTCACCGCACAGACCACCTTGGAGCGCGTCCTGCCCGGCACCGCCACCGCCAGCCAAAGCACCATTGCGCGCGGCACGGTGGCCAACACCGATGGCCTGTGGCGGCCGGGGTCGGCGGTCAAGGCGCGGGTCACCGTGGATCGCCAATCGGCAGCGTTGGTGGTGCCGATCACGGCGCTGCAGACCGCAGAAGACCAGGACGTGGTCTACGTGCAGCAGGGCGAAACCTACCACACCCGGCCGGTGAAGCTGGGGCGCCGCGACGCCGAACGCGCCGAAGTGCTGGAAGGCCTCAAGGCCGGTGAACAGGTGGTGGTGGCCCAAAGCTTCCTGATCAAGGCCGACATCGAAAAGTCCACCGTGGAAGAAGAATGAGGCCCGCCATGCTCGAACGCCTCATTGGGCTGTCCATCCGCCATCGCTGGCTGACGCTAGTGCTCACCGCTGCGCTGGTTGCGCTGGGCGTGTGGAGCTACCGTCACCTTTCCATTGACGCCACACCCGACATCACCAACGTCCAGGTCCAGATCAACACCCAGGCCCCGGGTTACTCGCCGCTGGAGGCCGAACAACGGGTCACCTTTGCCATCGAAACGGCCATGGCCGGTCTGCCCAAGCTGGACTACAGCCGCTCGCTGTCGCGCTACGGGCTTTCGCAGGTCACCGTCGTCTTCAAGGACGGCACCGACCTGTACTTTGCCCGCCAGCAGGTCGCCGAGCGCCTGCAGCAGATCGCCTCCCAGCTTCCCGAAGGGTTGGACCCGGAAATGGGGCCGATCTCCACCGGGTTGGGCGAGATCTTCATGTACACCGTGGAGGCCGAGCCCAACGCTCGCAAGCCCGACGGCACCCCGTACACGGCCACGGACCTGCGCACCCTGCAGGACTGGGTGATCCGGCCGCAGCTGCGCACCACGCCCGGCGTCACCGAGGTCAACACCATCGGCGGCTTCGAGCGGCAGATCCACATCACTCCCGATCCAGCTCAGTTGGTGGCGCTGGGCTTCACGTTGAACGACGTGGTCGCCGCGGTCATGCGCAACAACCAGAACATCGGCGCCGGCTACATCGAGCGCAACGGACAGCAGTTCCTGGTGCGCGTGCCGGGCCAGCTAGCCAATCTGGAGGCAATCGGCAACATCGTGCTGGACCGGCGCGATGGCGTGCCCATTCGGGTGCGCGACGTCGCTAGCGTGGGCGAAGGCAAGGAGCTGCGCACGGGCGCGGCCACCCAGAATGGCCACGAGGTCGTGGTCGGTACCGCCTTCATGTTGTTCGGCGCCAACAGCCGGGAAGTCTCCCAGGCGGCCGCGGCCAAGCTGGATGCCGCCAACGCCAGCCTGCCTGCCGGCGTCCATGCCAAGGCCGTCTATGACCGCACCGCACTGGTGGATCGCACCATCGGCACGGTGTCCAAGAACCTGATCGAGGGCGCGCTGCTGGTGGTGGTGGTGCTGTTCCTGCTGCTGGGCAATGTGCGCGCCTCGTTGATCACCGCGGCGGTGATCCCGTTGGCGATGCTGTTCACCATCATCGGCATGGTGCGTGGCGGCGTGTCGGGCAACCTGATGAGCCTGGGCGCGCTGGACTTCGGCCTGATCGTGGACGGGGCGGTGATCATCATCGAGAACTGTCTGCGCCGGTTCGGCGAGGCGCAGCACGCGCTGGGCCGCCAGCTCAACGATGAAGAGCGCTATGACCTGACCGCCTCGGCCACCGCCGAGGTGATCCGTCCCAGCTTGTTTGGCCTGGGCATCATCGCCGCGGTCTACCTGCCGATCTTCGCGCTGTCCGGGGTAGAAGGAAAAATGTTCCACCCGATGGCGATCACGGTGGTGCTGGCCCTGACCGGCGCCATGGTGTTGTCGCTGACCTTCGTGCCGGCGGCGATCGCCAGCTTCCTGCGCGGCCGTGTGGCTGAGCACGACAACCGCCTGATGCGCTGGTCGCGTGCCCGTTATACGCCGCTGCTGGATTGGGCCCTGCGTCGGCGCGTGGTGGTGCTGGCCGGCGCGGCCGTGCTGGTGGTGGGCTGTGGCGTGCTGGCCACCCGCTTGGGTTCGGAGTTCGTGCCGAGCCTGGATGAGGGCGACATCACCTTGCAGCCCATGCGTATTCCCGGCACCAGCTTGGAGCAGTCGGTGGCCATGCAGGAAACGCTGGAGAAGCGCCTGGCCCAGTTCCCGGAGGTGGCCAACATCTTCTCAAAGATCGGCACCGCCGAGGTGGCCACCGATCCTATGCCGCCGTCGATGGCCGACACCTTCCTGATGCTCAAGCCCCGCGACCAGTGGCCCGACCCGCGCAAGCCCAAGGCCGAGCTGGTGGAAGAGCTGGAGGCGGCGGCCAAGGAAATCCCGGGCAGCAACTACGAGTTCACCCAGCCCATCCAGATGCGCACCAACGAGTTGATCTCCGGCGTCCGTTCGGACGTGGCGGTCAAGGTCTACGGCGACAACCTTGACCAGTTGACGCGCCTGGCCAGCCGGGTCGAGCGGGTCATGCGTAGCGTCCCCGGCGCCGAAGACGTCAAGGCCGAGCAGGTCTCCGGCCTGCCGCTGCTGACCATCACGCCAGATCCGGCGGCATTGGCACGGTATGGCCTGAACCCGGGCGATGTGCAGGAAACGGTGGCCACCGCCATTGGGGGCAGTGTTGCCGGCCAGTTGATCGAGGGCGACCGCCGCTTCGACCTGGTCGTGCGCCTGCCCGAAGCGCAGCGCCAAGACCCCGCTGTGCTGGCAGATCTGCCCATTCCGCTGCCGGCAAGCACCAGTGTCGATGAGTCCAGCCGTCTGGCCGCCGGCGCCAATGGGGGGCCTCGCACGGTGCCGCTGCGGGAAGTGGCGAAGATCCAGGTAGAGCGCGGGCCCAATCAGATCAACCGCGAGAACGGCAAGCGCCGCGTGGTGATCACCGCCAACGTGCGCGAGCGCGATCTGGGCGGGTTCGTCGGCGAGTTGCGCACACGCATCGGCCAGGATGCCGCGCTTCCAGAGGGCTACTGGATCGATTACGGCGGCACCTTCGAGCAGCTGATCTCGGCCACCCAACGCCTGGGCGTGGTCGTTCCGGTGACACTGGCGTTGATCTTCGCTCTGCTATTCATGGCCTTCGGCTCGGCCAAGGATGCGGCCATTGTGTTCAGTGGCGTGCCGCTGGCGCTGACCGGCGGTGTGCTGGCACTGGCTCTGCGCGGGATTCCGTTGTCGATCTCTGCCGGTGTGGGCTTCATCGCGCTGTCGGGCGTGGCCGTACTCAACGGGCTGGTCATGATCGCCTTCATCCGCCGTCTGCGCGAACAGGGCGATCCGCTAGACGACGCTGTGCGCGACGGCGCCCTTGGACGCCTGCGACCGGTGTTGATGACCGCCCTGGTAGCCTCGCTGGGCTTCCTACCCATGGCCTTGAATGTCGGTGCTGGCTCGGAAGTGCAGCGGCCGCTGGCCACTGTCGTCATCGGCGGCATCGTCTCATCCACCGCATTGACCTTGTTGGTGCTGCCGGTGCTCTATCGTTGGCTGCATCGCGACCGAGCTCCCCGCGCCGGTAGCACTGCTTTGGAGTCCCCATGAACGAGCTCAACCTGGAACAGGTCCGTGCGGCGATGTTTACCGACCCGGGCGTGAAAGCGGTGGACGACCTGCGCCTGGTCGCCGGTGAGCATGGCCGTGCGATCGCGGCCACCATCACGGTCGCGGCGCCCTCGGTCGACCTGGACCTGGTGCATGCTGTGATTGCCCAGGTCCTGGCCGATCAATTCGGCATCGATCAGATCATGCTGTGTTTCAACGACCCGGGCCCGGTACCGCCGCCGCCCACCGCGGCGCCGTTAAAGAAGATGTGATCGCAGCCCCTGGCTCTATGCGTCTGCGCTGGCAGGCGCATAGAGCTGATGACCCGGCAACGCGCACGCGCCGGCATACACAAAGGCCACGCTTTGCCGCGCCCGGGTGAAGGCCACGTAGTATTTCGGCGGCGCGGTGATACGCGCTGCATCGGCCGTGCGCAGGTACTGCGTCAACGGCCCGTTCGGAAAGATGAGGACCCGACTGTAGGTGCGGCCCTTGCACTGCCCAAAGTTCACCGCCGGCAGTCCGTCGCACGCCTGCCGCCGGTCATGCCGGAGCACGGTGGGGGCGAACTCCTGCATGTACGCGGCCACATCCCCTGGAGCGACGAGGTAGATGCCATCGTGTCCGGTGACCTCGCCATTGCCTGATTGGGTCCGCGGCATCTGCGGATAGAGCGTGTCAGCCATATCGCACAGGGCCTGGACGCAGCGCAGACTGGTGAGGCGGTGATCCAGCCGGCATAAGCCGTCGGCCTCCCAAATCTGAAACAGCGCTGCCAGATTCGGACCACGGTATTGGCTGTACCTTTGCGCATAGTTGGTGGCATACGTGGCTTGGCGCGTATCGCCTACCAACGTGATGGCAATCTCGCTCTTCAACAGCCGTTCGACCAGATCCAGATCAAAGCCGGCCAGATCCTGGACTTCGTCGATGTAGAGCTCGTCGTACATCGCCGCCAATCGCGCCACGACCTGGCCTTGGGTCAGCTCATCGCAGCGCACAGCGAAATCGGCCGCTCGGTCCGAATACATCCGGTTGCCCGCCAGGTAGTGGCGCGCCACCTGGGTGCGTGGGGCGCGGTTGTTGGTGACACCTTCTACGAACAGGATGGTCTCGATGCGAGGCTCAGGGCAAAGCGCAGCTTGGTACGGGCGAATGCACTGGCGCAGCAGAAAGCCATACCAGCTGTGCAAGGTGACATGCGCGGGGACCGCGCCTGCGTGGGCCTCAAACGAGCGCCGGATCTCTTCCAGGTTTTCCAGCGTGTAGGTGACAATCGCGATGCGGCGCCCAGGTCGCTCCAAGGCCTGCCGGACCAGCAACGTGGTCTTGCCCGAGCCGGCTGCCGAGAGCAGGACCCGGTTAGGTGATGGCACGCTGGACATAGTCCGGGAACCTGATCGAGTGCGGGCTATTGAAAATCGCCAAGGCCGTATCGGTCTTATGGCCCTTCATGTACTTGAGCAGCGCCACCTCATCGGCAAAGGCCTTGCCCAGCACGGTATTGAGTTCGGCCAGCGAGTTGGCTTTGATCAGCTGCTCTTCCAGCGAAGGGGCGCTCTCGTCGGAATCGTAATAGATCGCGTTGATGTGCTCGGCATAGCGCTCTTGCACAACTGCGATATCACCGTCGTTGTCGGTGATCACCTTGGCCTGAATCCTCAGTCGATCGGCAATCTGCAAGAAGCGTTTGAATGCCAACGACTTGACCGAAATGATGTCTACGCCGTGAGCCATCGGCGCCACGCCGTGATGGTCACTGTAGGCACGCTGCACGATCAGTTCGTCGGAAGGGCCTTCCACCAGGATCGCCTGCTTGGCCAGGATCAACCGCAGCGTGTCGTGGCCCGGCAGCTTCATGAAATAGTCGTGGGTATCGCTGGGCAGCTGGTCCAGCTTCATCTGGCCTTGCGCGCTGAACAGGATCACGTTGTCCACGCCCAGCTTGTTCAACACGAAGCTGTTGTGGGTGGCGATGATCACCTGCTGGGCGGTGGAGAGGGCCGCAATCTTGTCGATCAGCTGGGTCATGCTGGAATAGGACAGATGGTTCTCCGGCTCCTCGATCAGCAGCACGTGAGCCGCGCCGGCCGCGTGCATCGCCAGCTTCATCTTCACCGCGCTTTGCTCGCCCTTGCCGGCCTGGGTGAACGGGAGCTCATCCAGGTAGGGTGACAGGCTGGTTTCCCACGTTGAGCGCGGCGATGTGTCCACGCCTACCGTCAATGCCCTGTGGCTGATGTCCCCGGTGTGCTCGGTCAAGTAGGCATTGATCGCTGCCACATCCGCTTCTTCGGAAAAGCTCTGCCGCATGCGGCGGAAGCTCAGCGACAGCGAGACGCGCTGCGCAGGCGTCAGTGCCTGCTCGATGATGCCGGCGATATAGCGATCGGCACCGGACAAGGTCTTGATGCCGTGCGTGTCGATGATGGTCGAGTCGAACGGAATACTACGGGCGGTGACGCCATTGTTGGCGAAGGAGTACCAGCGCACCGTGTAGTACTCCACCGGCAGGCTGACCGCGCCCTGGTGCTGCTGCAGGTAGGCGTTGAACTCCTCGCGGTAGTCGTCGTTGAGCTCGACCAGCAGCCGGATGCCGGCGGTATCCAGACGCAGGGAGTTGTTGGTGCCGCGTAACGACGCCAGCGCGGCGTCGGCGCCCAAATAGGCTTCGATGGAGATCCGTGGCGGCGAGGCCGGCGTGCCCGTGGCAAGCGCTCCCAAGTACTCCTGCACCATGGGCTGGTGGAACAGGTAGGGCGTGAGCTCGTAGGCAAGATTGCGCCCATGCAGCTGGCCGGTGACCACCGCGTGGATGGCCTCCAGCAGGGTGGATTTACCGACCTCGTTGTCGCCCACCACCAGGTTCATGTGGGCATTGAGGGGCAGGTCCAGATGGCGAAACGACTTGAAGTTGTCGATGACGATACGTTCGATCGGCATGCACAGTCCTTTGATGGCCAACGGGCTCGGTGGCGGAGCCTGCCTGCACCCTGGCTGGCCTCCTTTCCGCTCTGGGCCATACTACCCAGCGATCGCCGGCCCTGGGCGGTTTCGTACTGCTTGGGACGCGGGGAAGGGTCAGAATCCGCCTTACGCGGGATAATTCAATATTATCCCGTATAACTATTTTCGCCGACGAGCGGTCGTCTACCTGCTTTAATAGTATGTAATTACATGGTATGTAATACATTACGAAATAGAGTGGGGTGGCACGATGGCGCGCGCAGGACTCTATAAGAGTGACGTCCAGAAGGCGCGCGACGCGCTGCTGGCCCAAGGCAAGAAGCCGTCAGTCGACGCGGTGCGAGTGGCCTTGGGCAACACGGGCTCCAAGACCACGATCCACCGCTACTTGCGTGAACTGGAAGGAGAGGAAGGCGGCGGTCCGGCGAGGACGGTAGCCGTTAGTGATGCTTTGCAGGACTTGGTTGCGCGCTTGGCCTCGCGGCTCC
This sequence comes from Stenotrophomonas sp. GD03680, assembly GCF_029844625.1. Classification (NCBI taxonomy): domain Bacteria; kingdom Pseudomonadati; phylum Pseudomonadota; class Gammaproteobacteria; order Lysobacterales; family Lysobacteraceae; genus Stenotrophomonas; species Stenotrophomonas sp. GD03680. The sequence goes on along the minus strand of NZ_JAOCKC010000001.1, from coordinate 323,576 downwards.
AGGAGGAAGCAGAGGCCATCCTCACCCAGGAGCGTGAGCGCCATCAGGCTGAGCTCCACAGTCGGCAACAGGCGCTTTCCGGTGCCCAAGAGGAGGCTGCCGCCTTGAGCAGTCGGCTGCAGCGCACCGAATCAAGCCTGCACCAAGAGCAGGCTGCTCACGCCCTCCTTCAACAGAATCTAGGTGACAGGATCGCGGAAATCGCCCAGTTGAACGAGCGCATCGCTGGCATGACGGTGCGGCTGGCTGATCATGAGGCGCATACGCGTTCTCTGGAGGACAAGCATGCCCATGCCCGGGAAGCGCTTGAGCACTACCGCACTTCAACCAAAGAGCAGCGTGAGCAAGAGCTTCGCCGTCACGAGCATCAGGTCCAAGAGCTGCAAGTAGCCTTACGTCAGGCCAATGAAGCCTTGGGCGCGAAGAATCAGGAGCTGTTGGTGCTGAACCGCGACAATGGTCAATGGCTGGAGCGCCACGGGCGGATTGAGCGTGAGCTTGCCCAGCTACGACAGGCCCACGAAGGCCAACACAGCGAGGTCGTGGCGTTGCGCCAGACCGCGACGGACTATTTGGCACTGCAGGAGCGCTGGAAGACTGACGCCAAGACCTTGGATACCATGCGCAACGAGCTAGCTCAAGTTCAAGACACCCTTGCGCGGGAGCGTGAGCGCCGCGAGAGCGCTGAAGCCGATGCGTTGCGTGCCAATGCACGTCTTGAAGCGCTAGAGCCTCTACTGAGTCAACTGACGCCAGCACAAAATGCGGTGAAGAAAACTCGGCGCGGCCATGCGCAAGATGGGGGAGCCGACTGACGAGGCTGCTCGTTTGTCTGCTAGCGGCTGGGGTGGCGCTCACCTGTCCAGTACGCCCATTCCATAGGGACGACCCAATCTACAAACAGTTTGGCTACTGAGGACTCCGGTGCCAAATGATAGGGCTTGAACATGCCTTGCTCGGGCGAACTGGTCATCAGGTAGCGCAGGCGCTTCTGGACCTCCTGAAAGATGGCTTCCCGCACATGGGCGCTGTCGTGCACGCCAAGACGCATCGCCACCGAGGCACCTTGGCGTACCGCCGCCCAGCAGCAGTAACGCCACCGCGCGATCGGCAAGCCCCGCGGTCCGGATTGAAAGGCGAACCCCACATCACGTGCCCAGCCTGGGTCGAAGTGATGTTTGAGCAATTGCTGCTCCAGAAACTGCTCGGTCTCCCGGAGTGCAAGTTCATCCCACAGCTCCAGTTTCGCGTCCGCCAAGTCTACATCGTGTGCCATATCGCCGAGTTGGTCTTCCAGCACCGGGAGCAGGTGCCTGCGCTCGTGGGTATACCAGGCGAAAGCCCATTGCAGATCTTCGATGGGCGTGACCTCGGCATCGGGGCGGATCTGCCATCGATCCGCTGGCCAGGGAACTTGGATCAAGGCCAAGTCTCGCAGCGTGTCCAGCACCAGCAAGGTGGAGCGGCGTGTGGGCGCCACCGGTAGGCGTCGTAGCTGCGCGGCTAACAGTGCGGCTAGGAAAAGGGTGCCACGAAGGCCCAACTCCTCGATGCTGGCGACCCCAGATGGCGTCATTGACGAGGTTCCGGGCATGCGGTTTCCGGGGATGAGGGAGCGGCGTGGCTCCTGAGGGGGGGGGGGGCGGCGCTACCGGTGTCGCCGGTTGCCTCAAAGCTAAGAATATCTTAGTATGCAAGGCAGGGTACATCCGCCATCCTTATGGGGTCTCCATGGGGTGCGCGACGTGACTTTGTCCGTCGACTCAACACCGACCTTCGCTCGACGCCTCAAACAAGCCCGCCTGCACACGGGTTTGTCGCAGAAGGAGTTGGGCATCCGGGCCGGTCTGGATCCTCACGTGGCCAGCCCCCGAATCAACCAGTACGAGCGTGGCAAGCACGAGCCCATGCTGGAGATTGCTGAGCGGTTGGCCCAAGCGTTGGGGATCCCCGCCGCCTTCCTTTACACCGACGATGATCTGCTGGCCAAGTTGCTCCTGCGCTGGGGCTCGCTAAGCAAGCAGCAGAAGCGCGAGTTGGTGAAGCTGATCGAGGCCACGCCCGAGAAGTAAACCGAACAAGCGCTCGCCCTATGGGCAACTCTTCGCCTCAACCCGTCCTTTGGGCGCTTCTGGAGGGAGCTGCAGTGTCCGCGGCTAGTGCGACTGACAAGTCGCGACATCTCAGGCTTACTTGAGATTTTGTTCACGACCGATACACACGCGCCTTGTCTAAAGTGATATACCTTGTCGCCCGTGTCAGCCTCCTCACTTCTACTGCGACTGTTCCTGATCGCCATGCTCGTGCTTAACGGCGCGTGGTCGGCGTTTGCGTCCGTCAGTATGAACCCGGTCATGGAAGAGCAGGCCAGCGAAGTGGCTGCCGCGGTGCAAGTCGACGAAGACTGCTTCGCCCATCACAGTGCTGAGCATCATCCCGATGCCACATCGATTGAAAAGGCTGGCACTGGGCATGGCGACCATGCCGGTCCCGACTGTTGCAAGTCTTCTGCGTGCCGGTGCGCCTGCGTACACGCTTGCGCGAGCGCACTTCCTGCGCGCCTGCATGTTTCGGTGCAACTGGCCTTGGGCCTGGATGTCATGCCGCTGCCCCTAGGGCATGCGGCACCTGCCTTGCCTCATCTGATCCGACCACCGATCGGCTAAGCGTCCCTAGGCGCCGCAATGGCGCCGTTGGTGTGGCTTGCATGCCTGTTTAGGCCAGCCGCCCGCTCTGTACCACCGCCCGCCGGTGGCAACACAACGCTTGGAGCATTTTCATGTCGCATGATGATTTTCGTGGTCCACACGGTGGACCGCTGCTGCCTTCGCGGCGGCGATTTGTCCAGGGCTTGGCCTTGGGAGGCGCAGTCGCAGGATTAGGTTTCTGGCCCAAAGCCAGCTGGGCGCTCAAGGGCCCGGGACAACCCAACGTACTATCGGGCACCGAGTTTGACCTGACCATTGGCGAGACGCCGATGAACTTCACCGGCAAGACCCGCACCGCGATCACGGTCAACGGGTCCGTTCCGGCGCCGTTGCTGCGTTGGCGGGAAGGCACCACGGTCAACCTGCGTGTCTCCAATGCATTGCCCGCTAACTCCATCCATGGCGCGGACACCTCCATCCATTGGCACGGCATCATTTTGCCGGCCAACATGGACGGCGTGCCGGGCCTGAGCTTTGACGGTATCGGACGTGGTGAGACCTACCACTACCGGTTCACCCTGCATCAGGGCGGCACCTACTGGTACCACAGCCACTCAGGGTTCCAGGAACAAGCCGGGCTCTATGGCCCGATCGTCATCGACCCATTGGAGCCGGAGCCCTTCAGCTTCGATCGCGACTACGTCGTGATGCTGAGCGATTGGACAGACCTGGACCCGACGGCCCTGTTCGATCGTTTGAAGAAGATGCCGGGCCATGACAATTACTACAAGCGCACGGTCGGCGATTTTGCGCGCGATGTGAAGCGCAACGGCCTGTCGGCCACGTTGGAAGATCGCAAGATGTGGGGCGTGATGCGGATGACGCCCACGGATCTGTCCGACGTCAACGCCAACACCTACACCTACCTGATGAACGGCACGACCTCGCTGGGCAACTGGACCGGTTTGTTCCGCAGTGGCGAGAAGGTGCGCCTGCGTTTCATCAATGGCTCTGCCATGACGTACTTCGATGTGCGTATTCCGGGGCTAAAGATGACCGTGGTGGCAGCAGATGGCTTGTATGTCCATCCGGTTTCCGTCGACGAGTTCCGCATCGCGGTAGCAGAAACCTTCGATGTGATCGTGGAGCCCTCCGGGCAGGACGCATTCACCATCTTTGCCCAAGACTCCGGTCGCACCGGCTACGTCAGCGGCACGCTCGCCGTGCGCGAAGGATTACGCGCGCCCGTTCCGTCTGTGGATCCCCGGCCGCTGCTGACGATGGCAGACATGGGCATGGATCATGGATCGATGGATATGTCTGGCGGCAGCAAGGGCATGGAAGGCGGCTGTGGTGCGGCCATGGGTATGCCTGGCATGACCCCACCTGCCAGCGGTAACGCGACCTCGGCCCATGCAGGCCATGCGATGCCCGCCGCCGGCGATGGTGCCATGGCAGGCATGCAGCACGGGGGCATGCAATCACACCCTGCCAGCGAGACCAACAATCCCCTGTTGGACAACCAGGCCATGAGCGTGAGTTCGCGCTTGGATGATCCTGGTAATGGCCTGCGCGATAACGGCCGTCATGTACTGACGTATTCCATGCTCAAGAGCACCTTTGAAGACCCTGACGGACGCGACCCCGGTCGCGAGATCGAGCTGCATCTGACCGGACATATGGAGAAATTCTCCTGGGGCTTCAACGGTCAGAAGTTCTCCGATGTCGAGCCGCTGCGGCTGAACTACGGCGAGCGTATGCGCATCGTATTGGTTAACGACACGATGATGACCCATCCCATCCATTTGCACGGCATGTGGAGTGACGTGGAGGACGACAACGGCAACTTCATGGTGCGCAAGCACACGGTGGATATGCCGCCGGGTAGCCGACGCACGTATCGCGTGCGTGCCGATGCGTTGGGCAGCTGGGCGTTCCATTGCCACCTGCTTTATCACATGGAAGCCGGAATGATGCGCACGGTGAGGGTCGACGAATGAACATCAATAGACGCGATACCACCCTGACTGCGCTGACGCTGGCTATCTCGCTGGCCCTGGCCAATGCGGCCAGCGCCCAATCTATGCAGCACGGCTCCATGCCGATGGAGCAGGGCGCGCAGACCCAAACTCAGGATCACTCTGCACATCAGGCGCCGACATCAAAACCTGCGCCAGCCCAAAAGCCTGCAACACCGGCCAAGACGAGCGAAGCGACGATCGATCATGCGGCGATGGACCACGCCGCGCCGCAGGCTAAAACAGCCGAGCCTGCCATGCAGGGCATGGACCATTCGCAAATGGGGCACGTCTCGCCCGCGAGCACACCTGCGGCGCCCACAGCACAGGCGCAGTCGATGCAGGGCATGGATCACAGTCAGATGGCACAGCCCGCGGCGGCCGACACCTCCGGCACGGCCACGCCTGCGATGCGGGGGATGGACCATTCGCAGATGGGCCATGATTCGCCCGCGCCCGCTACACCAGAAGCGGGAATGCAATCAATGGAGGGCATGGACCACAGTCAGATGGGACACGGGCCTGCAGCGCCAACGCAGCCGCGCACCCCGATACCCGCGGTGACGGACGCGGATCGCAAGGCGGCCATCGCGCCGGAACACGCGCATCCGGTGCATGACAACTCGATCAAGAGCTACGTGCTGCTCAATCGCCTGGAAACCTGGGATGCCGATCCGGGCACCGGGCTGGGCTGGGAGGGCCAGGGCTGGATCGGTACGGACCTCAATCGCGTCTGGCTCCGCAGTGAAGGCGAACGCACGGATGGTCAGACCGAGTCGGCTGATCTGGAAGTGCTTTACGGCCGCAGTATCTCCACGTGGTGGGATGTGGTGGCCGGTGTGCGTCATGACTTCAAGCCTGGGGCATCGCAGAACTTCGCCGCTATCGGTGTACAGGGCTTGGCGCCGATGAAGTTCGAAGTGTCCGCCACAGCCTATCTCGGCGAAGGGGGCCAGACTGCCGCCAATGTCGAGGCCGAGTACGAATTGCTGCTAACCAACCGGCTGATCTTGCAGCCGCTGGTGGAAGTCACCGCCTATGGCAAGAACGATCCATTGCGCGGGATAGGTTCGGGTCTGAGTGCCGCTGAGGCGGGGCTACGACTTCGCTATGAGTTCACCCGAAAGTTCGCTCCCTACATCGGCGTGGTGTACGAGCGCGCGTTTGGCAATACCGCAGACATGCGACGCGAGCATGGCGAGTCCTTTGAAGACACGCGCTTGGTCATCGGCCTTCGTACCTGGTTCTAAGGGGAACTGACAATGAAATCCAACAAAAAGATGTGGGTATGGCTCGGTGCCGGCGTGGCATTGGTTGCGGTGGTCGCAACCGCCACGCTCTCTCTGGGCGTGTACAACGTGGCCGCCGACGATCCGCATAGTCGCCCGGTGTATGCGCTACTTGAAACGGCGCGCGAGCGTTCCATTGAGGTGCGCGCCGCCAAGCTTCAGCTACCCACGAACCTTGATGATCCTGAGCGTATCCGCCAGGGTGCGGGCAACTACAACGCCATGTGCGTGACCTGCCATCTTTCACCAGACGCGGCGGCCACCGAGATGAGCAAGGGCCTGTACCCCGCGCCACCGAACCTAAGCAAACAGCCGGTCGCTCCAGCTGAGGCGTTCTGGGTGATCAAGCACGGCATCAAGGCCAGCGGCATGCCCGCTTGGGGCGGCAGCATGGACGATGAGTTCATATGGAACATGTCGGCCTTCCTGCAGAAGTTGCCCACGCTGGACGCGACTGCGTACAAGGAACTTGTCGACAGCAGCGAGGGCCATTCGCATGGCGGCGGCGAGACGCAAGGCCACCATGACGACGAAAAGGCCGAGGATCACCCTGCCTTATTCGAGCCGGGCAACAACTCCATGCCGCATGCGCACCCGCCGGGCGTGGACGACGATCACCACGGCCCGACACCCAGCGACACGGAAGTCGGGTTGGTGAGCCACGGCCATCCCGACGGCAAGGTGGAGTCGCACCCTGCACCACACACGCCCGTGGCCGATGACGGCCATGCGCACCCCCATTGATCTTCTTGGAGCCCACGCAATGAACGCAACAGCAATCTCGTTCACCCTCGCACTGGCACTGGCCGTCGTGTCCCCCGCAATGGCGCAGGCGACACAGCCGCACGCACATCACCCCGCTGCCGCGGCATCTGCGGACGTCGACGTCCCAGTCACTGCAGAGGCCGCGGTCGCCGTAGCGGAGCGTTTCAACAGGGCCCTGTCTAGCGGCGATCTGGCCACGGTCGAAGCCCTGCTCGCTGCCGACGTTCTCATCCTCGAGTCCGGGGGCGCCGAACGCAGCCGCGAGGAATACATGGGCCATCACGCAGTCAGCGATGCGGCGTTCCTCAAGGGCGCCCATCGCCAGCTGCTCCGTCAGCGCGCACGAGCCGCTGGCGAGTTCGCGTGGGTCGGAACCGAAAGCGAGTTGCATGCCCAGAAGGATGGCCAGCCACTGACCGTCCAGAGCGACGAGACGATGGTGCTGAAGGAGACCGCGGACGGCTGGCGGATCGTCCACATCCACTGGTCCTCGCGGACCAAGCGCTGAGTCGAGAGATTGAAATGACTACGCTCACATTGCACCGTCTGACTTTTGTGGTCCTTGCCGTGGCTGGTCTGGGTGCTTGCACCCAGGATGCTTCATCCGCGCAACCCACAACCTCGCCCTCCGCACAGGTTGTCGTCCAATCAGCCGACGCGACTCCAGCAGCCCTGCCACGCATGACCGTCCACAAGACCCCGACCTGCGGGTGCTGCGGTGTCTGGATCGACCACGTGCAGAAGGCGGGATTCACCGTGGATGTGCACGACATGGATGACCTGGGTCTGGTCAAGGAGCGGTTGGGTGTCCCCTATGCAAAGGGCTCCTGCCACACGGCCGAGATCGGCGGATACGTCATCGAAGGCCACGTTCCGGCCGCGGACATCAAGCGTCTCCTCGAAGAAAAGCCGAACGCACGCGGCCTGGTCCTCCCAGGGATGCCGCTTGGTTCTCCGGGCATGGAGGTCCCGGAGGGACGCCAGCAGCCGTTCACGGTCGAGCTGATACATCGCGACGGAACCACTGAACCGTTCGCACAGCACTGATCCGTCGCAGCAACAGGGGACGGTGTTGCGGGCGCGCCGATTCTCGCCCGCGAGGAAGAAGGAGAACTACATGACTCACCATTCCGCAGCACACCGGCCCCAGGCCATGAACGAGTGCATCGACAACTGCACGCAATGCCATGCGATCTGCCTGGAGACCATCAACTACTGCCTGACCAAAGGAGGTGTTCACGCGGCCCCGGAGCACATCGCCCTGTTGGCGACGTGTGCCGATACCTGCGCAACCAGTGCCGACGCGATGCTGCGCGGTGCCAGCGTTCACGACGTGGTTTGCGGTGCCTGCGCGGAGATCTGCCGCCAGTGCGCCGATGCATGCGACGCCATGAACGACCCTGAGATGACGCGCTGCGCCGAAGTTTGTCGCCGCTGCGCGGAAAGCTGCAGCGCCATGGCAGCGTAATGCGTCGAGGATCCCGCCTGAGCCGGTGGGATCCTCGTCTCGCGAAAGCGGAAGTATCAAGAAAATCCGACAAATCGTGGTTTCAGTGACAGTCCGACATCTAACGCTTGTCGCATCGAACACAGCGCGGCCCCTCCCGAACGGGCTTTGCATCACATTCCAATGAGGATTTATCCATATGAAGTCGTCCAACGTCATTCGCTCCTTCGCGCTCGTCCTCGCAATCGCGGCCGGGCAGTTTTCGCTGCAGGTCGCGCACGCCCACGCCGCGCTGCAGCAGTCCACACCGGCGGCAAATGCGGTGGTGGCCTCGCCAGGCCAGATCGATCTCGTGTTCAACGAGACATTGATTCCGCGGGCGTCGCGTCTCAAGTTGCTCATGAAGCACGGCAGTTCCACCATGCCGATCGAGAATTTCACGACCGAGATCGTCAACAACGGCAAGACCCTGCGTGCCAAGTTGCCTGGACCGCTGGCTCCGGGCGTCTATACCGTGGAATACCGCGCCGTCGGTGGTGACAACCACCCCATGCCGGGCAGCTTCAGCTTCACGGTGCGCTGAGGAGTCGCGAATGTTCGACCTGTCGGCTTATGCACTGAGATTCTTGGAATACCTTGTCATCATGGTTCTTTTCGGGGTTCCACTCTTCGGTTGGTACGGGTCGCGTCGATCGGCACTCGCCGACGCCTTGGCCGGGTGGTCACTCATGGGCGTTCTATTGGCGGGTGCCGTAGCCGGTCTCGTGCTCACCGGGCTCGATGTCGTCTTCAAGACCGCGGGCATCATGGGAATGCCGCTTGCCGAGGTTGATCGCGCATCGCTTGGCTGGTATCTGCTCGAGACGTCCGCGGGCCGGGCAGCCATGGCGAGAGGCGCGCTGCTGGTCGCCCTGATGTTCGTGCTCGGATGGCATCGTCGCCGCGGGAAGGTGGAGACCGCCTTCCCGCTGGGGGCGATGCTGGCGGGCGGCGCACTCGCTTCGCTGGCATGGAACGGCCACGCCGCCGCTGGCGAGGGCTTGGCAGGCGCGGTCCGGCTTGCTGCAGGCATCGTCCATCTTCTCGCGGCAGGCGGCTGGATCGCAGCGGTCCTGATGTTCCTTGCCATGCTGCTGCGCGGCAAAGAGACGAACGGCAGCGGGCGTCTGCGATCAACGCATGACTTTCTGCATGGTTTTTCGACGCTGGGAACGATCTTCGTTGGTGCGCTCATCGTGTCCGGCATCGCGCACTACGGGGATCTCACCGCGTGGTCGTTTTCGGCCCTGTTCCAGAGCACCTACGGGAAGTTGCTGCTTTTCAAACTGGCCCTGTTCGCTGGAATGCTGGGTTTGGGAGCGCTGCACCGATGGACGCTGGTGCCGCGCTTGGAACGAGCGCTGACCAGCGGAGATCCCGCGCAGGAGGTGCGGGCTTTGCGGCAGAGTGTTACGGCTGAGGCCGCGCTGGCCATCTTGATCCTGATTGTTGTTTCAGTGCTCGGGACGCTCAGCCCCGAATAGCTGTGTAACCCGCAATGGCACACTGCCTTGGCAGTCCATCCCCACTAAAGCGAGCATCGGCATGAACTCACCGTCGTCCCATGACCATCACCATTCTGCAGGCGCAGCCCCTGTCGAGGCTGCGGATGGACGGGTCATCACCAATCCCGTCCGCTATACGGACGATGCTCCCCAGCAAGTTGAAGTGACCGCCCCAGCAGCGGTGGCCCAACCCAGCGGTACCCACGCCACGGTCTACACCTGCCCGATGCATCCGCAGATTCGTCAGCCAGGTCCCGGCACCTGTCCGATCTGCGGCATGGCGCTGGAGCCGGAGATGCCCTCGCTGGAGGAGGACGACAATCCAGAGTTACGCGATTTCACCCGAAGGTTCTGGTGGACGTTGCCTTTGACGTTGATCGTCCTGGTCTTGGCCATGCTGGGACACCGTCTGCCCGGCTTGTCCACGCAGGCGCGCACCTGGATTGAGCTCGTGCTGAGCGCCCCGGTGGTGCTCTGGGCGGGGTGGCCTTTCTTTGAGCGCTGCCTACAGTCCATCGGCAATCGCAGCCCCAACATGTGGACGCTGATCGGCATCGGCGTGGCCGCCGCGTTTGGCTACAGCGTGGTGGCCACCGTGGCACCGGACCTGTTTCCGGACTCTTTCCGCGAGCATGGACGGGTAGGGGTCTACTTCGAGGCGGCAGCGGTCATCGTCTCGCTCACCCTGCTCGGACAGCTGCTGGAACTGCGGGCGCGTTCCAAAACCTCGGCGGCCATCAAGTCCCTGCTGGGATTGGCGCCCAAGACGGCTCGCCGCGTCAAACCCGATGGGGGCGAAGAGGACGTTGCGCTGGATCACGTGCACGTGGGTGATCTGCTTCGCGTACGACCGGGCGAGAAGGTGCCGGTCGATGGGGAAGTCATCGAAGGCCGCGCCAGTGTCGATGAGTCGATGCTGACCGGTGAACCCATTCCGGTGGAGAAGGCTGTCGGTGATCACGTTATAGGCGCCACGCTCAACGGGACGGGCGCCTTAGTCATCCGGGCGGACAAAGTCGGATCCGGGACGGTACTGGCGCAGATTGTGCAGTTGGTAGCCCAAGCCCAGCGCTCCCGCGCGCCGATGCAGCGTATGGCGGACAAGGTGGCGTACTGGTTTGTCCTGGCCGTGCTGGCCACGGCGGTGCTCACGTTCTTCGGATGGGGTCTGTTTGGACCCGAACCGTCCTGGACCTTTGCCGTCCTCAATGCCGTATCGGTTCTGATCATTGCTTGCCCGTGTGCCTTGGGTTTGGCTACCCCCATGTCGATCATGGTCGCCACTGGCCGCGCTGCGCAGGTCGGGGTCCTGTTCCGCGATGCTCAGGCGATCGAGCAGCTACGTCTGATCGACACGTTGATCGTGGACAAGACCGGTACGTTGACCGAGGGGCGTCCAGCCTTTCGCGACACGCTCTCCAACGCCGGCTTCGACGCCGATCAGATCCTTTGTTTGGCCGGCAGCTTGGAGCAGGGCAGTGAGCACCCCTTGGCCGAGGCCATCGTGGCTGAAGCCCAGCGACGTGGCTTGAACCTGGTGGCCGCCCAAGATTTTGATTCGCTCACCGGCCAAGGCGTCCGCGGGCGCGTGTCCGATCAGGATGTCGTGCTCGGCAACCAAAGCCTGATGGCGTCGGTTGGCGCCGATGTAGCACCTTTGCAAAGCAGCGCCGAGCGTCTTCGGAAAGAAGGCGCTAGCGTGATGTTCCTGGCGGTCAATGGTCGGTTGGCCGGCGCCATTGCGGTGGCTGATCCCATCAAAGCCACGACCTTGCCTGCCTTGAACCTGCTACGTGCCGATGGCCTGCACGTGGTGATGGCCTCCGGTGACGCACAGGCGACGGCCGAGGCCGTGGGGCGCACGCTGGGCATCGAGGATGTGCGTGGTGGCGTCAAGCCGCAGGACAAGGCCGACCTGGTCCAGCAACTCAAAGCCCAAGGTCGTCGCGTGGCCATGGCTGGCGATGGCATCAACGATGCGCCGGCCCTGGCGGCAGCCGATGTGGGCATCGCGATGGGGACGGGCACGGATGTGGCCATGTCCAGCGCCCAGCTCACCCTGGTCAAGGGTGATTTGAGGCGCATCGTGCAAGCCCGTGCCATCTCGTCTTTGACGGTGGCCAATATGAAGCAGAACCTGGGCTTCGCCTTCGTCTACAACGCCATCGGCGTGCCTATCGCCGCCGGCTTGCTGTATCCCAGCTTCGGCCTTTTGCTCAGTCCGATGATGGCGGCCCTGGCCATGAGCCTGAGCTCGGTTTCGGTGGTCACCAATGCCCTGCGTTTGTCCGGCTCCACCGTTGTTGCCACCCCCCACCCTGACCGCGCCGATGAGCCTGCGCGCGGCCATTCCTGTCACTGATGGCTCATATCCCACAAGGAGTACTGCAATGAAGCGTTATGCCTCCCTCTCGATGATGGCCTTGTTCCTGATGGCGGGCGCGGCCTTCGCCGGCGGCCAGACCACCACGCCCACCACCGACCACGGTCAGCACAAGCCGGCGGCGGCCGATGCCGATTTCACCAAGCTCGATGCCAACAAGGACGGCTCGCTGTCCAAGGAAGAACTGGCCAAGCACAAGCTGGCGCCGCACTTTGGCATGCTCGATAGCAACAAAGATGGCAAGCTGAGCCCGCAGGAATTCGCTGCCGGCAAGGGTATGTAAGTGTTCTCAGCCCGGGAGCTGTTCCAACAGTTCGCGGGTTCTTCCGCCGTTCTGCCATTCCCACGGAGATTGTTATGTCCTCTTCGCACGGTACGCACGAAAACGCGCAAGACCCGCAGTCCCAGCACGCAAAACCGCACGCCTCACACCAACCTGCCCACCAGGCACAACAAGGGCATCAAGGCCATTACGGCCGCCTGTTGTTGATGATGGGCCTGTCTTTCGTGGCCATGTACGCATTGATGTACGCAATGGTCGATCAGTGGGCTAACGTCTATAACAACGTGAACCAGTTCTACATGGCGGGCCTGATGGCCGCTCCCATGCTGCTGATCGAGCTGTGGCTAATGTCCAGCATGTACCCCGATCGCCGACGCAATCTGATTCTGGCTGGTCTGACGGTGGCGTTCATGCTGTTCTGCTGGTGGGGCATTCGCACTCAAGCAGCGGTCACTGACAAACAGTTCATCCGTTCGATGATTCCCCACCACGCTGGCGCCATCCTGATGTGTGAGGAGAATCGTCTGAAGGATCCTGAGTTGGTGAAGCTCTGCCAGGACATTATTACCTCGCAGACACAGGAGATCGCGCAAATGAAGCAGTTGCTGGCTGAGCGTTCCCATTAGCTCACTGCCTTTTGCCAGCCGATATCACTTCACTGAGCCTGCGCACTGACCATTCGGTGGATCAAACGCGCGGCCACACGTGCGGTGGCTTGATCCGGATCCAGGGGCGGACACAGTTCCGCCACGTCGACCACACGTACCTTGCCCGAGGCCATGACCAGATCCAGCAGGGCTTCCAGGACCTCCAGACTCACCCCGCGTGGGTTGGGGGCGCTCACGCCCGGGGCCACCACCATTGAGTACGCCGGCAAGATCACCAGCGGCTTGGGTAGCTACACCCAGTGGCGTGGCTTGGGCTCACTGCGTATGGGCAAGAACCGTTGGACCGGCGTCTATTCGGCGCAGTACATCGGCAGCGCGGACGACATCATCGCCGTGCCCGACACGATCGGCTCGCATGTGTCCAGCGTGGTGTACCACAGCCTGCAACTGAGCTACGGCATCAAGAAGAAGTGGGATATCTCCGCCGGCGTTGAAAAAGTGCTCGATAAGAAGGCGCCGTTCGTGAAGAACAACCCCAACACCGACACCGACACCATGACGTACGACTTGCTGGGTCGTCGCTGGAATGTCCGCTTTGGTTACCACTGGTAAGCCACGATCACGAGGAGCTACACATCATGAGAAACACGCAACTATCCGCCACACTACTGCTGTTCGCTGTGGCCGGCAGTGCCGGTGCGCACGACCTGTTTGTCGCTTTCTCCAAGCCTGGCACCGCAGCGGGCGAGGCGAACACAGCGTTGGTGAACAATGGCACCTTCGATGAAAGTGCAGGTGCAGTCACCCGAGCGCGTCTACAGGACGTTTCGCTGAGTCAGGGCGGCGCTAAGGCTGCACCGGACTTGGCCAGTTGGAAAGAGGTCGGCAAGCAGAGCCAGCTCACCGTGCATCCGGCGGGCGAGGGCACCTATCTGCTGGGGGTCTCGACGATGGCCTCCACCAGCACGCGTACGGCCAGCGAGTTCGGCAAGTACCTGGAGTTGGAAGACTTGCCCGATACCCTGGCCACCTATGATGCGAGCAAGTTTCCCAAAGGGGTCACCTATAGCTATACCAAGCATGCTCGTACCATTGGACAGGTGGGCACAAAACTGACCGACGATTTCGCTGCCTCGCTGGGCTATCCGCTGGAGATCCGCTTGGCCCGCAATCCTGGAAGCGTGAAGGTCGGCGAACAGCTGTCGTTCCAGGTGCTGCAGCAGGGCACGCCAGTGCCCAACCTACGCGTGTACGTCGGTCATCGTGCTGACGCACCGGTCAAGGGTGGGCACGGTAGCGCTACGCTCCTGCGCACCGATGCCCAAGGCCAAGCCAGTTTCCAGGTGACCACCGCCAAGACCTGGTACATCCACACCAATCACATGGTGCCCTCTACACAAAAGGGTTTGGATTTTGTGTCGGATCGGGCGTCGCTGAGCTTTGAGATTTCCCCGCACGCCGGGCACTGATAAGTAAGCATGTAGGCGGTACTCTCCCCTTTGACGCCAGTCATGACTTCTTCCATGACTGGCGTCTTTTTGTGGGGACTTACCTCAAGTGCTCAGTCTGTCTCTCATTGGTCGCCCCGCGCCGCGCGCAATCCACGTCGCCGCACTAGATAGAACGCTGCGGGAATCACCACCATAGAGAGCACCGGTGCGGTGAGCATGCCACCCAGCATCGGCGCGGCGATACGTTGCATGACCTCCGAGCCGGCACCGGCACCGACGAAAAGCGGAAACAACCCGGCCAGGATGACGGCTACCGTCATCGCCTTCGGGCGCACCCGTTGCACGGCGCCTTCGTAGATAGCCTCCTGCAGGGTAGACACATCTTCCGGCGCACCGCTGGCCAAGCGCTGCTCCCAGGCATGACGCAGGTACAGCAGCATGATGACGCCGAACTCAGCCGCAACGCCGCCCAGGGCGATGAATCCGATCATGCTGGCCACCGAAATCGCATGGCCCAGCCCCCAGATCAACCAGAAACCGCCCACCAACGCCAAGGGCAAGCTGAGCAGGATGATGGATACATCGCTAAGCCGGCGAAACACCATCCAGATGACCAGGAAGATGATCGCCAACGCCGCGGGCACCACCCATTGCAGGCGTGCCAAAGCCCGTTGCAGATACTCGTACTGCCCCGACCACGCCAGACCATAGCCGGCAGGCAAACTCACCTGGGTCTGCACCGCGGCTTGCAGGTCCTGGACCACCGATCCCAAGTCGCGATCGGCCACATCCACGTAGATGTAGCCCACCAACCGGCCGTTATCGCTCTTGAGCATCGGCGGGCCTGGGCTGATTGACAGCTCCGCCACCTGGCTCAAGGTCAGTTGCACACCGCCTGGCGCGATCAGCGGCAGATCCTGCAAGGCCTGCAACGAGTCACGCTGGCCACGGGGGTAGCGCAAGACGATGGGATAGCGTTCGCGCCCCTCGATCGTTTCCCCGATTGGATCACCGCCAACGACCGTGGCAATCAGTTGCTGGAGTTGGCCTTGAGTGAATCCGTAACGTGCAGCGATTTCCGGGCGCACCTGTACATCGACATAGCGCCCACCCGTGACGCGTTCGGCCAGTGCCGAACTCACGCCGGGCACAGTCTTGGCCACCTGCTCGATCTGCTGGCTCAGGCGCTCGATCTGCTCCACATCGGGTCCGGAGACCTTGATCCCAATCGGGCTCTTGATGCCGGTGGCCAACATATCGATGCGATTGCGAATGGGCGGGACCCATAGGTTGGTCAGACCAGGAATCTTGACCGCTGCGTCCAACTCCTGGCGTAGCTTCTGGGGGGTCATGCCCGGGCGCCATTGATCCCGCGGCTTGAAGGTCACGGTGGTCTCAAACATTTCGATCGGTGCCGGATCGGTCGCACTTTCGGCACGGCCCGCCTTGCCGAACACGTGCTCAACCTCCGGTACGGTCTTGATCATCCGGCCCGAGAGCTGGAGCAACTGACGGGCCTTGTCGGCGGACAGGCCGGGCAGGGCCGTGGGCATGTACAACAGGCTGCCTTCTTCCAAGGGCGGCATGAACTCACTGCCCAACCGGCTAAAGGGGATCAAGGTGAGCACTAGCAGCAGGCCGCTGAGCAGCAAGGTGACACCGGGATGTTTGAGGACCCACAGCAGGATGGGCCGATAGCCAGCGATCAGGATGCGATTGATGGGGTTCTGCTGTTCCGGGCGGATGCGGCCGCGGATCAGGTAGCCCATCAAGACGGGGATCAAGGTCACCGACAACCCTGCTGCGGCGGCCATCGCGTAGGTCTTGGTGTAGGCCAGAGGCGAGAACAATCGCCCTTCCTGCGCCTGCAGGGCAAAAACCGGCACGAAAGACAGGGTGATGACCAGCAAGCTGGCGAACAGGGCCGGTCCGACCTCGGCCGCCGAGCGGGCCATCAGCTGCCAGCGCTCCTCACCCTGAGGTTCCCGGCCGTGCGCCTCCCGCCAGTGCTCCAGATGCTTGTGTGCATTTTCGATCATCACCACCGCTGCATCGACCATCGCACCAATGGCGATGGCGATGCCGCCTAATGACAGCAAGTTGGCGGAGATCCCCTGGGCGTGCATCACGATGAAGGCCGCCAGGATACCCAAAGGCAGGGTGATGACGGCCACCAACGCCGAGCGTAGGTGCCACAGGAACAGCAGGCATACCAGCGCTACGACCAGAAACTCTTCGCCAAGCTTGTGGGTGAGGTTGCGTACCGCATCCTGGATCAGCTCGGAGCGGTCGTACACCGGCACCACTTCCACGCCCTCGGGCAAGCTGGATTGCAACGCCTGCAGTCGCGCTTTGACGTTCCGAATGGCCCCCAAGGCATCCTTGCCGGTCCGCAGGACGATCACGCCGCCGGCCACCTCACCTTGACCATCCAACTCTGCGATACCACGACGGAAGACCGGCCCGCGACTGATCGTGGCCACCTCGCCGAGCAGGACGGGGATGCCGTCGTTGCCGGTTACCGGCACCTGTTCGAACGCCTCCTGTGTGCGCAGGTAGCCTTCGCTGCGCACCATCAGTTCGGCTTCGCCTTGTTCGATCACCGAGCCCCCGGTAGCGCCGTTGGCCGCATCCACCGCCTCGATGAGCTCGGCCACCGTCAGTCCACGGGCCGCCAACGCCTGCGGATCGGGCTGGATCTGCCAGGCGCGCACCGCACCGCCCACACTGGCTACTTCAGCCACGTCCGGCACGGTTTTTAGCTCATAACGAAGAAACCAGTCCTGCAACGCACGCAGCTGCCCCACATCACGTTGACCTGTCCGATCCACCAAGGCGTACTGGTAGATCCAGCCCAGTCCTGTCGCATCAGGACCCAGCGCCGGATTCACATTCGGCGGAAGTCGATCGCGTACCTGGCTCAAGTACTCGAGCACTCGAGAGCGCGCCCAGTAAAGATCAGTGGCATCGTCAAACAGGATGTAGACGAATGAATCACCGAAGAAGGAGAAGCCGCGTACCGCCTTCACGCCCGGCACGGACAACATCGTGGTGGCCAACGGGTAGGTGACCTGGTCTTCGATGATGCGCGGGGTTTGCCCCGCCCATTGCGTGCGGATGATGACCTGGGTATCGGACAGGTCCGGCAGCGCATCCAGCGGCGTGTTCTTTACCGACCAGATACCGACCACCGCCAGCAGCGCGGCGGCAACCAGCACCAGCACGCGATTGGCGATGCAAGCATGGATCAGGCGCGCGATCATGGTGTGCCCTCCATCGCTTCGGACATGACCTCGCTTGCCTGGCAATCAGCGGCTGCGGCGGGGCCGAACTTGGGTACCAACTGCATATCCATGAACGGTGACTTGCCCGGCTTGTCGAAATGCTTCTCCGGCACCATCGGGTCATACCAGTACTGCACCGGGCAGCGCGGCGGCGTAGAGGTGGAGGTGTCTGGCGCGACAGGCGCCGGCTGTCTGGATGGTGACGGCACGACAGTGCGTGGTTCGTGCCCGGCGTCATGGCCCTCGTGCACACCTGATGCGCTGGCAGGGCGTGTCGGTTGTGCAGCACCCAGGCGCTCCAACGCACCGGAGAGACTGGCTTCGGAGTCGAGCAAGAACTGACCCGAGACGACCACGCGTTCACCACCGGCCAAGCCTGCCACGATCTGCGTGCGCCCTTGCACGCTACGTCCCACACTCACCCGCACTGGCCGGAAGCTCCCGTCCGGATCCTGCACGATGACCCGGCTGTCCCGCCCGGTGGCGATCAGCGCCTCCGTGGGAACGACTGGCAGGGCCTGCTCGGCGTCGGGCTGCACCAGAACCTCGGCGAACATGCCCGGCACCAGCCGACGCTGCGGGTTGCGCAGCACAATTCGCGCCCGCTGCGTGCGACTAGCCATGTCGACCTGGGGAAGCAACGCCTGGATCTGTCCGGCAAAGCGCTCTGCCGGCCAGGCACTGACCGTGGCCTGCACTGAGGTCCCCGGCCGCAAGGTGCCCAGCGCTGCCTGGGGTACCGAGGCCTCCAGCCACAACGTGTCCAGCCCATTGATCTTGAACAGTGGCGTACCGGGCATCACCGTCTGTCCCTCGCGTGCCAGGATCTCGGTCACGACACCACTGTGGTCTGCGCTAAGCACGACGCCACTTCTGGCCGAGGCGCCAGAAGGAACACCCAACGAACGCAACCGTTGTTGCGCCGCACCCTGCAGCTCACGCGCGCCCGCGGACTGAGCTTGGCTCAGGGCATGTGCTTCGGCGATGGCCGCGTTCCATGCCGGGGCCTGCACGGTGGCCAGCGTTTGACCACGACGAACCTCGGTAAACGGCGCCTTTACCTGCACGTGGGTGATCAAGCCTTCCATGCGCGCACTGATCACGCTTTCCTGGGTCAGATCCCACGTCAGTGTGCCCGGCACGCGTACGGCAGTCCCTAGTAACTCTACCGTCACTTCCTGAGTGCGTATGCCCACGTTCTGCTGCAGGCGCGGATCGATCTGCGTTCCGCCCCCTATGGCCTCATCTGCGTATTTGGGCAGCAACTCCATATCCATGAACGGAGATTTGCCCGGCTTGTCGAATCGCTGCTCCGGCGCCATGGGGTCGTACCAGTACAGCACCTTGCGTGCTTGATCTGCGACGCTCGTGCCGGGGGGCGGGGTGGTATCAGAGGTTCGAGTCATCCAGGCGTAGCCGCCGGCAAAGCCGAGCGCCAGCAACCCGAGGGCCACGGCGAGCTGTGTGAGACGCGTCTTGGTCGGGCTCATGGCGTGTTCTCCTCATGGGGTAGCAGATAGGCCAGTGCCGCCCAGGCACGGCCCTGTTCGCCCAGCAGACGGGCGTTCTCCAGGTGCAATTCGATCTCATCGCGCCGCGCTTCCAGCCACGGCTGCAGGTCGGCACCGGCGCCGTAGGCGGCCAACGCCGTGCGTGCACGATCGCGCGCCAAAGGCAGGCTCTGCGTGTTCTGGCGCTCCAACTGGCCGGTTAACCCGCGCCATCGCGCTATCGCGCGTTGCACCGACTCGGCTTGGATGCGCCGGGCCTCATCGCGCTCTGCGGACACCGCCTCCAGCTCGGCCCGCCGTGCCGCGATGCCTCGTGCTTGGCGGTTCTTCTGGAACAGCGGCAGGCCCACACCCACTTCCACCATGAGCATGTCGCTGCGCGCCATGCCGTCGGGTGCGCGCTCGCGACGTCCGTAGGTGAGCTCCACACTCCAATCCGGGCGGGTTTCGGCCACGGCCGCATCCACCTGGGCCTGGGCTAAGCTCTCGCGTGCCTCCCAGCCCAGTAGTGGCGTGTGTTGGTCCAGTTTGGCCAGCAGTTGGGTGGGCTCCAATGGCAACTGCGAAAAATCCGGTGCCGCACCACTGGCCAAGATCGCCTCTGGTGCAATACGCAACCACCGCGCCAGGCCGGCCTGCGCGGCGGCGTGCTCCGCATGTACCTGCTCCAGGCGATTGTCCAACTGCAGTAGGGCGGCCTGGGCGGCAAGCACATCACTGGCCCCGTCCGTGCCGCCTGCCAAGCGAGCACGCGCCGCACGCTCGGCTATACGGGCCGGCTCGCGCAGACCTTCCAACGCATCTACGGCTTGCTGCGTACTCCACAGCTCGATCCAGGCCAGCGCGGCCGCTTGGGCCACCATCTGCTGTTCGGCCATCGACAGTGAGCGCGCTTGCGCCAGCGTCGCTTGCGCCAACGCGTGCTCGGCACGTCGTTTCGCACGCGCAGGAAACTCCTGCATCAGACCGATTTGCTGGGTGGTCATCTCATCGGCCCGCAAGCTGAAGGCATCGGGTCCGCTGACGGGCCAGTTCGCCAGCCCCACGATCAAACGTGGGTCGGGAAGCGCGCCAGCACGCGCGGCTTCTTCGGTACTGGCATCGATCTGCGATCGGCGCACCTGCAGGGTTGGGGCGTTAGCAAGCGCCCGTTGTAGGGCTTCTGTGTAGCTGATCGGGATAGCGGGCGATGCCGCCAGCACAGGACCACTGAGCGCCAGGGCAAACACGAACCCACACGCCATCTTGCGCCTTGCACGCAAGAAGAAAGACATCTCCATAAGACCTCCGGGAAACGACAACGAGCGCGCTGCAACGCATGCAGCACGAGCACGGGTCAATCCAGGAGGGGGCTTAAATCAGCAGGCTACAGAAGCGCTGCAGGGGAGGCGGATCGGACACGCACACCGGAACATCCCGATACAACTGCGCGTGTACCGGTGGCAACAGAGCCTGCACCAGCGCGAAGGCGGCCAGCGCGGGCTGGTAAGGCACTTGAGGGGCCTTCGCATCGGCCGTGGCGATGTGATCGCGCTGGCAATGCTGGTCGCACAACGCCGGAGCATCGGGATCCGGCGTGGACATCTCTTCGCAACCGACCATCAGGGTCGCTTGTCCAGCTTCCACCGATTCCAGCGGACAGGCGTAAGCCACCAGCGCGAGTTGCTGCAGCAGCAGCGCCCACAGTCCCAGCCATGCCAGTCGGGCACGAGAACGGGGTCGCCGCCATCGCCTCAGCAGCCTCACCATGACAGCTCCCGCACGCCCGAAGCAGCGCCTGCGGACGCTGGGCAGATCAGGGCAGGGGACGTGCGAGCTCTCATGATGGCCAGTCTAGCCCTCTTGGGGCCGACTGTCATTGATCAGGATCAAGCCCTCGCGCGGACTCAGCGGTGGCATCCGCCGCAGCAGGAGGATGCGACGGCCGGGGCGGCCGGCGTACCAGCCTCAGAAGGGAGCACCGCAGCGATCACATAGCCTTGCCGCTGGATAGCCTCAACCGCCTGTTCTACGGCAAGCAGGCCCTCGATCTTGACCACGCCACTGCCCAGATCGACGTCCACCTGGGCGTGGGGGTCAAGGGCCTGAATGGCTTGGGTGACCGTTCGGACACAGTGACCACAGGTCATACCTTCAACAACGAGATTCATGGACAACCCTCCAAAAGCATCGGCGGTTTGCCGACGGCGTGACGATGAGCCTTCCCACGGTGGGAAGGTCAAACGACAGGCAAGTTGAGTGGTAATCCGTCCCGCGTTGTTGACCTTCCCATCATGGGAAGGCTCAGGCTACCTGCTCGTTCCTATTGGCCCTCACTCCATGGACATAACGCGCACTTATGCGAATTACGTTATTGATTATATTACATTAATACAGGAATCGCAAGGTCTGTAGTTGCACCGTGCCCTGGCCGGCCACAAACGCGATAAGCTAAGCATTCCTTAGTGCTAGTCATTCTTGATGTCATGACGATGCCATCTGAGCGCACCCGCAATGTGCTGCAGGCGGGCGCGTTCCTCAGGCAGCTAGCGGCCAGCCAAGCCGTGCCTAAAGAGGTGCGGCAAGAGGCATATCGACTGCTGCGGCACTATCCAACCGTCAGCGACATCGAGGCGATTGCTGAGCACGAAGAGCGGCTGCGAGCGCTGACCCAGTCGGCCTTCGTACGACCCTACCTGAGCAGCGAGATCGAGGCGGATTGGTTCTCCGGGTACCCGCTTGGCCCTCATCGCATCTGACCATGAAGCAACCGAGCAGGCCGCGTGGAAGAGGGACTACGTCTGCGGAGACAGCGCTGGAGGCTTCCTTTGAACGGGCCCGCGACAGTGCGGCCGAGGAACGCGCATTCTTCAAGCGACTGATGGATGCGATCGTGTACGTGCATGCGCCCATCTCGGACGACGCGCAGACACTGCGGCTGGTCCAGTTCCGCCATCCTGACGGTTTCGATGCGATCCCTTTCTTTACCTCGCTCGACAAGGCGCAGGCGGCCAGCTCGTCTGCTGTCAGAATTCTGGGAGTTTCAGGCCGTGAGCTGCTAACCGGTACTCGCGGCGCGACGTTGATGCTCAATCCCAACTACGGCGGCGTTGTCCTGTACCCGGAAGAGGTTGCGACATTGTTGGATACGGGCTTTCTGGCCAGGGTGGAACGTCTGGCGCCGGCGGAGTTCGCGGTGAGACCTGCCCAGGCCGCGCCGGCTTGGCTCGCTCCGGCCATCAGCGGCAGCCTTGAGCACGCCGACTTCGTCTCGTCGGCCTATCTCCTGGAAACTCACTCGTCAGGGGGCGTCGAACAGCCTCCCGGTCTGTTGATCTGGCTGGTGGTGGACCTGGCTTTCGCCGAGCGGGCGGCTCGTCTGGTGACCACCGCCATACAGCCCTTATGCTCAGATTTGGACGTCATCATCGACTTGGCGGTCCACGACGTATCGCTGCCTTTGCCGGCGGGCTTGGATGATCCCCAGATCCTGCCCATATTTTTTCACGAGAATCAAGCCAACTTGAGCACAGCTCATCGGCCTATGAGCCCTGAAGATAAGCTACTAGCACTCCTTCCGGGATTGACCGAGGAAGAGAAGGAACGGCGGACCCGCGAGGGTATGGCCGACGTCGACGCTGGACGTACGATCCCGCACGAGGAACTACTGCAATGGATCAGGCGACGGTCAGAGCCTTCTTGAAGGTTTCCGTTGGGTCAGGAGCGTGGAAACTCTTGAATCCAATATTCAAGAAGGGCACGCGTGCCTGAGCAGTACTCCAGGAATGCCTGTGTCACGCGGCTTCTGGTTCAATCAAGCCTAGGTCTGTAATCCACGAACTGCCTGACGTCGAGGGGTGTTTCCTCGTTGAATCATGGTGTTAGAGACGATTCGGCTGTTTTTCTCACGAATCCCTGCCGACCTTCTTGAAAAACTGAACCAGACCTACCCAAACGCTTCCGTAAGGCAGGTGGTGAGAGGGCAGGTTAAGCACATCAGGGATAGCAATCCCAAGGAGATAGAAGCGCTACGACAGGAGGCCAACGATCAACTTCCTACTATCGCCGAGCTAAAGAGGGTCAGTGCGGTTGATCCAGAGTTCCGGATGGAAAACAGCTTCTTTGGGCCCAAGCCAGTCATCACCGCCCGCATCATCAACCGCTCAACACTGCCATTGAGCGAAGCGAGCTGGAATGCGGCGCTGTACATCAATGGCGATGTACAGCCTGTAGCCACGTCGAAGGTGCGCAGCGATTTCCGTTCCATCGAAGGCCTCAAGCCCGAACACCATGTTACGGCTCGATTCACTGTCGGATTCGTCAAGGGCGATAAGGCCTGGACCACCTTGGCGATTCGTCAAGCTACATCCACACGCGTCGAGCTGGAGATGATCCCTGAGACAGCAATGGACTTTACGGACAAAGCCTATCTAAGTGCCGATCTTCAGAAGCGCATTGATTTCCTTGAGAACCAACTCAAGCAAGCGAGCGAGTTCGAAGATGTCTGATGCTACCAAGCCCCGCCGGCGGATCACCCTCCGGCGGGGCTTGGTAGCGGTACCGACGTTCACCCCCGCCAAAGAGGACCATTACACAATGCGCCCGTCCATCCTCGCCTTGGACTTAGAAGGAACGCTGATTTCCAACGCTGTAAGCCAGATCCCGCGCCCGGGCCTCTACGAATTTCTGGAGTCGGCAAAGTCGCTCTTTGAGGGTCTAGTCATCTTCACCACAGTTCCGGAGCCTAGATTTCGCGAGATTGCCGACCTATTGGCTTGCGAAGGAGCGGCCCCGGGTTGGTTTGCCCGCTTGCCATACATAGACTGGACTGGGCCGACGAAGGATCTTGCCAACGTTTCCCAGCCCATCGGCTCTGCATGGCTACTAGATGATTACGCCCCCTATGTACAACCGGGACAGGAACATTGCTGGGTCCCGGTTCAACTGTTTTGTTCTCCTTACCCCGAGGACGACGCGGGACTGGACGATGCCATCGAGGCAATCCGTAAGCGACTGAACGAGTACTAGAGGGCCATCTCTTGGCCAGCGTCCAATGGGCCACAGGCTCGCCGGTCAACCAAGGTCCAGCGCTTCGTTGGAGAACCGTCGATATAGACCTGGGGGGGCGTTTACCGCGATAGAGTCCTGAGCCCCCTCAAACCATCTCATGGACCCGTGGCAGCTGGTCGGTCTACTCAGACTAGAAGCTAAAGCTGCCAACTGCCGCTAGGTTCCAGCCAGTACGCCATGCCCAGCGGCAGGAAAGTCTCCATTGCAACGTCCAGGATCAACGGCTGACGCCAACCCTGACCAGGCAAGAAGCAAAAATCCTTCCGGGCGAGGGTTCCAGCTTGCTCGCGTCCAGCTAACCAGATGCATCTGCGTTTTATCTCGCGATCAAGTGCTCGCCTCGCGGCATGCTCATCCAAACCGCTTTGTATGAACTCCGAGGCAGAATTTCGCATGCTCGCCCACAGCACGTAGCGCTTACGCCCCAAGCTGAGCGCATTCCATTCAGGCGATCCAATCGACTGAAGCCCGTCGCCTAGCTTCGGGTCCAACCGATGCTTCCGCAGAAGGTTTGCCAAGTACGCTCGAGCTTCGGTGGATGCCAGTGAAATTCCGAGATTCCGCCTCGCACTGGGCGTGCACTCAGCCGCCCACTGGGTGAGCGACCGGGTCAATGCCGACTCAAGGTTCAAGTCACTGCGAGACCACGGAGATTTGTAGGACCAAGCCAGGGGCTCATACAGAGATCTTGCGGCAAGCCGAGAACATTCGACTGGTTCGCGATGGAGGACGCGCAGCGTCGCAAGCGTGTCAAGTGCCTGCGAGGCCAACCCCTCAGCAGCTACCGGCGAACTAGCCGTTCTTGAGCGCTCTAGCGCGCACCACGCGCACGCAAGAAAGGGACCTATTGAACGAACGAAATTGTCCAGTTCTGGCCAGGGCGCGATGAGGGTCGGTTGGCTAACGACATAGGCCACACAGCCCTCAAATCGCGATACCAGTTGTCAGGATATCAACCTGCCCACAGACTGTCTATCTGACTTTCCGATATTGACCCTTAGGTGTTCTCTCCAGTTCAACGATATCTGAACATCCGATATCCTAGCCGTGCAGCGAATGAGCGGGGAGCGCCCCGGCGCACGACGCAGAACGTTACCGCATGTTGGGAGAGCCGAAATGATGCGCACCAGCGCTAGCCACCCGTTACTGATTGCAGAGTTGCCTGTTGGAGCCCATGGAGGCGGCATAGGGGTGACATTTGCGCCAGGCAAGTACCAGGAAGTCGCCATGACTGGAGCATGGGCGAGAGACCTAGATGTGGACGTCTCGGCTATTCAGGACTGGGGTGCCACTCACCTAGTCACCTTGCTTGAGCCTTGGGAGCTCAAGGACCTTCGAATCGAGAGCTTACCGGCGATAGTGGCGGGGAAGGGCATCTCTTGGCATGGACTGCCAATCACTGATGGAGCCGCACCAGACGACAGACTCCTCAAAGATTGGCTACAGCTAAGTGCTGAGCTCGTCGCTGACATGCTGAGCGGTCAAAGGATCGTGGTCCACTGCAAGGGGGGGTTGGGACGCGCGGGAACGGTCGCTGCCATGCTTTTGCTGCAGTCTGGCGAGGCCAAGCGGGCATCGGATGCCATCCACATGGTGCGGCATGCCAGGCCAGGCGCAATCGAAACGATTGCTCAAGAGGAGTTCCTAGAGTACTGGGCGCAGAGCCTTCACCCGGGCGGAGCTTGACCACTCAGGTGCGCAGTCAGGAACTCAAGGACGAGTTGCCTGTGGATCCAGAACTCGAGGGCTTCTTAGGTCTGGATCCAGAAATCGACGGCGTCTCCATAGTGGATCTTCGCGAGGGTTCAGGGCACATCAAAAATTCGCTGCCTCGAAAGCTAAGAACCTTGCTGTCGCACGAATCAGGGTCTTGTGCTGGGGCCGGACCAGCGCTATCGCTGACTAAGGCAGGGCAACCTCCAGGGACTGTACTGCGACGGCGCGATCAATAGACATCTGTCAGATGTATCGCCACCACTATCGATCTAATGAATGCTGACTCAGCCGATGCGTGCTGCCTTAGGAGTTACGATCTGACTGCACTCGTGGCCGAGGCGAAACGCCACGACGTACAGGACCGTGGCATCCATCGGCATACCTGAGCCCATCCGAATGACGACCTTACGCTGACCGTGCGACAGTGATACTCCCAGTTCCCGCAGGACCTCAATGCGCTGCTGCAGCCCGTCGTAGATGTCTAGCTTGTCGACTTCTGAATACAGGTCTTGGCAGTCGCGATACTCACGGTAGTAGTCGACCAGTGCAGCAAACTCGCTCGCCGCCTCGCGCGACAGCTCGAAAGCCGGTTCGGACAGATCCATGTCGCACGAAACGATCAGGCTGGCCAGCTCGCGCCCAGCAGCAAGCGGGGACACCGCCAGGGTGATGTAGTCGCGCTCAAACTGCGCTTGCGCCGCCTGCAGTTCCTCGTCTGTCGGCAGCGAGAAAGGCTTGTTGAGTGCATCGATGTCATTGAAATCGAAGGCGCGCGCCAGTGCGCGACGGGTGTCGAAACTGGCCGAGTCACCCTGCTCAACCCGCTGAACTGTTCGCACGTTCAGGCCCGAGATCTCGGCCAATTGTTCTTGCGACCAATGACGCAACTGGCGGAACTGGCGAATGCAGGCGCCAACCTCAGCAGCGGTAAGCAGGCGAGGCGGGGTCTTGGTGGTCATAGAAGATAACTCCGGAGGGGTAGGGAGCCCAGATTAGGAGGGTGCCGAACTTGGAAACATGACAGTCGCCCGACAGGCCCCCGACACAGATCAACTGCCAGGACTTGCCCCAACGAGAAATCCGGGGCAACTGCTTATGCGCCCGTGATGTTCTCCCCGTGCCCCCAGAGGGGGGCGAGGCCCAACTGCCTAGTCACTCACCACAGACCCCACCCTAGACGCGCAGGCGATCCGGGACAGCTCTATGGCGAGGGCTGATGGGGGGTCAATGGCTCCAACTCTGGCAAAACACCCCCAAATTGATGATGCAGTGCATTCATCCATGCCAGAACTGGTTCGCCTGGCCACAGGTGCGCCAGATTCAGAAGGGTTAGCATGGCAAGCGCATTGCTGTTCATGGCCACCCCCGCCAGAAGCGCGCCCGGGTAGCCATTTAACTGCCTTGCCAAGGGGTGAATCCCGGCATGGAGATAGGAGTTCAAGCCGACATAAAGGCATTGTCTGGCTCTGCCCAACAACTGTGATGCTCCTCGGGGCCCAGAGGACTCAAGCTTTACGAGCATGTCCTGAACGCCAGGGAGCCTCTTTGCCGCTTGCTGACTCTCCAGAGTCAGGGGCGCAAGAAGCTTCTCGATGTCGGCGTCGGTAGCTGCATAACATGCCCAGGTTGCACGCACGAGGGCCTCATACTGGGACCGGACCAGCGAGATTGCTGACTGGGGCAGAGTAGCGATCAGGGACTGTACTGCCACGGCGTGATCAAGGGACATCTGGCAAAGTGCCGCCACCGCCGTCGATCTTCGGTCACGTCCATGCTCTATCTCCATCCAAGCGGCTCGAATTTCACCCAAGAGCTCTAAGGAGCCCTCCAGCACAGACGCCCGATCCTGGTCAGCCGATTGAGGCACAAGTCATCCTAGAATCGTGATCTGCAGGCAAGAGTAACGGCTCGTCCATCGGGCAAAGCCCTCAGTTGGCCGGCTGGGCTGCAGCATCTGTTAGCCGGTAATCTCTGCATTGCATCATCCGTGCATCAGCAATTTCTGCGTTGCGTCAGTCGCAAGTCAAGTTTTTCTGCAATGGACCGTCTTGCACTGAAATTTTATTCCTCAAAAGCTGAAATCTCTGCAATGGCACCCTAAGAATGTCTGCGATGAACAGCGTTCTGGTCCGCGCGCGATTGCTTCCTATATTGCAACCATACGCTCAGCCAGCCAACCGCCGGGATCCATGATCGCGCGAGCGGACGATCCCGGTCGCAAATGGCTGGCTGCCGTCACTCTCGTGGCTTTGAGCGATCAAGGGGAGCAGTCTGGCCCACGTGTCGAACAGAAGCCTTGGATCTTGGTGGATCAGAAGCGAAACCCGCAGCGCATCTTCCATCGCCTTGAGGTAGCCGCGGCGTATCTCAAGTGCGTTCTCGCAAGCATTGGGGCGACCAAGAATTTGTGTGATCGCGGAGGCCATAGCAGTCTGGACAGGAGGGGAGGGGAAGGCGATAGTC
This sequence comes from Stenotrophomonas sp. GD03680, assembly GCF_029844625.1. Lineage (NCBI taxonomy): Bacteria > Pseudomonadati > Pseudomonadota > Gammaproteobacteria > Lysobacterales > Lysobacteraceae > Stenotrophomonas > Stenotrophomonas sp. GD03680. Next base: position 295,117 of record NZ_JAOCKC010000001.1, on the reverse strand, counting down.
TGCAAACGTCTAGACGATCCCGCAATGAGCATCCTCAACGTTCTCCTCACTCGTGACCACCTCGTCGTCGCAGCGGATACCCTGGCAGAGGATGCTCTCACAGGGGCGTATTCCGCGGGGGCAAAGCTGCTGCTGATCCCTCAGCACAACGTAGTGCTTGCTGCGCGCGGGTCTACGCAATTCTTCCTCCGCATCTACGAGCTTGCACTGCAGGCCAGCTTCCGCGCAGATTTCACAATAGAACAGCTATCTGCCGAGCTAGGGCTGGTGGTGGACCAACTCTGGCCGAACTTTGAGAAAGCGGTTAGCGAAGCGGGATTGCCGATCGAGCAACTCGGGACCGAGTTGGTGCTTGGTGGATGGTCGTTGAAGAACGGCCGGATGATGGCCACGGCGTATGCGAAGAGTGACAGCCGGCGCCCTTGCGTTGTCCAGCCGATCGGGGGGCAGATGGCGTCGCCGGGCGAACCGCTCCAGGCCGCGACCCCTAGCATGGCCCAGGTGGATCTGCTGGCCCATGCGCGTCTCCAGGTCAGCTACCTCAATGGGCAATTGGGCCGGAAAGTAGCAGGAGGTCGACTGCTAGTTGGGTTTCTGCAGAAGGGGCAAGCCCTGCTCAAGGATCTAGGAGAGATCTAGGTCGCGGGAGTCAAATACGCTAGGGGCTGAAATCGAAGTTCAGGTCTGGCCCTAAGGCAGAAGGCCAAAGCAGACCAAGGTCGTCCGTGGATTTGGGATGTTTATCGAGGGCAGGGTGGATGTCCGCTTCTGGCCGGAAGCGGACATTGGGCGGCGACCGGCCCGGTGATGGCATCCGCCTTCGACCCAAAGCGGGCATCGTTCTCGACACACCTGAGTTGATCCGTACTCCAAAGCCTGTTTCCGCTACCCCTTGTAGTGCTCGACGTAGAGCCCCAAAGCTGCCAACGACGCATACACGGCGGACCCAGCGTTGGTCGCGTACAAGGCAAAGGGAACCGGAGGATCGCAGGGAACTGTTGCGATGAACCACGGAGCTGAGCTCGTCAAGCTCGTCCTAGGTGATGTGAGGAATCCTAGCTCCCTACGCATACCTAGCGCCTCGCGGACGTACGCCTTGTTCCAGCCGCCAGTCTTGCACGAGACCCCAAGAAGTAACTCCGTAAATGCGGGATAGCGACGGGTCTTAATCGGACGATATACACCGACGTCAATCTCGTGACGGTCAGCCGCTTTGACCACCGTCGTGCCTTTCCAGCTATGGCTTAGTGTGGTGACCTGCACTGAAATCCTAATCTCGAGCTTCTCAGTAGACGTAGATCCACTGATGTAATCGTGATCCGGATGGTTTGCTTTGCATGGAGATCCTCCAAACGTCAGGACGCCTGCCATCTTGGGGGTACACGTGAGCTTGTAGCCCGCACTATCGATGATTCGCAGAAGCCTAAGCAGCACCCGAAGTTCGTAAGCCTTTCCTTGCGCGTAGGGAGACCCGCTCGCCTTAGCACGCGAAATGGCTGCTTTCACAGCGTTGAGGATTGCTAACTTACTGATCGTCACAATCGCGGTCCTCGTGGCGCGTGTTCCTCGCGAGGGTCGTCCGGTGGCAGATATCGAGCGATATAGGCCTCAAGATCTGCCTGCTCGTGATCCGTCAAACGCTGGGGTGATACAGTTGGTAGATGTGACCGGATTGAGCGAACTCGGCGACCTTCTGGTGTCTCAACAGTGTAATGAACGTCCTCCAGTCCGGTGAGACCTTCGACCAGCTTCCCGATCTCACCCAAGGTTTGCGAGAGGGCGTCTTGGGTCGTCACAGGTCTAAAATCGAGAACCGCCGCAAGTGCGGCTGCAGCTTGTGCATTCGTGTCGTCCTCGTAATCAGACATCGCCTGAACAATCGCGGAGCGAAGCGATCTAACAATTTGTGGATCAAGCTCAGACGCAAGGGCTAGCGCCTTCCCTATCTCCCTAATCACCTCTTCACCACCTTGATCTTCTGCCATTCACAACTCCACAGCTGTAGACATTAACGGGCCGCGCGGGATGAACCGCCCGGATTCTCTAAATTCAATTGCCGAAGGTTGCCGTTGGCAATGTTCCTTAAGAGTAAGGCACAGTGCGGTTTGGTTCCATAAGCGGATCGCGCTGGCTGTATCCCGAAGTGTGCGATGACGCCGAAGCTGGATAGTGTCGCTGAATTGGACCATCAGGCACTTAGGTCTGAGCCCTGATACAGATTGATGATATGACTCCAAGTCGCGTACGGGCTGCGAAGAGCACCGGCTACTTTGGTCCGCTTCTGACCGAAAGCGGACATTCGTTTAACCAAGGGTGAAGGAAACTTTTAGGGCCAGGATGGACTTCAACTCTCTCGTTCGCTCGCTTCTATCCGATGCGAAGATGCGCCGTAACAAGCCTCTGCGAGACTAGTGCGCGAGCCAGGTCGCTGACATTGCTCCATGGCCTATGACGTGCCCCGCACCCGCTGGTCAAATGGAACCGCCCTCGGCACCATGGGCACGACCATCTAAGGAGTTCTTCATGCTCTACCAAGATAAGTACGTCGCCTTCATCGACATGCTCGGGTTCTCCGCACTTGTCCAAGAGTCGGCAGCCGACATGAGCAAGCTTGATGAAATAGCAGAGGCCATCGACAGACTAAAGAACACAGCGTGCTGCAACCCAGCAACAGGACTTTTGTTCACTTACTTCAGCGACTGCATCGTCATATCAAGCAGCCGCTCTCCTGCTGGCCTTGCCGACATCCTGAGCTGCATCAGAATGTTGGCCGAGAACCTGCTAGTGGTTGATATATTGATACGTGGAGGGCTCACAGTTGGAAGCATTCATCATGATTCTCAGATGATCTTCGGACCGGCGATGCTGGACGCCTATCGCATGGAATGTAAGGAAGCACGCAATCCCATGGTGCTCGTGAGCGAAGAGGTGCGATCGGATGCTCGCGCTGCGGGGTTAAGCAACCTGTTGACGTGGGATGACGAAGAGCCAGACCGCCACTATGTCCACTATCTGATCTCGTACAGCGCTTATGACTCTAATCCAAGGGCGGGCGTCGTGATTCTCGATAGCCAGGCCGCTCTCATCCGGCATTTCATCGCCAAGAGGCTGCTAGGCGCTCCGGGTAAGATCCTGGATAAAGCCGAGTGGATGGAACGATATTGGAACGAGAAGGTGGCGACAGGTGGAATTCTCGGACGTGTTGACAGGGTCGCAGACCTTGTTAGGCCCAATGCGCGACCATTTCGCAGCAGACTCGCCGTTCTAGCACCGCAACCGGGCGCCACTAGTGTGGACTAGCGAATCAGGCAAGCAGCTGCCGATTCCTTGCAAAGATTCAATTCAATTGGCCATACGGAAGCACGTGCAATCCCTGATGGCAGTCGGGACCACCATCTCCCCATTGCCAGCCGCGTCTGAACCAGCGCCCGGAACGCTTCAGCGGAAGGGGCTGGTCCCTTCCGCTGGTGCCTGCCCTGGTTGCACCGGCTATGCGCGGCCACCACGTTCCCGGACACGTCTCTGCCCCCGTCCTGTTGGGCCACCAGGTGCTCGGCGGTGCATTGAAAGGCTCGGGCCTTACTGGCCTTCAGCCCGAGCTCTGAGGGTGCAGTGAGCCACATCGGCAGGCCGCAATAGAAGCAACGGCCCGATTGGGCGTAGAAGGCAGAAGTGCGAAGGGATCTGCGGCGTTTGGCGGTCATGGATGGCTCCGGAATCGAAGGATTCCCGTGCCCCCATTGGGTGGACCTCGGGCACCCGGAGCCTATTGGCTATGCGGGCACAACACCGGCGCTTTATAGCGACTGGCTAAGGCGTTATAGCTCAGCGCTTGAGCCGCTACAAGGCCCAGATGCCGACCAGAACGGGAGGGAGTCACCGACGCCCAGTTAAGGTCAAAGCTTGGTCAGGGGGGCGAGCGACGCGCTTGAGCAGGTGGAGCGGGGCGTGGCGCGTCACCCAGGGAAGTCGCGGTGTTGTAGTCCTGCTCAACCCGCTGAACTGTTCGCACGTTCAGGCCCGAGATCTCGTCTAATTGTTCTTGCGACCAATGTCGCGACTGGCGGAACTGGGAAGTGCAGGCGACAAGCTCTGACCGATCAGGTGCGCAGTTGGGAACTCAAGGGCGAGCTGGATGTGGAGCCAGAAATCGAGGGCGTCTTAGGTGCGGATCCAGGAATCAAGGGCATCTTTGGGGGAGATCTGGAAATCGCGGGCGTCCTTGTGGGGAAATACGGGCGGACAGCTGTGGGATCTGGGGCGTTTCCGTTGTGGCAGTCAAGAGGCCCAGCCATTGCCATGCGGAGCCAACAAAGGCCCAGATTCGACGGATACGACATTTCGCAATCTTGGTAGGTATGTTTAGTGTTGCATCAGTAACGGACTAAATTTAAAAGCGTTTTTGCCGATATAGCACATTAATCTGTTGCGCCTTTTGCATCGAGCCTTGTGTTGCGCGACTCAGGCTCCTAAGCGCAACAGGCCAACTCGTGGTCCGCAACACCCAGAACAGTCGCTGCAAGGCTTCTGACTAGTGGCCAGTCCCCCTCGCCGCTTGTCCCCTCTTTGAGCTTCAAAGCTTGCGGCTTCATGGGTCAACGCATTTTTTTATCGGTGGGGCTGAAAGAGGTCGCCATTACCGTCTCCATGAACCAGCTCGACGTGGAGACCTTGCCTCCCGACAATGATCGAAAGCTGCGGTCGCTTGTCTTTTCTCCCCGTAGCCAGTCGGCGCCATTCCGAGCGGTCCAATCCGGACGGGGTCGGGTAGTCCTCCGGGTGGGTGTGCCATTCGCCCAGATATCGTACCGTGCCACGTGAGGCGCGCCAGCGATCAAGGGCAAGCTTGGCATGACCGAATGGGGAGCGGTGAAAAAAGGTGCGCAGCCTGAGGTCCCAGATAGTTGGGGCTGTGGCCTGTTCAATGATCAGATGCTCGCCATGAACTGTCCCAAGAAGTAGCCCGCCTGACTCGGGAGCTTGATCGCCGTCTTGCACGTAGCGGGCAAACACATCCAAAGTGGCCGGCGAGAGATGAATGAGCTCGCCCAAGCCCGCCAGGTCATCGCCGACTGGCGACGCGACTACAACCAGGTGCGACCACACAGCAGCTGCGGTCGAATCCCGCCTGCCCAGTTCGCTGCCAACCACCGAGCACAACAAGCCGACAACGCAGTAACCTTCAACCCCGGGCTTTATCAGTAATCACTGGTATGGCCAGTGGGGGCAGGTCAAAGCTGAAGTCTGATCCGGATGGCCCAGATATCTTTCAGCTTGAGCGGAGCCTTCTGTCCGATCAGCTTTCCCTTGTTCCAAGGCTCGTGGGGCTGAGATGTGTGAAGAATTGCCATGACCTACTCCTGATGAAGGGGGTGGTCAGGGTTCTCCCACGTCAAGAATCAAGGCGTGATGCGACCCGAAGCGGACATCTGCTGATTGAGGGTATTGCCAACGGACTGTACAAGGCCGAGGTGATCCACCGTCGCTCCTGGCAAAGCCTCGAGGCCGTCGAGCTGGCCACGCTGGAATGGGTGAACTGGTTCAATCTTCGACGCCTGCTGGAGCCGATCAGCAACATCCCCCCAGCCGAAGCTGAAGCAGCCTACTATCAGCAGACCCGTGAGCTCGCCATGGCGGCGTGACTCACACCAACGAGCCTCCGGGATTTCCGGGGCGGTTCAGCCAGCAGATCGCTGGATGTTGACGCTTGACTTTCGGCATGGTAAGCGCAATATCTTGCAAAGTCTTGCAAGAACTTCCTCAGGCGAGGCCGCGTGACGACGGAACTTGTGGGGGTGGTATGACAGCGCGCCAGCAGGCGATCTTCACACTCGACGAGTTGGCTGCCTACTTGAAAGTCGGCAAGCGGACGCTTTACCGGCTCGCCGCGCACGGGGACATTCCGGCCTTCAAGGTCGGCGGGACGTGGCGGTTTCGTCAAAGTGAAATCGATCGATGGATCAATGATCAGACCCAAGCAGGCAGAAAGAAGGAGGTGATACGCACGGATGAGCAGCCAAAGTCAGCGGAACAACCCGTGTCGCCAGGGCGCGCTGTCCGTCGCCGCAGGCAAACGGAGTGAGCGAGAGTCTTCAATTTTTCTTCTGGAGGTGTGACATGGACATTGATCTCAAGAAATTGGCTCCCTGGAACTGGTTCAAGAAGGAGCAGGAAGAACAACAGAGCACTGCCTCGCTGCCGGTGCAGCGCAATGACCTGCCGGTGGCGGGTGGGTCGGTCAGTCCCATCCTGCAATTGCATCGCGAGATCGATCGCCTGTTCGACGACGCGTTTCGAGGCTTCGGTTTCCCGACGCTGGCCATGCCACGCTGGCCGTCGGAGTGGCCGGGCCTGCTGAAGCCGGCCCTGGACATCCAGGAGACCGACAAGCAGTACAAGATCGCCCTGGAAGTGCCCGGGGTCGAGGAAAAGGACATCCAGATCACGCTCGATAACGATGTGTTGCTGGTGCGCGGTGAGAAGCATCGGGAACAGGAAACGAAGGATGGTGGTTTCCACCGCGTGGAGCGTTCCTACGGCAGCTTTCAGCGCGCCCTGAATCTGCCGGCCGATGCCAACCAGGAAACGATCAAGGCCGCTTTCAAGAACGGCGTGCTCACGATCACGATGGACAAGCGCGAGGCCAGTGCCCCCAGGCAGGGGCGCTCGATCCCGATCAACGGCTGACGCCGATCGGCTCGTCCTCCGAAAAACAACCAAGTGAATGGCGAGGCGCCGTGACCTTCGGTGCCTCGTCAAATCAGTCCCTTTAAGGAGCATCAGCATGGCCAGAAAGCAGTGCCAAGTCTGCGGCCAGCCCGCCACGGTGCGGGTGGAAGCCAATCTCAATGGTCGCCACAGCACCATGCTGTTGTGTGACGATCACTATCGCCAACTGGCGCGCCAGCAAAAGCGCACCGTCTCGCCGCTGGAGGCTCTGTTTGGCTCGCGCAGCGGTTTGTTCGAAGACTTCCTCGGCAGCGACTTCTTCCGCATCGGTGACGATGCACCGTCCGTGGCGGCCGATACCGACGAGGTCGTCGATGCCTCGTTCGGCGAATCCGCTCCCGCAACGGCGGGCACGGCGCGCCGCCGCGGCAGTGGGCTGGCCAGCCGTATCAGCGAACAGTCTGAGGCCCTGTTGCAGGAAGCCGCCAAACATGCTGCCGAGTTCGGCCGGCCCGAAGTCGATACCGAACACCTGCTGCTGGCGCTGACCGACAGCGACGTGGTCAAGACCATCCTGGGGCAGTTCAAGATCAAGGTCGATGACCTCAAGCGGCAGATCGAATCCGAAGCCAAGCGTGGCGACAAGCCGTTCGAAGGCGAGATCGGCGTGTCGCCACGTGTCAAGGATGCGCTCAGCCGTGCCTTCGTGGCCTCCAACGAGTTGAGTCATTCCTATGTGGGGCCAGAGCACTTTCTGATCGGCCTGGCCGAAGAAGGCGAAGGCTTGGCAGCCAACCTGCTGCGCCGCTACGGGCTCACGCCGCAGGCGCTGCGCCAGCAGGTGAGCAAGGTGGTCGGCAAGGGGGCCGAGGACGGCCGTGCCGAGACGCCGACCAATACGCCGGAACTCGACAAGTATTCGCGCGACCTCACCAAGATGGCGCGCGAGGGCAAGCTCGATCCGGTCATCGGCCGCGCGCAGGAGATCGAGACGACCATCGAAGTGCTGGCCCGGCGCAAGAAGAACAACCCGGTGCTGATCGGCGAGCCTGGCGTGGGCAAGACCGCCATCGTCGAAGGGCTGGCGCAGCGCATGGTCGCAGGCGAGGTGCCCGAGACGCTGCGCGACAAGCGCCTGGTGGAACTCAACATCAACGCCATGGTGGCCGGCGCCAAGTACCGCGGCGAGTTCGAGGAGCGTGTGCAGAAGGTGCTCAAGGAAGTGACCGAGCACCAGGGCGAGCTGATTCTCTTCATCGACGAGGTGCACACCATCGTCGGTGCCGGCCAGGGTGGCGGCGAAGGCGGGCTGGACGTGGCCAACGTGTTCAAGCCGATGATGGCGCGCGGCGAGCTGAACCTGATCGGCGCCACCACGCTCAACGAGTATCAGAAGTACATCGAAAAGGATGCCGCGCTGGAGCGTCGCTTCCAGCCGGTGATGGTGCCCGAGCCGACGGTAGCGCAGACCATTATGATCCTGCGCGGCCTGCGCGACACGTTCGAAGCGCACCACAAGGTCAGTATCACAGAGGACGCGATCATCGCCGCCGCCGAGTTGTCCGACCGTTACATCACCGCCCGCTTTCTGCCCGACAAGGCCATCGACCTGCTCGACCAGGCAGCCGCACGCGTGAAGCTGTCAGCCACGGCCCGCCCGGTTGCCGTGCAGGAGCTGGAGGCCGAACTGCACCAGCTGCGGCGTGAGCAGGACTACATGGCCTCGCGCAAGCAGTACGACAAGGCCGCCGAGCTGGGCAAGCGCATCGAGGCCAAGGAGGCCGAACTCAAGAAGCTCGTCGAGGAATGGGAACGCGAGCGCGCCTCGGGCAGCGCCGAGGTCAAAGCCGAGCATGTCGCGCAGATCGTCTCGCGGCTGACCGGCATCCCGGTCAGCGAGCTGACGGTGGAAGAGCGCGAGAAGCTGCTGCATCTGGAGCAGCGGCTGCACGAGCGCGTGGTGGGCCAGGACGAAGCGGTGCGCGCGGTGGCCGATGCCGTGCGTCTGGCGCGCGCGGGCCTGCGCGAAGGCAGCAAGCCGGTGGCGACTTTTCTGTTCCTCGGGCCGACCGGCGTGGGCAAGACCGAGCTCGCCAAGGCGCTGGCCGAGTCCATCTATGGCGATGAAGGTGCGCTGCTGCGCATCGACATGTCCGAGTACGGGGAACGCCATACCGTGGCACGCCTGGTGGGCGCGCCTCCGGGTTATGTGGGCTATGACGAGGGCGGCCAGCTCACCGAGAAGGTGCGTCGCAAGCCCTACAGCGTGTTGCTGCTGGACGAGATCGAAAAAGCGCACCCCGACGTCTACAACATCCTGCTACAGGTGTTCGACGACGGTCGCCTCACCGACGGCAAGGGCCGGGTGGTGGATTTCACCAACACCATCATCATCGCCACCTCGAATCTGGGCTCGGACATCATCCAGCGTCGGCTGAAGGCCCGTGGTGCCGCCGGCGAGGAATACGAGAGGACCAAGTCCGAGGTGATGGACGTGCTGCGCGGACACTTCCGCCCCGAGTTCCTCAACCGCATCGACGAGATCATCGTCTTCCATGCGCTGGGCAAGGAGGAGATCCGCCATATCGTCGGCCTGCAGCTCGATCGTGTGGCCCGCAACGCCGCCAGCCAGGGCGTGACGCTGACCTTCGATCAGACCTTGATCGATCACTTCGCGGAGGAAGGCTACAAGCCCGAGTTCGGCGCGCGTGAGCTCAAGCGGCTGATCCGCAGCGAACTGGAGACCGCATTGGCGCGCGAGATGCTGGGTGGCGGTATCGGCAAGGGCGATCACGCCAGCGCCCGCTGGGACGACAAGGCCGAACGCGTCGTCTTCGAGCGCAAGGAGCCACCCGCGCAGCCGGCCGAGCCTGATAAGTCCGATGCCGCGAACGTGGCCGAGGCACCGCCGAACGGCGAGAGCAAGCCTAAGCGCAAGAAGAAGCCGGCGGGCGGCGAATCTTGAGTCATGAGGAGGCTATCGTGTCCGACCCCAACGGGCTGACATGGGCAGCCACCCTCGTGTCGCTGGCGGTCGCTGTCCCCACGGCGGGGCACGCGGTCATCTACAAGCGTGACCCTCGATCGGCCACGCTGTGGATACTGCTGATCGCCTTGTTGCCGCTGGGCGGTTCGCTGCTGTATGGGCTGTTCGGCATCAACCGTTACCAGCGGCGGGCACGGCGGCTGTTTCCGGGGACGGATCTTGCTGTTCGACAGGATCTCTCGCCCACGGTGCCCGAGCCCGTATCGCCGCCGCTTGCCGGCCTGGCGCACCTGGTAGGACGCGCCACCGGCCAGTCGCTGACCGGCGGCAACCGCATCGAGCCGCTTGTCGATGGCGAGCGGGCCTACCCGGCCATGCTCGCCGCCATCGAATCGGCGCGGAACAGCGTCGCCTTGGCCTCGTACATCTTCGACAGCCAAGGCATCGGGGCGCAGTTCGTCGATGCGCTGCGCCGGGCTCATGAGCGCGGCGTGCAAGTGCGGGTGCTGATCGACGACGTGTATGCCCGCTGGACGCCCCGCAGCGCCTACCGCGCCTTGCAACGCGCCGGCGTTCCGGCGGCGACGTTCAACCCGACGTTGATTCCCGCGCGCCTGCATGCCGCGCATCTGCGCAATCACCGCAAGCTGCTGGTGATCGATGGCGAGGCAGGTTTCACCGGTGGCATGAATATCTGCAGCCCGTATTGGCGGCCCGATGCGCCGGGCCAGGCCTGTCACGATTTGCACTTTCGTCTGCGCGGGCCGGTGGTTGCGCATCTGATGCAGTGCTTCACCGATGATTGGTGCGATGCCACGGGCGAGCAGCTCGGCGAGGGTTTCTGGCGCGAATCGCCCGCAATGGCTGATGAGCAAGGGACCTCTTGGGCGCGCGGCATCGAGGCCGGTCCCGACGAGGCCCTGGACAGGATGCGCTGGACCTTCATGGGCGCTTTGAGCGCGGCGAAGCATTCGGTGCGCATCTGGACACCTTATTTCGTCCCCGATCAGCCGATGATCGCGGCGCTTAGCACGGCTGCGTTGCGCGGGGTGCGTATCGACGTGCTGACGCCCGCAAACGGTGACCATCCCACGGTGCAATGGGCCGCGCGCGCCCACTACTGGCAGGTGCTGGAGCACGGTGTGCGCATCTTCGAACGTCCTGGCCCGTTCGACCACAGCAAGCTGATGCTGATAGACGGCCAGTGGTGCTGCCTGGGTTCGGCCAACTGGGATGCGCGCAGCCTGCGCCTCAACTTCGAGTTCAATGTGGAGGTGTACGACACCGCGCTGTCTACGCGGCTGGAATCCCTTTTTGATGCCGCCCGTGATGCATCGAACGAGATATCGGCCATGGCGTTGCGCGCCCGCCCGCTGGCCATCCGCTTGCGCGACGGGGTGGCCCGTCTGTTCACCCCCATTCTCTAGCGACACGACTTGCGAGGAACATTGCCGATGGAAAAGAAAGATCAATGGAACATCGGCTACTGGATCGTCGCCGGCCTGTTGCTGCTGACGCTGCAGAACTACTGGCAGGCGGCGAAGACGGTTGAACCCGTTCCCTATAGTGAGTTCGAGAAAGCGCTGGCCGAGGGGCGCGTCGCCGAAGTACTGGTGTCGGACCGCACGGTGACCGGGCGCCTGAAATCACCGGACAGCCGGGGCAAGACCACCATCGTGGCCACCCGTGTCGAACCCGACCTGGCCGAGCGGCTGTCCAAGTACGACGTGCCTTACGCGCGGGTGGTGGAAAGCACCTGGCTGCGTGATGTGCTCTCCTGGATTCTGCCGGCGGTGGCCTTCTTCGGCGTCTGGTTCTTCCTGTTCCGCCGCTTTGCCGAGAAGCAGGGCATGGGCGGTTTCCTGAGCATCGGCAAGAGCCGCGCCAAGGTATTCATGGAGAAGAACACTGGCGTGACCTTTGCCGATGTCGCTGGCGTCGATGAAGCCAAGGCGGAGTTGGTTGAGATCGTCGATTTCCTCAAGAATCCGCAGGAGTATGGACGGCTCGGGGCGCGCATTCCCAAGGGCGTGTTGCTGGTGGGCCCACCGGGCACCGGCAAGACATTGCTGGCCAAGGCTGTTGCCGGCGAGGCGGCGGTGCCCTTCTTCTCCATCTCCGGATCAGAGTTTGTCGAGATGTTCGTCGGCGTGGGTGCGGCGCGCGTGCGCGACCTGTTCGAGCAGGCGCGCGGGCAGGCGCCCGGCATCATCTTCATCGACGAACTCGACGCACTGGGCCGCGCGCGCGGTGTCGGCGGCCCCATCGGCGGCCACGACGAGCGCGAGCAGACCTTGAACCAGTTGCTTACCGAGATGGATGGCTTCGACAGTTCGGTGGGGCTCATCATCCTGGCTGCCACCAACCGGCCCGAAATCCTCGACCAGGCGCTGCTGCGCGCCGGTCGCTTCGACCGTCAGGTGCTGGTGGACCGGCCCGACAAGAAAGGTCGCCTGGATATCCTGAAGGTCCATGTCAAGAAGATCACCCTGGCCCACGGTGTAGATCTGGAACAGGTGGCGGCGCTGACCACCGGCTTTTCCGGCGCTGATCTGGCCAATCTCGTGAACGAAGCAGCGCTGAACGCGACGCGGCGCAAGGCGCAGGCTGTGGAACTGCAAAACTTCACCGCCGCCATCGAGCGCATCGTGGCGGGCCTGGAGAAGAAGAACCGCGTGCTCAATCCCAAGGAGCGGGAAACCGTGGCCTATCACGAGATGGGCCATGCGCCGGTGGCGCTGGCGCTGCCCGGCACCGACCCCGTGCACAAGATCTCGATCATCCCGCGCGGCATCGGCGCGCTGGGCTACACCCTGCAACGCCCCACCGAAGACCGCTTCCTGATGACGCGCGCCGATCTGGAGTACAAGATCGCCGTGCTGTTGGGCGGGCGCGCCGCAGAGAAGTTGGTGTTTGGCGAACTGTCGACCGGTGCCGCAGACGATCTCGCGCGGGCCACCGACATCGCCCGCGACATGATTACACGCTTCGGCATGGATGAGGGCTTGGGGTACGTTGCTTTTGAGGCACAGAGGCCGCGTTTTCTTGATGCGCCTGAACTGGTTCAGGGTGGCTGCCGGGTAGCCGAATCGACTCAGACACGCATCGACCAAGCCATCCGTGACATCGTGATGGGTGTGTTTGATCGTGCATACCGAATTCTCGAAATCAACCGAGAAGTGCTGGAGCGCTGCGCGCGCGAGCTGCTGGCGCGGGAAACGCTCGACGAAAGCGATATCCGTCAATTGACTCAAGGACTTGCTCGGAACTGAAAACAGTAGTAGGTGCCATTCAGAGTAAGCCGACGGCTCTGTTCAGTGCGTCATCCAATTCGCCGGCATTGTTCAAGGAGAACCGATATGTCTGCATTGACTCCGTGGGACCCCTTCCGGGAGCTGGATGAATTGCAAAACCGCCTGGCGACGATGTTGGGACGGACACCCCAGCGACAGGGCGCCCGTACCGGCAACGAAGCCATGACCACGGCGGACTGGGCACCAATGGTGGACGTCAGCGAGGATGAGAACGCATTCATCCTCAAGCTGGATCTGCCGGAGGTCCCCAAGGATGCCGTGCGCGTCAGCGCGGAAAACGGCGTGCTCACCATCAGCGGCGAGCGCAAACTGGAAAAAGAGGAGCAGGGCAAGAAGTTCCACCGCATCGAACGTGCGTATGGCCGCTTTGTGCGCAGCTTTGTCTTGCCTGACAACGTTGATCCGACCAAGGTGACGGCTTCGATGAAAGACGGCGTGCTGGAAGTGCGGCTTGTCAAGGCCGAGCAAGCCAAACCGAAACAGATTGAAATCTCAGTCAACTAACTTCAATCAGGAGCCCAAGATCATGAATATCAAACAGCCACAATACATCTTCTCCGCACTTGCCCTGGCGGTCGTCGTCGGACTGAGCGGACCGGCTCTGGCCCAATCGGCGGCAGGTTCTAGCCCAGGTGCTGCAGCACCCTCTGCCGCATCCAAGGCGGCACAGCCACAGGTAGATGACAAGGTCGCCCGGGAAGCCGCGGGAAAGCGCGCCAAACTCGCCCAAGATGCAATCACTGCGCTGGCCAAGACCCATGAGGCATTGATCCTCCTTGATGCAAGGAAGACCAAGGAGGCGCTCGCTGCGCTGGAACTGGCCAGCGGAAAGCTGGAACTGGTATTGGCGCGTGACCCAAAACTTGCTTTGGCGCCCGTCGATGTACGCGTCATCACCCATGACATCCACGCCGACGTGGAATCGGTCAAGAAAGCGGTCAAGTTGTCTCGGGAGTTGTTGGATGATGGCGAGGTGCAAAAGGCACGGCCCATCGTCGCCAATCTTGCCAGCGAAATCGTGATCGAAACCGACAACCTGCCGATGGCAACGTACCCGGCAGCGATCAAGTCGGCCGCACGGCTCATCGACAGCGGCAAGATTGACGATGCCAAGGCGGTGCTCGCCCGAGCGCTGAACACGATGGTGATGACCTCGGTCGCCTTTCCTCTGCCCGTGCTACGGGCCGAAGCCGCGATGGCAAAAGCGGAAAAGCTGGCCGAGACCGGCAAGCGCAATGCCAAACAGAGCGAGGAGCTCAGCGCCCTGCTGGCCTACGTGCGCACGGAAATCGAGCTGGCGCAGATCCTGGGTTATGGCAAGAAGGCGGACTTCAAGCCCATCTTCGATCAGGTGAAGGCTATCGAGCAGAAATCCGCCGGAGGAAAAAGCGGCAAGGGGTGGTTCGACGAGTTGAAGATGCGCATCCAAAGGCTGTCTTGATGTGGTGAAGGAGCTGACTGCACCATCGGCTAGTCTCGCGATGGGCGCAGTCAGCCCAATAGATTCGCCTATTTTCACTAACTCATACGAGACATATCACCATGAATGAGCAAACATCGAATCCCAATGCGACGAACAAAGAAATAAACGAACAGGCCGCGGTAAGCAGCCTTCCTGTCAGTCCAGAGGCCAAGCCTGAAGTCGTCACGGAGGTACAGCCTGAGGTTCAGAAGGAAACGGACTCGCAGGCGGCAGACAAACGTAAACAAGTCCTCGATGAGGCCGTCTCGGCCTTGGCGCTGACCAAATCAGCGCTGGCCGCACTTGACGGCAAGGACGCTGCACGCGCATTGGCAACGCTGGCCGAAGTGACGGGAAAGCTGGAGCTGATCGTTGCGCGCGAACCCACGCTCGCCCTGGCCCCCGTTGATGTGCGCACCATCGTGCACGACCTGTTCGCCAACACGGACACCATTGAGGCGATGACCGACGAGGCGCTGGATGCCCTCAAACATGGCGAGGTGCAACAGGCACGTCACGTGCTGGCTTTGCTGGCCAGTGAGATCGTGATCGCGGTCACCAACATCCCTCTGGCGTCCTATCCCGCAGCCGTGAAGTCAGTCGTGCCGCTGATCGATCAGGGCAAGATCGAAGAAGCCAAAGCCGCGCTGCAGGCAGCGCTCAGCACGCTGGTCGAGACGCGCAGCGTGCATCCGCTGCCCGCCCTGCGCGCCAGGCTGCTCCTGAAGCGCGCCGAGCCCCTGGTAGAAGATGGTCAGCGCAGCGAAGCATCCAATGAGCGCCTGGAGACATTGTTGAACGAAGCCCGGCAGCAGTTGGAAATGGCAGAACTGCTGGGCTATGGAAAAAGGAAGGACTTTGAGTCCATGTACGATGAACTCAAGAAAATCAAGCAGAAGACGGGAGGGGGAGGCGGCGGAAAAGGCTGGCTCGATGAAGTCAAGGCAAAACTGTCCAGGTTGTTCTGAAACCGCTGGAGAGGGGGCGCATAGCGCCCCCTCTCTTGTCCCATGAGTGTTTGATTTTTCATCTCGTATAGGTCTTTAGGAGATATTGCATGAACACAGACACCATCGCCAATTCCAATGCGGATGACCCCACCAAAGCACTGTGTTCGCTGAGCCAAAATTGGTGGCTTTTTGCGCTGCGCGGTGTCTTGGCATTGATGTTCGCAGCCCTTGCGTTCTGGATGCCACAATCGGCTCTGTTGGCCACGACCTTAGTGTTCGGCGCATTCTCCTTGGTCAATGGCGCTTTCAACTTGGTTGCAGCGGTGCGCCATATCCAGAAAAAAGAGCGCTGGGGCTGGCTGCTGTTCAGCGGCATTGTCGGCATGCTTACCGGCGTTGTCGTCCTGGTTGCTCCTTTGGTCGCCACGATGGTCATGGCTTCTTTTTTATGGGCTAGCGTGGGGGTCTGGGCGATTTTCACCGGTGTGCTGGAGATATCCGCCGCGGTTCGGCTGCGTCAAGAAATCAAGGGTGAAATCTGGCTTGCCTTCAGTGGACTGCTCTCGATAGTCCTTGGCGCTATCGTCTTGTGGATATTTTTCTCCCGTCCGGCCGAGTCATTCCTGGCCGCAGGCTGGCTGCTGGGCTTCTATGCGGCAGTCTATGGTGTCACGCTTTTGTTCTTGAGTTGGCGTCTTCGCAGAACGCGCCAGGGATAAGAGCGGGTCAAACTAAATTCTATGGATATGAGCATTTTCGGTTCGTGCCTCCATAGAAATGACATCAAAGGAGTCATACATGCAGACGCAATATAGCTATCGAGCTGTCGACAAAGAGTTTCATGAACCATGGCAGAGAGCTTTGGGAAATGCGGTCGAGCACGCCCTCAAGCCATTGCTCGACAAACACACTAAAGATTCAGTGCGACTTCGAATCGTCCTTGATCGCGACAAGACCAAGCGGCAATTTCTGGCCAGTGGCTATATGCACCTGCCCGGCAGAAAGATTGTCAGCGTTACTGCATCACATGACGAGCTGACGCCCCTCGCGCAGATGCTCGCACAGTCGTTGTGCCGTCAGGCCAAGAAGCATTTTGACCGGCTGCATGCTCAGGACCAGATCAAGCGCAAAGCACGACGCGAGCGCTTGCGCGAGCTCAAGGTGCGAATTGCCGCAAAACCCGCGTCAGCCGCCCATGAGGCCAAAGTGACCCGAATGCCTCTACTGTCGAAACTTGAGGCTGTCGCAAGGCGTGAGCTGGCTTATCTGCGTGCCGTCGGCGATTTACCGCGCGATTATCCGACGCTGCGCGACGTGGTGGGTGAAGCGATTGTCCAAGCTGAGGTGGAATGGCAATCCGTGCCGGAAGAAAAAGCGGCTTACTTCGGTCTTCTGAAGCATCTGTTCGCCGTGCTGGATCACGAAGTGGCAAACAGCCGGCAATTTGGCGAATTCGTTTCTCTGGACGCGCCGGTCGAAGCGGATGCCCAGGACGTCGCCGAGGCCATGGTGGAAGAGGAAGTCTTCGAATTTTATCAGCCCGATGACACACTCAGGCTGGCCGATATCATCGCTGACAGTCAGCATCCCGATGCCGCAACGATCGCGGAACAGCAGGAGCTAGTTGATCGGTCGAGCGAGTTCGCTTTTGCATTCGACCTGCTGAAGGACATGCCGCGTTTGTGGCGGCGCATTTTTCTGCTTATCCGTGTGGACGGGCTGGATGCCAGCAGCGTCTCTGAAATCCTGCTGATTCCTAGTAAGGAAGATACTGTCCAAAGGTGGCTCATGCAGGCCGAAGCGTTCATCGCTGCTCATTTGGAAGAGGCCGGAGTAAGCAAAGACGGGAACGATTGGCTCCAAGGCGTTGATTGGTCGGCATTGTCTGTGACCCGAAGCGCGGCAGCCTCACTGTGGTCCAAGGAGGCGAACCATGAAGAATGATCTTCACCTCGTCTGTCCGCATTGCCAGTCCATCAACCGCGTACCGACTGCGAAGCTATCGGAACATCCCAACTGCGGCCGCTGCCAGCAGCCCTTGTTCACGGGCGAACCCATCGAGTTGACCACGGCGACGTTCTCGCGCCACGTGGAGCGCAGCGACCTGCCACTGTTGGTAGATTTCTGGGCACCTTGGTGCGGGCCGTGCAAGATGATGGCCCCGCAGTTCCAGCAAGCGGCGCGTCAGCTCGAACCCAGGGTCATGCTGGCCAAGGTCAATACCGAGGCAGAACCCCACCTGGCCGCGCAGTTCGGCATCCGCAGCATTCCGACGCTCGCCCTGTTCCAAGGTGGGCGGGAGATCGGGCGTCAGGCGGGCGCCATGGGCGCGCAGGACATCGTGCGCTGGGCATCTGCACAGGTGGGGCGCTGACCGATGCAGGACTTGCTCGGCGCCACCCTGATCCTGCTGGCGGCATGCAGTCTCGCGGCGGTGGCGACGGCGGCGTTCAGAGTACCCGCCTTGCTGGGTTACCTCGCCGTCGGCGCCTTGCTGGGCCCGTCGGTCAGCGGTGTAGTCGCGCCGGGAGAAGCGCTTGATTTTCTGTCCGAGCTGGGCGTGGCCCTGCTGCTGTTCATGGTTGGGCTGGAGTTCTCCCTCGGGCACTTCTGGCTTTCCCGTAAAACCGTATTGGCGGCCGGCAGCTTGCAGATGATCGCTGTCGCCACGCCACTGACCTTGATGTTGATGTGGCTGGGACAGCCAGTTCAGTGCGCTGCGTTGCTCAGCACTGCGGCGGCCATGTCGTCCACGGCGCTGGTCAGCCGACAGCTGGCCGACCAAGGCGAGCTCACCACCCGCCACGGCCGCAGCGCCATCGCCGTGCTGGTCTTTCAGGACCTGGCCAGCGTGCCCCTGCTGGCCCTGCTGGCGATCTGGGCGCGCGGCGAGTCGCCGAAGATCGAGAGCGTGCTGCTCGAAGTGTTGGGCGTGCTGATGTTGTTCGCGGCAGCGGCCCTCGCCTCCCGTCGTCTGTTGCATGGCCTGCTGGGCTGGGTGGCGCGGCAGGGCCACGAAGAATCCTTCGTGCTGGTTTCCTTGTGCGTGGTGGTGGCTGCCGCCGCTGCTGCACACGCGGTCGGCGTATCCGCCGCCCTGGGTGCGTTTTTGGCCGGCATGGTGCTGGGCGAGAGCGACTTCCGTCACCACATGGAAAGCCACCTCAAACCGTTTCGCGATGTGTTGTCGGGGGTGTTCTTCGTGACCATCGGCCTGCAGTTGGACGGAGCGCAGATTCTTTCGGCACCACTGGCGGTGTTCGCGTGGCTGGCAGTGCTGGTACCGGTCAAGATCGGGCTCAACACCCTGGCCTTGCGGGCGACGCGCCTGTCCGCCTTCGATGCCTGGCGCACGGGCATAGCGTTGGGGCATGGCGGCGAGTTCGCCCTGCTGTTGTTGGGCATGGTCTTGCAGCAGCATCTGATTCCCGCGACCGTCGTACAACCCATGCTGGTCGCGCTGGTGCTCAGCATGGCCTTGGCACCGCTGCTGATCCGCCATCACGATGTACTTGCCCGGTTCTTGAGCCGCACCGGCGGCGTCATTCAGCCACCCCAGGCTGAAGAAGTTGAGATCACCGCGCAGACAGCGCGATTTCGAGACCACGTCATCATCTGCGGCGCAGGCGAGCTTGGCCTGACAGTCAGCGAAATTCTTCGACACGCGGGCGTGGCGCATCTGCTGCTGGAAGCAGACGAGCAGAAGGTCGAGGCCGCACGTGCCGCCGGCGCGCCGGTGTTCCATGGCGATGCCAGTCGCCCCGATACCTTGCTGGCTGCCGGGTTGGCGCAAGCGCGTCTGGTGGTGCTCACGTTCGACCATGCCCAGCAAGTGCTGCGCATCGCCCAGGCGATTGCCGAGCGCCGTCCGGCGCTGACCTTGTGGGTGTCATGCAGAAGTACGACCGCGGCCGATGCACTTCGCGCCATGCCCAACGTGCATGTACACCAGCAATCCTTTGCCGCGGCCCTTGGGCTGGCGGAACAGGTGATGTCGTCGCTTGGCATGTCGGCCGAGCTCGTCGAACGAAACATCAGTGCGATGCGCCGCCGTCTCGACAGCGGCAATGTCGCAGGGAGTCCATCTGCATGAAGTCAACAGGCCGCAATCCATTTCAGGTCTTCCGTGACCAATGGGCCATCATGAGTTTATACGATCGCTTCGAGCAGGTCGTCGCCCTCGTTCTGTCGGCGGTAATTGCCGTCATCATCGTGGTGTCGCTGTTCCAGCTCATCGCCATCGTCTTCACGCTGCTGGTCCTCGATGCCTTCAATCCCCTGGATCACAAGGTATTCCAGAGTGTGTTCGGCATGATCATGACGCTCTTGATCGCGATGGAGTTCAAGCATTCCATTGTGCGCGTGGCGCTGCGTCGGGACAGCATCATCCAGGTCAAGACCGTGATCCTCATCGGTCTGATCGCGCTGGCGCGCAAGTTCGTGATCCTTGACCCCGAGGCGAGCCCCGCAAAGATAGCCGCGCTGGCAGGCGCCACGCTGGCTCTGGGTGCGACCTACTGGCTGCCGCGCGAGCGCGGCGACCGCGCCGCCGAGACCTCTTGACCTGCCCCCACTGAGCCGTACCACGTGAAGCTGTAAAGTCCGTCAACCCGAGAGGACGGACATGCGCAAGAGTCGCTTCACCACCGAACAGATCATCGGATTCATCAAGCAGGCCGAGGCCGGCATGGCAGTCGCGGAACTGGGCCGCCAGCACGGCTTCAGCCCCGCCAGCTTCTACGCCTGGCGGGCCAAGTACGGCGGCATGGAGGCCGAGGACGCCAAGCGCCTGAAGGAGCTGGAAGCCGAGAACAACCGGCTCAAGCGGTTGCTGGCCGACGCCCATTTGGACACCGAGGTGCTGAAGATCGGCTTCGGGGTAAAACGCTAGCCCCGCAACGCAAGCGCGAGGCAGTCCGACGCATGCTCGACCAGACGGTGTTGAGCGAGCGCCGGGCTTGCCGCCTTGCGGGGCTGTCCCGCGATGCCTTCCGCCACCCGCCCGTGCCGACGCCTGCCACCCAGGCACTGTCGGCACGGATCATCGAACTGGCCCAGATCCGCCGCAGGTTCGGCTATCGCCGCCTGCACGACCTGCTGCGCCCGGAGTTCCCAGACGTGAACCACAAGAAGGTCTATCGGCTCTACAGCGAGGCCAGCCTCGCCGTGCGCCGACGCAAGAAGGCCAAGCGCCCCCCGCTTGAGCGACAGCCTCTGGCGATCGCTACGGCGCCCAACCAGGTCTGGAGCATGGACTTCGTCAGCGACGCCCTGGCCAACGCCCGGCGGCTCAAGTGCCTGACCGTGGCCGACGACTTCACCCACGAGTGCGTGGACATCACGGTTGACCATGGCATGGGTGGCGCCTACGTCGTCCGGATCCTCGACCAGGCCGCCTGCTTCCGGGGCTACCCGCGGGCCGTACGCACGGACAACGTGCTAACTCTGGAGTCAACAACAAATTGGGAGCGAACGGATCCGCGGACGTCGCTGACGTCCGGTCAGGCAAGTCGCACCGCTATTTGCACCAAGTCCCGTGGGCTTCCACGTCTTCAGGGTCTCCTGGTCTGACCATAGTGAACACGAGGTCCAGAACGGCCTCGAACGTGCCTAAAACAGCATGGAGTCCCGTGGAAGGCCCGAGCATTATCTACAGGATCCTAAGAGGTCCCGACGGCCCTACGGAGAGGGGTCGATCCACGGGGTAAAGCATTTTCGAAGTAGCAGCGGTATTGGGTTTGTTGCTTGACCAGGCCATAGGCGACACGCGCCATCTTCGCGGCCACGGCAGTCAGTGCTTTTCTTTTGCGGTCGGCGTTGGATGGATCGTTCCGGATGTAGCGCTCGTACTTCTCCCGGAAGCTGTTCTCCCGCATCCGGATGGCCACTGTGGCGGCAAACCAGAAGGCGAAGCGAAGGCGCGCATTGCCGCGCTTGGACAGCCGCTCCTGGCCCTTGTATTGGCCTGATTGGCACTTGGCCAGATCGAGGCCGCAGTACTTCAGGAACTGGCGATGGTGGGCGAAGCGACGCAGGTCGCCAGCGTCGGCCAGAATGGTCAGTGCAAGCACAGGTCCAATACCCGGAATCGAACGCAGCGACTCATAGTCTGGGCGCCCCGAAAGGGTCTGGTGCGCCTGTTCCGCGAGCCGGTCGCGCTGCTGGACCAGCTCCTGGAAGCGCTGCAATTGCAGGCGGAAGCTCTGAACCTCGAGCGAGTCATCGGCGACAGGCAAGCCAATGCTTCGCAGGGCGATTTCATATAGTTCGCGTAGCCATGCCGCCTTGTTGACCTTGCGCCCCACCAGGTCCCACGCCTCCTTGCGGAACGTCTCGTAGTCACGCTGTTGGATTGATGCCGCAGTAGGAAAGCGGAGCATGAAGCGGGCGAACCAGTCCGCATGTGCGCTGTCGAAGTAGCGCTCGATTTCGGGAAAGTACAGCGGCAGATAGTGCGTCATCAAGCTGTGCTGCAGTCGCGTCCTTGCCAGGCTGATCTGATAGTGAGTCTTGGACAGCTCCTGCAATCCGTGGTGCCCGGCCAGCAAGGGATCAATGTAGCGCAGCGTCATGCCCTGCTTGAGCAGTGCGAGAATCACGCGGGCATCTTTCGGGTCGTTCTTGTCCCATGAGTTGAACATTGCTTCGCGGTAGCGGGCGCCAGCGACTGATGAGACAAGGCAAACGTCGAAGCCTTCCGTGAGAAGCCGGAAAGCCAGCGTTCGATGGCAGTCTCCAGTGGGTTCCATGGCGATCCTGGCAGGCTGGGGTAATCCACGCAGCAGAGCGACCAGACGATCGTGCTCTTCCATCGAGCTGGCCGGCGAAAGAGGTCGACAAGGCGGTGGAGCAGGGATGCTGGTTCAGTGTGGGCCCAGCGATGCTAGGCAGTTCAAAGGGACGCGCTCTGGTGGATCGCATGCCAAGGGAGAGGGTGCTCACCGAATCCGATGGTCCGTTTGCGCAATTTGATGGCCGCTCTATTCTTCCGTGGGAGGCGTCGTTCGCCGTACTCGGATTGAGTGCTGTGTGGGCAGTGCAGCCCGCGGAAGCAGAGCAGCAACTTGCTGAGAATCTGATGCGCTTAGGCTCGGCACCGTTCTAGAAGTGCCTCCGAGCGCACGGTCAGCCGTCGCGGAGGCGAGCAGACGCCTTGTCGATGAAGAGTGACATCTCCAACCGGGAGGACAATGCCCCGGGCGGCACATCCGTAGCTAGTTTTTGGGCAAGCACCGATGCCAGAGCCATCTGGGCATCAGTTGGTGCTTTTATGTCCCAGTCCAAGGCTTCAGACAGTGCGCTGGTCAAGTGCTTGCCAAGCCTAATGTTGAATCGCTCACGCGCGGTCGCCTCTCGCAACCGGGCCCATTGACGAACGAGGGCGCGCTCGTCCGACTCCGAGATCGGGACCTCGAGGGCTATGCCGTGCTCAGGTGCGACCAGATAGAGGCCCATGAAGCAGTTGGATCCTTGAAGACTTGACCGGATACTAAGTATATCTTAGTGTGAAAGCGTGGACGCTTGCGCCATCCTATGGTTCCAACCGTAGGGGGCCCAGTGTCCGACACCTCGCGTCCGATCTTTGCCCGGAGACTGGCCGAAGCCCGCAAGCGCGCGGGTTTTTCCCAGGCTCAGCTTGGCGTTTTGGCCGGTATGGAGCCTGAAGTGGCGAGCCCTCGCGTCAACCAGTACGAACGCGGCGTGCATGAGCCTCGCGCCGAGATGGCGAAGAAGCTTGCGGAAGCCTTGAATGTCCCTGCTGCGTTCTTGTACACCGAGGACGAAATGTTGGCCAAGCTGCTCCTACGCTGGAATGATCTCAGCAAGACGCAGAAGCGCGATCTGGTGAAGCAGGTCGAGCAGTCAACTGCCACAAGCAAGTGACGGCCGAACCGGCAGTGCGCGCCTTCCAGTCGGACGATGAGTCGGGAGACGTGAATGCCTGACGTTCGGAACGAATCCGTGAGGGTCGCTTTTACCTCCGAGGAGAAGCGCAAGCTTGTCGAGTCCGCCCGCATAGAAGGCCGATCACTCGCTGACTACATCCGCGAGCGTGTCCTTGCGGAATGCCGAGTAGAGGACGAGGTGTTACATTTCCTGCTAAACGACTTGGCTCGCGCAGCGATGCCGCTGCAACGTGCCGGAACCGGTCAGCCCGATCCGGACGACGCTAGTGCGCCACAAGAACTGCCGGAGCAGCAGCGCGCACGCATAGCCAAGGAAGTGCGGGCTTCATTGTCTGGCGAGCAGATCGAAGCTTTGTCCCAGTTCTTGAATCCTGCGTTCGAGCGAGGGCTTTGGCCCGGCCCCGCGCCGCGAAATGGGAGGATGGAAGATGGGCAGCCAGGATCCAAATGATTCCCTGTCCAATGGTCCAACGAGCTTCATCTGCATCCGGTAGACGGTGGCCGTTGGATCGGGGTGGTATACGGAAAGATGCCAACCGGATGGACACTGGGCGGCTGTCAAGTATCGACACCGTATGTGGCCGATGTACCGATTAGGCCATCTGCCACATGATGCAGCCATACGCGATTAGGGGACGTTTATCGGGGTAGGGCGGCTGAGCCCACTCCTTCAGCCTGCATCTTGCGCGTTAAGCAATGACCGCCCGACAAGGCGCACCGGGTCAAACGAGAACACGTGCTCCAGCGGCGCATCATGGCAGCGACCAACCAATCGGTCAGGAAACGCGGCCCGTCCGTAATCCAGATCCACCTCGGCCGAGCAGATCGGGCACGTGCCCCAGTGGCGCACGACGGAGAACTCTCGGGACTTCAACTTTCGACCTGGCGCCGGCATGGTGCGGAGCTGACCGTAGAGCTCGCTCAGCGCCAGGAACGAGGGCTCCGCTATGGTTACCCGCTGTGTGGGCAGAAGGATCAGCCGACCGCGACGCCTTCCGGCAGTGCTATGTGCAGGCCTACCCGGATGCGAAGAAGGGCGGCATTGCCACGGTGTCCGGCATTCCCTACCGGTTCCTGCACGAGATGAAGGCCGGTGACCTGGTGGTGTACCCCTCCAAGCAGGACAAGCAGGTACACATTGGCCGCGTCACTGGCCCGTACCAGCATGTGGCCGATGCCACCCACGGGTACCCGCACCGCCGCAGCGTGCAATGGCTGAGCCACGTGCCGCGCCTGCAGTTCACCCAGGGCGCGCTGTACGAAATCGGCTCGGCGCTCAGCCTGTTCCAGGTCAAGAGCTATGCCGACGAATTCCGCGCGGCGGTGGGCGGCAAGTCCGCACCTCCGTTGCCGGTGGACCAGGACCATTCGGTGAGCCTGGTCACCGATGACATGGAAGACACCACCCGCGACTTCGTGCTCAAGCGCCTGGCGCAGGAATTGAAGGGCCTGCCGCTGGAGGATTTCGTGGTGCACCTGCTGCAGTGCATGGGCTACCACGCGCGCAAGACCCGTGTGAACGAGCCCAGCGTGGACGTGATCGCCCACAAGGACCACCTGGGCATCGAGCCGCCCATCATCAAGGTGCAGGTCAAGAGCAGCCCCAACACCGTGACCGACAAGGACGTGTCGGCGCTGTACGGCAAGCTGTCCCACGGCGAATACGGGCTGTTCGTGACCCTGGGCAGCTACAGCCCGTCCTGCCGCAATTTCGAACAGGGCAAGGGCAACCTGCGCCTGATCGACGGAGATGAACTGGTGGACCTGATCTTCGCCCACTACGAGCAGTTCGATTCACGCCACAAGGGCCTGCTGCCGTTGCGCCGCATCTACGTGCCGCAGGTGCTGGAGGCGGACTAACAATGGCAGGGCTGCGAATTTGATGCATCGCTCCATCTATCTGGTACGCCACGGAGAAAGTGTCTCCAATGCGGGTGGCATCACCATGCCCCATGCCTTGATTCCACTAACAGAAGCGGGGCGCAAGCAGGCAGAGGCGCTATCGGCTCGGTTGCCAGCTCAGCCCCCCAGGATTCTTGCCTCGCCCTTTATCAGGGCGCTGGACACCTCCGAGCCTTACGCCAAGCGAAGGCAGGTCAAGATCGAGCAGGAGCCGTTGCTGCAGGAATTCGACATGATCGACCCGGTGTTGATCGCCGGCATGGACCAAGACCAACGGCGCCCGATCGCCGATGCGTTCTGGAAAGAGGGTGATCCCACAAAGCAGATGGGCGAGCAGGCCGAAAGCTTCGGGCAGTTCGCGAGCCGAGTATCCGCGTTCATGACCGACCGGCTCCCGCTGCTACCCGACGGAACGGTCTGCTTCGGTCACGGCATCTGGATCGGCATGGTGGCGTGGAAGCTGTTGGGGTTCGGCGCAGACACCAGTGATGACATGCGCCGCTTCCGGCGTTTCCAGACTGGCCTGCCGCTGCCCAACGGCGCGGTCTACGCGCTTGAGGAATTGGCGCCCGCTCAGTGGTTACTCCTCAATAGATTCGCGTGAATCACACGCTTCCGCACCGCGGTCGAAGCATCGCCGATTACTTTGGCCTGCGCTGCGGAAGTGACTCCACCGTTGCTTCTGGCAGCGCGCCCAGCTGCGCCAGCTGGTCCCTTGAGCCGCTGTACGATTCATAGAACTGTGCCCACTTGCTGAAGCCGCCCAGTTCGCCTACTGCGCGGATCATCGCGACGTGGGATGCCGTGAGCAGAGCGACCTGCGATTCAAGCTCGGCGATGCGCACATCGCGATCTGCCAGGGCGCTGGCCGCGGCATCACCAGAGAGCTTTCCAGGCCTGCCTCGCCAACGACGGAATTCGGCTTGCCGCTCCTGATACTGCGCAAGCATGCGGCTGCGTTCTTTGCTGCGGGTGATCGATGATGCGGCTTTGATTTGCGGATGCAAGCGTGCAACCGCCCGCGCGGTGATGTCCTCGTCGCGCGATAGCAGGTCGTCCAGCACTCGGCGCATTTCCGGATCGCAATCGCGTGTGGCTTGTTGCAAGCTGTCGTTATCCATCCATGACTCCGCTGCGGCGAGGAAGAGAGAGGTCGGGACCATCAGGGAATGGCTTATCGCCTTCCTTGGTCGCCAGGAGCGTGCGCACGCCGTCAAGTCTGACCTTGGCATGTTGAATCTGGTTCGTGCGGCCGATGCTCTTTGATGGCCTGGCTTCTGCGATCTCGACAGCCGCGGCCAACTTGAGTTCGAGCGTCCGCAGGTGACGGCGGTTCTCCGGCAAGTTGGTTGCCGACAGATGACGGCAGCCGGAGAAGCACTCCAGATGCTTTGGACACGGATCGACAGTGAAGCTGTTCAAGCAATGTCCGTATGGAGTCGCGTGAAAGCCATCGGCTTCGACCTTCAGAAACTCGAACGCTGCGGTGTCACCCTCCGCGCTCTGGATCTTCTTGAACGCATCCACGATTGGACCACTGGCTTTGCCGGATTGGATCATCTTCGCGACAGTGCTGGCTTTCTCGCCGAGTGCCATTTCCACGTCTGGAGGCAGTTCGAGTTGATCCAACTCTTCCGCCAAGCTGCGATGATCGTACTCGTAGCTTTGGGCCACGCTGCGGCGATTGAAGCGTTTGGAGATGACGGTGTCGGCTACGCCGAGACGGAAAAGCTCGGTGTTCTGTAGGTGACGCAGGGTATGGGAGGTGAGTACCAGGTCCTTGTCGTCGTCAGATTGCCCATACCGTTTGAAAAGCGTGTCGCGGGACTTCTGCTCGCCGAGGGAAAGATTGACCAAGCTTGTATCGGGCCGACCAACGGAAATGTATCGGGTGACATCGCAGACCCCATTGTTTCGCTCCTCGGCTAGGGACCGTTTCGGATGCAGGAAAAGGAATTCCCAGGAAGCAAAGCTGCGATCGGTCAGACTGAAAAGCTCGGTGTCCGGCAACTTTGAGCTGGCCGCGACACGAAGGTAACTTTCAAGATCTCCGATTCTTACGAAGACCTTGCTCATGTCGCGCTTGCCGTTGGGTGAGACCGCCCTGCCTTCGACGTCTCTCAGCACCAATGCGCCACCATCTTTGCCCTCGAATCCCGCCATCCGGCGAAAGTACATGCGAGCGGTCGCACTCATTTCACCTTGAAGACTGGCATTCAAGCTCTCTTGAACTTTCTGGAGCTCGTCGAAGCAATCAGCGGAATAGTTTTGACGGCACTTCTGCATCCAATACTGTTTCTTGTCCTCGGCCAGGTCTAGCCAGAAGGCGTTTCCGGAAAGGCGAGAGTAGATTTGCGTGGTCGGCACCAGCTCACCGAGCGCAAAGTCTGGCAGAACGCGCCCTGTTTCAGTTTGCTTCCTCAGCGTGCTTCGTAGCGGATTTGTGATTGCCTCAGCACGGGTCAGGGTCTCGCTCACGATCTCCTCGAACATCTGGGGAACGTAGTGAGTCTTGGCGACTAGCACCTTGCTATCTGCATTCTTTGCCTGCTGCTTTTCGGCGAAGTGCCGAATCATGAGCGATTTGGAGTAGCCACCTAGCTCCCCTGCAGGCCGCTGCTTCGAGTCGTAATAGTGCCGGTCCGTCCGCCACTCAGCGGGGAGGAGCGTGGCCTCACCAATTCGGAAGCCCGTCAAGATCATGATGCGAATGGCCGCAAAGCGCAGTTCGTCCATGAAGGTCAGGGGCTGCTCGGTCATAACGATCCGGACCAACTCCCAGAACGCGCGACGTTCTGGTAGGCGCTCAGCGCGCTTGCGATCTTCCAGGTTGTGCCGAATCTCCGCTTGAGAATTGAGAAATTTGGACCGCCGAGTGGCTCTAGGCTGGAGACGTGCGGCGGCGAGGGCAGGGTAGAGCGGCCCCACATCGGCCAAATGGTTGGCATCAAACACCACCTTGGTCAGACCCGCGATCAAGTCGCCAAGCTTGCCCGACGCCTGGATGCTGTTGCCGGTGCGAACCGCGAGAGCCATCTCGTCGACGGTGACACTCCACGGCTCAGCGTCCCCCGCGCATGTAGCGATCACGCGCAAGGGGCGTGCCACATTGTTGGCGATGTGACCGAACGAGTTGCGGCGAACAAACAGCTGTTCCATGACGGCAGCTTTGATGAGGTCTTGCCATGCGGGCGAAAAAGTGCGCGCATGCAGAACCGGTAGCCCGTTCGAAGAGTGGGCTGCGTTGAGCGCATCAAGTGCCGAAGGTTCCGAACTGAAGTGGCGCAAGCGATGCTTAGGTGCAACGCCTCCTGCAAGCGCAGTGAGGTCCCAGTCGTACCCTTTGATCGCCGTGCCGCTCTGGTCCAGAGGAATTCCCCAAGGAACCCCATGCGTCGCGGCCAGTTCCATTCCGAGCTTGATGAAAGCGGCGAAGTGGGGATTCAAGACGGCGTACCTTCGAGCTCAACCACCACTGCCTGAACCTCTGCGATCGTCCGTTCAAGCTGTAGATAGGCCGGCGAAACCGCGTCGCCACGAGACGAGTCGTGGAAAAACCGCGCCACATCCCGAAAGTCGGCTAGAACTCTCGAGTGCATCTGAACGTCGTGAATCGGCATGAACTTCCTGCAGCCGTAGCAGGACAAGATCGGGTTGTAGGGACACGCAGCCTGCCCGGAGGTGCACCCACCGATCCCCGCGATCGGAACACCATGTGGCGCTCCGCCAATCTGCTGGGACTCTTTCAATTGCGCGAGTTCTTCTGGACCGATAAAACGATTGTGGGCAATGCGAGCCACGCGCTGATAGATCTCGGAGATTCCCAGGGCTTTGTTCACCCGCTCAGCCTGGTTGGCCGATGTTTCGTAGTACACGAGCGCAGTCGTCATATCCGAGTGCCCAAGGAACTCGGCCAGTTCCTCTTGGCTTGCGCCGGCGTCAACGAGGCGTTGAGCGGCTGTATGTCGTAGATTGACGGCAGTCGCGCCAAGCTCGAGCAGATCGCGGAGTAGGGAGCTGATGCGACGACTTGCTTCATTTGCGGATGTGGCGCCGAACACCCTAGCGCCCGCGTCATCGCCATCAACCTGAAAGCGCCGTTCGATCTCGACGAAAAGAGGTGTCCACTCGCGTTTTACTCGTCTAAGCAGCGGCTTGGCGGCACTAGAACTCCGCTGTTTCGCCATGCGGAATGTGATGTGGACGGAAGCGAACATGTCGACGGATTCGTGACGAACTTTGACGTCACGAAACGTGAGCATTGCGATCTGAACCGGTCGCATCCCGAACTGGTACGCACACAGCAGCATCGCTGCGTCTTGCACATCTTCGAGGGTCAGCGACGACGCTTTGGCCTGGATTGCCGCTTCGTCCAAAAAACGAACTACCGCCGCTTCATCATCCACCGAGAGAAACGCTTCGCCAGACCGGACGACGGCGTACTTGTCGTTGAAGGGAAGGGGCAGGGCGGATATCACACCGTGATAGGAGTCAGCCCATTGGTTGAGTCGATATTTGCATAGCAGTCGCAGGATAGATTTCGCGCACGCGTACGCTTCCGCCGGCAGGTCGCGTGCAAAAAATGTCGCCCAGAATGATCCTATTCCTGTTGGTGCTACCCCCAACAACCTGACGATTTCTGCCTCGCCGATTGCCTTGCTGCCACGGGCGTACTTGCTTGCCGACGATGGAGCCAGGCCTTCACCCAGGAGGTACAAGAAGACGTGTTTTATCAACAAGGCGAGTTGCTCGGACAGATGATCAAAGCCAACTTTCACAACCCGGCCATCGATATGAACCGCAAAACATCTGGCATTGGCTGGATCTCGAATTGATCGTTGCTTTCCGTCGAAATCGTCGTAGTACCGAATCACCGGAGGCAACGACGGTAGTTGAGCAACTATTTCGCAAGCCCCAGCTTCCAGCTGCCATTGAATATTTTCATTTCTAGCCATGTCGCGCTCCAAGCGAGGCCTAGGAGGGGATCGCTCTTAGAACGGAAACTCTCTCGTCTAACGCGTCGTTCCAGACTGACGAGAGACGATCTTCAAACACTGCCCGGGCATAGCGAACTGGCATCTGTGACTCTCTGGACCAACCAAAAAACGCCCTGAGCTTCTGGAGCGCTTCTTCCATTGGATCACCCTGCTGCAGCAGCTGATTCAGTCTTACCACGGCGCATGTATGACGCAGATCGTGGGGTGTTATGGTCGTCTTCTGATTTCTGTCCGTTAGCTCTTTAAGGGCAGCGCGTGGGAGGCTCACGGAGATCTTTGCGAACATCTTCGTCAAAGACTCCGTTGACAACGGCGTGTTCTGCTGCGTGTTCAACAGGAAGGCGTGACTTGGCTTTCCTCGATAGTTCTCGACGTAGGTTTGCACCAACGCAGCAATCGTGTTGCTCACTGGCAGTTGACGAACGGAATCCGCAGATTTAATGCTGGGTCGCGAATACCGTGGATCAACCTCGTCATCGGAATACTTGCTTTCCGACACGTTCAACCAGTGCCGGGGTCGTTGTTGACGATCATCGAATCCGCTTTTGACAACATCCGCCGTGAGGAGCATCAGCTCACCGCGCCGGAGGCCCTGGTGAAGCATCAACAAGAAGGCCACGAAGGTTAGCCACCTGGTATGCGTTCTGGGGAATGGGTTGGTCGCAGATGCTGGGTCCAACATTTCGTATAACACTTCAACCACGCTGGCCGGCAGTGAACGGATCTGGCTCGCGTGCTTGCTCTTTCGCACATGTAGCTGCCCATAGAGATTGGACAGGCGATGCAGCCGACCCTCGATATGCCGTAATCGATCCGTTGGCAGGGTTGTCTTCGACAGCCAAGTGACTACGGCCGTGACGAAGGACAACCCGGTTCTCCAACGTGTCTCGTCGGCGGACCCTACGTAGGCTTGGTTTCGGATGGATATGAACCAAGACTCAAGAATCTCGGCAAGCCGTACGTCATCCAGGTCGCCCAATGCATCGTCTAGAGAACTGGTTCCAAATAGGCTGTCTGCGTGGGCGTAGAGGTTCTCCACATAGCGTAGCCGCTTGACCTGAGTGGATGCGGCAAGCTCAGAACTCGACATCGATGTCCAGACGCTGGCCCAGTAGCGCGGCAGCCTGTAGCGATCATCGACAATCAATGCGCCTCGGAGTGAGCTCGGGACTTGAGGATCATTCAGCAGTCTAAGCACAAGGAACTCTTGGAGAGAGCAACATGATTTGTACCATTTATCACGTCACTGTTGCGGTCAAGTAGGCCTAGAAGGCCTTCTCAACGCAACACCTCAATAACTACCACTTTTTCGCATAATGCATATTATGTTCGCCCTGGCCCAGCAAGGGCATCCCGGCACGCCTCTTGCCGCGTCCCGGCTGACATCGAGCCACAATGATGCGTGATCGGAAATTTACCGGTGCTTGGGCCGGCTTCTCGTTCAAGGGCGGCCGACTGGTCACGCCTGAGGGTCGTGAACTGCTGCCTGAGGACTTGGCATGGCTTTCCCTTCTGGCCGTCCAGGCCCATGAATGGCGCCGCTTGATGGAGACCGCACAAGGTGGCCAGAAACGTCCGTTTGGTCGGGCCGGCATCATTGATCTGGCCGACGTAATCCGTCGCCGGGCCCGCAGCTCGCTAGAGTGACCAGCAGCCTCGCGACTGATGCCTGTTCTGCTACTCACGGCAGTGCAGCCATTCGCCCTTGGCGTTGCGCAGCTGCTCCCGGTCGCTCAGCAAGGCATCTCATTACACACTGGCCGTGACGCGTCACGTTAATCGGTACGAATCGGCCCAGATCATCTGCTCTCCACGATCTGCAAGGCAGTTCCGCAGGCCCCGGGCGTCCGGAAACTATCGCGAAGCGGTTGATCCCCGTACCACGCAGCGGCCGGTCATCACCAGCCTGCGCACTGGCATCTCCGGTGCACGCAGGCGCTCCAGCAGCAGCGACATCGCGGCCCGCCCCATCTCTTCCACCGGTTGCTCGACGACGGTGATGCCCGGTTCAACCAGCTCGGTCCAGCGCTCGTTGTCGAACCCCGCCAGCGCCAGCGCGCCTGGAATCGCCAGTCCTGCGCTGCGTGCCGCTTTCAGTGCTCCCATCAGCAGCAGGCTGTTGCTGGTAACCAGCGCCTCGGGCCTCGAGGGCCCAGCCAGCCACTGTCCGGCGGTGCTGATGGCGGCCTCGGCCGTGGGTTCGACTTCCCGGTAGTCCGGTTTCAGCCCATGCCTGCGCATGGCCGCGAGATAGCCATCACGACGTTCGGCCGCAGTGGTGCTGGTGCTGCCGAACAGGCCGCCGATGCGTCGGTAGCCGCGTTCAACCAGATGCTCGACCAGGCCGGCCATGGCCGCCGGATTGTCCAGCACCACGCTGTCGATCGCCCCGCCCGGCGCGGCGCGGTCGACCAGTACCGTCGGATAGTCCAGCGCGAGCCGTTCCAGCCGCCCCACCGTGGTCCGGGTCGGCGCGAAGATCAGCCCGCTGATCCGCTCCTCGTGCATCAACTGCAGGTACAGTGCCTCGCGCTCGGGGTCCTCGTCGGTGTTGCACAGGGTGACGCGCAGGCCCTCGCGATAGGCGACCTCCTCCACCGCGCGGATCAGCGCGGTAAAGAAGGGGTTGCGGATATCCGCCACGACCAGCCCGATGATGCCGGTATGCCGGGAGCGCAGGCGCCTGGCCTGCAGGTTCGGACGATAGCCGGTCTGGCGGATGGCGGCCTCGACCCGGCTGCGCACCTCTCCACTGACCGGGCCGCCACCCAGCACGCGCGACACCGTGGATTTGGAGACGCCCGCCACGCGCGCCACGTCGTTGATGCTGATGCTCATTGGATTGGAAACGTTCCCGGTCAACTGTGCTGGCCGCAGCTCGACGGCCGTTCAGGACAATGCTAACGCCAAAGTACTATTGGATTTTTGTGCAGTGCACATTGAAATGCGGACTGGGAACGTTCCCAATACACCAGCACACCCTTCCCGGAGCCCGCCTTGTCTTCCCTCCCCGCCCCTGCTCCCGTCAGCCACGAACTGATCCGCCTCGGCGCACGGGCCCGTGACAAGGCAGACGCCATCGCCCAGGCCGCACAGATGCTGCTGGCCGCCGGCTGCGTTGCGCCGGGCTACGAAACCAGCATGGGCCGCCGTGAGCAGCTGGCGAACACCTTCCTCGGCCACGGTGTGGCGATCCCGCATGGGCTCGGCAAGGACCGCCATCTGGTGCGCCGCGATGGCATTGCCGTGCTGCAGTTGCCGGACGGTGTCGAATGGAATCCGGGCCAGGTGACGCGGCTGGTGGTCGGCATCGCCGCCCAGTCCGATACCCACATCACCCTGCTGCGCCGGCTCACCCGGCTCATCCAGGATGACGCCACGCTGCAGCGTCTGTTCACGACCGCCGAGACGAGCGAGATCGTGACGGCGCTGGCCGGCGACGTCACCACCTTGGCCAACGATGTTCCAGCGCAGGATCTGGCCGAGCATTTCGGCTGGACCATCGCCTACCCCAATGGCCTGCATGCGCGGCCTGCCACGCGCTGGGCCGAGACGGCCCGCAGTTTCAGCGCCCGTGCCCAGGTGCGCGCAGGCGACCAGGCGGCCGATGCCAAGAGCCTGGTCGCGCTGCTGCAGCTGGGTCTGCGTCATGGCGACCCGGTGAGTGTGTCTGCCGAAGGCGCGGATGCGCCCGCACTACTGGCCGCACTGCGCAGGGTCATGGAGGGGTTGGTGGCTCAGGAAAAGGCCGATGCCGAACGTGCAGCACAGCGCAAGGCGGCGCCGGTCGCGGGCTGGAATCCACCGGAGGCACAGGCAGCGATCGTCGGCATTGGTGCCAGCCCCGGGTTGGCGATCGGCCGGATCCATGTGCTCGCCAGCAGGCAGACCAACGTCGCCGACCACCCCGCCCCGCTCGGGGAAGGCGGTGCACGCCTGCAGGACGCGCTCGGCCGCACCCGCCAGCAGCTGGCGGCGCTGCAGGACGACACCCAGCGCCGGCTCGGCGCATCCGACGCGGCGATCTTCGGGGCCCAGGCCGCGCTGCTCGACGACACAGACCTGATCACCCGTACCTGTCAGCTGATGGTGGAAGGTCATGGCGTCGCGTGGTCATGGCACCAGGCCATCGAACAGATTGCCTCCGGGCTGGCGGCGCTGGGCAATCCGGTGCTCGCCGGGCGCGCAGCCGACCTGCGTGACGTGGGTCGGCGTGTGCTGGCACAGCTTGATCCGTCTGCGGCCGGCGGTGGTCTCGCCGACCTGCCCGCCTACCCCTGCATCCTGCTCGCGGCCGACCTGTCACCGTCAGACACCGCCAACCTCGACACCCGTCGCGTGCTCGGTCTGGCCACCGCACAGGGCGGGCCCACCTCACATACCGCGATCCTCTCGCGCACGCTCGGGTTGCCGGCGCTGGTTGCCGGTGGCGCGGATCTGCTGACGATTGAAGCGGGTGTGGAGGCCATCATCGACGGCAGCAGCGGGCGGCTCTATCTTTCTCCGTCCGATGCCGATCTCGCTTCGGCCCGCGCCTGGATCGCCGAGCAGCAGCACATCCGCGAACGCGAGGCCGCGCAACGCGCGCAGCCAGCGCAGACGACCGACGGCCACCGCATCGACATCGGTGCCAACGTCAACCTGCCCGAACAGGTGCCGTTGGCACTGGAACAGGGCGCCGAAGGCGTTGGCCTGATGCGGACCGAGTTCCTGTTCCTCGAGCGCGGCAGCACGCCCAGCGAGGATGAGCAGTACGCCACGTATCGGGCGATGGCCAGCGCCCTGGATGGCCGCCCGCTGATCGTGCGCGCGCTTGACATCGGCGGCGACAAGCAGGTTGCGCACCTGGAGCTGCCGCATGAGGACAACCCGTTCCTCGGCGTGCGCGGCGCGCGCCTGCTGCTGCGCCGTCCCGATCTTCTGGAGCCGCAGCTGCGGGCGCTGTATCGCGCGGCGAGGGACGGTGCGCGCCTGTCGATCATGTTCCCGATGATCACGTCCGTACCGGAACTGATCGCGCTGCGTGCCATCTGCGAACGGTTGCGCATCGAGCTGGAGGCGCCCGAAGTGCCGATCGGCATCATGATCGAAGTGCCCGCAGCCGCAGCCCAGAGCGATGTGCTGGCGCGCCATGCCGATTTCTTCTCGATCGGCACCAATGACCTGACCCAGTACGTGCTGGCGATCGATCGCCAGAATCCGGAACTCGCCGTCGAGGCCGACAGCCTGCATCCCGCCGTGCTGCGCGCGATCCGCGCCACGGTCGACGGCGCACGCACGCATGGGCGCTGGGTCGGCGTCTGCGGTGGCCTGGCTGGCGACCCGTTCGGCGCCATGCTGCTGGCCGGTCTCGGCGTGGACGAGCTGTCGATGACCCCGAACGATATTCCGGCGGTGAAGGCCCGCCTGCGCAGTACCCGGTTGGCCGATCTGCAGGCGCTGGCCGGCAAGGCACTGGACTGCGAAACCACCGAACAGGTGCGTGCCCTTGAGGGAGCGCGCGCATGAACCCCCGCGCCGTCACCGTCACCCTGAACCCGGCGATCGACCAGACCGTGCGCCTGGCGGGCCTGCAGCCGGGGCATGTGCATGGTGCCTTCAGCAGCCGCGACGACGCGGGGGGCAAGGGCATCAATGTTGCCGCCTGCCTGGCCGACTGGGGCGTGCCGACAGCCGCACTGGGTGTGATCGGCGAGGACAACCCGGGCGTGTTCAGTGCGCTGTTCTCGGCGCGCGGCATCACCGACGGCTGCCTGCGCGCGCCGGGCCGGACCCGCACCAACATCAAGCTTGTGGATGAGACCCACGGCGAGACCACTGATATCAACCTGCCCGGCCTGCCCTTGAACGGCGCCGATCTGGATGCGGTGTGCCGACGACTCGCCGCCGTGCTCCAGCCACAGCTGCCGGTGGTGTTGTCCGGCAGCCTGCCCTCCGGCCTGCCGGCCGATTCATGGACGCGGCTGCAGGCGCAGGCGGGCGGCGCGGGCGCGCGGGTACTGCTCGACACCAGCGGCGATGCGCTCGCCGCCGCCCTGAGCAGCGCGCACGCGTCAGTGCCCTATGCGGTCAAGCCCAACCGCCACGAACTGGAGTCGTGGGCCGGAACGCCGCTGCCGGATCGGAGCGCCCTGCGCGCTGCCGGCCTGCGCCTGCTTGAACGCGGGGTTGCACTGGTGGTGATTTCGATGGGCGTCGACGGCGCGCTGTTCATGGATCGCAACGGCGCCCTGATCGCGCGTCCCCCGCGTCTGTCGCAGGGCAGCACGGTCGGTGCGGGCGACGCCATGGTGGCCGGTATCGCCGCCGCACTGCTTGAGCCGGCCTTCGACCTGGCCAGCTGCGCGCGCCTGGCAACGGCCTTTTCGATGAGTCGCCTGCACAGCGGCGACGCGCGACGGCTGGATCCGGCGCAGGTCCGCGGGTGGACGGACGATGTACTGATCGAACGATTGGATTGA
The DNA here is from genome assembly GCF_029844625.1 of Stenotrophomonas sp. GD03680. Taxonomy (NCBI): domain Bacteria; kingdom Pseudomonadati; phylum Pseudomonadota; class Gammaproteobacteria; order Lysobacterales; family Lysobacteraceae; genus Stenotrophomonas; species Stenotrophomonas sp. GD03680. The sequence continues at coordinate 258,469 of NZ_JAOCKC010000001.1, read as the reverse complement.
AACCCTGCAGGCGGCGCTGCAGGCCCCACGGCCCGCCCCAGCGCCTCACGCAGAACAGAACCCGAAGAATTCCAGGAGTTCCCATGCACCCTTTCCCCGTCATCATCGCCGCTGGCGCGCGCAGCATCGAGGCCGTTCTCGCTGCCGAAGCGCTGCGCCGCGCCGCCCGCCAGCGTGGCCTCGAACTGGTGATCGAGATCCGCAGCGAACAGGGCGTGACCGGCGCACTTGATGCCGCACACGCCACCGCGACGACGCTCCTGCTGGTGGGCGACGGCGAGGCCGATCTGACCCGCTTCGACACTGCGACGGTGGTGCGTGCCGGCCTCGGCGAAGTGCTGGACGATCCACTCGCTGCATTGGCATCACTGGAAACTGCTGTGCCCAAGGCCGATGCGGCGGCCGCTCGCAAGCGCATCGTCGCTGTCACCTCCTGCCCGACCGGCATCGCCCACACGTTCATGGCGGCCGAAGGCCTGCAGCAGGCCGGCAAGGCGCTTGGTCACGCAATCCGGGTCGAAACGCAGGGCTCGGTCGGTGCGCAGGATGCGTTGAGCGACGAGGAAATCGCTGCCGCCGACCTGGTGCTGATCGCCGCAGACCGTGAAGTGGATCTGTCACGCTTCGCCGGCAAGCGCCTGTTCAAGAGTGGCACCAAGCCCGCGATCAACGATGGCCAGAACCTGCTCCGCAAGGCGCTGGCCGAGGCCAATGTCCACGCCGGCGCGTCTGCCCCGGGCCGCGCACCCGAGAAGAGCAAGGGCACCGGCCCCTACAAGCACCTGATGACCGGCGTATCGTTCATGCTGCCGTTCGTGACCGCAGGTGGCCTGCTGATCGCGCTGGCATTTGCCCTCGGCGGCATCTACGCCTTCGACGATGCACACAAGGGCACGCTGGCCTGGTCCCTGTTCCAGATCGGCGCCAAGGCCGGCTTCACTCTGATGGTGCCGGCACTTGCCGGCTACATCGCCTATTCCATCGCCGACCGCCCCGGCATCGCGCCCGGCATGATCGGCGGGCTGGTCGCGGTCAACATGGACGCGGGCTTTATCGGCGGCATCCTGGCCGGCTTCATTGCCGGCTATGGCGTGCACTGGATCAACCGAGCGCTGCGCCTGCCGCGCAGCCTGGAGGGCCTCAAGCCGGTATTGATCCTGCCAGTGCTGGGCACCCTGCTGGTGGGCCTGTTGATGATGTACGTGATCGGCACGCCGGTCGCAGGGCTGCTGGCCTGGCTGACCGAATGGCTGCGGGGCATGCAGGGCAGCAGCGCGATCCTGCTCGGTCTGCTGCTGGGCGGAATGATGGCGGTGGACATGGGCGGCCCGGTCAACAAGGCTTCCTATGCGTTCTCCACTGCATTGATCTCCAGCCAGGTCTACACGCCGATGGCAGCGACGATGATCGGCGGCATGACGCCGCCATTGGGCATCGCATTGGCGACGTGGTTGTTCAGCAACCGCTTCACGGCCGAGGAACGCGGCACTGCCGGAGCCGCCGGCGTGCTCGGTCTCAGTTTCGTCACTGAAGGTGCGATCCCCTACGCCGCGCGCGATCCGCTGCGCACCATTCCGGCGCTGATCCTAGGCTCGGCCGTGGCCGGCGCGATCTCGATGGCCGCGGGCGTCGAACTGAAGGTCCCCCATGGCGGCGTGTTCGTGCTGCCGATCCCGAACGCGGTCACCCATCTGGGCGTCTACCTGCTGGCGCTGCTGGCCGGCGTCACCGTGACGGCGCTCGCGCTGCGTCTCCTCAAGAAGCCGGTCACCGCCGCGGCCTGACCGTTCTCCCTGCCTCGATCACTCGGCTGTCCCGGCTTTCCGGGGCGGCGTCGTTGCCCATCTACAGGACTTCCGCCCATGCCCCGCTCCTCCCGCCGCCTGCTGCTGGCCGCACTCCTGCTGACGCTGCCCTCGCTGGCCGCGGCCGCCGACCGGGGCGAGGTCGTTTCACCCAAGCTTTCCTACACCGGCGAAGCCGCGGCCACGCTCGACGGCGGCAAGAACAGCGGCACCGCCTACGCCGGCCAGCTGATGTTCGGCGCGGACGTGAACCTGGAGGCCGCGTTCGGGTGGCAGGGGGCAACGATCAAGGCCTACGGCATCAACCGCCATGGCACCAACCTGGCTGCCAGCAGCACCGGCAACAGCACCTCGGTGCAGGAAATCTACGGCGGCCAGGGGACGCGTCTGGCCAATCTGACCCTCGAACAGAAACTGCTCGACGACCGCCTGGTGCTCGAAGCCGGACGCAGCGTCGCCAACATCCACTTCCTCGGCTCCGAACTGTGCCAGTACTTCCAGGGCAATTCGGCCTGCGGCAACCCGACCTACGTGTTCCGCACCAGCAACTTCACCTGGTGGCCGGTGTCGAGCTGGATGGCCGATGCCACCACCTGGTTGACGCCGGATGTCTATCTGCGCGTTGGCGCCTACCAGGTCGATCCGAGTCAGGCCGAAGACGGCCAGCATGGCTTGAAATGGAGCACGCACCAGGCCACCGGCTGGATCGTGCCGTACACGATCGGCTGGCGCAGCCCGGCTTCGGCGCGATTGCGGGCCCGGTATGAACTGGGTGGCTGGCAGGACAACTCGACCTATCGTGATCCGTTGCGCGACATCAACGGAATGCCCGCCGTGCTCAGTGGCCAGGACTACGCGAACCGCCACGGTCGCTCCGGTGCATTTGCCCGTTTCGAGCAGCAGGTGACCGGTGATGGCAGCGATCGCGGCCTGACGGTCTTCGGCGCCGTGCTCAAGGGCACCTCCGGCCAGTTGATCGAGGATCACTTTCTGCAGGCCGGCCTGGTGCAGAAAGGCACCTTCGCCAGCCGCCCACAGGACAGCATCGCCTTCGTCGTGACCCAGCAGAAGTACAGCGGCATCGCCCTGGAGAACCTGCGCCTGGCGCGTGCCGCAGCCGGTGGCAGCGGCACCCCGCATGGGAGCCAGGTGATGATGGAGGTGGGCTACGGCATCCAGCTCACCCCACAGCTGCGGATTGCGCCGAACCTGCACTACATCGTGCATCCTGACCAGTTCAACGAACCTGCGCGCCAGCGTGACCTGCCGGATGCGCTGATTGCAGGCCTGCGCATCGATTGGAGCCTGTGATGGCCCGTTCCGTCGCAGTTCCCGCCCTGCGCTGAACCGCGCCGCAGTTCAGGGGACGTCCTGCTCCCAGGCCAGCTCGAACGTCTGCGCCAGCTGCTGACCGGGCTGCAGCCGGCGCGGCGCAAGCGTGAAGCCATCAGGTGGCCCGCTCTGCGGTTCGACGCAGGTGGCGTGCGGGGCACCGTCGTAGACAACCCAGTGGTCGCCGTCTGATCGCAGCCGCAGGCGCTGCGCGCCGCGCACTAGCGCCATGTCACGATCACGGTCGGTGATGAAACAGTCATCCCATGGACCCGGCGTGGGCGGCACGCACGGCAGAACGGCAATACCCTCCCCGTCACGCGGGTACATCGCGCGAGGGTTGAACAGCAGCCGGTCCGGTTTGCGGAACCACGGGTGCCAGCCCAGCACTGCCGGCATGGCCTGCTGCACAGCCTGTACCGAGAGCTGCAGTTGCAGGCAGCGTGCCTGCAGGCGTATGACCTGTCGGGCAACACCACCGAAGGGCCAGTACCTGTCACGCGGCAGATCAAGCGTCAGCGTAGCACTCGTCGCATCGAGGCTGTCGATCTGCCAGGGCCTGGAGAAGCCGACCCCGTGAATGGCGTGCCCGCCGAAGTTGACCGGCAATGCATGGGGTGCACCATCGAAGCTGAACTGTCCACGACGGATGCGCCCAGCCCACGGCACCATCGGATAGCAGCCCCAGGCGATCGTCGCCGCTCCACCCTCCGCTGCATCCACCAGCCAGTCCACGCCCTGGTAGCGCATCTGTGCCAGGCGCCCCCCTGCCCCGGCCGCCAGCGCCACTTCGAGATCGCCCGCCCGCAGCCAGTGCAGCTCACCGGCCGGCAGCGGGGCGAGCGCGTCGTCCACCGGCAGCCTGCGCTCAGGCACCATAGGGGTCGATGGTCCGGATGCGGCCATCGGCCTCCATGTGCAGCGGCGTGCACTTGGCCGAGCGCAGATGTGTGACGCCGCCGGACATCAGCGCATCGTGGTAGAACAGATACCACTGTCCCTTGAAGCTGCAGATGGAGTGGTGCGTGGTCCAGCCCACCACGGGCGTCAGCAGTACGCCGGCATAGGTGAACGGGCCATAGGGGCTGTCGCCGATCGCATAACACAGCAGATGCGTGTTGCCCGTGGAATAGGACAGGTAGTACCGGCCCTGATACTTGTGCACCCACGGCCCTTCAAAGAAGCGGCGCGCATGATCGTCCGCGCGCAGCGGCTGGCCGTGCTCGTCCAGGATCTGCACCTCGCGCGTGGGCTCGGCCAGTTCGGTCATGCCGGCATCGAGCCGGCCCACCCTCGGCCCCAGCGCCGGCGCACTGCCTGTCGGCTCCTCGTGCGCGGTGTCGTACCGATTGTCACGATAGTGCTGCAGCTGTCCGCCCCAGATCCCACCGAAGTACAGATAGTGGCTGCCGTCCCCGTCCTCGAATACGGCCGGGTCGATCGAGTACGCGCCCTGCATCGGTTCGGGCCGGGGAATGAATGGTCCCTCCGGCCGTTCGCCGACCGCCACGCCGATGCGGAACAGGCCCTGCGCATCCTTGGCCGGGAAATAGAAGTAGTAGCGCCCGTCGCGGCAGGCGGCGTCGGGCGCCCACATCTGCTTGTGCGCCCACGGCACGTCGTCAAGGTGCAGCGCCTGGCCGCAATCGATGGCGTCGCCGTCGGGCGTGTCCATCCGCAGTACGTGGTAGTCCTGCATGCCGAAGTGCCCACCCTCGTCGTCGAACGGCTGGCCGCCGTCGATGTCGTGCGAGGGATAGATGTAGAGCCGTCCCTCGAAGACATGGGCCGACGGATCGGCGGTGTAGATATGGGTCACCAGCGGCTGCGAGATGGCGTGCCGGGTGAGCTGCGCGAGGCGGGCGTCGTCGGCCCGGCCGTCGTCGCCTGGAGAGAGGTCGATCATGGTCGTCATCGTTGGGTTACGCGGATGCGTCGGCCGAGTGGCGACGCAGTTGGAGGTCCTGTTCGATGCGGGCTTCCGCGCGCTTGTCGATTTCGTACGCGAACAGCAGCGCCACGGCGAGCAGGAAAGGAAGGGAGCAGTAGACGCTTACGGTCAGGCGGATGCCCTCGACCACGCCCTCGGGCTGTGTCGCCATACCCGCCTGGTAGCCGTAGTGGGCAAGAATGCCGGCGACCAGGGCGCCTCCCACGCTGAGGCCGATCTTCAGGCCGCACAGCATCGCCGAGAAGATGATCGCGGTGGCCCGGCGATGGTTCTTCCATTCCGAGTAGTCGGCAACGTCGGCGATCATCGCCCACAGCAGCGGGATGGTGATGCCGTAGCAGAATCCATGCAGCATGAAGGCAGCAAAGGCCACGCCGACCGCCGTCGGCGGAAACAGGTAGAAGGCCAGCAGGAACAGGGTGGAGATGAACAGTGCGCCACCGAAGACGTCACGCTTGCCGAAGCGGTCTGCCAGCCGTCGCGACACGCCGATGCCCAGGATCATGCAGATGATTCCGCAGGCATTGAACAGGCTGAAGGCCGAGGTTGCCGCGTCCTTGGGCCAGCTGAAGCCGGCGAATCCGGCACTACCCAGACCTGCGTTCAGCGCGCCGATCAGGCCGTTGAATCCTGAGTTTTCCAGAAAGTCGACCAGCGCAGCGTCGCTCATGTAGTACTGGAAGTAGTAGATGTACGTGCCGCCCTTCAGCGCCAGGTTGATGAACACCAGGACGGTCAGGGCCAGCATCACCTGCCACGGCCGGTTGTGCAGCAGGTCCGACAGGTCCTGCAGCACGCCTCCGGTCTGCTCGCGGGTGGGGACGATGCGCTCGCGCGTGGTGGCGAAGGTGATCAGGAAGAACACCGTCCCGACGATGGCGAACACGGTCATCACCTGTTCGAAGCCACGCACGCGGTCACCGTCACCCAGGATCAGCACCAGCGGCATCAGCAGGACCTGGATGATGAACTGCGCGATCATCACGGCCACGAAACGATAGGCCGACAGGCTGTTGCGCTGTGCCATGCTGCCGGTCAGCACACCACTCAGTGCGGAGTACGGCAGATTGTTCGCTGCATAGACGAAGACCAGCAGAGCGTAGGTGCCCAGCGCATAGATGACCTTGCCGCGCTCGCCCAGTTCTGGCGTGCTGAACGCCAGCAGCGACAGCACGCCGAACGGGATCGCCGTCCACAGGATCCACGGACGGAACCGCCCCCACCGCGTCGAGGTGCGGTCTGCGGCGATGCCGATCAGCGGGGTGAAAACGAACGCGCCGAGCATGCCGACCACGAAGATGATCGTAGCCGCCGTTGCCGGCGGCAGCCGGTAGACATCGGTGTAGAAGAACGCCAGATAGGTGATCAGGGTCTGGAAGATCAGGTTCGCCGCGAGATCGCCCAGGCTGTAGCCCAGCTTCTCGCGCACCGTGAGGGTGTGTTCAGTGCTTGCCATGCACGGCCTCCACCGAGAACCCGGCCCGCGCGCGGATATCGGCACTCGAGGCGCCGACCCGCGCCTCGTAGGCCCCGGGTGGCACCGCATAGGCACCGCCCGCTTCGTCATAACGGCGCAGGTCCCGCGGTGCCTCAAGCGAGAACGTCACGGTGCGCCGTTCGCCGGGGGCGAGATGGACACGCTGGAAGCCACGCAGTTCCTGCACGGCCTCGTCGCTGCCGGCCTGCTGGCGTCGCACATAGAGCTGCACGACCTCGTCACCGCTGCGTGTGCCGGTGTTGGTCACGTCCACGTGCACACCCAGCCGGCCATCGGCATTGATCCTGTCCGCATCAACGCGCAGCGCTGCGTAATCGAAGCGGGTGTACGAGAGCCCGTGGCCGAACGGATACAGGGGGGTACCGCGGAAGTAGCGGTAGGTACGGCCCTCCATGCTGTAGTCGTCGAACGCCGGCAGCGCTTCACCGGCCTTGTAGAAGGTCACCGGCAGACGACCTGCGGGGTTGACGTCGCCGAACAGCGCCTGGCCCACGGCAGTGCCGCCGCGCTGCCCCGGGTACCAGCTCATCAGGATCGCCGGCAGATGGTCCTGGGCCCAGTCAACGGCCATTGCCGATCCGCCGGTCAGCACCATCACCACCGGCTTGCCGGTGGCATGCAGTGCCTCCAGCAGGGTGCGCTGGGGTGCCGGCAGCCGCAGATCGGTCCGGTCCCCGCCCGCGAAGCCCGGATAGTTGACGGTCATCTCCTCGCCCTCGACGTCGCCGGTCAGGCCGCCGACAAACACCACGACATCGGCGTCGCGGGCCGCATCAAGGGCTTCGTCGAAGGGTGCCTTGGCGCCCGGCATGCGCCAGCCCAGCCGCACGCCCGCATCGCGCTCGTCGTCGTAGTACTCCAGCTTCAGCTCGTAGGTGCGGCCCGCCTGCAGATCGACGTCGATACCTTCGGCGTGCAGACGATCCGAGTTCACCCAGTGGTCCAGCACGCGCTTGCCGTCCAGATACAGGCGGAAGCCGTCGTCGCCGGCCACCTCCAGCCGATAGCGCCCGGATACCGGCGGCAGCAGCTGTCCGGTCCAGCGGATGCTGAAACCATCGCTCGGAATGCCCTGCCCCGGCGCCGCCTCGCCACGGGCAAGCAGATTGTCGGTTGGCGAGCCGCGGTCCCAGCGGAAGCCGATCTGCGCGTCGGTGCGGACCAGTGCCGGCGTGCCCGACAGGTCGGCCGTGCGGAAGTACTCGCCACGCAGGCCACGCTCGGTCGACGCCGCCGACGGCCGCAGGAAGGTCGGCTCGATCAGCGGCGTCGCGCTGGGATCATCCCGCCCCTCGACCAGGTCCACGCCACGGGCGTAGCGCACGTCGATACCCTTCGCCGCATCGCGGATACCTTGCAGTATCGTGACCGGCGCGGCCGGTGTGCCGAAGTAGTTGCCGAGCAGCGCCATGGTGTCGTCAGCCGTGGGACCGACCACGGCAATGCGCTTGAGGTCACGCGACAACGGCAGTACCCCCTCGTTCTTCAGCAGGACCAGCGATTCCTGGGCGGCCTTCAGCGCCAGGGTGTCGTGCGCGGGCGCCTGGTTGACCGAGGCGGGAATCCGCGCCCAACGCACCCGCTCCGGTGGATCGAACATGCCCAGGCGCATCCGTGCGGCGAACAGGCGTGTCACCGCGTCGTCGATCTCCGCTTCGGTGATCAGGCCCTGGCGCACGGCTGCGGGCAGCGTGGCGTACTCCTGTCCGCACTCCAGCTCGGTGCCATTCCTGACCGCCAGCGCTGCGGCGGCTTCACGGGTGGCAACGATCCGGTGATGTTTCCAGATATCGACGATCGCCCAGCAGTCCGAGACGACGTAGCCCTTGAAGCCCCAGTCACGCCGCAGCACGTCGCGCAGCAGGAACCGGCTGGCACTGGCTGACTCACCGTACACCCGGTTGTATGCGCCCATCACCGCATCGACATCGCCCTCCTTCACCAGCGCCTCGAACGCCGGCAGGTAGGTGTCGTACAGGTCGCGCCGGCTGGGCCGCGCGTCGAAGTGGTGACGGTCGGCCTCCGGCCCGCTGTGCACGGCCAGATGCTTGGCCGTGGCATCGAGCTTGCGGTACACCGGGTCATCGCCCTGCAGGCCACGTACGAAGGCGACGCCCATGCGGGCAGTCAGGTAGGGATCCTCGCCGTAGGTTTCCTGGCCACGACCCCAGCGCGGGTCCCGGAAGATGTTGACGTTCGGGGACCAGAACGTGAGCCCCTGGTAACGCCCGTGTGAGCCCTCGCGGAGAAACTGGTGATGCTTGGCACGGGCCTCGTCGCTGATGGTCGTCGCCACCTCGCCCATCAGCGGCACGTCGAACGTTGCCGCCAGGCCGATGGCCTGTGGAAAGACAGTGGCCTGCCCTGCCCGCGCCACGCCATGCAGCCCCTCGTTCCACCAGTCGTAGGCCGGCACACCGAGGCGCTCGATCGCCGGCGCGGCATTCTGCATCTGCGCGGCTTTCTCCTCCAGCGTCATCTGGGCCACCAGCGATGCGGCCCGCTGCTCGAAGCTGGCCGAAGCATCCAGCCACGGCCGCGGTGCAGCGGCCGACGCGGCGGTCGCCACGCACAGCAGCGCAGCGTAAAGCACCCGCCGGCCATGCCGCGTGCCGCGGTGGACAGCGCCGTTGGACGAAGTCGATATCATCATTTGCTCCTCCCGGCGCGCTCATCGCGCGCGAATGGTCCCAGCAGTGCGCCTACGAAGCCGCCTGCGCGATCAGTACTCAGAACCGTGCCATCCACACCGCGTGCCAGCGTCTGCCAGCCCTGCCCGTCACCGGTATCGAACGAGAACGCGTAGTCGGCCTCATCCCCGGCGATCTTCAGGCGCAGGACCGCGGATGCGGGGACCTCGCGGCTGGCCAGCGTTCGCGTGCTGCCGCTGCCGTCGCGACCCTCGAGGAAGACCGACAGACGATCACCGCGCACGCTGCGGACGCCAAGGAAGTACCAGTAGGCCTCGCTCTGGAATGCAGCCAGGCCCGCCGCGACGCCGATGGCCGGACGGGACATCTCGGTACTCGCCTCGAAGCGCAGATGCTGCTGGCGGCGACCGAGGAACGCCGGATTGCGCAGCGTGTCCAGATTCTCCGCAAGCGGGTGCACGGCCAGCATGCCCGGCCGGTCACCCAGGTCGGCCCAGGCCTGTTTGGGCACCCGAACGCGCAGCCAGTGGGCGGCAAGCGTCGGCCCATCAAAGGTGTCGCGGTCGACGAAGTTGCCGGTCAGCGGCGCCTGGGACGCCTGCCCCTGCATCCAGGACGGTGCCTTGACCATATAGGGAATGGCCTGGTCGGTCGGCAGGATCTGCGGCCAGCCATCCTGCCAGCGAACCGGCAGCAGATAGGTTTCGCGCCCGGTGTTGTAGTGCCGCTTCTGGTAATTGCGGCTGGCAAGGAACACTGCCCACCACGAGCCGTCCGGGCCCTCGATCAGATCGGCGTGCCCTGCATTGGTGATCGGCAGCGGCCGGTCGTCCGGCAGCTCGCGCTGGGTCAGGATGGGATTGCCCGGATAGGGGATGTACGGCCCCCATACATCACGGCTGCGCAGCACCACCTGCGAATGCTGCGGCCCTGTGCCGCCTTCGGCGTCGGACAGGTAGTACCAGCCCTCACGCTTGTAGATGTGCGGCCCTTCGATCCAGATGGGGTTCTTCGACGGCTCCACGCCACCATCGACCAGCACCCTGCGCGGGCCGACCGGCTTGAAGGCCGACAGATCGATCTGCTGCATCCAGATGGCGCGGTGGCCGTCGTAGCGCGCCGGACCAGGCGGCACATCATTGTTGATCAGATAGACCTTGCCATCGTCGTCGAAGAACAGTGACGGATCGATGCCATCGATGCTGGGCAACCAGTGCGGATCGGACCACGGTCCCGCCGGATCCCGCGCGGTGGCGATGAAATTGCCACCACTGTCGGTCGCGGTGGTGACGACGTAGAAGGTTCCCTCGTGGAACTCTATGGTGGGCGCGAAGATGCCGCGGGAGACGCTCAGACCGTCGAAATCCAGCTGTGTCGGACGGTCGATCACGTTGCCGATCTGCTTCCAGTGGACCAGGTCGACGCTCTCGAACACCGGAATGCCCGGGTAGTAGGTGAAGCTGGAGTTGACCAGATAGAACTTCCCGTTCGCGCCCACGATGCTCGGATCGGCGTGGAAGCCGGCCAGGATCGGGTTGCGGTAGTGGCCCGCCGGCAGCGGCGCCTCAAACGCGGTGTCATGACCGCGGTACTCGAACCAGTCGAAGTACACCGGCGGCGCGGCCTCTGGCGAGGCGGCATGGGCGGTCGCCGCCGACAGCGCGAACATCGCTGCCAGCATCCGGCGCGCCAGTGACACCCGGGCGCGCCGGGCAGAAGGGTGCTGCAGGGACAACATCTTCATCGTCGGGCCTCGGCGTCGGCAATGGGAAGTTCGAACGGACCGGCCGGCGCCCCGCTGCTGTCACGCAGCGTGCACACCGGGCCATCGGCCCAGCAGTAGCGGACATGCGTCGGGCGCAGGGAAGGCAGGCTGCGCAACACCACCCGGCGTCCATCCAGGTCGGCGTCGCTGTACTCACAGCGCGGGGCGACGGCATCGCACAGTTCAAAGCCGATGGGGTGCTTCGAACCGGTTGCTGCCAGGGCGCCGTCGACATCCTCGAATTCGACGGCCACGCCTGCCGGCACGCGCAGGGCCCTGGCCGCATCCGGCCCTGACGGGGCCACTGCGTGCTCGCCGTAGATGACGTGGCGCGCGACCCGGGCCAGACGGCGACCCAGTTCCTGCTTGTTCGGTGGGTGGATGTCGTAGGCATCGCCGATGTCGATGGCCACGGCGAGGCCACTGCGGGGATCTTCGGCCGCGACCCGGCGCTGTGCGTCGCGCACCTGCGCCCATCCGCTGTCCGCAGGGGCGACGGGCGGTTGGCCATAGCCAGCCAGTTGCACCAGCAGCAACGGCGTATCCGTACCGAACTGGCGTCGCCAGTCGTCCCGCAGCGAGCGCAGCAGTGCCGCATATCCGGCGCCGTCGCCGGTGTTCGACTCCCCCTGGTACCACAGCATGCCGCGCAGTCCGAACGCGCCCAGCGGCGCGATCATGCCGTTGTACAACGTCGACAGACCCGTCGCCGCCTGCCAGGGAGCGAACGGGGGCGCTTGTCCGCCAGGTGCCATCCGGTACTGCCAGGACGCATCCAGCACCACCCGCTGACCGTCCTCCAGGATCACCGCATGTGCGGTGGCAGGGCCGGCCAGGCCACCTTCACCGTAGGTGTCCAGCACGTTGACCACGACACTGTTGGACCCGGCCTTCAACAGCCCCTTCGGCAGCGGATAGCGCCGCTCACCGGCGCCATACTGGCTGCCCACGGCGACACCGTTCACCCAGGTCATGTCCGTCTCGTCAACGGATGCCAGTTCGAGCGTCGCGCCCTGCGCCGCCTGTTCCGCACTCAGCGTGACCTGCGTGCGATACCACACCATGCCGTTGTAATCGGCAAGCGCCGGGACGTTCCAATGCTCCCATGCGCCCAGCGCTGCCGGCGTCGGTTGCCATCCGCTGTCGCTGGCCTCCGCGCGCCACGGCGCTGCGCCGGGCACAGCCTCATCGCGCGTCACCCACCACTGCTGCCAGTACCGCCCCCAGCGTGCGCGTGCCGCCAGGGGGTCACCGGCATACAGCGCGAGGATATCCAGGGGCTCTGCCATGCCCCGCTGCGCGCGCAGCGCCTCGACGCTGGTCCATGCCTCGATCCGCGAGCCGCCCCAGGCGGCCTGGATCAATCCCATCGGCACGGCGACCGTGCGCTGCAGCTCGCGTGCGAAGTAGAGGCAGGTCGCGGAGAAGTCGCCCACCGTGGCGGGCGATGCCGGCGTCCAGGCAACCGCGCTCTGGAATGTCGTCTGCGCCTGCACCGCCGCGGCCTGCGGCACGGTGAACAGGCGGATCGTCGGCAGCGTGGCGGAGGCGATCTCGCTGCCTGCATTGAGCGCGCGCCACACGGGCAGCTCCATGTTCGACTGTCCGGAGCACAGCCAGACATCGCCGACCAGGATGTCGCGGGCGATCTGGATGTCCTTGCCGGACGTTGCCTGCAGCATGTGGGGGCCGCCTGCCGGAGTCGGCTGCAGCGTGGCGTGCCATCGGCCCGTGGCATCCGCCTGCGTGGTCACCGCCTGCCCGGCGAAGGTCACGGAAACCTCCTGTCCCGCAGGCGCCTGGCCCCAGACCGCGATCGGCCGATCACGCTGCAGGACGGCATGATCCTGGAACAGCGGATGCAGCAACGCCGCCGGCTCCCGTGCCGCGACGGACCCGGCCATTGCAGCCAGGGCCAGCAGCAAGGCCGCCCGCCCGGCCCGTCCGATCATGCTCATCGTCCATCCCCCGGTGCGAAAGGAAACTGCAATGCCTGGTAATACGACAGCGGGTGCGGCGGTGGCGGTTCGCCGGGCGGCAACGGCCGGCCGCTGAGCGACTGGAAGTACGCCACGCTGGCATCGCGCCACCATTGCGCCTCCTCCTGCTGGATCTGCAGGAACGCGGCCACGTGCTGATAGCGTTGTGGATCGATCCGGCCCTGCAGGGTTGCCCAGGCAGCCTGCAGGGACTGCACCTGGCGCACGCCACGCGAGTAGCGTCCCACCAGTTCGTCCCACAGCACCTGCCCCGAACGCATGGGGTGATCCCACGGCACATGATGGAACCACAGCAGCAGCGACTCCGGCACCCGCGCTAGGTCGCCGTACTCCGCGGCGACCGCCGGGGCGTACTGGGACACCGCGTTGCTTCCGGCCGATGTGCGGTCGAAGCCCACGCCGTGCCGGTCCGCGCGGTGGTAGTACACGGACGTCCAGTCGGCGCGTGGCCCTCCATCCACCCAGGGACCGGGGCCGTAGTGATGCCCACGGGCCATGAGGTGATGCAGGCCCAGCGGGGTCATGTAGTCCACCGCCGCTTCGCGCGAGGCCATCATCATCCGCACGATCGGGCCGGTCACCTGCGGGTCCGGCGAGAACGTCAGCGCGGCCCAGTCTTCAGCGATGGCGCGGGCAGACTGCTGCGGATTCCAGGCCAGCCGCCCGAAGGCATACCAGTTGGCCTGATCGAAGTGCGAGCCGCTCCAGGTCCGGTCCACGCCGATGTTGGCGACGCCGGCGATGCCGGTCAGCCCGTGGCCGTGCAGCGAACCGTCGACCACGCGCGCGACCGTGGAGCCCGGTCCGCGTACCCGGGTGTCGGCCCGCAGCACTTCCTCGTAAAGCGTGCCCAGGTACACCAGGTGCGTCGCAAATCCCAGATACTCCTTGGTGATCTGGAACTCCATCATCAACGGCGTGCGTGGCATCGCGCCGAACAGCGGATGGAACGGCTCGCGGGGCTGGAAATCGATCGGCCCGTTCTTCACCTGCACGATCACGTTGCGGCGGAAGGCACCGTCCAGGCCGATGAACTCACCGTAGGCCTGCTTGGCGCGATCTTCCGGCACCTCGTGCGAGTAGACGAAGGCACGCCACATCACCACGCCGTTGTGCGGCGCCAGGGCATCGCCCAGCAGGTTGGCACCGTCGGCATGGGAGCGGCCGTAATCCTGCGGGCCCGGTTGGCCCTCCGAGTTCGCCTTGACCAGGAAGCCGCCGAAATCCGGGATGAGGGCGTAGATCTCTTCGACCTTTTTCCGCCACCAGCGCTGCACCTCCGTATCCAGCGGATCGGCCGTGGCCAGGCCGCCGAGCTCGATGGGCGCGCTGAAGCGTGCGCTCAGGTACACACGGATGCCGTAGGGGCGGAACAGGTCCGCCAGCGCGGCGGCCTTGGCGAGATAGGCCGGCGACAGGCTCAGGGCGCTGGCATTGACGTTGTTCAGTACGGTGCCATTGATGCCCAGCGACGCGTTGGCGCGGGCGTAGTCGGTATAGCGCGGGTCACGCCACTGCGGCAGGGTCTGCCAGTCCCACAGGGAGCTGCCCGCGTAGCCGCGTTCGACGTAGCGATCCAGGTTGTCCCAGTGATCGAGCACCCGCAGCGCAACCCGGGGCGATTCCCGCACGTCCAGCGACTCCAGCGATCCGCCACGCTGCAGCAGCCGCAGCAGGTGGAACACGCCGTACAGCACACCGATGTCCTGCCGTGCCGCCACCAGCAGAAGATCGCGTCCTCCGCTGCGGACCTTCCTGATCAGGTAGCCATCCTCGCCCAAGGTGGCAATGTCTTCGCGGAACGGCGCGACCAGCATCGAGGACTGCGGCGTGCCCAGCACCAGGGCGTGATCACCGGCGAGGTCCGTGCGGATGGGCGGTGCCGTTCCCAGTACCCCGGGAAGGCCGCGCGCCAGTTCATCACGCGCGGCGCGCTGGGTGGGCGTCTGGTCAGGGGCGACCACCTCGCCCAGCTGCAGCCGATAGCCGGCAGCGACCTCCACGGCCGCCGGCACGTAGCGCATCCACAATGCGTAGCCATCCTCCGCATGTGCGCCACCGGCGCATGCCAGCAAGGCAAGGGCGGCGCACAGCCGTCCGCCGACAGCACGGAACAACGGCGTTAACATTCGACTTTGTAGACTACGACCGGCGCCGGAACGGTTCATCATCTGCCCTCGCACCTGCGCGGCAACGCCACCAAGAACAAAGGGATCGTGCATTGGACAAGCCGAAGAAATCGGTTCGCCGCAGAACCGCGGGCGTGACGATCGACGAGGTTGCGGCCCTTGCCGGCGTTTCGCCGATGACCGTGTCGCGGGTGATCAACCAGGGCAAGGTGCGGGACGTCACCCGCGAGCGGGTGATGCGTGCCGTGCGTGAGCTGGGCTATACGCCCAATCTGGCGGCCAGTTCGCTGGCCGCTGCGCAGCACACGCGCATTGCGTTGATCTATACCAATCCCAGCGGTGCCTACCTGCGCGAACTGCTGGTCGGGCTGCTGCGCGTCGCGTCCAGCTCTGCCATCCAACTGGTCATCGACTACTGGGACAACCTTGACGATGAGTCCGAGCGCACGGCAGCGCGTGCCCTGGCCAGCCGCGTCGACGGGGTGATCCTGCCGCCGCCGCTGTGCGAATCGCAGGCGGCCGTGAGTGAACTGGTGAAGGCCGGCATCCCGGTGGTGGCCATCGCATCGGGGCGCCTGAGCGAGGCCCTGTCCTGCGTCCGCATCGACGACTTCAACGCAGGCAAGGAAATGACCGAGCACCTGATCCGGCAGGGCCACAGCCGCATCGGCTTCATCCGCGGGCGCCGGGATCTGAGCGCGAGTGCGCGTCGCTACGATGGTTTCGTCACCGCGTTGCAGGAAGCCGGACTGTCGGTGGAACCCGGCCTGGTCCAGCACGGCGACTACACCTACCGGTCCGGACTGGCCGCCGCCGAGAAGCTGCTGTCCCAGCGTCGGCCACCGACGGCCATCTTCGCCAGCAACGATGACATGGCGGCAGCCGCCATCTCCGTGGCGCACCGACGCGGCCTGGAGGTCCCCCGCGACCTGTCGGTGGTGGGCTTCGATGACACATCGGCCGCGACCACCGTGTGGCCGGAACTGACGACGATCCATCAGCCGATCGCCTCGATGGCCAATGCTGCCATCGATATCCTGCTGCGCACCATCCGTCGCCCGGCCGGAAACGCCCCCGTACTGCGGGATCATGTCGTGCCGCATCGCCTGATCGCACGCGATTCGGTGGCGGCCCCGCCCACGCACCGGTAGCGCACAGGCCCGTGTCATGCCGGCACCCGCACGGTGCCTGTGTCCAGCGCGCTGGCCTTCAGGCAGGATGCCATCACGCACCGCATCCGAGGGTGGTCTCGGCTTCGTTCAGCGCGCCCAGCGCCACGCGGGACACGGAGATCGTCATTGCATCAGCCGTCCCCACCGACCACGGCCGATCCAGCGCACCCACCTTCGCTCCGGCCGCAGCCAGGCATTTCAGGGGAATGCCCACGCGCGTCCACTGGCCGACCGGAAGCGCCGCCAGCGTGGGCCCGATGGCGATGCGGGCCGAGCACCCGGCACCACAGCCCACCGCCAGCCACGCCTCGCCACGTGGTGCCACGTCGACACGCAGCGTGGTCAACAGCATCAGATCACCGTTGGCTTCCCGCTGCAGGTCCAGCGGCGTGTGCGACTGCAGTGCGGCCACAGCTTCCCCCTGACCCGACCAGGCAAGACGCCGGCCGTCCTCCTGGGCCAGATGGTCCACACCGGTGATCTTCAGACGGTCATCTGCCAGTGCATCCGGCACGCTGATCACGGTCATGCCCTGCCCGGCACCATCCTCCAGCCGCAGCGCCATGCCGGCACCTGCATCGCCGCGGGCAAAGAAGACACCGGTTGCCCCCTCGTTGCCGGTGACGCCCGAAACTTCCGGCAGTGCCGCCAGATCGCCCTTGTCGGCATAGCTCAGACCGAAGCCGAACGGGAACAGCGGGGCGTAGTCCTTCTGGCCGACGTTGTTGGCGTACTGCGTGGCCGTACGTGGCCAGCTGAAGCTGAGTCTGCCCTTGAAGTCGTGCTGCATGCGGCCATCCGGACCACGCAGCAGTACGTCGGCAACGCCACCGCCTTCCGATCCCGGCAGCCACGCCGCCACGAAGGCGTCCGCGGCATTGATTTCCCGGTTCACCCAGAGAGGTCGCCCGCTCAGGAAGACCGCCACCACTGGAATGCCGTCTTCCTTGAGCCGGCGAATCAATCCCAGGTCCGTTTCATCGCCGGGCTTGTAGGCCAGCGTGGGCAGGTCGCCCTGGAACTCGGCATACGGATCTTCACCGAACACCACCACCGCCACATCCGGCTTCACTGTGTATCTGCCATCGATGGCAAGCGTGGCCTCGCCATCCGCGGCCCTGGCCTGCTGCGCAATGCCCTCGAAGATCGTATCCGCATTGGGGAAGTCCTTGCGGGTGGTGCCGGTGCCCTGCCAGTTCAGCGTCCAGCCGCCGGCCTGCTTGCCGACATCATCGGCACCGTCGCCGGCCACGAGGATCCGCTGCCTTGGCGACAGCGGCAGGATGCCGTTCTGGTTCTTCAGCAGCACCAGCGACTCGCGCACCGCCTGCCGCGCCACCGCGCGATGCTCAGGGGCGCCGATCAGCGCGAACTGGCCGCCGACCGCCCGGGTGGAAGGCCTGCCCGCCTCGAACAGGCCCAGGCGGAACTTCACCCGCAGGATCCTGCGCACCGCATCATCCAGCCGCTCAGCAGTGATCCTGCCGTCCTTCACGGCTGCCAGGGTGGTTTCGTAGAAGCCCTTCCAGCTGTCCGACGCCATGGCCATGTCCAGGCCCGCATTGATGGTGGCGGGACAGTCGGTGGTCGTGCAGCCCTTGATCTGTCCATGGCCATTCCAGTCGCCGACCACGAAGCCGCCGAAGTTCATCCGCCCTTTCAGCACGTCGGTGAGGTAGTGCCGGTGGCCGTGCATCTTCTCGCCGTTGACGCTGTTGAACGACGCCATGGCGGTCTGTGCTCCGGCAGCGATCGCCGGCGGATAGCCGGCCGCATGGATGCGCACGAGCTCGGCCTCGCTGATGCGGGTGTCGCCCTGGTCCTTCCCGCCGGTCGTGCCACCATCGCCCAGGAAGTGCTTCACCGACGCGATCACATGGCGGCCATCAAGAAAGTCAGGCGACCCTATCCTGCCCTGCAGGCCCTCCACCATGGCACCCGCATAACTGGCCACTACGGTGGGAGACTCCGAATAGCCCTCGTAGGTGCGCCCCCAGCGGTCATCCTGCGGAACCGCGACCGTTGGCGCGAACGTCCATTCCATGCCGGTGACGCGTGTCTCCAGCGCGGTGATCTCGCCGATCCTGCGCAGCAGCTCGGGATTGCGAGCAGCGCCGAGCCCGATGTTGTGTGGGAACAGCGTGGCGCCGATGATGTTGCTCTGCCCGTGCACCGCGTCGATGCCGAACAGCAGCGGAATTGCCTTTCCACCCTGCGAGGTGTCCATGGAGGCGTCGTAGAACGCGTCCGCCAGCGCCAGCCACTCGGCGGGCGATGCATCGTAGCGACCGCCAGGATCGGAGTTGCCTCCGGCCAGGATCGAGCCGAGCCGGTATCTGCGCACGTCGTCGGGGGTGATGCTGGCGATGTCTCCCTGCACCAGCTGGCCGACCTTTTCCTCCACGGTCATGCCGGCCATCAGGTCGGTGATGCGTTTCTCCAGTGCGGCATCCTCGGCCAGGGGCCAGGCCACCTGTGGCCATGGATCAGCCTCGGTAGCGGTGGCCTGCGCTGGCCGGTCTCCCCCCTTGCAACCGACCAGCGCCAGCATCAGTCCGGCGATCAGCGCGCCGGCACGGCGCATGGAATCCTGCGATGTCATGGCGCTCATCCTTCCATCTGCTCCAGTTCCTTGCCCTTGGTCTCGTGCACATGGCGCAGCACGAACACGACCGAGACCACCGCGGCCACCAGGTAGATGCTGTAGGTTGCCGCCAGCCCGGCCGCGGCCAGCAGCATCGGAAACGTCACCGTGACCGCGAAGTTCGACGTCCACTGCGCTGCACCGGCGACGGCCAGTGCCGAGCCCCGGATCTGGTTGGGGAACATCTCGCCCAGCATCACCCACATCACCGGTCCCCAGGACAGATTGAAGAACACGACGTAGGCATTGGCGGCGACCAGCGCCAGGGTGCCCATGCGGCCCGGCAGCTGCAGGTGCCCGTCGGCCAGCGAGCCGCTGGCGAAGGCCACCACCACCAGCGCCAGGGAGACGGACATGCCCACCGAGCCGATCCACAGCAGCGGCTTGCGACCGATACGGTCGATCAGCAGCACGGTGACGAGGCATGCGCCGATGCTCAGTGCGCCGGACAGCACATTGATCAGCAGCGCGTCGTTCTCCGAGAACCCGACCGCCTGCCACAGCACGGCGCCGTAGTAGAAGACCACGTTGATGCCGACCAGCTGCTGGAAACAGGCCAGGCCGACACCCACCCAGACGATGGGACGGATCCGCCCGGTCGCCCTGCTCCTCAGGTCGGACAGCCGCGGACGATGATGGTCGGTGGACAGGGAGGCCTCGATCTCGTCGAGCGTGAGCTGTGCCTTGTCGCGGCCCAGCAGCCGGGTGAGAACCCGCAGTGCGTCCTCCTTGCGCCGCTTCACCACCAGGTAGCGGGGGCTCTCGGGGATGGTCAGCAACAGCAGCAGGAACACCAGCGAGGGCACCGCCTGCATCCAGAACATCCAGCGCCAGGCGGCCTGCCCTGCCCACAGAGGCTCCGTCGATGCCCCGGCGGCGGCGGCCAGCAGGTAGTTGGACAGGAACGCTGCGGTCAGCCCGCTGATGATCGCGATCTGCTGCACCGTAGCCAGTCGGCCACGGTAACGGGCGGGTGCCACCTCGGCGATGTAGGCCGGTGAAATCACGCTCGCCGCGCCGACTGCAAATCCCCCTATCACCCGCGCGACGATGAACCACGCGGAAGAACCCGCAGCGCCGGCCCCCAGCGCCGACAGCAGGAACATCACCGCCGACAGGATCAGCACGTTGCGCCGCCCCAGCCGGTCGGCCAACCTGCCGGCGCTGAAGGCGCCCACGGCGCAGCCCAGCAACATCGAGGCGATCTCGAAGCCCTGCATCCATTCCCCGGAGCGGAACGCCTGGTGCAGGCCGTCCTGGGTGCCGTTGATGACGCCACTGTCAAACCCGAACAGGAACCCGCCAATCGTTGCCACCACGCTGATCAGAACGATCAGCCGTGTGTTCTCTCCGCCATCTGCTGCCTGGTTCATCGACATCCCCTCGATCGCTCCATTGCCGCCTTGACGCTGCCGTGCTCAGCGCAGCAGATACTGGTTGAGCAGGTTCTCGTAGCGTTCCTGCTTGCCGCTGGTCTGGCGCGGCTCGCCGATATCGGCGGCCAGCGTGGCCAGGTCGGCAAGGCTCAGCGTGCCGCGCTCGAAATCCTTGCCGGCCCCCGTGTCGAAGCTGGCGTAGCGCTCCCTGCGCCACTGCTCCCACGGCGACTCGGTGAGCAGTGCGTGTGCCACTTCCAGACCTCGTGCGAACGCGTCCATGCCGCCGATGTGGGCAATGAACAGGTCTTCCAGGTCAGTCGACTCCCGGCGCACCTTGGCGTCGAAATTCAGCCCGCCCTCCAGGCCACCCTGCCGCAGCACGACCAGCATCGCGCCTACGGTGTCGTACAGATCGCTCGGGAACTGATCGGTGTCCCACCCGTTCTGCGCATTGCCACGGTTGGCATCGATGCTGCCAAGCAGGCCATGGTCGGAGGCCACCTGCAGGTCATGCTCGAAGGTGTGCCCCGAGAGCGTGGCGTGGTTCGCTTCGATGTTGAGCTTGAAGTCCTTGTCCAGCCCGTGCTCCTTCAGGAAGCCCACCACGGTCGCGCTGTCGAAATCGTACTGGTGCTTCATCGGCTCCATCGGCTTGGGCTCGATGAGGAAGTTGCCTTTCAGGCCGATGCTGCGGCCGTAGTCGCGGGCCATCGTCAGGAACCGCGCGAAATGCTCGATCTCGCGCTTCATCTGCGTATTGGCCAGCGACGCGTAGCCTTCGCGCCCACCCCAGAACACGTAGTGCTCGCCCCCCAGCTCGACGGTGGCATCCAGCGCGGCCTTCACCTGCACCGCGGCACGGGCAACCACGGCGAAATCAGGATTGGTCGATGCGCCGTTCATGTAGCGCGGGTGCGAGAACAGATTGGCCGTACCCCACAGCAGCTTGACCCCGGTGGCGTCCTGGCGGGCCTTGGCCAGGCGCACCATGTGCGTGAGATTCTTCTGGTACTGGCCAATGTCGTCTGCATCCGGCGCCAGGTCGATGTCATGGAAGCACCAGTACGGCACGCCCAGCTTGGTGAAGAACTCGAAGGCTGCATCGACCTTCGCCTCTGCAGTGGCCAGCGGCGAGCCGGCCTCCCACGGAAACTGCCGGGTTCCCGGTCCGAACGGATCGTGGCCGGCGTTGCAGAAGGTGTGCCAGTAGCACACGGCGAAGCGCAGGTGCTCCTGCATGGTCTTGCCGCCGATGACCCGGTTCGCGTCGTAGACCTTGAAGGCGAGCGGATTGTCCGAGTCCCTGCCCTCGAACGGAATGCGGCCGACGCCCGGGAAGTACTCTTTGGCGCCGATGAAGGGCTGCGTGGTCATGGTACGTGCTCCTGTCGTTGTGCGGGATGTTGGAGGGAGGCGGACCTCAGCCGCGCTGCAGCGGCGTGACGGCCTCGAGATGGCGGAGAAAACGCGAATAGGCGGAGGCATAGGCCGCACTGCGGCCGGAATCCGGACGCGCGGACAGTGCCGGGTCCACGCTGACATGCTGCGCGGTGACCTCGCTGATCGGCGCGGCATCACCCTGCGACCGCCCGATGGCCCACAGGGCCTGCAGCGCCGCACCGAATGCCGCGCCTTCGGCCTGCACCGGCACGTCGACCGGCAGTCCGAACACATCGGCCACCAGCTGCCGCCACGCGGCACTGTTGCTGCCACCCCCGGTAAGCACGATGCGGTCGAACTGCATGCCGGCGCGCCTGAACGCGTCGTAGCCGAACTTCAGGCTGTAGGTCGCCCCTTCCATGGCAGCGCGGTAGATGTGCGCCGGCGTGAAGTTGTGGGTGTCCAGGCCGGCCAGCACGCCCTTGCCCAGCGGCAGGTCGGGGGTGCGCTCGCCATTGAGGAACGGCAGCATGACCAATCCGCCAGCGCCGGGCGACGTCGCGTCGAGGTGGGCATCGCCGTCACGCGTACTGAAACCGAAGGTACTCGCCACCTGCTCGGTCACGACGGTGCAGTTCATCGTGCAGATCAGCGGCAGCCAGCCGCCGGTGGAAGAGCAGAAGGCGGCCCAGGCCCCGTCCGGATCGATCACCGGTGAATCGGAGTAGGCAAACAACGTGCCCGACGTTCCCAGGCTCATCGCCAGGCGGCCTTCCGTGACGCAGCCGGTGCCGATGGCCGCCATCATGTTGTCGCCACCGCCGACCGCCACCTTCACCGTCACCGGCAGTCCGAGCATGCTGGCAGCCGCGCGGTCGATATCGAACAACGCATCAGGTGGGGCGATGGGGGGAAGGCAGGCGGCAAGATCGCGGTCCGGATCCGTGGCGCGCAGCAGCGCCTGCGACCACGTGCGCGTGCGCACATCGAGCCAGCCCGTGCCGGAGGCATCTCCGTGCTCGCAGAACCGCTGCCCGGTCAACACGAAATTGAGATAGTCGTGCGGCAGCAGGATGGTCGCCAGCCGCGCATAGGCTGCCGGGCGATGCGTCTTCGTCCACGGCAGCTTGGAGGCCGTATAGCCGGCAAGGATCGGATTGCCGGCCAGCGCGATGGTCCGGTCGATTCCGCCGGCGGCATCCATGATCCGGGTGCATTCGGCCGACGTGCTGGTATCGCACCAGAGCTTGGCCGGCGCCAGCACGTCGCCCGCCGCATCCAGCGGCACGAAGCCGTGCTGCTGGCCCGATACGGCCAAACCTGCAATGCGTGACCGGAGCGATGGATCAATCCCGTCGAAGCAGGTGCGCAGCGCTGCCACCCAGTCGGCCGGCACCTGTTCCCGGCTGCCATCGGCGGCGCTGCTCATCTCCAGCGCCGCGCTGGTGCGGGCGACAACGGCACGCGCCTCCGGGTCGTAGACCAGCACCTTCAAACTCTGCGTTCCTGCGTCGACACCGGCAACCAGACCCATCGAAACCGCCTCCGAACACCGAAAAGTTAGCGCTACCATGTCTGACATTCAAAAAAGGAGGCCTTGTTGCACTGCCTCCTCGTTTGCACGGCGTGCGTGCCGCCCGCCGTGATGCCGCACTGTAACCAGCCGCGGCGGAAAAAGCGTGCTGCAACGCAAAACCCTGCTCGCCGTCGCGGCATCTGCAGGCAGACCTGTTACGACGCCGCCCTGTTCGCGTGCCATACCTCGGGGCCCGACCGGCAATAGCGGTCGATGAATTCCGCCTGCGATGGCATCTGCGTGGCCGCCTGCCGCACCGGCTGCTGGATGCGTTTCAGCAGCGTGCGCAGGTCGGCGTCACTCAGTGCCCGCGCAAGCGGGTGCGGGCGGCCCGGTTGGATGCCCTGGCCAAGCAGCACACTGGTCCACGACTCGACCCGGAACAGCTCGCCGGGGTCCTGCCACGCGTGCGCGCGCTCACGCCAGGCGCGCAGCCGCTGCTGCAACGACTCGGGCACCGCCATCTCGCGGCACGCCTTCCACAAAGGCTCTTCGCGCTGGGTGGCGTGGTAATGCAGGATGATGAAATCGCGCACGTGTTCCATCTCCTGGCGACTGACCTCGTTGTAGAGCTGCACCAGTGAGGCCGCGATCCCATCGAACGGAAACAACTGGATCAGCCGCACCACGGCGCTGATCGTCAGATGGATGCTGGTGGATTCCAACGGTTCGATGAAGCCACTGGCCAGCCCCAGCGCCACCACATTCCTGTTCCAGGCCTGCAGACGGCGTCCACTGCGGAAGGGCACCTGCCAGGGTTCGCGCAGCGGCGGTGCGCCCACGTCGCGCAGCAGCTTCGCCCTCGCCTCATCATCGGACATGTGCCGGCTGGAATAGACCAGCCCGCATCCGACGCGGTGCTGCAGCGCGATATGCCAACGCCATCCGGCTTCATGGGCGATGGCCCGGGTGTACGGCACCGGCGGCGCGATTGATTCGGTCTGTACCGCGACGGCACGATCGCACGGCAGCCATTCGTGCCAGTCCTCATAGCCGGTCTTCAATGTCTGCTCGATCAGAAGGCCACGGAAGCCGGTGCAGTCGATGAACAGATCGCCCTCGATGACCTGCCCGTCGTCCAGCACCAGCGACTGCACCGAACCATCATGCGCATGCTGTCTGACCTCGGCGATCCTGCCCTCCACCCGTCGCAGGCCGTGCGCCTCGGCTCTGCGGCGCAGGAACCGGGCGTAGAGACCGGCATCGAAGTGATAGGCGTAGCTGGGCTGCGGCTGGGTCTGCAGCGAGAAGCGGTCGTCGCGCGAGGCGACGCTCTCCAGGCAGAAATCGCCCAGATCCGATGGCATCCCGCGGCGGAGGCTGTCCAGCCAGAAATGGTGGAACGGCGTGGCCCAGGTGCCATGTCCGATGGTGCCGAACGGATGGAAGAAGCGCTCGCCCGGCAGGCGCCAGTTCTCGAACGAGATCGACAGCTTGAACGTGCCGGCCACCGCGCGCAGGAACTCCTGCTCGTCGATCTGCAGAAAGTGATGGAAAGTGCGGATGGGCGGTACGGTGGACTCGCCGACACCGACCGTACCGATCTGCTCGGACTCGACCAGGGTGATGTCCAGCTGGTCGCGGAATTGATGGGACAGCGCACATCCGGCCAGCCAACCGGCGGTGCCACCGCCGGCAATGACCACCTTGCGGATGCGCCCTTCTGCTGTGCTCGCGGTATCGATCACGGTGCCCCTCAGCGGTTGAGTCTGCCCAGCAGCATCGCGCGCATGCGGCGCGCGCGCTGCTCGTCGAACGGTGCAAGATCCCCCCGCGCATCGTCGGGCAGGTGCTGCCCCGCGCGCGCGCCGGGGCCGAATACGTAATACTGGAAGAGCGCTTCCCACGCCTTCTTTTCACGCGCGGGCAGATCGCGCAGGGCCCACATCGCATGGTGCAGCGCCGGCAGGGGCGAGCCGAGGAAGGCCGGCGAGCTACGCCACCAGTAGTTCACCAGCACATTGAACGGCGCCAGGCTGCGCACATGGTGCCACCACATGCTGGGAATGAAGATGGCATCCCCTGGCTCCAGCACTGCGCTGCGTGCACTCGCCAGGGCCTCCCTGAAGCGGGGATACCGGTCGAAGTCGGGACGTTCGAAGTCCACCACGCTCACCACCTGGCCGCCTGGCGTGGGATCCAGCGGGCCTGGGTAGAGATTGTCGATCTGTTCGGGCGGGAACAGCGTGAACTCGCGTCGGCCCACCGCGCAGCACGCAAGGTTGTCGGGGGTATCGAAATGGCACGATGCGGTGACGCGGTTGCCGATCCAGATGCTGGCCAACGCGTCGATGCCCTGCCCTGCCAACCCTGCCTGGTTGGCCTGTGCGAATGCCGGCAGCAATGCCCGCTCCACCGGCAGCGACGCCACGTAGTAGGTGGGCGGTCTTGGCTCATGCAGCGTCGAGGCGATCCCGTCCAGCACCTCGCTGAGCGATGCCCGACGGACCTCGAAGTTCAGCCGGCTGAAGTCGGCGGTGTAGAACGGGCGCCCGTCGATGTCCGGCCCGCCGAACGAGTACTGGATGGGCACGCCCGCGTCGACGCCGCCCAGGTAGGCCAGCGCGTCCAGCGTGGAGCGCTGTCCAGCCTCGACCAGCGGCCAGTTTGACGCAATGCCTCGCAGCACTACCGGCTCTCCGGCCTCGACCAGCGAGGCCAGAGGCAGCGCAGCAGGATCGATGCCCTCCAGTATCCGCATCGCAGCCCCCATCGCCCGCCCTCAGTTCCTGGCCGTGGACGCTGCTGCTTCTTGCGCGCGCAGGCGCCGCTGCTTCTCGGCGATCAGGCGGCGCATGTTGTGCAGCGACGCCAGCATCAGGTAGGCGCCCTCAAGGCAGCCAGCGCGATTCAGCGCGGCCAGCGTCGCGTCGTCCAGCAGGGCCAGGCGCTCACGGTCGATGCCGTGCAATCCGTTCACGCTCACCCGGTGATGCTGCGTGATCTGCACGTCGAGCGTGATCGGCTGGATCAATCCGCTTTCCTCGAGCATTGCAAACATCGCGGCGCCGAACGCGCTGCCATCATGGATGCCACGCAGCACGCCGGCGATGTGGTCCAGGTAGGGGGTGTTGCCACCCTGCGGCAGGAACAACGGCTCGCCGGCCTCGGTGCTGACCCGGGGATGGTCCAGATCGACATGCATCACCGCCTCACGGGTGAGCACACCGTCGACGTAATGCTCCTGGAATCCGATCAGGAACGGCCCCTTCGCTGCGGCTCCAGGAAGATAGGAGGCGTTCCAGCGGCCGTCCTGCAGGAACAGGTTCTCGTGCTGTTCAAACCCGAGCAGGGCGACGGCCTGCCATTCGCCCGATCCGGCCTGTTTGCGCAGAAAGATGGGATATTCCCGCTGCAGTTCGGCGAACTCGCTGGGATAGGCCGGCACCATGCCCACGGCGTCGCCGAACTCGGGGCCGAAGCCGGTGGCGACCCTCAGGTCCCGATGGGCGATGTTGTTGAGCATTTCATAGCGGGCCATCAGGGTGTCCAGTCCGGTGCGGGGCCAGTGGCCGGCAGGGTACCGCCGGCACGTGCGACAGGTGCTGCGTCAGGACAGGCCCGCGCGGTACCGTTGCCGGGACAACGGTACCGTGCCGGGCGGGTCCGTCGCCAGACTCAGAACTTGTAGCGGACACCCAGCATGTAGCGTGGGCTCTGGTCAGCCAGCTTCACGATCATCTGCGACGTGCGCGAGCGCCAGCGTACGTCCTCGCCAGTCAGGTTGATCGCTTCCAGTCCGAACGACCAGTGGTCGTCCAGCGTGTAGTTCACGCTCAGATCCCACTGCTCGTAAGCCTCCACATAGTAGGGATTGCGGCTGGCGCCCTGGTTGGCCAGGATCAGGTACTGGTCGCGCCAGTTCCACGCCAGGCGGACCGACCAGCCGTACTTCTCGTACATGAGCATGGCGTTGGCGGTATCACTCAGACCGGTGAGCGAGAACTGGTCGATGCCCGGATCGCCGCCATTGTTGTAGCCGACGTCGCCGCTGACGATCGTGTAGTTGGCCAGCACGCCGAAACCGGTGTCGCCGAAGAAGTACTGCCCGCCGAGCTCCCAGCCGTGCAGCTTGGACTTGTTCTGGTTGATCGGGCGGTTGACATTGAACTGGTACAGCGGATCGTCCGCCTGGCCATACAGATCGTAGGCCGCTTCGGTGGCCAGCACCTGCGCGTCGGTTCCGTTGTAGGCCGCCAGTCCGGCGGGGTTGTTGCGCAGCAACGCCAGCGCGGTGAACAGCGAGGTGTCGTTGGCCGAGCAGGCGGCCGCATTGGCGGCACCGACCTGGGAGACGCAGGCTGCACTGGTGAGGAAGTCCAGAGCCGCACGCGCATCCGGGCCGGACGTGGGATCGGTCAGCCCGTACAGGCTCTCCTGGACAACGGTATTGCCGATGAAGTTGTCGACCGACTTGTTCCAGTAGGTCAACGACACATAGCTGGCGTCGGCGAAATACCACTCCAGCCCGAGGTCGAGGTTGTCCGATTCCAGCGGCTTCAGGCTGGGATTCTGCGCGTTGCCGCTGGCGCGCGACGACGGATCGATGAGCACCGATCCGAACGGCTGCTGTGCGCCCGGGCCCGCATAGAGATTGCCGTAGGGCGCGCGGGCGATGCTCTTGCCGAACGAGGCACGGCCTTTCAGCTCATCGGTGAAATCGATGCTGAAATCGAGATTGGGCAGGATGTAGCTGTACCTTGCCTTCTCGGTGAAGGGCTGCTGCTCGTCGGACAGCACGATGCGGAAATCGTTGTTGGCCTGCCACTCGATGGACTCGGGAACGGCGATGACCGAGGTCGAGACCACGTCGGTGGTTTCGTAGCGCACGCCCAGCCGGGTATTGGTGCGCATGCTGCCCAGCTGGCCATCCAGTTCCACCTGGAAGTAGGCCGCCTTGGTCTTCTCTTCCACGAAGTTGTCGGCCGCGCGTTGCGGGCTGACTCCCAGTCCCACGCCATATTCGTCCGCCGCCCACTGTGCGAGCTGGCCGGCGTTGCCGCGCCATGCGGGCCAGCTGCTGGCGCTGTAGTCGTCGAACAGGCCGACGATGTTGACCGGACGCAGCAGATCCATGAGCCCGGCATCGGTATCGCGGTTCACGTTGGCCACGCCCCAGTCGCCCAGGGTCGAGTAGGCCTCGGCTGCCTGGATGCGGTGCGTGGTCGACTTGTTGGTGTCCACACCGAACTGGAACCGCCCCTGGTCGAAGTTCCATTCGCCGTCCACGCGGGCCTGCTTGATCTCGCTCACCTGCGACTGTGCGTTGACACGCAGCACCTGGGTGCCGATCTCGCCCTCCTGGAAGCCCGGGTTGACCACGCCGTTGGTGCCGGCGATCGCATCTGCCGTGCTGGGATACCAGGTCTGGGTGCCGACCGGCAGACCATTGTTGAACTCCAGTTCCTGCACCCAGGAGCCACCGCAATGGGGGCCACGGGTACAGTTGTTGGTGCCGGCAATGCTCATGAAGATCGAGCCGCCGCCGGTGAGCGGATCATTCGGACGGCTCTCGTTCTTCGAATTGTGTGCATCGAAGCTCAGCTTGAAGCGGTCGGTGACATTCCACACGGCATTGAAGCCAAGCGATCCCAGCTTGTACTCCTGCATGCTGCGCTGCTGCTCCAACCCGAAATCCTTGGTGCCGGCGATCTCACGGATGTAGACGGGAGTGGCTACTGCACCGCTGGTATCGAACTGGACGTTGGTGTAGTTGCTGTTCTGCAGCCACATGCCCTGCTCGCCACGATTCTCGGTGATCTCGTTGGTCGAGTAGGTGTAGTCCACGGTCAAGGTCAGGCTGTCCGTGGGCGCGAACTGCAGCACGGCCTGGCCATTCACGCGTTCCCGCTCGAACTCGGAGAATGCATAGCGCAGGTCGTTCGGGCGTGCATAGAGCTGGCCGATCTCCGGCGCGTTGACCACCGTCGGGTTGCCAGGCATCGAACCCGTCCACGGCTGTACGTTCCAGTAGTTCTCCGTGGCCTGCACCGAGCCGCCCTTGCGCTTCTGCTGGCTCGCGCTGAGGCTGACACCGAAGGTCTTTTCCGGGTTGCTGTAACTGAAGATGCCCGACAGCTCCGGCGTCAGATCATTGTCGAACGGCTGGCTGCGGTCCGAGACGAGCTTCGCGCCGGCATTGGCGATGATGCCCTCGTGATCCAGCGGCCGCGCCGTCAGGATGTTGATCGTCGCGCCGATGCCGCCGCTGGGTACCTGCGCCTGGCTGGTCTTGTAGACCTCGATGCCATTGATGGCCTCGGCCGCCAGCTGCGCGAAGTTGAAGGCGCGGGTACCGCCGTCGACGCCACCGATGGCAACCTGCCCGGACGCACCGAATGCATCGGCACCGGGCATTTGTCGGCCGTTGAGGGTGACCATGTTGAACTGCGGACCGAAGCCGCGTGCAGTGACCTGTGCACCTTCGCCGTCACGGCGTTCGATGGAGATGCCGGTGATGCGCTGCAGCGACTCCGCCAGATTGGTATCGGGGAACTTGCCGATGTCCTCGGCACTGATCGCGTCCACCACGCCGGCCGAATCACGCTTGATGTCCATGGCCTGGCTGAGGCTGTTGCGGATGCCGGTCACCTGCACCGCGTCCAGCTGAGTGGGCTGCGTGGACTGCGTCTGCGCCGCCGGCGGTTGTGCGGTGGTCGTGGAGGCCTCCTGTGCGAAGGCGGGATTGATCACCAGGACGCCGCCGACGAACGTGAACATGGCCCTGGAGCGGAACTTCGCCAAGGTCCGGCTCATGGACGGGTCCTCGGGTCTGGAGTAGCACGGAAACTGCGAGCGCTCATGAAAGTCCCCTATGACATACGATCGAATGGATGTACCGCCCCCTCCCAGGGGCACGCACGGGCGAGGCCCGTATTCCAAACCGAACATCGCGGGCGCCGGACGCACCGCGACTCAAACTCGCTTTCAAGCCTGCCAGGACGAACACGCGGTAAAGAAGGCAGCCCCTGGACCCAAAACCCCGAATCTGTTGGTAGCGCTACCATCGCGTTGACGCGCAGACTAATCACCCCGGTTCCCGCTTGTCACCGTGCAGCGCAGCAAAGCATTCCTGCGACAGTCCTCTTGTGCGCATGGCACACGCGGCCGCGGTGCCAGCCACACGGTATGATGCCGCGTTTCCTGCTCCCCCTCCCCATGCTCGCTTCCTACTCTTCCGCCATCATCTGGACGGCGGTGGCGCTCGCCACCGTGGGTCTGCTGTTCCGTCCTTTCCGCCTGCCCGAATACGTCTGGGCCGTCGCGGCGGCGGCACTGCTGCCGCTGACCGGTGTGATGCAGCTCGGCACGGTACTGGGCGCGGTCGCCGAAGGCGGTGATGTCTATCTGTTCCTGGTGGGGATGATGGTCCTGGCAGAACTCGGGCGGCGGGAAGGCCTGTTCGACTGGCTGGCGCTGTACGCAGTTCGGCATGCGGGTGGCTCCGGGCGGCGGCTGTTCGACCTGGTATTCCTGGTCGGCACGCTGGTGACGGTATTCCTCTCCAACGACGCGACCGCGGTCGTGCTGACCCCTGCGGTCTATGCCGCCTGCAGGGCGGCCCGTGCCAATCCCCTGCCCTACCTGTTCGTCTGTGCGTTCATCGCCAATGCGGCAAGCTTCGTGCTGCCCATCTCCAATCCGGCCAACCTGGTGGTGTATGGCAGGCACATGCCACCGCTGCAGCAGTGGCTGGCGCAGTTCGCCTTGCCGTCGCTGGCGGCGATCGGTGCGACCTACCTGGTCCTGCGCTGGGTGCACCGCCGCGAGATCGCGCAGCCACTGGCCCCGGCGCCGGAACATCGCCCGCTGTCTGCCGGCGGTCGCCTGGGGGCTTACGGCGTGCTGTTCACCGGCACAGCGCTGCTGGTGACGTCGGCGTTGAACGGCCCGCTGGGTCTGGTGACCTTCTGCGCAGGCAGCGCGAGCGTCGTCGCCGTCGCCCTTCGCCAGCGCCAGAGTCCGCTGCCGCTGCTGCGCAACGTGTCCTGGGGCGTGCTGCCGTTGGTGGCAGGTCTGTTCGTGCTGGTCGAAGGCGTGGCACAGACCGGCGTGATACAGCTGGCGGCCAGTGCGCTGGAGTCCCTTGCCCGCACCTCACCGCAGCAGGCCGGGTGGCTGGCCGGTTCGGCCGCAGCTCTGCTCAGCAACCTCGCCAACAATCTGCCGGTGGGTCTGGCCGCAGGCTCACTGGGGCAGATGGCCGACCTGCCGGCGCAGACGCGCGCCGCACTGCTGATCGGTGTGGACCTCGGCCCGAACCTGTCGGTGACCGGTTCGCTGGCGACCCTGCTGTGGTTGGTGGCCCTGCGTCGCGAAGGCGAACATGTCAGCGGGCTCGACTTCCTGCGCATCGGCGTACTGGTGATGCCGCCGGCGCTGATCGGGGCATTGCTGCTGCTCTGAGCCATCGCGGGCCCGGTATCGCGTTCAGTCCGGCTGCCTGCGCGAGCGGAACGCCGCCACCTTCATGCGGTTTCCGCACTGGGCCATGCTGCACCAGCGCCGCCGTCTGGATTTGGTGGTGTCGTGGAAAAGAAGCGTGCAGTCGTGTGCTTCGCACTTGCGGACATGCGCCAGATCCCCCTCCGACAGCAGCCGCGCGAAGGCCGCGGCCACGGGTTCGAGCAGGCTCCCGGCACTGCCGTCACGGCGCTGCTGCAGGAGCCGGGGAAGGCCAGATGCCGCCTCGAGCCGCAGCACCGGGCGCCCTTCTTCCAGGATCCGGTTCACCACGGGGGTCTGGAAAGGTACGCCGGTGCGCGCAGCCGTCAATGCGTCGCACGCCTCCTGCCGAAGCGCGATGGCCAGTGCCAGCAGGCCCGGCGCGACCGGAACCGCGTCTGCAAGCACGCCGGCTGAAGCCAGCCAGCGGAGCACCGATGCGTCATCGACCAGTACCTCCTCGGGCGCGCCCGGCGGCCCGTAGCAGGTGTTGATGAAGTCCAGGGCGAGGTCATTGCCCACGAACAGCGGAGGGGCCGGGTGTACGTCGCGCATGTGTAACCGCTCAAATAATTGTTGACAGGTTACCACGGCCATCCGTAACCTTCAAAAACACTCCAAACAGGTTACACGCCATGGGTACGAAACACGCACTGGCCTCTCTGGGACTAGTGGCCGCCGCGCTGACTGGCGACGTCGATGCGGCTGACGCCCAGATCCACTACCGCTACGAGCAGGTCGGCGATGTGCAGGTCTTCTATCGCGAAGCCGGGCCACGAACCGCCCCCACCGTGCTGCTCCTGCATGGATTTGCCGCATCGTCGTACATGTACCGCGACGTCATCAGTGCGCTTGCCGACCGCTACCACGTGATCGCGCCGGACCTGCCCTCGTTCGGTCACACCCGGGCGCCGGCGCGTGGCGCTTACGCCTACACCTTCGACAACCTGACCACCACCATCGATCATTTCACCCAGCAGCTGAAGCTGGATCGCTATGCGCTGATGGTGCACGACTACGGGGCTCCCGTCGGCTGGCGCCTGGCCGTGGCGCACCCGGAGAAGATCACGGCACTGATCTCCCAGAACGGAAACGCCTACGAACAGGGCCTGGCCAAGGGTTGGGACCCGATCCGGACCTACTGGCGGCAGCCGACCGCAGCCAACCGCCTGGCGCTGGCCGACTTCCCGACGCCGGCCTCGATCAAATGGCAGTACCTGGAGGGCGTGAAGGACCCGAGCACGGTCGCGCCCGACGGATACACACTGGAGGGGCTGCAGGTCACCTCGCCGGGGAACGCGGATATCCAGCTGGATCTGCTGCTGGACTATGCCTCCAACGTGGCGATGTACCCCGTCTTCCAGGCCTACTTCCGCGATCATCAACCGCCACTGCTGGCAGTGTGGGGACGCAACGACCCCTACTTCCTGCCTGCTGGCGCCGAAGCCTGGAAACGCGACATCCCCACGGCGGAAATCCACTTCTACGACACCGGGCACTTCGCACTGGAAACGCACGCCGCGCAGATCATCCCCGTCGTCCGCCAGTTCCTCGACCGCCACGTCGGCGAAGCTGCGCAGAGGGACATCCGCGACTGATGCGCCGTCGGCCACTTCACATGGTGAACCACGGTACTCGGCCATAGTGGCCGGAGTTCGTCATCATGTTGAGCGTTCATGGCAGCAGTCCGCGCGCACCTCAAGCAGTTGCCTCGCCGGTGGCGCACAGCGCTCTACATCCTGCTCGGCCTCTACGCAGCCTATCTGTTGGCGGGCAACGTCTTCCTCAACACGCCGCTGTTCGACAACGTCACCAACCGCAAGCCGCAGAAGTTCGTGATGACCACGGGCCCGGCGATCACACTGGTGCCGGGCCACGTGATCGCCTGGAACGTGCACATGCGCGGCCACGTCAACCACACGGTCTATGTGCTGCATGCGGAACGTGCCAGTGCGCGCCTTGCCCTCCTCCCCCTGTTCCGGCGCGAAGTCCGGGTGCCGCGGCTGCAGGCGACCGGTGTTTCGGCCGACGTCAGTCGCGTCGATCAGGTCGTCCCCTCGCCCCCCCGCGGCACCCGCGGGTGGACGCTGCGCTTCAACGCCATCCATAGCGACAGCATCCGCAGTGCCCGGCTGGGCAAGCTGCTGATCATCGGCAAGGGAGCCGGAACGGTCGGTTTCCTCAAGCAACTGCGCGGCGGTCCGTCGGAACTGTTCGATTCCCAGGTCCGCTTCGATGCCGCCGACGTCAGTTATGACGGCGTCCAGCTGCTGGGGGACACAGAACTCACGTCCCGCTTCAGCTATCCCCGCCATTTCCGCGACCAGGCGCCCGGCCTGGCCAAACTGGGCCTGTTGCGGGCTGCGCTCAAGGTCAACGCACGAAGCCAGGGGCTGCGCCTGGATACCGGCCTGGCGCAGCCGCGGATCGCCAGTGCCCCGGTGCCGGGGCGACTGCAGATGGACATCCGCATGGACCATGGACGCCTGCAGCCCGGCAGCCACGCGCTGTGGCACGTGCCCCTGCTGCTCGGTGACGGCGCTCCCGGCCGTGGCGTTCTGGCCCTGCAGCTCAACACCGCCGACGACATTCGGCTGCAGGCCCGGCTGCCTCCCAAGGAAGGAACGGGCGCAGCGCTGGACGCCGATCTGCGGATTGCTGGCCGTGAGATTCCTTTCCGCCAGATCGACCAGTTGATCGAACGGACCTCGGGAACGGTGCGCGGCGAGTGGACCTTCACCTCGCTCAACTGGATCCCCGCGCTGTTCGTTCGCAAACCCTGGCTGCAGCTCGATGGCGGCGGCGTCCTGCAGGCGGATCTGAAGCTCCGCAACGGTGAACTGGTGGCGGGCAGCACGGTCGACATTCCCTCCGCCAAAGCGGTTGCCGGTATTGCCGGCGTGACGATGGCGGGCACGGCCAGCGCGCATGGTGAGCTCAAGGACGGATCGCCCACCCGCGCCGAGCTGTCGGTACGCCTGCCCCGCTTCACTGCCAACCCGACGGACGCGCCGCGCACACGGCTGTTCGATGGCCGCGATCTGCAGGTGACGCTGAGCGGTGACGGCCGTATCCGCGAGCTGCGCAACGGTGTGCGCGCGCACCTGCGTTTCAGTGACGCCACCATTCCGGACCTGGCGGCCTACAACCGCTATCTGGGCACGGACCAGGTACGGCTGCTCGGCGGCACCGGCCAGGTGAGCGGCGAGATGCGGCTGGACACCAATGGTCGCATCGGCCAGGGCAGCGCCCGCCTGCTGGGCCGGCAGGCACGTGCGCAGGTCGCCGGGCTGTCACTGGCCGGCGACGTGCAGCTGGATGCAGCCCTGCGCCGCGGCAACTTCACTGACCGCCATTTCGACGTCTCCGGCAGCACCGTCGAGCTGCGCAACATCCAGATGGCCGGTGTCGCACGCAAGACGCCGTGGCGCGGACGTATCGACATCCAGTCCGGGCGCATCGATGCACAGTCGCCGTTCCAGGTGGACGCACGTGGCGCCGTGGCAATGAGCGACGCCTCGCCCCTGCTGGCGGTGTTTGCCGAGCGCGGCGACTATCCGCGCTGGGTGCTGTCGCTGCTCGACGCTGGCCAGGTCGATGCGCAGACCGCACTGCGCTGGCGGCCGGGGCATCTCACCCTGGACGAGCTGACTGCGGAGAATGACCGGTGGTCCGTCCGCGCCCGCCTCGATCTTCCCGGTCAGCACAAGCGCGGCGATCTCTATCTGCGCTGGGGCGTGCTCGGGGCCGGCCTCGAGCTCGACGGCGAGCAGCGCCGCTGGCACCTGGCAAAGGCCCGCGAGTGGTTTGATGAGCGCCCCTCCCTGCTGCCCGCCTCGGCGGCACCTGCGCAACAAGCGCCTGGGGACTGACGGCCGGCGCTGCATCCAAACGTGCCACTCGTTCGTATTGGTTCGAGACCCACGCGAGGATGCCCGATGAAACGAACAACGCAGGCCCTTGGACTGGCCGGCTGGCTTACGCTGACCTTCGTGGCAGCGGCGCTTGGCGCACGGGCCTCGATCTCGGCATCGGACTTCTACTCCACCCTGTCGCTGCCCGCGTGGGCGCCTCCCGCCGGGCTGTTCGGACCGGTCTGGACGGTGTTGTACGCGCTGATGGCAGTGGCCGCGTGGCTGGTCTGGCGCGAGAAGGAACGGCGCCCCAACACGGTGGCATTGGCGCTCTACGTCGTGCAGCTGGCAGCCAACACCGCATGGAGCTGGCTGTTCTTTGGATGGAAACAGGGTGCGCTCGCCTTCGTGGATATCCTGGCCCTGCTGGCGCTCATCATCGCCACCGTGATTGCCTTCGCGCGCGTCCGGACGCTGGCGGCGACCCTGCTACTGCCCTATCTGCTGTGGGTAGGGTTCGCCGCCGTACTCAACTACGCGGTGTGGCAGGCCAACCCCGGGGCCCTGTAAGGCGGTGCGCGCTTCAGGCGGTTGCTTCAGGCGCAGGCTGCCAGCTGCGCAGGGTCGCGCCCTTCAGCGACTGCTGCCCGCAGCCGGTCGGGCAGCGCAGCACGCGGATGGCCGACATACTGACCAGGCCCTGCCCCTCCACCGCCTTGAACACCGTCTCGCAGCGCAGGCAGCGTGCCACCATGGAATACAGGTGAACGATGCGGCGGGTGCCGGGGTCCTGCAGAAGATCCACATCCAGCAGCTGGAACTGGCAGCTGTCCGGCATCGCGCGCATGGAGTGGGACGTGTTCGGGGGTGTGTGCAGGTTCACGACGGAGCGCCAGTGGAAGTGTCCTGCGTACGTTATGGAAACCGGCGTGCAGCGGGTGTGCAGTGCACATGCAGTGACCGCGAAATCTTGTGCGGGCCGCGGACCGATTCTGCTAGGGTGCCGCAGATGCACAGTCCATTGCCGTCCTCCGATCCACCCGCCCGCTGCCAGCAGTCTGCCGGTAGTCCGTTGAGCGTGTACCTGAGGGACGCCACGCGGTCGATGCACGGC
Organism: Stenotrophomonas sp. GD03680; assembly: GCF_029844625.1. Taxonomy (NCBI): domain Bacteria; kingdom Pseudomonadati; phylum Pseudomonadota; class Gammaproteobacteria; order Lysobacterales; family Lysobacteraceae; genus Stenotrophomonas; species Stenotrophomonas sp. GD03680. Next base: position 221,774 of record NZ_JAOCKC010000001.1, on the reverse strand, counting down.
AGCCTCGATGCGTTCCTGATCGGGCAACGCCTGTTCGAATCCACATTGCGCTACGGGCGCTTTCTCCAGGTCCAATGGCATTTCCACCACGCCGCCGCGCCGCTGTACATGGACGGGCTGATGCTTCCGGCAACGGCACGACTGCAGCTGGTTGAACAGGATCTGCTGGATATGGGCGCCCCGCTGCCACGCGCGCATGCCTGGCGTCCCAGGCTGCAGCACGCATCCCGTGCGTCGGCATTGGGTTGGCTGTATACCGTCGAGGGTTCTGCCCTGGGTTCGGCTGTCCTGCTCAAGTACGCCGCCGCGCTGGGGCTGGGTGCCGGCCATGGCGCCCGTCATCTTGCACCTTCGCCTGCAGGCGTGGCCGAGCAATGGCGGATCACCCGCGCGCATCTGGATGCGGAACCCCTCACGCAGCAGCAACGCCAGCAGGCCTGCAGCGCGGCTCAACAGGCGTTTGCATTCGTGCGGCGTTGCGCAGCTGAAGTGTTCAGCAATGCGTGAACAGGCATTCACATCGTCCGGACGGTATGCGGCCGCAGCATTTTCCGTCACCATTCCATTCCGCCCGGCCCGTCACGAATCATGAGTACCGCCCTTGATGCCTTCCGCTGATCGCACCTGGAACGATGCACTGTCGGACTGTGCGCGGGAACCCATCCACACACCGGGCGCCATCCAGCCCTACGGCGTGCTGCTGGTGCTGGATCCGCTGACGCTGCTGGTGCGGGAATGTGCCGTTAGCCAGCCCATCGCGCTGCGCCAGTACGGTGATCCGTTGATGCAGCATGTCGAGAACGCACTGGGCGGTGTGATCGGCCCCTTCGTACATCGCCTGCGGCACATCGCACCCGGCGGCACGCTGCACCTGGGCGCGGTCCACCTGGATGGGCTGGGGCGCCACCAGTTGCTCGCGCATCGTTCAGATGACGATCTTCTGATCGAACTGGAAGCCCCCGTTGCCGGTCAACCCGCCTCGCTGGAGGAGCTGTACCCCGCGATCCGCGAACTGATGCTCGCCATCGAGGGTGCCGCGACGGTCGAGGATCTCTGCCAGCTGGCGGCTGCGCACATACGCAGGATCGCCGGATTCGACCGTACGCTCGTCTACCAGTTCGACGCCGGCTGGAATGGAACCGTCGTGGCCGAAGATGGCAACGGCATCCTGCCTTCGTATCTTGATCTGCGCTTCCCGGAATCGGATATTCCGGCGCAGGCGCGCGCCCTGTATCTGCATAACCGGGTGCGGCTGATCGCCGATTGCGATTACACGCCCGTGCCCCTGGTGCGGGCCGGGCATCATCGCCAGGCCCCGCCCACCGACCTGAGCCTTTCCACGCTCCGCAGCGTCTCGCCGGTGCACCTGCAGTACATGCGCAACATGGGCACGGCGGCATCGATGTCGGTCTCGCTGATCCACGAGGGACAGCTGTGGGGGCTGGTGTCGTGCCACAGCGCACAGCCGCGCCGGCTGCCCTATCACGTGCGCACGGCCTGCGAGTTCATGGGGCAGATCCTGTCGCTGCAGATCGCACTGAAGCAGCGCGCACGCGCCGTTGAGGAACGGGTCGGGCGCCGGTCCTTGCTGGTCAAGCTGCTGGGCCGCATGGCCGGCGACGAGGACTTCATGGCCGCGCTCCGCCGGGACCCTGACAGCCTGCTTTCACTGACCGGCGCGCAGGGCGCGGCCATCGTGCACAGGAACGACTGCATGCGCCTGGGCCAATGCCCCGGGAATCCGGAGGTACTTGCGCTGGCACAGTGGCTCGCGACCGCGCACGTGGGCGAGGAAATGTACGTCACCGATCATCTGACCGCGGCCTGGCCGCCTGCGGAGCAGTTCAGCGATGTTGCCAGCGGCGTGATCGCCGTATCCATCTCCCAGCTGCATGACAGCTACCTGATGTGGTTCCGCCCAGAGGTGGTACGCACGGTCAGATGGGGTGGCGATCCACGCAAGAGCGCAGGCGGCAGCGACGCCCTGTCGCCACGGCATTCCTTCGAGGCATGGAAAGAGACCGTGCAGCACCGCAGCCTGCCGTGGAACGAGGCCGACTGCGATGCGGCGCTCGAGATGCGCAACGCCATCGTCGACATCGTGCTGCGCAAGGCGGAAGAGATGGCCGAACTGAACGAGCAGCTGATGCGCAGCAACAAGGAGCTGGAGGCGTTCTCGTATTCCATCAGCCATGATCTGCGCGCCCCGTTCCGGCATATCGTGGGCTATTCCGAACTGCTGGGCAGCTCGGCAGCCGAGCGCTTGAACGAGACCGAGCGGCGTTTCCTCGACACCATCGTCGATTCGGCCAAATCGGCCGGCACGCTGGTGGATGATCTTCTGAGCTTCTCCCAGATGGGCCGCTCGACGCTGGGTCGCGCACGCATCGACATGGCAGCCATGGTGGAGGATGTGCGGAAGATGCTGGAGTTCGAATACCACGGACGCGACGTCCACTGGCAGATCGGGGACCTGCCCCCGGTTGAGGCCGACCCCACCATGATGCGCCTGGTCTGGCAGAACCTGCTGTCCAATGCAGTGAAGTTCACCCGCGAGCGCACGCACGCGGTGATCGCAGTGGCGCACGAGCGCTCGGAAAGCGAGGATGTCTTCACTGTGCGCGACAACGGCTGCGGCTTCGACATGCGCTATGTGGACAAGCTGTTCGGCGTATTCCAGCGGCTGCACCATGTCGAGGAGTTCGAAGGCACCGGCATCGGCCTGGCCAACGTGCGCCGCATCATCGGCCGCCATGGCGGCCGCACCTGGGCCGAGGGCGAGCCGGGCAAAGGCGCCACCCTCCATTTCACCCTGCCCCTGCATTCTGGAGATGTTCAATGAGGGACCTGCGGCCGATCCTGCTTGTCGAGGACAGCCCCAAGGATGCTGAGTTGACCCTGGCCGCGCTGTCGCGTTGCCAGCTGCTCAATGATGTCATCCATGTGCGTGACGGCGCCGAGGCGCTGGACTATCTGCGATGCGAGGGCGCCTTTTCCGGTGCCCGCCATGGCGGCCCCGTGGTCGTGCTGCTCGATCTCAAGCTGCCGAAGGTCAATGGACTGGAGGTGCTCGAGCAGGTTCGTGGCGATCCCGTTCTCAGCAGCACCCCGATCGTGATGCTGACCTCGTCGCGGGAGGAGCAGGATCTGATCCGCAGCTATGAACTAGGGGTCAACGCGTTCGTGGTCAAGCCCGTGGATTTCAAGGAATTCTTCGACGCGATCCAGGGTCTTGGCATGTTCTGGGGAATCACCAATCAACCACCGCCGCATCGCCCGAACGGCTCGGGACACCACCATGGGTGATATCACCGACCGCGGCGAGCGCCTGCGCGTCCTCATGCTGGAGGACAGCGCACTCGATGCGGAGCTGATCTCCGCCCAGCTGCTGCGGGCCGGCCTGGATTTCGAGGCGGAGCGCGTATGGACGCGTCGGGGTTTCCTCGATGCCATCGACAGCGGCACGCATGACGTCATCCTCGCCGATCATGTATTGCCCGGCTTCGATGGCGATGCGGCCCTGGCCCTGGCGCGCGAACGCGTCCCCCATACGCCGTTCATTTTTGTTTCCGGCACGCTTACCGAAGAACTGGCGGTGCAGGCCCTGACCCGTGGCGCGCGCGACTACGTGGTGAAGCAGCGGCTGCAACGACTGCCGGACGCGATACGGCGTGCACGGCAGGAGGCGCACGAGCGTGGCAAGCTGGCCCAGGCCCAGGCGGCGCTGAATGACAGCCAGGCGCAGTTGCAGCAGATCACCGACGTGGTTCCGGCGCTGATCGCGCAGTTCGATCACGAACACCGCTTCCGCTTCGCCAACCGTGCGTTTCTCGACTGGCACGGGGTGAGCCTGGCCGAACTGCAGGGACGGACTGCGCGCGAGATCAGTGGGATTTCAGCCTTCGAGGAGGCGCTGCCCAGCCTGCAGCAGGTCCTCCAGGGAGAGCGCGCCAACTTCCAGGCACGTCTTGCCCATCGCAGCGGTGAGACGCGCTTCGTACAGATGGACTGCGTACCGGAGCGCGCAGCCGATGGCCGCGTGGTCGGCTACATCTGCGTGGGCAGCGACGTTTCCCAGCTCAAGCGCGCCGAACTGGCCCTGCGCGAGGACAACCAGTCGCTGGAGCGGCAGGTTCAGGCGCGCACCGCCGAGCTCCGGGCCAGCAAGCGACGTCTGCAGTCCATCTTCGAGTCCAGCTTCCAGCATCAGGTGCTGCTTGACCTGTCCGGGCGTGTCGTCGACGCCAACGTCGCCTCGCTGGCCGCGGTGCTGGCCGAGAAGGCGCAGGTTGTGGATACCCCCTACTGGCAGACGCCCTGGTTCACCACCACGCCCGGAATGAGCGAGGTGATCGACAAGGCGGTTGCCGATGCCGTAAGTGGGCGCAGCTCCCTGCACTCGCTCGAACTGGAGCTGCCCACCGGCCGGCGAAGTTTCGACGTTTCATTCCGTCCGTTGCAGGACGGCGCCGGCGAGGTCACCGCGGTGGTGTCCGAAGCCGTGGAGACCACCGCACGACTACAGGCTGAGCATGCACTCCGGCAGGCGCAGAAGATCGAGGCCGTCGGGCAGCTGACCGGCGGCATCGCCCATGACTTCAACAATATCCTGACGGTCATCTCCGGCAACGTCGAGCACGCGATGCTGTTGAGCGGCCATCCTGGAGCGTCGGCCGAGGCGACCACACGCGCACTGGACAACGCCCTGAAGGGCGTCTCGCGCGCGGCAAGCCTGACCCAGCGGCTGCTGGCCTTCGCGCGCCGCCAGCCCCTGCGCAGCCAGGCCGTCAACCTCAACGACTGCATGCTCGGAATGCAGGACATGCTGCAGCGGGCGCTGGGCGAGCTGGTGCGACTGGAGATCAGCACGGCTGCCGGCATCTGGTGCGTGGAACTGGACGTCGCGCAGCTGGAGGCATCCGTGCTCAACCTCGCGGTGAATGCACGCGATGCGATGCCCAGCGGCGGCCGGCTGAAGGTCGAGATCGACAACAGCCATCTCGACGGCGACTACGCCGCCCTGTTCCCCGATGCGGCTCCGGGCGAGTACGTGATGCTGCGTGTCCGCGACAACGGCCACGGCATGCCGGCCGATACGCTGGCGCGGGTGTTCGAGCCGTTCTTCACCACGAAACAGGTGGGGCGTGGCACGGGCCTGGGGCTCTCCATGGTGCATGGTTTCGTCAAGCAGTCCGGCGGCCACGTCCTGATCGACTCCGTGGAGGGCGGAGGAACCAGCATCACCATGATGTTCCCGCGCTCGCCGCTGCCACTGCCCTGTGAATCTCCCGCGCCGGCAGCGGGCCTGGCCGGCTATGAACAGCGCGGCGAGACCATCCTGGTCGCTGAAGACAATGACGATGTCCGCGCATACACCGTCGACGCCCTGCGCCAGCTGGGCTACCGCGTGCTGGAGGCACATGACGGGCCGTCCGCGCTGCGCCTGCTGGAACGCCCGGACGCGCGCATCGATCTGCTGTTCTCCGATATCGTGATGCCCGGCATGTCCGGCTGGGAACTGGGTCGCGAAGTCCGGGAGCGCTGGCCTGAGGTGGCGATTCTGTTCACATCCGGCTATCCGCGCGATCATGACGCCCCCGGGGGCGCGGGCCGCTCTGCGGCTTTGCTGAGCAAGCCATTCACGCGCGCCGATCTGGCCGAATCGATCCGCGGCGTGCTGGCGTCCTCCAGCTGACGGACCGGGGCGCGCGCCGGCTCAGGGGCCTTGCCTGGTTCCGAGCCGGTTGATCTGCGCGCACTCAACGACGCCCGGCGGCTGTGGCATGTCGGCCAATGCAACCATCGCCCGCCCCAGGGCCAGATTGCTGGTCGCGATGGAAGGGGCCATGCGTGCGACCAGCCCCAGCACCGGGGCGCCGACACCATAGAGTGGCTTCATCCACGAATGCACCGTGCCTGTACCTGCAACAGGCTGGACACCGCCTGGTCGCAACATCACCGTACGGATCGGCAAGCGGGCCAGCGCCTGTTCGGTCTGCCCCTTCACCCGCAATGGCATGATGCGGCTCTGCGGATCAGCATGAGCCCCGGACACGTACAGAAAGCGCCCCTGCGGACATGCCTGGGCGAACGCCGAAGCCACGGCAAGCGTGGCATCGAAGGTCACCGCGCGGTACTCGGCTTCGCGGGTTCCCACCGGCGGCGCTCCGGCGCAGTAAAGGCAGGCGTCGAATCCCGAAAACAGGTCAACACTCCCGGCGGCCTGCCGGAAATCGGCGAGCAGCAGCTCGGCGACCTGCTGCCCCGGCCGGCTGCCCGGCCTGCGGACCAGTGCCGTGACACGCTGCACCCGGGGCGATTCCAGGCAGGCCAGGACAACGCCCTGCCCCACCAGCCCTGTTGCACCGGCAACGAGCAGCTTCATGCGGCCAGGGGCGGCGTGGCTGTCCACGGGGCTCAGAGTTTCACGAAACGCTGGATGCGGCGCGCCAGCCAACCACTGAACACCAGCGGGGCATCCAGCGCGGATACACAGATGCATGGCACGCCCGGCGCCGTCACCGGCTGGTGCTCAACGTCCTCGTCAAGATCCGCGACATCGCCAGGCGCGAACAGGCCCAACGCATCGTTGTAGGAACCGCGCAGGATCTGCGTCAGTTCGCTCTGTCCGTGGCTATGCATCGGCAGGCACTTTCCGGGGGCGATCTTCAGCATGATCAACGATGGCATCTGTTCGGCCCGGATGCAGTGCACGCCAGGCGCGATCCAGCGCCAACGCAGCGCTGCCAGTGACCTGCCGAAATACGGGTGCAGCGATGCCGGCAGGTAGTCCGGATCAGCCTCCGGCCGTTCATGCGGCACCTCCCGTGGCGATGATGGCTCGGCCGCTGCTGAGACCGCCTGCGAGGACAGATGGGCCAGCATGGCCTCGCGCAGGGCGTCCCGGCGGTCTTCGGCAAGCGCAGGCTGGGTGTGTTCCAGCAGCGCCGAACCGATCGCCTCAGCCTCCCGCAGGCGCTGCCGGCACACCGGGCAGCGCTCCAGATGCGTGCCGGCGACGATGCTCAGTGGCACCGGCAGTGCGCCGGCCGCATAACTCATCAACGTCGATTCGTGCAGATGGTGGTGCGGGCTCATTGCGCACCTCCGATCCGCGACTGCAGGCGCAGGAATGCGCGGCGGAGATGCGACTTCACGGTCCCCAGCGGCATGCCCAGAATGGAGGCGATCTCACCGTGGCTCTTGGCCTCGAAGTACGACATCCGGACCATGCGCGCCTGCACGGCCGGCAGTTCGTTGATGCGCTGGCGCAGCCGTGCATGGTCGGCAAACTGCTCGGCGCTGCTGCGCTCGACCAGGTCCGCGGCAGCGGCCTCTTCGACGGCCGCCTGGACCTGCATCCAGCTCCGCTCGCGCCGGACCCGGTCGATATGCAGGTTGCGGGCGATCCGGTAGAGCCATGTACTCAGTGCCGCCTGCGCCGGATCGTAGTCTCCAGCGCGCAGCCACACCTTCAACAGGCATTCCTGCGCAAGCTCTTCAGCCACGGCATCCGGCACGCCGAGTCCGCGCAGATAGACGCACAACCTGGGCATGAAGTGGTCATAGATGCGCATGAAGCAGTCGCGGTCGCGCAACCGCGCCACCGCGTCCATGTCACCGGTCCAGTTCAGTGCGTCAGTGCTGGGCTGCTGGGAACTGGACACGAGGCGGGCGGTGTCGAAGGGAACGGGAGGGCTGGCGGCGTCAGGGTACATCTGCGGTCGCGGCGGGCTGGTGAAGGTCTGTCCTGAGTACGGGCCACGGGCCCGTTTGGATGCAGCGCCGACCTGCATCCAGCAACGGCCCTGCCGCGTATGCCAGGACGTCCCCCCGCCGGAGCGCCTTCGATGCGCATCACTCTCCTGCTGCTGTGCCTGCCCTGCCACGCACTCTCGGCCACCCTGCTGCACAACGAGGGCATCGCCACCCTGCCGGATGGCCGGGTGGCCTACCGCGAGATGCACTGGCAGCGGGGCGCCACGGAAGGCGCCGAGCGCTGGGTCCAGTACCTGTGCCCGGACGGCCAGCCCTTTGCAAGAAAACACATGGCGGCCACGGATCGACCGCTGGCGCGCGGCTACCGGCTGCTCGACCAGCGCTCCGGTCAGCAGGCTGACGTGGAGATGTCCAGCGATGCAGTCCGCATCACGTGGAAGGAGAGTGCCTCGTCCACATCGCGGCAGGCACGCCTGCCAGCGCCTGCCGGTGCAGTCGTCGATGCCGGCTTCGATGCGGCCGTGCGCCAGCACTGGACACCGCTGCTGCAGGGAGCCGAGGTGACCCTGCCCTTTCTCGTCCCCGGGCGCCAGCGCTTCTATCCGGTCAAGGTCAGCTGGCGTGGTGCGAACCGCTGGCGCGGGCTGGCTGCACAGTCATTCGAGGTCCAGCTGGACACCTGGTATGGCGGCGTGGCCCCACGCCTGTCACTGGTCTACGCCGAGGCCGATCGTCGCCTGCTGGAGTTCCGCGGCACCAGCAACCTGCGCGATGCACGTGGCACTTACCCCGCCGTGGTGGTGCGCTTCGACAGCCCGCCTGCGCCCCAGCCGGACAGCCAGTGGCAGCAGGCGTGGGCGCGGCCTCTGGTCGCCGGGTGCGCCGTTACGGCGAAGTGAAGACAAACAGGAAGACGAAGAATCTGCAACGAGGCGCATCCATTTCCCGCCCTGCTGCGTAGAGAAACACACGCCTCTCTCGAGATCCGCCCCATGGCTTCCGCAGCGCCCCTCCGCAGCCGACGCGAACGCCTTCTGAGCACCATCCGGCGCTGGTTCGACGCCGGCACTGCAATGGACACCGACAGTGGGCGTGCGGATCGGATCGACTGGCTGCGCGCGGTGCCATTCGCACTGATGCACCTGGCCTGCCTCGGCGTGATCTGGGTGGGGGTGTCCTGGATCGCCGTGGCCGTGGCAGCTGCGCTCTACGCGATCAGGATGTTTGCGATCACCGCGTTCTATCACCGCTACTTCTCGCATCGAACCTTCCAGGCGCCGCGCTGGGTGCAGTTCGTATTCGCGGTGATCGGCGCCTCCAGCGTGCAGCGCGGCCCGCTGTGGTGGGCCGCGCACCACCGGCATCACCACCGCCACGCCGACCAGCCGCAGGACCCCCATTCCCCACGCCAGCGCGGATTCTGGCGCAGTCACATGGGCTGGTTCCTGACCCGCGAGGCGTTCACCACCGACCTTGCCCGGGTGCCTGATCTGGCCCGGTTCCCGGAACTGCGCTGGCTGGACCGCTTCGACATCGCGGTGCCGGTACTGCTGGCGGCAGGCCTTTATGTACTGGGCGAACTGCTAGAACGGGCAGCGCCCGGCCTGCACACGTCCGGGCCACAGCTTCTGGTCTGGGGCTTCTTCGTTTCCACCGTCGTCCTGTTCCATGCCACGGTCACCATCAACTCGCTGGCGCATCGCTTCGGCCGGCGCCGCTTCGATACCCGTGACGACAGCCGCAACAATCTGTGGCTGGCACTGCTGACCTTCGGCGAGGGTTGGCACAACAATCATCACTTCTTTCCCGGCTCGGTCAGGCAGGGCTTCCGCTGGTGGGAGGTGGACATGACCTGGTACGGGCTGCGCGCAATGGCCGCCCTGCGGCTGGTCAGCGGGCTCAAACCCATCCCTGCGTGGGTCCTGGACAAGGCGAGATACTGACATGCGCATCGCAGTCATCGGCTCGGGAATCTCTGGTCTGGCCAGTGCATGGTGGCTGGACGGCGAACATGACGTCACGTTGTTCGAGGCCAACGACTATCTCGGCGGACACACCCACACCCACGACATCGAGCTGGGCGGGACGCGGATGGCTGTGGACACCGGGTTCATCGTGTTCAATCCGCTGCACTATCCGCTGCTGAGCGCGCTGTTCGACGAGCTGGGCGTCACCTCGCAGCCCACCACCATGAGTTTCTCCATGCACAGCGAGCGTTCGGGCGTGGAGTACAACGCCACCTCGCTGGACGGCCTGTTCTGCCAGCGACGCAACCTCGTTTCGCCGCGCTTCTGGGGAATGCTCTCCGACCTGCGGCGTTTCTATCGCGATGCGCCGCTGCTGCTGGCCGAGCGGGAAGGCCCAACGCTGGGCGACTACCTGCGCAGCCAGCGCTATGGCCAAGCCTTCGTCGACGAGCATCTGCTGCCGATGGCGTCGGCGTTGTGGTCGTCGCCGACGGCGACCGTCCTGGACTTCCCCGCACGCTACCTGGCCCAGTTCATGGCCAACCACCAGATGCTGCAGATGACCGGCCGCGCGCCGTGGCGCGTGGTGGAAGGTGGCTCGGCGCGCTACGTGGACGCCCTGCGCCGCCGCTGGCGGGTGCACGAGCGACTGGAGTGTCCCGTCCTCGCCGTCGAGCGGATGCCCTGGGGGGCGCGCGTGCACAGCGCTGCGGGCGTGGAAGGATTCGATGAAGTGATCCTCGCCTGCCACAGCAACCAGGCGCTGGCACTGCTGGCCGATGCCGATCCGATCGAGCGTGACGTACTCGGTGCCATCCGCTACCAGCCCAACGACGTCGTACTGCACACCGATGCGTCCCTGCTGCCCCGCAACCGCAAGGCATGGGCTGCATGGAACGCGCATGTGCCGCGCGATCCCGCGGCCCCCTGCACCGTGAGCTACTGCATGAACCTGCTGCAGGGACTGCCCGGCGACATCCCGCTGGTCGTGACGCTCAACCGCACCGAGGCGATCGACCCACGCCGCATACTGCGTCGCATGAGCTATGCACACCCGGTGCACGATCATGCTGCAGTCCGAGCCCAGCAGCGCTGGGCCGACGTACAGGGCCGCCGCCACACCTGGTTTGCCGGAGCCTACTGGGGGTGGGGTTTCCACGAAGATGGCATCCGCAGTGCCCGTCGTGTCGTCGACGCAATGCGGACCTGTTCGCCACAGCCACGTCCCATGACACAGGACGAGGCCGCCGCATGAGCGCCAGCGCCCTCTACTTCGGCCACGTGATACACCGCAGGCACCAGCCGCACGCGCACGCCTTCCGCTACCCGGTCGCGCAGCTGCTGCTTGATCTCGACGAGCTGGACACGATCTTTGCCGGACGATGGCTGTGGTCCTTGAACCGCCGCAATCTGGCGGAGTTCCGGCGCAGCGACTACTTCGGCGACCCCTCGATGCCGCTTGCCGAGGCGGTCCGCCGCCATGTCGCAGGCGTGCGGGGTCATCGCCCGGCGGGCCCCATCCGCCTGCTGACCCATCTGCGCTTCGGCGGGCACGTCTTCAACCCGGTCAGCTTCTATTACTGCTACCAGCCTGACGGCAGCACACTGGACTGCATCGTGGCCGACATCACCAATACGCCATGGAAAGAGCGCCACGCCTACGTCCTGTCAGTGGCAGAAGCGGCCAGCGAGCCGGGCTCACTGCGCTGGCAGTTCCAGAAGCGCTTCCATGTGTCGCCCTTCATGGCGATGGACTGCACCTACGACTGGCGGTTCAGCACGCCCGGCGAGGACCTCAGGGTCCACATGCAGGTTCTGCAGGAGGGCGTGCGCCAGTTCGACGCCACGCAGCACATGCAGCGACGACCGCTGGACGGGCGCGGCCTGGCGAAGGTGCTCACCCTGTATCCCTTGATGACCGTGCAGGTCGTTGCGGCGATTCACTGGCATGCGCTGCGGTTGTGGCTCAAGCGCAACCCGGTCCATGACCACCCCTCACTTGCCGGAAAACCGCGATGAACGAGATGACTCCATCGGCAGCCATGCCCCGGGCCGGCGCGCTCGACGCATACCTGCGCCAACGCCTGCTGTCCCAGCTTGCACCGCTGCGCGAAGGCCAGCTGCGGGTACGGGATGCCCTCGGCGAAACACTGTTGGGCGACGCTGCGGGGGAACTGCATGTCACTGTGACCATCGATGACCCGGCGTTCTACCGCAAAGTCGCCGCACAAGGCAGCGTAGGCGCAGGCGAGAGCTACATCCATGGCGACTGGCAATGCGACGACCTGGTTGCGCTGGTACGCCTGCTGGTGCGCAACCGCGATCTGCTGGACGGCATGGAACGTGGCCCGGCACGCATCGGCGGCTGGCTGCTGCGCGGCTGGAACCGGCTGCGCCGCAACAGCCGCGAAGGCAGCCGGCGCAACATCGCGGCTCACTACGATCTCGGCAACGACTTCTTCGCCCTGTTCCTGTCAACGGACCTGATGTATTCATCGGCACTGTTCGCCAGCGAGCAGGACACGCTCGAGGACGCCTCGCGGCGCAAGCTCGATCGCATCTGCCAGCAGCTGCGCCTGGCACCCGGAGACCGGGTGGTCGAGATCGGCACGGGGTGGGGCGGGTTCGCACTGCATGCCGCGCAGCATTACGGCTGCCATGTCACTACCACCACGATCTCCGCCGAGCAGCATGCGCTGGCCACGGCACGGGTGCGCGCCGCGGGTCTGGAGGATCGCATCACCCTGCTGACGAAGGACTATCGCGACCTCGACGGGCAGTACGACAAGCTGGTCTCGATCGAGATGATCGAAGCGATCGGCGCCCAGTATCTGGACACCTACATGGCCACCCTGCAACGGCTGCTCACGCCGGACGGGCTGGCCCTGCTGCAGGCGATCACCATTGAAGACCACCGCTATGAGCAGGCGCGCCGAAGCGTGGACTACATCAAACGCCACGTGTTCCCCGGCAGCTTCATCCCTTCCATCAACGCGATCATGGGCGCCAAGACCCGTGCCAGCGATCTGCAGCTGCTGGCGCAGCAGGACTTCGGCCATTCCTATGCCCTCACGCTGCGGGCGTGGCGCCAGCGATTCCTCACACAGCTTCCCGCAGTGCATGCGCAGGGGTTTGACGCGCGGTTCTGCCGTCTGTGGGAGTTCTACCTGGCCTACTGCGAGGGCGGCTTCCTGGAACGTTCGATCGGCGTTTCACACCTGCTGCTGGCACGCCCCGGCCATCGGGGCAGCGCGCACGCCACGGGTGCACACTGACATGCGCCGCACCTGGCTCAATCTGCTCGGCAACCAGGCGGTCTGGCTGTGCGCGGTCGCTGGCGCCGGGCGCGGGCTGCAATGGCCAGCACTGCTGGCCGCCACACTGTTCGTGGCCAGCCAGCTCAGCACCAGTCCCCTGCCCCGGGTCGAGCTCCGCCTGCTGGTCCTGGCCTTGGCCTGTGCGTGGCTGGTCGATGGCGCCGCTGCCGCCGCGGGCGTGGTGCGTTATGCCGCTGCGCCCCTGGGCTGGATGCCACCGCCCTGGATCCTCGCACTCTGGGCGTCCTTCGCGATGACGATCAATGCATCGATGGCCTTCCTGCAGCGGAACACGGCGCTCCCCGTGTGCTTTGGCCTGCTGCTTGCCCCGCTGGCGTACCTGTCCGCCAGCCGCGGCTTCGACGCCGTGCAGCTTTCGCCCCCGGCCTGGAAAGGCCTGCTGACGCTGGGTATCGGCTGGAGCATCGCCCTGCCGCTGCTGTGTATCGCTGCGCGTCGCTGGTCGAGGCTGGCCATCCGCCCACCGTTTGCCGGAGCCCGACCATGAACGCCCTGCCCTGGGTTGCCCTGTATGCCCTGCTCATCATGGCCTGGGGATGGGCATGGCAACGCCGTCACCGCAACATCGGCATCGTCGATGTGCTGTGGGCGATGGGCGTCGCTGCGTCAGCGCTGATACTGGCCCTGCTCGGTGACGGCGCCGCGCTGCCGCGTGTGGCCCTTGCGGTGCTGGGCGGCCTGTGGGGCGGCCGACTCGCGCTGCACCTGTGGAGCCGCGTGCGGCGCGAGGCCGAGGACGGGCGTTACCGATACCTGCGAGATCACTGGCAGAGCCACCAGGGCAAGATCTTCGGCTTCTTCATCGCCCAGGCGCTGCTGATCGTGCTGTTCTCCCTGCCATTCGTGGCCGTCGCCAGCAACGACTCGCCCGCCGCGGCGGGCTGGGTTGCCGCCGCTGCCGTAGTCTGGCTGTTGAGCGTCGGCGGCGAGGCGCTGGCCGACCATCAGCTCGCACGGTTCCGCGCCGACCCGGCCAACAAGGGGCGCACCTGCCGCACCGGCCTCTGGCGGTACTCGCGGCACCCCAACTACTTCTTCGAATGGCTGCACTGGTTCACCTACGTCCTGCTCGCGGCCGGCTCGCCATTGGGCTGGCTTGCCTGGACAGGACCGGTGCTGATGTACCTGTTCCTGCGCTATCTCAGCGGCATTCCCTTCACCGAAAAGCAGGCGTTGCGCAGCCGTGGTGAGGACTACCGCGACTACCAGCGCAGCACGCCGATGTTCTTCCCGTGGTTCCCGCGTTCGTCCAAGGAGCACCTGCCATGACTGTCGCCACATCGCTCGCAACGCCTGCCGATCCGGAAACCGGGCTGATCGCCTGGGCCGAGCGCGGCCTCATTCCGGATGTGGCCCTGCGCTCCGGTATCCGCCGGCTGTGCGCCCAACGCCTCCAGGAAGAGAGTGCCGGGGGCATCGAGGCGCAGTCCGCGCGCTTCAACCAGTGCCTTGAGCAGTTGGCCGGCAGCCCGGTCGCGCTTCATGTCGATGCCGCCAACCGGCAACACTATGAAGTCCCCGCCGCATTCTTCCAGGCCTGCCTGGGCAAGCGCCTGAAATACAGCAGCTGCTACTACCCGAGCGGTCGCGAGACCCTGGACGAAGCCGAAGTCGCCATGCTCGAGCTCTACGGCGAGCGTGCCAGCCTGGCTGACGGGCAGCACATCCTTGAACTGGGGTGTGGCTGGGGCTCGCTGACCCTGTGGATGGCCGAGCGCTTCCCGGGCGCGCGCATCACGGCGGTGTCCAATTCGCACAGCCAGCGCCAGCACATCCTTGAACAGTGCAGGCTGCGCGGGCTGGGCAATGTCGAGCTGATCACCTGCGATGTGAACCGGCTGGAGCTGCCCGCCGGCCGTTTCGACCGCTGCGTTTCGGTGGAGATGTTCGAGCACGTCCGCAACCATGCGCAGCTGATGTCACGCATCGCGCAGTGGCTGAAGCCCGACGGCGCGCTGTTCGTGCACATCTTCGCCCACCGCACCCTGATGTACCCCTTTGAAACCGAAGGCGGCGACAACTGGATGGGGCGGCACTTCTTCACGGGTGGGCTGATGCCCGCTGCCGACACTCTGCTGCACTTCCAGCAGGACCTGCGCCTGCAGCGGCGCTGGCTGCTGGATGGCACGCATTACCAGCGTACGGCTGACCACTGGCTGGCGAACCAGGATGCCGCGCGTGAACGCATCATGCCGATCCTGGAGGCAACCTATGGCAGGCCGGCGGCAAGGCAATGGTGGAACCGCTGGCGCATGTTCTGGATGGCCTGCGCCGAGTTGTTCGGCTACGACAACGGCCAGCAGTGGCTGGTTGCCCATTACCTGTTCCGGCCACGTTGAGGTCACCATGCGCCCCCTTCCGCTGCTCTCGTTCCTGGCGATCGCCCTGTTCGGCACCGGCTGCAGTTCAGGTGACCTGCGCCCCCTGCCGCGACCGCAGGCGGTCGACGTTCCCCGCTTCATGGGCGACTGGTACGTCATCGCCCATATCCCTTCCTGGCCAGAACGCGAAGCGTTTGACGCCATTGAAAGCTACGCGCCGCGGCCGGACGGCCGCATCCAGACCACCTTCACCTATCGCAAGGGCAGTTTCGACGCACCACAGCGATCGATGCACCCGATCGGCAGGGTCGAGAAGGAAGGCAACGGCGCCATCTGGGGCATGCAGTTCGTATGGCCCATTCAGGCCGAGTACGTCATTGCCTGGATCGATAGCGACTACCAGCAGACCATCGTGGCGCGTAGCAAGCGCGACTACGTGTGGTACATGGCGCGCACCCCGCAGGTCTCTGCGGAGGACTATGCGCAGGCGGTGAAACGCATCGCCGCGATGGGATATGACACCCGCGAGCTGCGGCGCGTTCCGCAGTCACTGCGCTAGTCCCGCACGGACCGGGCCCCGCTGCGCGGGAGCCCGGCCCTTCAGCCCGCTCAGGCTGCCAGGCGTTCCACCTGGCGACGGGTCAGGTCGTTGAAGCGGCCCAGCGACATCAGGTGCTGGTGGATCAGGGCCAGCCAGCCGCTGCGGTGCCATTCGATCACGGTTTCCTCGGGCAGCGCGACGAACTTCTCGACGTCGACCACCTGGAAGCCGTTGAGGTTGAACTCCTGGCCGTTCGGAGCGCGTACGGTCGCGTTGCGCTCGACCAGCAGTCCCTTTTCGATGAGCGCCTTGGAGAAGGCCTGGGTCTGTTCGTGCTCGCGGGTGTACTGGCCGCAGAACTCCAGCGCCTGCTGCACCATGTCGGTAGCCTTGCCGTCGGCGAACAGCGCCTGGCCTTCCTCGCCTCCCTTGACCACGCGCGGGCTCGCTTCATCGATGCCGAGCAGGAAATCGTTGTCCGCGCCGGTGTCGATGAAGATGAAGGGGTGGCGACGCAGATAGGCCGGAACGTAGGCCTCGTCTTCCCACAGCCCGTCCTTGATGAACAGGTTCTCGTTGGTCACGCCGACGGCAGCCATCGGAACGGCGCCGGGGCCGGCGAACAGGATCGGGAAATGGTGCAGTGCCAGCGAGAACTCGCCGAGCACCAGCGGAATGGCGTTGTTGCCGGCGGCGAAATCAAGCTTGCCCGGCAGGATGCGCAGGTCGGCGTGCACATCAGCCTGCAGCGGCACCGGACGGGTGTAGAACAGGGGGGTGCCGGCCTGCGCCGCTTCGGTGGTGGTGTCGCTGGTGGTCATCGTAGGAACCGTTTCATCATGCGCGCCTGCCATCCCGGGCGCGCCAGCGGGAACAACCTGAATCCCGCATTATCAACAAGCCGGGTGACGACCACCACCCCGGCACTGACTTATTTCAGCTGCAGCGGATAGCGCTGCCACAGGACGTGGACAAGGAAGCCCGCCAGTTCGGTGTCGCGCGCACTGACCGCGGCGCGGATCTTGTCCAGCAGGACCATGTCACTGCAGGAGCGCACATCGGCGTGGTTGGCCTGGCCCGACCTGCGTGCGCGGTAACGCGCGGCGCGCTGCGCATCGCTCATCGCGTACCCGAATTTGGGCGGACGACCGCGCTTGCGCGGCAGGGTCAGCTCCAGGGTTCCGGGGTCTTTGTCATCACGCATGAGTGGGGGCTGACAGCGGCAAGCAACGACGGGTGCGCAATTTATCGTGAGGCATCACTTTAATCCAGCTTTTTCTACACTTTTGTTGCACTGCAATGCGCCCTGCCGCCGCTCGCCGGCAGCAAGAGGGGCCCGCGAACGGGCCCCTTGCACACTTCAGGCAGCGCGTACCGGCTCGTAACCGTGCAGGTGCGCTTCACTGCTGGCGCGCCCCTGGCTGAGCGAGCGCAACGCAGTGGTGTAGCCCACCAGTTGCGCCAACGGTGCAAAGCCGATCACTTCGGCACGGCCCTCCTGGTCCTCGATGCGCGCGACGCGACCGTGGCGACGGTTGAGGTCACCGACCACGTCGCCCACCGACGCCGAGGGCGAATGCACCGTTACCGCCATCACCGGCTCCAGCACCTGCGTGCCGGCACTGGCCAGCGCGGCCCTGACGGCCTCACTGCCGGCCCGGTGGAACGCCATGTCCGAGGAATCCTTGGCATGGGTCTGGCCGTCCACCAGGGTCACTTCGATGCCCACGACCGGATGCCCATGCGGTCCTTCCGACAGCGCCGCACGCACACCCTTCTCCACCGCTGCGATGAAACCACGGGGGATCACGCCTCCCACGATGCGATCGTTGAACACCACCTGGTCATCCTCGCGCGGCGCCACGTCCAGCACCACATGGGCGAACTGGCCCTGGCCACCGCTCTGCTTGACGACCCTGCCGACCACGCCGGAGACCGCGCACAACGGCGTTTCCTGGTAGGCAACGCGCGGCGAACCGATGCCGACATCGACCTTCCATTCGCTGCGCAGGCGCTCGACCATCACCTCCAGGTGCAGTTCGCCCATGCCCCATACCAGCGTTTCGCCGCTCTCGCGATCGGTCTCCACGCGGAATGACGGATCCTCCTGGGCGAGGCTGGCCAGCCCCTGCGCCATGCGGATCAGGTCCGCTGCACGCGCAGGTTCCAGGCGCCACGCCAGCACCGGCGCCTGTGCCTGGATGCTCTCCAGGCGCAACGGCTGATCGCGTGCGCTCAGCGTTTCACCGCTGACTGCATCCTTCCAGCCCAGCACCGCGACGATGTCACCGGCCACGGCCTGCTCGATGTCATGGGTCTGGTCTGCCTGCACCCGCACCAGGCGGCTCACGCGCCGACCCTGCGGATGCTGCGAGCTGGCCACAGCGTCGCCTGCCTTCAGCGTTCCCGAATACAGCCTCACGAAGCTCAGCGCACCGTGCTGCTGATGGGTGATCTTGAACAGCAGGCCCGCCAGCGGACCCTCCGGATCCGGCGGCAGCAGCACGTCGCCGGCCTCGCCTTCGGCAGTGACGGCAGGCCGATCCAACGGCGAAGGCAGGTAATCGACCACCGCATCCAGCAGCGCCTCAATGCCTTTGTCCTTGAACGCCGCACCCGCAAGCACCGGCACGCCCGCACCGGCCAGCGTCGCCCGCCGGAGTGCCGCGCGCAGCAGTTCCGCATCGATCACCCGGCCTTCCAGCCACGCATCGGCCAGACCCTCGTCATGGTCGGCCACGGCCTCCACCAGCGCGTCGCGCCGCGGTTGCCACTGGCTGCGTGCAGCGTCATCCCACGGCGTGATGGTCACCACGCCGCCGTCGCGCCACTGCAGCACGCGCTCATCCACCAGATCGACCCAGCCGCTGAAGTCGCTTTCGCTGCCCAGCGGCACACCCAGCGCCCACGGCCGCGCCTGCAGCTTGTCCCGCAGCTGCTCCAGCACGCGCTCGAACGAGGCGCCGACACGATCCATCTTGTTGACGAAGGCGATCAACGGCACCCGGTGCCGGCGCGCCTGGCGCCACACCGTTTCCGACTGCGGCTGCACGCCATCCACGGCAGAGAACACCGCGACGGCACCGTCGAGCACCCGCAGCGAACGCTCGACTTCAATGGCGAAATCGATGTGGCCCGGTGTGTCGATCAGGGTCAGCCGATGCGGCGGCAGATCGCGCGGCGCCCACTGCGCCTGCACGGCTGCTGCGCCGATGGTGATGCCACGTTCGCGCTCGATCGCCGAGAAATCGGTGGTGGCGTTGCCGTCATGGACCTCACCGACGCGGTGGATCTCGCCGCTCTTCCACAGCAGTCGTTCGGTGAGCGTGGTCTTGCCGGCGTCGATGTGGGCAATGATGCCGAGGTTGCGACGACGGGAAAGGATCTGGGTGTTCATGTGATGGGTTCCTGCAAGCCAACTTCGGGGGCCGCGCACCCCGGTTGGCGACAGGGTGCGCGGCTAGCGTTCGGTCTCGGCGATCTGGTGCATGGCACGTTCTCCTTGCGGTGCAGCGGGTGGATGAAAGGGACTGCGGAAACGAAAAGAGCGCCCCGGAGGGCGCTCTGTGGATGGTCCAACGGTGGCCGATTCAGCGGCCCCGTCGAGCTCCAGGCAGACACGCCCGTTCCGCGCTTGCGCGGGTCAGGGTGAAAAACTTCAGGAGCGGCATCCGGTTCATGGGGCGCATTCTAGACCTGCCAATCTGGCGCGCAAGTGCTGATTGCGCGCACCAGTGGAACGATGAGGATTCCTTTCGCCGCCCGGATCAGGTGACCACCACCAGCGGCACGCCCCGCTTCGGATGCTCCAGCACGACCACGTCCTGCTGATAGACCCGCTGCAGCGTGTCCACGGTCAACACCTGCGCGGGTGAGCCGTCGGCGGCCACCCTGCCCTGTTCCAGCAGCACGATGCGGTCGGCATGGCCGGCAGCCAGATTCAGGTCGTGCAGCACCACGATCACGCAGGCCCCGGCCTCGGCACAGGCACGCACGCTGCGCAGCGTACGCTCCTGGTGGCGCAGATCCAGCGCAGCGGTCGGCTCGTCGAGAAGCAGCAGCGACGTGTCCTGCGCCAGCACGCGCGCGAACGTGGTCCGGGCCGACTCGCCACCGGACAACTGCTGCACCTCGCGCAGGCGCAGCGCCTGCAGTTCGGTCGCGTCGATCGCGGCCTCCACCTGCGTGTCATCGCGTACGGGATCGGGCGGGTGTGGCAGGCGCCCCATCGCCACCACCTCCTCCACGCTGAAGGCGAAGCGCACGCCGTGCTCCTGCGGCATCACCGCGCGCTCGCGCGCCAGTGGACCGGCCTTGTAGCCGGCCAGCGGCCTGCCAAGCAGGCTCACCTCACCCGCGTCGGCATGCAGATCGCCCGCAGCCACTGCCAGCAGCGTCGACTTGCCAGCGCCATTGGGCCCGACCAGTGCAGTGACTGTCGCCGGCTCGAACGCCAGGTTGATGCCGTGCAGGATCTCGCGCTGCCCGCGTCGCACCACGACGTCGCGCAGATGAAGCAGGGCCGTCATGGGGCTGCCTTGCGGCGCTGCTGCAGCACCAGCCAGAGGAAGAACGGTGCACCCAGTGCAGCCGAGAACAGACCGAGTGGAATCTCCGCCGGCGGGTCGAGCGTGCGCGCGGCCGTATCGGCCACCACGATCAGCAGCGCCCCCAGCAGGCCGGAAAGGGGCAGCAACCAGCGGTGCCCCGGCCCCACCAGCATGCGCGCCACGTGTGGCACCACCAGGCCGACAAAGCTGATCGAACCGGCAAACGCGACGGCCGCACCCACCAGCAGGGCACTGAACGCCACCAGCCGGCGGCGGGTCCGTGCCACGTCCAGGCCCAGATGCTGGGCCTGGCGTTCCCCCAGCGCCAGCATGTCCAGTGGCGTTGCCAGGCGCTGCAGCGCGAACACGCCGATGGCAAACAACGGCACCACGGCGGCGACATCACTCCAGCTGGCGCGGGCCAGCGAACCCATCTGCCAGAACACCAGCGACTGCAGTTCGCTCTCGCTGGCGATGTAGGTCAGGAAACCGATCAGCGCCGAGCAGAACGCCGCCATGGCGATGCCGACCAGCAACAGCGTGGCATTGCCACTGCCCTTGCCCGGCCGGGCAAGGGCGTAGGTCAGGCCGATCGCCAGCGCACCGCCGGCAAACGCGGCCACCGGCACCAACCAGCCGGCCGCACCTGCAGCACCGAGCACGATGGCGGCGACCGCGCCCAGCGCGGCGCCCTGGCTGACGCCGACAATGCCCGGGTCCGCCAACGGATTGCCGAACAGGCCCTGCAGGCTGGCACCGGCCATCGCCAGCGATGCCCCCACCACCGCGCCCAACAGGGCGCGCGGGATGCGCAGCTGCCAGACCACCGCCAGGTCGCGGCTGCTCACCGCCTGCGGATCGAGCAGCTCCATCTTCACCGCCAGCGCCTGCAGCACCTCCAGCGGTGGCAAGCGCAGTGGCCCGACCGCAAACGAGGCCAGAATGGCGGCCAGCAGTGCCAGCATCGCCACCATCAACATCGTCCGCCCGCGACGACGGCGCCGGTCCGCCGGACTCATGCCTTCGGCAGCGCCGCCAGCGCCCGCGCCAGCGCCAGTGCGCCAGCCCCGGAACCTACGCTGGTGTACTTGAGCTGCACATCCGGCATCACCCAGACCCGGTTGGCCTGCCCGGCCGGTGTCTGCTTCAGCGTCGGGTACGACTTCCACAGGCCCTCGGCACCGCCGAACAGCTGCAGATCGTGCTCGGTCACCAGAATCACCTCCGGTGCCGCGGCGACCACGCCCTCATTGCTCAGCTGCGAGTAGTTCTTCACTCCCGCTTCGGTGCCGATGTTGACGCCGCCGGCCAGCGCGATCAGTTGCGCCGATGCGCTGTCGGCGCCCGCAACCGTCGGTGCGCCACCGGCACCGGTGGCCGACACATGGATCACACGCGGCGAATGGCCCAGGCCCCGGCCGATCGCTGCGGCCTCATCCAGCTGACGCTGCACCTGCGTGGCAAGCGTCTGCCCTGCTTCGGCCAGCCCGAGTGCGGCGGCGACCTTGCGCACCTTGTCCGGCGCCGGCTGCAGATCGTCGATGACCACCGCCGGCTCCCCCACCTCGCGCAGCTTCTTCGCCAGCTCGGTGTGGCGGCGCAGGCTGTTGCCCAGGAACAGCGAACCCCGCAGGCTCAGCACACCCTCCACACCCGTGGTGCGGTTGAACAGGAACTGGTGCGGCGCAGCCCGGCCAGCCTCGGTGGTGGTGTTGGTCGGGGCGGCAAATACCTGCTTGCCCAGCCCCAGCGCCTCGATCACCGCGATGACGTCGTCGCCACCGGCGATGATCCGGCTGGTGTCGGTCACCGCGATATCGGCGCCGTCATCGGAATGCACCTTGGCCGGCAGCACGGCCTTCTGGTCATGCACGGCCGGCATCTCGGCACCGGCCACGCGTTTCCAGCCTGCCGGCAACGCGGTGTCCGCGGCGGCCGCCATCGCCGCCGGCGGCGGTTCGGAAGGCTTCTTGGCATCGGAGGGAGCCGACGAGCCGCCACAGGCAGCCAGTGCCAGCGAAACAGCCAACGGAAGTGCGCACAGGCGCAGACGGGGCACGATGTTCATGGACGTTCTCCTTGCTGGCAGGGCGACGCGCGCGCCGCCCTGCCGTCTGACTTACTGCTTCGGGGTGATGCGGGTGATGCGGTCACCCTTCGGGTCTTCAGCGCCGCGCGACTTGTTCACCGCGAACACGTTGCCCTTGCCATCGGCACGGACGTGGTTCGGCAAAGTGCCGCCGTCGAGGTTGGCGACCACCTTGCCCTCGCGGTCGACCACGGTCACGGTGCCGGCGCCACGGTTGCTGACATAGGCCAGGCCGGATGCATCATCGAAGGCGACGTTCAGCGCACCCGCGCCCACCGGCACATCGTGCAGCACCTTGCCGGCTGCGACGTCGACGATCAGCAGGTTGTCGGTGCCCTGCGACGCCACGTACAACCGGTTGCGCGCCGCGTCGAACGCCACGCCCGACGCGCTGATCGAGTTGCCCAGATCGATCACCTTCTCGACCTCACCGCTGGCCACGTCGATCACCGCCGCCTCCGGCGTGCCGATGCTGACGGTGAACAGCTTGCCGCCCTTCTCGTCCAGCACCAGGCTCATCGGCGTGAACTTGCCGTCATCCACGCCCGATTCAAGCGTCACCGCGGGCAGCTCCTTGAACGTCTTCGCATCGAATACCGACAGGTGATCCTCACCGGTGGCCGAGGCAAACACCTTGCCGCGGGTACCATCGATCACCACGTCGCGCGCATGCGGCACCGCATCGACCGGGAACTGGTGCACCAGCGACAGATCCTTCTGGCGATAGACGGCCACGCTGTTCTGACGGGTATTGGTCACCCACACGTTGCCGTTGGCATCATCCACGCCCACGCCGTACACCGCATAGACCGCGCCGTTGGTACTGCCCGGCACCTGCGCCGGAGTGATCGCCTTGCTGACCTTCAGCGACGCCGGGTCGATCTTCAGCAGCTGCGACTGGGTCACCGGCGGCCGGCCGACCGCGGAGGTCACGAACAGCGCATTGCTGGCGGCGCTGTAGGCGGACTGGTACAGGCCCGGCACCAGCTTGTTGGACTGGGTGGTGAACTGCGCCTGGCCCGACAGCGGCAGCTGCGGCGAGACGCGCAGCTTCAGCACCGTCGCGGCGGCCGGCTGGCTCGCCCGCACCACGACCGGATGGGTGCCCGGCACGGCATCGGCGGGAATGGCCAGCTGGGTCTTGAAGTTGCCATCGGCATCAACCACCACCGGCTGGGCGTTCAACACGCTGTCGCCGCGCAGCAGGCTGACCTTCTGGCCCGGCACGAAGCCGCGACCGACCACATCGGCGGTGCTGCCCGGCACCACATTGTCGCCGCGCGAGACCACCTGGCCCTTGAACGTGGCGTTGGCCGGTTGATCGAATACCGGCTGCGCGGTGGCCGCGACGGCCAGCAGCAGGCCGGTGGCCAGAGTGGTGAAGCGAAGCGAAGGACGAAGGGAGGAACGGAACGACATGACAGGCTCCTTGCACACGTAGGCCGCGCCGCGTGGCGCGGGATTCATCGGTTGCCTGGGCCGCTGCACGCGGGCAGCCTCGCCTGGGTAGTGGGGTCGCACGGCACGCCGCGCGAAGGGATTCATTCGCTGGACGGCCCATCCGTTGCACTGGCGCCATCGCCTGCACTGCGATCGGTCACCCCGTACAGCTCATGCAGCACCGCGTGGAAGGACGCCGGCAGCATCGGGCCATGGCCCAGGCCAGGAAACTCGCGGTACTGCACGCTCAGCCCCGGCACCCGGCGCAGCCGCTCGGACAACTGCATCGCCGCGTCAGGCGTGGCGCCGCCGATGCGGCGCAGGTGCGCGACCACCCGCGGGTTGTTCAGGTCACGCTTGCCGCGGTCGCCGACGCGCTCGGCGCCTCCCAGCATCAGCCAGACCCTGGCCGGCTGCCCGTGCACGTTCTGCACGAACTGCTGTTCGGGATCGCCCAGCGCCGCGCCCTGCGCCCACCACAGTGACGGACTGGCGGCGAGATAGGCCTGGAACGCGGCCGGCCGGGTGTACAGCGCGTTGAGCACGAACAGGCCACCGAGCGAGTGCCCCCACAGCGCCTGCTGCCCGGTGTCGACGCGCGCGCGACGCTCCACCTCGGGCTTGATGCGGCGTTCGATCACATCAAGGAACGCCGCAGCGCCCCCGCCGACCGCCTGGGTTGCGCCGCTCTCATCGTCGGCGCGGTCGATCCATGCCGTGTAGTCACGGGTCCGCGCCTTCGAGTCGATGCGCAGATCATTGTCGTAGCCGATCAGCACCAGCACCGGAGGCGCCTTGAGTGCTGCAAGTTCAGCCAGCAGCGGCTGGTCGAGCACCATCGCCACCGCATTGCCATCCAGCGCGTACAACACCGGCGAAGGTGCACTGGAGGCGCGGACCGGAATCGCCAGATTCACCCGCCAGCGGCGCTGCGTGTCGGCACTGTCGATCACGAAATGCTCGAAGCGATAGCTGGCGGCCGGCTCATCCAGCACGGTGTGGCCGATCTTCTGCAGCGGATTGCGCTGCTGCGCGTACGCATACGGGCTAGCCAGGAGCAGACCCATCATCAGGACGGCAAGGCCGCGGGCCAGCGGACCACGGTGCGGAGGCAGGACGAAATGCTTCATCGGCGGGCGACGTCAGCGGCCTGGGCCGCTGTTTCACAAGGGACCGCAGTCTACCTTAAACGCGAATGATTATCACAACGATCAAACGTCACACTGTGTATCACGCGCGCGATAACGCGGCGTCATGGGACGCATCATCTCGTTCCCGCCAAGGCGGGAGGGCCGATTCCCAGGACCGGGCGCTGCCCGGCGGGTGCCGCGTCAAGGGCCCGCAGGCACCGGGCCGTACGAGTTTTCCTGCGGCGTGCCCGGCAGCAGAGCGAACACCAGGATCACCAGGCCGCCCATCGGCACCAATGCGAGAAGATAGAGCCAGCCGGACTGGTTGCAGTCATGCAGACGGCGCACGGTGACGGCGATCAGCGGCACGATCGTCGCCAGCCACATCAGGCCCAGCAGCGCCATCATGCCGATCAGGATGGCGCTCAGTGCATCCGGACTGGAGCGCATGATGATCGCCAGCACGCCGGCCAGCAGCGACACCGCCGTGGCCACCAGAAACAGGAACAGCTGGAACATCCAGTATTCGCGGCGATTGGCCCGACCCTCGAACTGGGCGTAGCGCTTCAACGCCAGAGTCATGTCCTGCATGAACGTCATCCTTGAGAAGTGAACCGGGGATTCTCTCGAATCAGCGTGGACCCGACAATCGGATTGGTTGCATAACGGCGATCAACGCCGCTTCGCCGCCCGCGCCGCCTCGCGCTCGGCGCGCAACCGGTCGAGCTTTTCCTTCAGCTTGATCTCCAGTCCGCGCGGCACCGGGTTGTAGTACACGCGCTCGCCCATCGCATCGGGGAAGCCGGTCTGATCCAGCGCGATCCCGCCTTCCGCATCGTGGTCATACTGGTACTCGGCACCGTAGCCCAGTTCCTTCATCAGCTTGGTCGGCGCGTTGCGCAGGTGCAGCGGCACCTCTTCGGTACCGCTCTGGCGCACGTCGGCCTTGGCCTGGTTGAACGCCGCGTAGCCTGCATTCGACTTGGCGGTGCTGGCCAGGTACAGCACCAGCTGGGCGAACGCGAGCTCGCCTTCGGGGCTGCCCAGCCGTTCGTAGATGTCCCACGCTTCCAGCGCCATGCTCTGTGCTCGCGGATCGGCCAGGCCGATGTCCTCGATCGCCATGCGGGTCAGCCGGCGCGCCAGGTACGACGGATCACAGCCGCCGTCGAGCATGCGGGTCAGCCAGTACAGCGCCGCATCGGGATTGGAACTGCGCACCGACTTGTGCAACGCCGAGATCTGGTCGTAGAACTGCTCGCCACCCTTGTCGAAACGGCGGGTACGGTCGGCCAGCACCTGGGTGAGCGTCTGCGGGGTGATGTGCCCGCCCTCGCCCCCCGCCAGTTCGGCAGCGATTTCCAGCAGGGTCAATGCGCGGCGCACGTCGCCATCGGCAGCGGTGGCGATCTCCAGCAGCAGCTCGGGCGCAACCTCGATGGACTCCTGGCCCAGGCCGCGCTCGCGATCGCCCAGCGCCCGCTGCAGTGCCTCGACGATGTCGGTGGGCGAGACCGCCTCCAGCACGTGCACACGGCAGCGTGACAGCAACGCCGAGTTCAACTCGAAGGACGGGTTCTCGGTCGTGGCACCCACGAACAGGATGGTGCCGCGCTCGATATGCGGCAGGAACGCGTCCTGCTGCGCCTTGTTGAAGCGATGCACCTCATCGACGAACAGCACGGTACGCCGGCCTTCGGCGAAACGCTGCGCCGCTTCTGCCAGGACCTGGCGCACCTCCGGCAGGCCGGACAGCACGGCGGAGATGGCGCGGAACTCGGCATCGGAATACTCGGCCAGCAGCAGCGACAACGTGGTCTTGCCACAGCCCGGCGGGCCCCACAGGATCATCGAATGCACGCGACCGGACTCGACTGCCCGGCGCAGTGCGCTGTCCGGAGCGAGCAGGCGCTTCTGCCCGACCATTTCATCGAGCGTCTGCGGACGCATGCGCTCGGCGAGCGGGCGCAGGTGCTCCCGATCGACACTCAGCAGATCGGGGCCGGGGAAAGAAGTGGAGCGTTGTCTTGGCACCCGCTCATTGTACCGCGCCCCCCCCGTCGGTCGCGCCGGGCCATGCCCGGCGGATCGGCGAAATGCGCACATTGGTAGCGCCGGGCCATGCCCGGCGTCACGCATCAGTTGCCGATGACGTCGGTGCCGGCCGGCGGGCTGAAGCGGAAGGTCGAGGCCGCGAACGTCGGGTTGCGCTTCCAGCCGCTGAAATTGATCACGGTGCGCTGGCCGACCGCGTCGGTGATCTCCATCCTCGCCAGCCCCTGGGCGTTGAAGCCTAGTGCGGCGTACTGGAAGCTGGCCTCGGTATCGCGCTTCGGCGACAGCGACAGCCACTGCAGGCCATCCCGTTGTGCCGCCTCCTCGCTGAGGTCGTACTGCTGCTCCAGCAGCGCCGGGTTGATCAGCGCGGTCAAGGGGCTGTTCTGCTCTTCCTTGCCTTGCTCGCGCACGGTGGCCTGCTCCAGGTCCGGCTCGTACATCCAGACCTTCTTGCCGTCGGCCACGATCAGCTGTTCATGCGGCCGCACGTACTCCCAGCGGAACAGGCGCGGGGCCGACAGGGCCACGCGGCCGCTGGTCGACTCCTTGACCTTCCCGCGGCTGTCGAACACCTGCTGGCTGAACTGGCCATCCAGGCCCTTCAGGCCGCTGGTGAAGTTCTTCAGGTCATCGCGGGCACCCGCCCACGCGCTGCCCGCGGCGGCGCAGGCCATGGCGAGAGTGCTGGCGGCAAGAATACGGCGGAGGCGGACGTTCATGCGGGAATCCTGTGGGCGCGGGCGCAAGGAAAGGTGGATGCCAGTGTGCCCGGGCAAAGATGAATGGGCGATCAGGGCGACATTATGCCGCCCCGCACGTCCACCGGCGATTCAGTTGGCAGGCGCAGGCAGCCTTCCATACAGAACCTGTCCGCGGAAGCCGCGGCGCACTTCGCGATACAGCGCGCGGAACGCGGTGTAGTCCTGGGGCTGGCACAGTGCCTCCGGTCCACGCACGGCATTCTGCTGCAGGCGATGGTGGACGATCACCTCCTGGCCCTGCCGGCTCCAGTCCACCCGGTACTCGCCCGCGGCATTGGCAAAACGCTGGCTGGCCGGAACGGCGATGATCGGCGCGTTGGCCGGGAACTGCAGGCGATAGGTTTCTTCACGCAGGCTCGCGTTGCAGTAGAACGGCGTCTCGTTGGCCGGTGCAGACGCGGTAGCGTACAGCCCGCGCACCGACTCGCCGCCTGGCGGATCCGGCACCGCCATGCCCCCGGCCACGCTGAAGTCCACGTAGTCTTCCGCCTGGAAGGCCATGCGGTAGCCGAACGGCCGGGTCAGATCGACCGGGACGCCCTGCAGCTGCAGCTGGCCGCGGCCATCAAAACCGGACGCCGCCATGATCGACTCCTCGGCGCGCGCCCGATTCTGCGCATTGAGCTGGGCGAACTGTGCGCGCATGCCGATCTCCGCATTCTCGCCCAGCTGCGGAATCGTCTCGCCACGCAGGTTGCCGTTGGCATCGAACGTGAAGCGCACCTCCATCGAGGTTGCGTTGCGCTGCGGACCATTGGCCGGCGTGCGTGCCAGGCTCGCGTCGGCCGTGCGCATCACCGGCGCGCCCAGATCGCCCTCGGGCAACTGGCCGAAGCGCGCCCAGGCGGTGGTCGAATCCAGGTACAGATCGAACTCGGGAATGTAGGTGATGGCGTGGTTGAAGCGCCCCAGCACCGGAATCTTCGGCAGCGTCGGCCCGCCACCGGCACCGATCAGCACCGGCGAACTGGCAATTCCCTTGGCGGCCAGCAGGGCTTCCAGCAGGGTCACATGGTCCTTGCAGTCCCCATAGTGGTTGTCGAGGATGCTCTGCGCGCTGTTGGGCTCCAGCCCGCCATTGCCCAGGTACACCGCGACGTAGCGGATGTTCTGAGCGACCCAGCGGTACAGCGCATCGGCCTGCGAGCGACGGTCGCCGATGCCTGCGGTGACCTGGTCGGCCAGCGCCTGGATCTCCGCCGTGACCTGCGCGGCGGGACCGGCCTTGAGCTGGTACGCCCGGCCCATCTGCGCCCAGTCACGATAGGTGCTGGCCATGATGTTCGGGCCGAACTCCCAGCCGGCGGCCGACCAGTTCTGCGCCTGCATCGCCTCGCGGCGCTGGTAGCGCCAGCGCCACTGCGCCTGGCCGTTCCTCACCACCGGGCGATCGCTGCCCTGCACGCCGCGGCTGTCGACGAACATCGGCAGGTTGGCCGGTGCGCTCAGCGTCACCTCGGCATCCTCGTATTCGGTGAACACATTGAAGGTCTCCCACAGGCCGAAGTAGCCCGGGAAGTACGGCGTGGCCTGGGTGCGGCGCACCTGGTAATACAGGCGCGTGCCCGGCGCCAGGTTCGGGAACACGATCACCCGCACCTTGCGGTCGGCGTACATCGCTGCCGAGGCGCTGGAATAGCTTTCCTGGGTGTAGATGCGATCTGCCGGAACGTCACGGCGCTGGCCATCGGCGGTGATGGTGTAGGCGTCGAGCACCTCCAGCGTCTCCATCTTCTCGCTGTAGCTCAGCCGCACCTGGCTGAACTGCTCGACCGAGGCCTTGGTCTTGAGCAGGACCTCGTAGGTCTCGGTCTGCACATTGCCTGCGTCGGGCCGCACCTGGTAGTCGGCGCGATAGCGGACGATGCTGAAGTTGTTGCTGGCTTCGGTATCGCCGCTGGTGGAAGGCGGCGCCGTAGCGGGCGCGGGGGTGGCGGTCTCCGCCAGGGCCGGGCTGGCGGCCATCAGGCCAGCCAGCGCCAGCGCCAGCGCGCGTGGTACGGGATGAAGCATTCGTCGGATCCTTGGACGTCGTGGGGGTACGTCGGGCCTTACTTCGGCGGCGGCGGTGCCAGCACCGTCCGGTCGCCATTGTGCTCGGGCGCACTGACAACGCCGGCCGCTTCCATGGCCTCGATCAGTCGCGCCGCACGGTTGTAGCCAATCTTCAGCCGGCGCTGCACGCCGGAAATCGACGCGCGGCGGGTCTCCGTGACCACCCTCAGTGCCTCGTCATACAGCGGATCCGACTCGTCGCCGCCGGCACTGGTTTCCGGCAGGCCGGTGGCACCCACCACCACGCCGTCCCCCAGGGTCTGAACCTCGTCCAGCACGCCCTCGATGTAATCGGCCGGACCCATCGCCTTGAGATGCTCGACCACGCGATGCACTTCATCGTCGGAGACGAACGCGCCGTGCACACGCTCGGGCATGGCGGTGCCCGGAGGCAGGTACAGCATGTCGCCGTGACCCAGCAGCGTCTCCGCGCCGGACTGGTCGAGAATGGTGCGCGAGTCGATCTTCGAGCTCACCTGGAACGCGATGCGGGTGGGAATGTTGGCCTTGATCAGGCCGGTGATCACATCCACCGACGGACGCTGGGTGGCCAGGATCAGGTGGATGCCGGCTGCACGTGCCTTCTGTGCCAGACGTGCGATCAGTTCTTCGACCTTCTTGCCGACGATCATCATCATGTCGGCGAATTCGTCGATGAAGATGACGATGAACGGCAGCGTCTCCAGCGGGCGCGGCGCCTCGCCCAGCTCCGGGTTCGGCTTGAACAACGGGTCCATCAGCGGCTGGCCGGCGTCCTCGGCGTCCTTCACCTTCTTGTTGAAGCCGGCCAGGTTGCGCACGCCCACCGCGCTCATCAGCTTGTAGCGGCGCTCCATCTCCGCCACGCACCAGCGCAGGCCGTTGGCGGCCTCCTTCATGTCGGTGACCACAGGCGCGAGCAGATGCGGGATGCCCTGGTAGACGCTCAGTTCGAGCATCTTCGGGTCGATCATCAGCATCCGCAGATCTTTCGGCGAGCCCTTGTACAGCAGGCTCAGTACCATCGCATTGACGGCCACGGACTTGCCCGAGCCGGTGGTACCGGCCACCAGCAGGTGTGGCATGCGCGCCAGGTCGGCCACGGTCGGGCGGCCGGCGATGTCCTTGCCCAGCGCCAGGGTCAGCACGCTGGAGGCCTTGTCGTACTCCTTCGAGCGCAGCAGCTCGGACAGGAAGATCATCTCGCGGGTGACGTTGGGAATCTCCAGGCCGATCACCGACTTGCCGGGAATCACATCGACCACGCGCACCGACTTGACCGACAGGCCGCGGGCGATGTCCTTGTCCAGCGAGCTGATCTGGCTGACCTTGATGCCCGGCGCCGGCTCGATCTCGAAGCGGGTGATGACCGGGCCCGGATAGGCGCCGACCACCTGCGCATCGATGCGGAAATCCTTCAGCTTGAACTCGATCTGCCGCGACAGGGTCTCCAGTGTCTCCTCGTCGTAGCCCTTGGGCTGCGGCTTGGGATCATCCAGCAGGGCCAGCGGCGGCAGGTCCGAACCATCGCCGTTGACGCCGCGGAACATCGGTATCTGGTTGTCACGCTTGGCCCGGTCGCTCTTCTCGATCACCGGTTCCGGGCGCGGTTCGATCTTCACCGGCTCGCGCTTGGCGCGCACCTCGGCGTCCGCCTTGCGGACTTCCTGGCGCTCCTCGCGCAGGGCACGGGTCTGCTTCCACTCCGTCGCCTGTTCCTTCTTGCGCTCCAGCAGCGGCGCCAGCGACATCACCCCACGGCCGATCTTCTCCATCACCGTGAACCACGACAGGCCGGTGGCCAGGGTGATCGAGGCCAGCAGCAGCACCAGCACGAACAGGTTCGCGCCCAGCGCTCCGAACCCGACGGTCAGCGAGTTGCCCACCAGCTTGCCAAGGATGCCGCCCGCACTGGACACATCACCATTGAACAGGCGCACATGCAGGAAGCCGGTGCCGGCGATCAGGAAGCCGACCAGACCGACCAGGCGCAGGGCCGGATCGAGGTCGTTCTCGCCCTTGCTTTCCCGCTTGAGGCCGAACATGGCGATCCAGGCCAGCGCGCCGAGCACCACCGGCAGCAGGAACGCGATGTAGCCGAACAACTGCAGCAGCACGTCGGCGATCCAGGCACCGGCGCGGCCGCCCATGTTGTGCACCGGCGCGACCACGCTGCCGGTATGCGACCAGCCGGGGTCCGACGCCGAGTAGGTGAACAGACTTGCCGCCAGGTACAGCAGGGCCGGCGCGATCGCGATCAGGCCCAGGTCGCGCCAGAGGCGCTGGCGGCGGGGGTTGTCGGTCGTCGCCGCCGCCGCGGCCGTGCGACGTGACGCCTTGCTGTCGTCGGACTTGGAGCGTTCGGGGACCTGCTTCGCCACCTTAGACCATACCTTTGGAATGCGCTGTTAGTGATTGATAATAAATGAGACGGCGTCAGTTTTCAGTTATGCGACGCTGCGAGGCGCCCTCCGGGGCCGGAAACCGTCGATGGGTGACGGCGTTCTGTTCATCGGCTTGAATCGCCCTGCCCCAGCCGCCACTCTATGACCTGCCATGGATGCTGCGCAAACATCGCCAGCGCCTTGTCCCACTTACCTTTTCGCGAGTTTACATGAGCACCAGCCTGCCCTCCCGCCACCAACGGCTTGTCATCCTCGGTTCCGGCCCGGCCGGCTGGACCGCTGCGGTCTACGCCGCCCGCGCCAACCTGAAGCCGGTCGTCATCACCGGCCTGCAGCAGGGCGGTCAGCTGATGACCACGACCGAGGTCGACAACTGGCCGGGTGACGCCCATGGCCTGATGGGCCCGGACCTGATGGCGCGCATGCAGGCTCACGCCGAGCGCTTCGAGACCGAGGTCATCTTCGACCACATCCACACCGCCGACCTGTCCCAGCGCCCGTTCCGGCTGATCGGCGACAGTCACGAATACACCTGTGACGCCCTGATCATCGCCACCGGCGCCACCGCCAAGTACCTGGGCATCCCGACCGAAGAGGCCTTCAAGGGCCGCGGCGTGTCCGCCTGCGCCACCTGCGACGGGTTCTTCTACCGTGACCAGGACGTGGTCGTGGTCGGCGGTGGCAACACTGCGGTGGAAGAGGCCCTGTACCTGTCCAACATCGCCCGCAAGGTCTACCTGGTCCACCGCCGCGACACCCTCAAGGCGGAAAAGATCATGCAGGACAAGCTGTTCGCCAAGGTCGCGGCCGGCAAGATCGAAACCGTCTGGCACCACCAGGTCGAGGAAGTGCTGGGCAACGATGCCGGCGTGACCGGTGTGCGCGTGAAGTCCACCCTGGACGGCAGCACCCGCGACATCGACGCGCACGGCTTCTTCGTGGCCATCGGTCATCACCCGAACACCACCCTGTTCGATGGCCAGCTGGCGATGAACAACGGCTACCTGGAAATCCGCTCGGGCCTGGGCGGCAACGCCACCCAGACCTCGGTGGAAGGCGTGTTCGCCGCGGGCGACGTGGCCGACCAGCACTATCGGCAGGCCATCACCTCCGCCGGCTTCGGCTGCATGGCCGCACTGGATGCCGAGCGCTATCTGGATGCACAGGGCAAGGCCGGCTGAAGATTGCTCCACGCCATGACTGATCCTGGGGGGGGGGGGGCACCGTTGGCGCCATGGATGGCGCCATCGAGCCCCCATGGATGGGTTTACGGCGTGTCTCGCCCGCCCATCCCGACTCACCCAACACGCAACAACTCAGAGCCGAACACAACCTGCAGTTGCTGTTGCTGTTGCTGTTGCTGTTGCTCTTGCTTCAGACGTTGCCCGCAAGCAGTCGCGGCCGCAGGCCGCGCCGGACACTCACAGATGCCGCAGTTCCTGCTTCAGCGTCGCCACACAGCGGCGGCTGACCTCCAGCGGCTGCTTGCCATGCCGGAGCACCGCCTGCACCTGCCCGCCCACGCCACGACGCAGTTCCACCAGTTCGTGCCGCGCCACCAGACAGTTGCGGTGGATGCGCACGAAGCGGCTGGCGAATTCCTCCTCCAGCGACTTCAGCGACTCCTCGATCAGGTCCTCACCACGCGCGTGGTGCACCACCACGTACTTTTCCTCGGCCTGCAGGTAATGGATGTCATCCAGTGGAATCAGCCGCAAGCTGCCCCGCAGCCGGGCGCACAGCATGCTGCGTGCCTGTTGCCCCGCGTCGTGCTGTGGCTGCCCCCCGCGCCCGGCCAGAAAGGTCCGTGCGCGCGCGATGGCCGCTGCCAGCCGCTCGGCACGCACCGGCTTCATCAGGTAGTCGATGGCCGCCGCTTCGAATGCCGACAAGGCATGCGCGTCATAGGCCGTACAGAACACCACCGCCGGGCGTGGCTCGAAGCTGGCCAGGTGACGGGCCGCTTCCAGCCCATCCAGTCCGGGCATCGCGATGTCCAGCAGCACCAGGTCCGGCTGCAGTTCCGCGCAGGCGTGCAGGGCCTGCTCGCCGTTACCGGCCTCGGCCACCACGTCCACCCCCTCCTGCGCGGCCAGCAGGCTGCGCAGGCGCTCGCGCGCCAGCGGTTCGTCATCGGCGATGACTACCCTCACGATCGTTCCCTCACTGGATCGGCACCGTCACCTGGCAGGCATAGTAGCCCTCGCTCCAGCCGGCCGTCATCCGTGCGGCACTGCCGAAGCGCCACGCCAGGCGATCGCCGATGCTGTGCTGGGCATGCCCGGCGCCGCGTGCCAGGGCCAGCCCCGGCATCTGTGGATCGGGAGCGGGATTGCGTACGCGGATGTGCAGCTCGTTGCCTTCGCGCGCCACGTGCAGCTCGACGGTGCCACCTTCCGGCAACCGCGAAATGCCATGCAGCACCGCGTTTTCCACCAGTGGCTGCAACACCAGCCGCGGCAGCGGCTGCTCCCACGGCAGCGGCTCGTCACGCTGCCAATGCACCTGCAGGCGCTCTCCCAGGCGCAGCGACTCGATCGACAGGTAACGCTCGGCCAGCTCGCATTCGGCCTGCAGGGTGGAATCTCCATCGCCCGCCCCCAGCGCCGCGCGGAACAGATCGGACAGGTCCAGCACGGCGCGTTCGGCCACCGCCGGATCACGATGCAGCAGACTGGCGATCAGATTCATGCTGTTGAACAGGAAATGCGGACGGATCCGGGCCTGCAGTGCATCGGCCTGTGCACGTGCGTTGGCCTGCACCTGCGCGGCCCAGCGGTCGCTCACGTAGAAGTAGCGCAGGGCCAGCGCGCTGATCAGTGCGCTGGTGGCCGCACTGCCAAGGGTGAAGCGCCAGAAGCTGATGCCACGGGCGAAGCTGTCGCCCAGCACGGCATACAGCGCGTGGATGATGCCCGCGCAGACCACGGCGATCAGCGCCGCCAGTGCGATCGCCGCAGCGGCGCCCAGCAGCGGTGGCAGCCTCGACAGCGCCTGCCGCAGCATGCACAGGCTGGCGGTCACCGCCAGCGCCAGCCAGAGTGCGAAACCGCTGGCCGAAAGCAGCTCGCCCACCGTCCAGTGACGGCTGCCATCGGGGGCCAGGGCCAGCAGCACCACCACCAGCTCGGCCAGGCCGAGCATCGCCGCCAGCCGCCGCAGGCGGCACAGTTCCGGCATCCAGGGAGGCGTGCTGGCCGGTGACATGGGTCAGGCGACGCCCAGGCGTTCCTGCAGCCAGTCACCCAGGGCATCGATCTCCTCGGCACAGACCTGGTGCGCCATCGGGTAGCTGTGCCACTGCACCTGCAGGCCCAACGCGCGCAGCGCCTGCGCGCTGTGTGCGGCTACCGCCTGCGGAATGACCGGGTCGCCGCTGCCGTGGGCCATGAACACCGGCACGTCCACTGCGGTAGCCACGCGCTCGGCGCTGTCCGCGTCGGGCAGGTAGGTGGACAGCGCGATCAGCCCGGCCAGCGGCGCCGTGCGCGACAGCGCGGCGGTAAGAATGATCGCGCCCCCCTGCGAGAAGCCGGCCAGGAAGATCTGCTCCGGCGTGATGCCCCGCTCGATCTCGCGGGCGATCAGGGCCTCTACCTGAGCCACCGATTCGCGCACGCCGGCCATGTCGGCGCGGGAACGGAAATCCATGCCGACAATGT
Source organism: Stenotrophomonas sp. GD03680 (assembly GCF_029844625.1). Lineage (NCBI taxonomy): Bacteria > Pseudomonadati > Pseudomonadota > Gammaproteobacteria > Lysobacterales > Lysobacteraceae > Stenotrophomonas > Stenotrophomonas sp. GD03680. The sequence continues at coordinate 185,759 of NZ_JAOCKC010000001.1, read as the reverse complement.
CGTACCAGCCGCGCATCGGCACGCCGTTGTTGATCGTGATCGGCCGCACCGGGGCGTGCGGGAACACGAAGCGCAGCGCCGGCCAGTGCGGACGCACCAGCTCCGGAACGATCGGGGCGAAGTCATGGCCATCGGCGCCGAGGCCGTGCAGCCAGATCACCGACCACTGCGGCGAGGCGCCGGTTTCCTGTTCCACCGTTTGCAGCATGTTGCGGCTCCTTCAGATGCGAGCCGCATTATGCCGCCGGTGTGGGGCGATCAGTACAGCGGTGGCTGTTCGGCCGCTTCCCGGCGCAGCTGCGCGGCGCGTACCAGCACCGCCGGCGGAATGTTCTCCTCGGGGATGTCGAGCAGGCCCAGCCGGTGCAGGAACGCACCGGGACCGCGCGACGAGGTCAGTGCGACCACCGGGATGGCCAGCACCATGCCTATCACCACCGGCGCCATCCATGCCGCCAGCGACGGCGAGACCAGCCAGGCCAGCACGCCCATGAAGGCGCCGAACAGGCCCAGGCCGCCGTAACCGCGCACCAGCGCCATCCAGGAAATGCCACCGTCGTCGCGCTGCTGGGCGTCCCACCCCGAGTCGCGTCCGGACAGCACTTCGGCCACGCCGCGGGACTGCACATACATGACCACCGGCGCCATCAGTGCCGCCAGCACGGTCTCCACCAGCATCGACACGAAGGCACGGAACGCACCGCCGCAGCCACGACGATCCACCGGGTCCAGCAGCATCGCCAGGTAGCCCAGCACCTTGGGCATCAGCAGTACCGCCATGGTGGCGGCGAACAAGCGCACCACCTGCTGCTCGTCCTGCGCGCGCCAGTACACGCCGGGCGCCAGGTGCAGCACGGCATTGAAGTCGATGCCTTCCTGGAACAGCGGGATGGCGATGCCGATCAGCATCAGCATCGCCCACATGGGCGCAGTGAAGTAGTGGCCGATGCCGATCAGCATGTGCATGCGGCTGATCCAGTGCAGGCCGCGGCTGCCGACCACCTTGCCGTGCTGCAGGTTGCCCTGGCACCAGCGGCGGTCGCGCACCAGCAGGTCGGTCAGGGTCGGCGGGCCTTCCTCATAGCTGCCCCCCAGGTACGGCACCATGTGCGCGGCCCAGCCGCCACGCCGCATCAGCGCGGCTTCGACGAAGTCGTGGCTGAGCACGTGGCCGCCGAACGGCTTGCGCCCAGGCAGCGATGGCAGGCCGGCATGGTCGGCGAAGGCACGGGTGCGGATGATGGCGTTGTGGCCCCAGTAGTTGCTTTCAGCGCCGTGCCACCAGGCCACGCCCCGGGCGATCACCGGCCCGTAGACGCGGCCACCGAACTGCTGCATGCGGGCGAACAGGGTGCGTCCGCCGATCACCGACGGCAGGGTCTGGATCAGGCCGACGTCAGCGTTGTGTTCCATGCCGGCCACCAGGCGCACGATGCTGTCGCCGGTCATCAGGCTGTCGGCGTCCAGGATCAGCATCTGCGGGTAGGCCCCGCCGAAGCGGCGCACCCAGTCGGCGATGTTGCCAGCCTTGCGGCCACTGTTGTCGCCACGACGGCGGTAGAACAGCCGCACGCGGCCGTCGGGCACCTGCTCGCGGAGCTCGGCGAAGACCTGCTCTTCGGCCCGCGCGATATCGTCACGGCGGGTGTCACTGAGCACGAAGAAGTCGAAACGCTCCAGCTGGCCGGTGGCCGCCACCGATTCGTAGATCGCACGCAGGCCGGCCAGCAGCCGGCGCGGATCCTCGTTGTAGGTCGGCATCAGCAGCGCCGTGCGGCTGTGCACGGTGGGCAGCGGCTTGTCCGGATCAATGCCCAGGCGATAGCCACGGTCGAACACGGCGGTGAGGAAGCCTGCCACCGCGCTGGCGAACGACAGCGCGATCCAGGCGAACAGGCCCACGAACAGCACCAGCAGGCAGGCTTCGAGCACGCTGATGCCGTTGACCGACAACACCCGCCACATCATCCGGGTGGCCGCTGCCGTCATCACCAGCGTGCCGCCCAGGATGTACAGCCGACGCAGGCCGATCAGGCGTGGCGAGGTGCGGTGCCGGCGCACCCTGAGCTGCCCTTCGCGCAGGGTCTGCTCGGGCATCGGCAAGGGCACTTCGGCAGGCAGCAGCGCCCAGCCGGCGTCAGGCCCGGCCGATTCCGCCTCCGCATGGATGGTCTGCACCCCCATCGGCGCCTACTCCGCGCAGTCGGCATGGCCGGCCGTCCGGGCCAGGCTGCATGCACGAAGGTTCCCGGCGCGCCTTCCCGGCGCCCGCACTTGTCCTGGCTGCGTCGGCCTGAGGCCGCGCAGTCGCTGTCTGTCACTACCGGAACCCACACGATCTCCAACGGGGCGGAATCGAAAATGCGGCCCAGTCTAGGCCGCTACATGTAAGCCGGGTGCGAAGGCCTACGCCGGGATTTCTCCCCATTCAGCAAACAGCAGGCGAGGCTGCCGACGGCCTGCCGGATCGACCGCAATTGGATCGAGCAAAACGGGCGGCGACACATCCCTCGGCGGTCGCGCTGGCGGCGGGGCCAACGCGATCGATCGTACTTCAGCAGCGCGCGTTACTCGTCCTGCAGGACGACGCCGGCCGCGTCCTGCAGGGCAGCGGTGCGCGCACGGTCCATCGCCACCGCCAGTTGCTGGCGGGCGAGCAGTTGTTGGGCCTGCACCACTTCGGGTGTGGGCAGAAGCACCGGTCCCGGTGCGTTTTCCGGTGTAGCGGGTGTGGTCATGCAACCTCCGTGGACATCCCCGCTGCCGCGCGGGTCCAACCGGGCGGCAGCGGAACTGCGCACCCTATCCTAAAAACAAGGCGGATGGGTGACGTGCAAGCCGGTGAGGCCTGCGCCTGCAAAGGGCATGTGTCACGTTCCAGGCACGCAGCGCTGGATCCTGAATAGGCATTTCCGGTAGCATGAAAACGTTTTCTCACAGGGAAGTTCCTCCCATGAATACCGTCGACCTCACCCACTTCAGCCCCAAGTGGCAATTCCGCTTCAACTTCTACCGCCAGCACGGCGCGCCCAAGGAGCCCGGCTTCAAGCAGGCATGGCGCGCCCTGTCCTTCGGCGACCGCCTGAAGATCAACCTGAACATCTTTGCCCTGTTCTTCGGCCCCATCTACCTGCTGATCCTGGGCATGTGGCGCAAGGCGCTGGTGGTGATCGGCATCGCCATCGCCCTGGCGGCCATCACGATGTTCCTGCCCGACATCGTCGGCCGCGCGGTGTTCATCGCCTTCAATGTCCTGGTCGCCTCCAGCACCAACTACAGCTATTACCTGGAGAAGGTGGAAGGCCGGATCCGCTGGAACCCGTTTGAAGGAATGTTCTGAGCCACTCAGACCTGCGCACGGACGCGCGGCAAGGATGCAACCGACGCCCGGCCCCCGCCGGGCGTCTTCGTTCCCGGCGTCAGGCCGCGCGCAGCGTGGCCGTCGTGCCCGTGGCCGACTGCAGCCGGAAGCGGGACACCGCCACCGCAAGCTGCTCGGCCTGCTCTTCCATCGCGCGCGCGGCAGCACTGGCCTCTTCCACCAGCGCCGCATTCTGCTGGGTGGTTTCATCCATCTGCACCACGGTCTGGTTGACCTGCTCGATGCCGGCCGACTGCTCGCGCGAGGCGGCCGAGATCTCGGCCATGATCTCGTTGACCCGCCCGACCTGGCCGACGATCTCCTGCATGGTGTTGCCTGCGCGGTGCACCAGCTGCGCACCGCTGCCGACCTGGGCCACCGATGCGTCGATCAGTCCCTTGATTTCCTTCGCCGCTGCGGCCGAGCGCTGGGCCAGCGCACGCACTTCGCTGGCCACCACGGCGAAGCCGCGTCCCTGCTCGCCCGCACGCGCGGCCTCAACGGCGGCGTTAAGGGCCAGGATGTTGGTCTGGAAGGCGATGCCGTCGATCACCGAGATGATCTCGGCGATGCGCTGCGATGAGGTTTCGATCTGCTGCATGGTCTGTACCACCTGGCCGACCACCTTTCCGCCTTCGCTGGCCACGTCCGCCGCCGATGCGGCCAACGTGTTCGCCTGCAGGGCATGATCGGCATTCTGGCGCACGGTGGAGGTCAACTCCTCCATCGACGCTGCCGTTTCTTCCAGGTTGGCCGCCTGCAGTTCTGTGCGACGCGACAGATCGCTGTTGCCCGCGGCGATCTCGCCGGCCGCCAGGCGGATGCTCGCCGCTGACTGCTGGATCTGGCCGACGATATGGGTCAGCTGTTGCGCGGTGCTGTTGGCATCGTCGCGCATCACCGCGAACACACCATGGAAGTCGCCCTGCATGCGTGCACTGAGGTCGCCGGCGGCGATGGCGCGCAGCAGCGTGGAAAGCGCCGCGAGGTTGTGGTCGCTGGCCTGCATCATCGCGTTCAGCGTGGTCACCATGCGGCGGAAATCGTGCTCGAACCGCTCACTGTCACCACGCACGGCAAAGTCGCCGGCGGCAGCAGCGGCGGCCAGCTGCTGGATCTGCTCGTTGATCGCCGCAAGGTTGCTCTTGGTGGTGGCCATGGCGGCGGTGAACACCGCCTTCTCGCCCGGCAGCGGCTCCATGTCCACGCTCAGATCGCCCACCGCGTAGCGCTGCATCACGTCCACCAGCCGCTGGGTGACCGCATTGCTGGACGCCACCAGCTGATTGCTGTCGGCCACCATGCGACCGTACTCCCCCGGGAAGGCCGCCGCGTCCATCCGGTAACTGAGCTCGCCCGCATCATGGCGGCGTGCCATCTCCGCCTGCGCCGCCATCACAGCCTGCAGCTGTCCCCGCATGCCCTGCATCGCCTCGAGCAGGCGCCCGACCTCATCGTTGCCGCGCGCCGGCAGCGCGGTGTCCAGCTTGCCCGCCCCCACGTCACCTGCAATGCGTACCGCCTGCGCCAGCGGCCGGATCGCCAGGTGACGCAGCAGCAGGTAGACACCGGCGCTCAATGTCAGCGCGGCCAGCACGCCGACCAGCAGCGTCAGCCACAGCAGCTGGCGAGCCTCGGCCACGATAATGGCATGCGGCACCACCACACCCAGCGCGAAGCGCTGCGGGGCATCGCCAACCCGCAGTGGCACGTACAGGCGCACATTGCCGGCGGCATCCGGCTCGAACGCTTCGACGGTCCTGTCGGCCGCGATTCCGGCCAGCATGTCGCGGGTGAAGGCATCGGTGCGCGGCTTGCCGATCTCGGCGGCGTCGGCCGAAGCCAGGACTACGCCCTTGGGCGAAAGCAGTTCAACGCGGCCTGCTCCCATCGGCGCAAGCGTCGCCAGATGCTTCTGCAGTGCCGCCAGCGAGAAATCGACGGTGAACACGCCGAGGAACGTGCCGTTCTCCACGATGGGCGTGCTCAGGGTGCTCATCAGCACCTTCTGGCCGGCGATCTCATAGGCATAGGGCTCGCTCACCTTGGGCAGCTTGTCGCGGCTCGGCCCCATGTACCAGTCACCGGACCCGCTGGCGGTTTCGGTGTAGTCGGTCATCACCGACTGCTGCGGTTTGCCATCCTGCCAGGCCCAGTAGCTCATGTAGCGACCGGTGGCGTCATGGGCCTCGCTGTTGACGAACTCCGCGTCCCTGCCATCGAAGGCATCGGCCTCCCACATGGTGCTCTTGCCCAGCCACTCCGGGTGCGCGCGCAGCTGTTCGCCGAGCACGGCCGCCAGGCTGGCACGATCAGGCTGGTCGCCCCGCGCGCGCTGGGCCAGGACGGCCTCGACCATGGCATCGTTGCTGGCGAAGGCGGTGCCCAGATCGGCCGCAACCTGGCGCGCTTCGGCATGCGCCTCGCTGGCCATGGTCTGCCGCGACGCGTTGATCAGGCTGGCACTGGCCTGGCGGTAGATCAGAAAGGCGGTCAGGCCGAAGCACAACAGCGCGATGGCAGCGGTGCCCAGCATCAGCTTGTGGGCGATGCTGCCCGGACGACGGGCAGCGGCGGAGCGGGAAGACGGCATGGGAGGGTCCGCAAGGCAGGTCAGGACATCCGGCACCGCGTTGGCGCCGCGCTGGTGCGCGATCCCTCGCGCGGCGACCTGTCTGAGCCGGGCGATGCCCGGCACCGCAAGGGCGCACCGGGTTAGCGGCCGTTCCGCGGCGGGGTTGAGCCGTTGCCCTGCGTCAAGCTGAATGCACTCAGTTTGGGATGGCTCATACGTGCGGCGAACCTACTCGACCACCCGGTCCTTCAACCACTGCGTGCGTGGCAGCACTTCGATGCTGCCTGCCGCGTACTGCTGCAGTACATCGTCCGGACCGTAGCGCGGCTGCCAGCCCAGCACCGCAACCGCACGGCTGCCGTCGTACACGCGGTCGATGCTCAGCGGCAGTGGCCAGCCGCGGCGCTCGAACTCGGCCAGCAGCTGCGGTGCGCGCCGCGCCAGCACCCGGCGTGGCTGGGTGGCCAGTTCCAGGCAGTCCTCGCGCCGGAAGGGGGTCGGCGCGCAGGCGATGTAGCGCTGGAACGGTGCGCCCCCGTTGTGCAGCAGCGCGGCATGCGCGCTGGCCACATCGCGTGCATCCAGGCCCCGGTGCAGGCGGAACATCGCCATGCGCTCGGGAGGCTCGGGGAAGCAGCGGCCCATGCGCAGCACGCGCACGGCGAACGCCTCCGATGCCGCGGCTTCGGCCAGCGCCTCGGCCTGCAGCTTGGTGCGGTGGTAGATGGTCCTGGGCAGGGGTTCAGTGTCTTCGTCGATCCAGCGACAACCGCCTGCCACCACGGCATGGCCATACAGGGCGGTGGTGCTGGTCAACACGAAGCGTCCGACGCCGGCGTCACGCGCCAGCCGCAGCAGCTGCGCGGTCGCCTCCACGTTGATCTGCTGGAACACCGTGTCCGGCACCAGCCCGACATGCGGTGCATGCAGCGCAGCGGTGTGGATCACCGCATCCACGCCGCGCACGGCACGCTCCAGTGCCTTCGTGTTGGTGACATCGGCAATGATGCGTGTGGTGGCGAACGGGCTGCGATCCAGCCCGATGACTTCATGGGTGGCCGCCAACGCGCCGAAGATCGCGCGCCCGATCCGCCCGGAACTTCCGGTCAACAGAATCTTCATTGAGTCCATTCACTCAACAGCGCCCGGGAGCTACCGGGATGAACCGATTCTAGGCGTGGCCTGTGTCCAGGGCGATAGCGGCGCTGCGCAAGTGCAGCGTCAACGACAGGCAGGCAGAACGTGAAGACCACGCGCCATCTGCGGACGTACCGTTAGCCTGCCGTCGGCAAGCATGAGGCTCCGCCACGCCGAGAGAGATCCCCTATGGCCAGCAGCAACCGCGGGTTCGCGTCGATGGACCAGCGCATGCAGCGCGCGATCGCCGCCAAGGGTGGGCGCGCCGCCCATGCCTCCGGCAACGCCCATGAATTCAGTCCCGCCGAGGCGCGCATTGCCGGCCGCAAAGGAGGCGAAGCCATCAGCCGCGATCGCCAGCACATGGCCGCGATCGGTCGCGAAGGCGGGCATGCACGCCACGCCCGCGCACAACAGCAGCGCCAGCAGTCCGATCAAGGTCCACAGGGCCGCGACGAACCGGGTCAGCAGGACTGAGCGACGCGCCTCAGCCGTGGCTGAGGAGGTTCAGCAGGCGCCCGAACGGGTCCCGCACGTAGAACCGGCGCACGCCCCATGGCTCCTCGACGGGGCCATACACGACGTCGATGCCAGCGCTGCGGATCCGTTGCAGAACGTCATCCAGATCGTCCACCTCGATCGACAGGTCCGGCACCGGCGTACCCGATCCGCCCTCGCTGGCGAAACTGAGCTGCGCAGGTGCAGTGTCCTGCCCGGCGCAGGTGACGATCCAGCCATGATCCATCACCACCGGCATGCCGAGGATGCCACCGTAGAACGCGGCGGCGCGCGCCGGATCGGGCGTGGCGATGTTGGCGACGATGCGTCTGACAGCCATGACGTTCCTGTTCAATGAGGGGCAAAAACGAAACTGCGCGACCGGCCGGCACACCGTCAATCTTCAGGGACGCGTGCACAGGTGCGAAAAGTGTGGCTTCCGTCACGAAACATTAACGCGTTAACAAAATTCCCGTCACATCGCTGGGGGTGAAACGCATTCAGGACAGTTAGCGGCTGGGTAGACCGTCAATCAAGGAAGTTTGCCTGATGAATCACCCGCTGCATGGCCGTTCGTCCCGCTCCCGTTCCCCCTTGCAACGCCCGCTGGCACTCGCGGTGGCCAGCTCCCTGCTACTGGCAGCCGCCCTGCCGGCGATGGCCTCCGATTCACTCGATGCCTGGCAGCAGCAGCGCCAGCTGCAGGCGGCGTGGGCCCAGCCGGGCCATGCACAGACGGACGCAACCGTTGGTCCTTCGGCGCAGGCCACGTCCACCCCGGTCCTGGGCAACGCGGGCGATGCCGCCAGTTGGCACAGCGACGAGTTCAATGCCGACTGGGGCCTTGCCGCGATGGGGGCCGACCATGCCTATGCCCGCGGCCTGACCGGCCAGGGCGTACGCCTGGCGCTGTTCGATTCCGGCTCGGCGCTGGCCCACCCGGAATTCGCCGGCCGCAACACCACCAGCATCACCATCGGCCCGGACTGCGCGACGGCGGGGATCGTCGCCGGCGAAGGGGCCTGCTCGCAGACCCGCGGCGAACAACCCGGCTACAACTATTACGGCCTCGGTGCCGGGGTGCCGGCGGCGCTCGCCGGTCGCCTGATCGCCGCCGGCCTGCCCTACGGCTTCAGCTACGCCGATCATGGCACCCACGTGCTGGGCACCATCGGCGCCAACCGCGACGGCACCGGCATGCATGGCGTGGCCTTCGGTGCCGACCTGACGGCAGCGCGCGTGTTCGGTGACACCTACTATGAGTGGCGCCTGGATCCGGATGGTTTCTATCGCCCCCGCGCGGTGTACCGCACCGACCCGGACGACGACGCCGTACTGGACATGTATGCGCAGGTCCAGGCGCAGGGCGTGCGCGCCATCAACCACAGCTGGGGCATCTCGACCCGCAACATGAGTGCCGCGGCGCTCGACCGCCAGTACGCCGCGATTGGCGCGGATTACGACGTCTACGGCAGCATCTACGCAGGCAGCGACGCTGCCCCCGGGTCGACCCTGATCCAGGTGTGGTCGGCCGGCAACGGCAGCGGGGCCGTCGCGGGCATCACTGCGGCCCTGCCGCGCTGGAAGCCGGAGATCGAACCCTACTGGCTGGCCGTGGCCAACGTGCGCCAGCCGGTCGCCGACGATGGCGAAACCGACTATGTGCTCGACGACAGCTCCAGCATCTGCGGTGCCGCCGCCAACTGGTGCATCTCCGCCCCGGGCACCGACATCGCCAGCACCATCGTCTCCGGTGAGATCCAGGGACGCATCGAGGAAACCAGCGAGTACCTGCGGCTGATCATCGACAGCGAGAACACCGAGTACACCTACGGCCTGAAGACGGGCACCTCGATGGCGGCCCCGCACATCACCGGCGCTCTCGGGCTGCTGTTTGAGCGCTTCCCCTACCTGGACAGCGCACAGGTCCGCGACGTGCTGCTGACCACCGCCCGCGATCTGGGCGATCCGGGCATCGATGAGATCTACGGCTGGGGCATGGTCGACCTGCGCAAGGCCATCGAAGGCTTCGGCTCGCTGCGCGTGGACACCGATGTGGTGATGAACCAGAAGGCCGGTGGACTGAAGGTCTGGGAAGGCGAGGCCTGGGATGACTGGACCAACGACATCGGTGGCCCCGGCAAGCTGACCAAGTCCGGCATCGGCTGGCTGCGCCTGAGCGGCGACAACAGCTTCAACGGTGCGGTGGTGAACGATGGCGTCCTGGAATTGAATGGCGCCAACACGCTCACCTCGGCAGTGGAGGTGAAGGGCGGCCAGTTCCTGCTCAACGGCTCGCTGGTCTCCACCGCCCTGAACACCACCGGCGGCGTCAGCACGATCAGCGCCGGCGGCGTGCTGGACCACAGCAACCTGGTGGTCGATGGCGGCGTGATCTCCTTCAACGGTACGCAGACCGGCGGTAATACCACCGTAGGCGCCAATGGCCTGCTGAAGGGTGTCGGCACCCTGGGCACCACCCGGGTCGACGGCATCATCGCGCCGGGCAATTCGATCGGCACGCTGACCGTCAACGGTGACTACGTGCAGGGCGCCACCGGTGTGTTCGCGTCTGAACTGGCGCCGGGAGGCCGCAGCGACCAGCTGCACGTCACCGGCACCGCCACGCTGGGCGGCACGCTGGTCGCGCTGCCCGAACCGGGCGTGTACTACCTGGGTGAGCAGTTCAACATCCTGCGCGCCGACGGTGGCATCAACGGTCAGTTCGCCCGTACCGACTTCAGTGCATTCTCGCCGTTCCTGCAGTTCAGCCTGGCCTACAGCGCCAATGGTGCGCGCATCGACGTGGCCCGGGGTGCGCTGCTGGCCACCGCGGCCACCACGCGCAACCAGCGCGCCGTCGCTGGCGTAGCCGATGGCCTGGCGATCAACCAAGGGCTGCCCCGCCCGCTGACCCAGCTGTTCCCCGCCCAGGTCGGCCCCGCGCTGGACGGCCTGAGCGGCGAGCTGCATGCCGCCACGCCGCTGGTGCTGGTCGAGAGCAGCCGCTACGTGCGTGATGCAGCCTTGTCGCGGCGTGCGGGCAATGCGTCGCCGGGCAGCACCGGCGACGCGACCGGTGCGTGGGTACAGGCGATCGGCGGCAACGGCAAGCTCGATGGCGATGTCGAAACCGCGCGCACGGATGCCAACAGCAACGGCCTGCTGGTCGGTATCGACCGCGAGTTCGATGGCTGGCAGGCCGGCGTACTGGCCGGCACCGGCCGTACCGACGTCAAGCAACGCGACCGCCGTGCCAAGTCGAAGATCGACAACACCCACTTCGGTGCCTACGCCAGCCACAGCTGGGGCGGCTTCGGTCTGCGCGGTGGCGTGGCCTGGAGCAAGCACGAGGCAGAGAGCACCCGCGAGCTGGCGTTCGCAGGATTCAGCGACACGCTCACCGGCCGTTATGACGCCCGTACCCGCCAGGCTTTCCTCGAAGCCGGCTACCGTTTCGGCTCTGATGAAGGCGGCCTGGAGCCCTACCTGCAGGTTGCCCGCGTCGAAGTGGACCTGAAGCGCATCAACGAGCGGGGCGGCGCCGCCGCACTGCAGGGCGAAGTGGAAGACACCCGTACTACCGTGGCGACCGCCGGGCTGCGCTTCGACAAGGGTCTGAAGGCATCCTTCCAGCAGGACAGCTGGCTGCACCTGCGTGGCGCGGTGGGTTATCGCCGGGCCTCCGGCGACCGCAGCCAGGTGGCCAACCTCGCCTTCGCCAACGGTGGCGGCGCGTTCGCCGTCAGCGGAGCGCCGATCGCCGACAGCGCTGTCGTGGCCGAGCTGGGGCTGTCCGCGTGGCTGACCCCGCGGCAGTCGCTGGAGCTGGGCTACAGCGGCCAGTTCGGCAGCGAGAGCCGTGACCATGGCGCCACGGCGCGCTGGTCCGTGCGCTTCTGATCCACGTTCAACTTACCTGCTGAAGAGCATTGGGGCGGCCTGGGGCCGCCCCTTTTTTTCTCCGGAGAATGCAGCCCGCGCGATCAGGCTGCCTTCATCGCGTGCTTCCGCGCACGCATCACGTTGTGGCATTCCTGCACTTCCGGCAGCAGTTGGGTCACTTCCTGGCGTACCGCCGGCGGCAGGCCCTCATCCTTCAGCGCGTCCTTGAAAGCTGCCAGCAGGCGGTCTTCCGATTCTTCCAGCTCGGCCACGTAGCCATAGTTGGTGTCGCCGAACGCTGCGCGCACCTTGCCGTAGAACTGCTGCATCGAGCCGACCAGGGTGCCGTGCTCTGCGGGCTTGCCACCGGTGGCCGCAACCGCGCCACTGAGTGCCGACACGATGCGGCCCTTGACGCCGGCAATGCGGGTGAACAGTGCCGCCAGCTCGGCATCCTTCACCTTCGTGGCCGCCTCTTCGTAGAACGACTTGCCGTCGCGTGCGATCTCGATCAGGTCGTTGAGACGATGTTCGATGGTGGACTGGGTGCTCATGTTCTGCTCCTGAAGTTCAGATTCGTTGGGAACGGACAACGGCGTGCGTTGCCTGCATCACTACCTTGGACAAAGGAATGTGGCCCCGGGGTGAGCGTCGTTTGATGCATGCATCACGTCGCTCAACGCGGCCTGACCGCCGCTACCAGGGCACGAAAAGGATGATCCCGGTAATCACCAGCACGGCGGCCAGCACTCCCAGCAGCACCTTCCCTTGTCGCCAGCTCGGCGTCGGTTTTCCTGGCGTGTTCATCGTGTCTTCTCCTGTCGATGCGGACGATGGCAGCCTGATGCATACGCCAGCGTCGGCACGTGCACGCCATGTGCATCGCGCGTGCACATGTGAGGGCCCTGCATGGACCATGCCGGTGGACAGCGATATCGCGCTCACCGCATGTACGCCGGGCATCAACGCCGGGCCCGCTAGGGTCATCATTCCTTCCCGACTGGAGCCGCACATGGCCATCAAGACTGCCGAAGACCTGTTCATCCACGAACTTTCGGACATCTACAGCGCCGAGAAGCAGCTGACCAAAGCCCTGCCCCGCCTTGCCCGTGCGGCCGAGAATCCGGATCTCGCCGCCGCCTTCGAAACCCATCTGGAGGAAACCCAGGGCCAGATCGAGCGGATCGACCAGGTGGTCGAGACGCTGGGCATCCGTCTCAAGCGCATCAAGTGTGCAGCGATGGAAGGGCTGGTGGAGGAAGGCAAGGAAGTCATCGACAGCATCGACAAGGGACCGGTGCGTGATGCCGCACTGATCGGTGGCGCCCAGAAAGTCGAGCACTACGAGATTGCGTCGTACGGCACCATCGCCGCGCTGGCCAAGCAGCTGGGCTACAAGGACGCGCTCCCCCTGCTGCTGGAAACACTGGCCGAAGAAAAGTCGACCGACGAGAAGTTGACCCTGCTGGCCAAGGGGGGTGGCAACGCCAAGGCAGCACAGGCCGCCTGAGTTCCACTGCGATACGCCGCCAGGGACGGCGGCGGCAACAGGAGATCCCGATGCATCCGGATATCATCGGCTGGATGGCGACCCTTGTGCTGGTCGCCACCTTGCTCAGGCAGATGGTCAAGCAGTGGCGTTCGCCACATCCCGAGACACTTTCACGATGGTTGTTCGCAGGCCAGATGGTGGCCTCGGCGCTGTTCACCCTCTACAGCCTGATGCTGGGCAGCAGCGTCTTCGTGGTGACCAATCTGCTTCTGTTGGCGACGGCTCTGCTTGGGCAGGTGTTGGCGCGGCATCGCCAGAGGCAGGCCCCCCTCCCTCCCCCCTGTTGATCACCGCTGGCGGATACCGGCCGGCCCGGGATCGCCGAACAGGACCTGATCGCGGGGACAGAAAAAGCTGCGTCGCCGGGTTCTGCCCAGATACTGCTTGCTGACGGGGCCGCCACATCGCGGACAGCTGCGTTTGGCATGCACCTGCCAGTGCCTCTTGAGCTCGTGGCGACGCTTCCATTCCAGAAACTCGTAGCTGTAGGTCCTGGCTTCGCGGATCAGTGATCCCAGCCTGCGCGGCGGCAGGTCACCCACACGCGTGGCCGGGTGTACGCCGATCCGGAACAGCACTTCGTTCTTGATGATGTTGCCAACGCCGGCAAAAACGTTCTGGTCCAGCAGTGCGTCGCACACCAGGACGTCAGGCATCGCTTTCAGGCGGCGGCGCGCGAGCCGGGGGTCCCACGCATCGCTCATCACATCGGTGCGCCAGTCGTAGGCTTCTTCCAACGGGCCGTCGATGAGTTTGACCGAACAGGCATAGAGGTTCAGTTCGCCGGCATCGAACCTCAGCGATACGCGCGGAGGCGAAGGCTTGCGCTCATCGATACGCCAGCTGCCGAATAGCATCAGATGGATCCACAAGGTATGCGTGCCGAACTCCAGCAGGAAGTGCTTCCCCCAACTGCGCACGGATCGTACGCGCTGCCCTGCAAGCATGGACAGGTCAATCCGGCTGTTGCCCCCGACATGTCGCAGTATCTGGCCGGTGAACATCTCGGCGGCCTCGCGCAGCAGCACGATGGAAGGGCCTTCAGGCATGGCCGTGTTCTCCGAGCAGTGCCTGCAATCGCAGTGCATTGCTGACCGCATGGCCCTGCGCCGTGTTGTCCAGGATCATCCAGGCGCAATGGCCGGCACGCGCGCGGTCCCCGAGCAGCCCGGCCAGCCGTGCCAGTGTGGTCTCGTCATAAGCGCTGCGATAGATATCCGGCTGGCCGTGCCATCGCCAATAGCTCCAGCCGCGGGCCCCGCCCGGCTCGCCCGCCTGCGCGACCCGCGCCGGGTCCGCCGCCACGCGCGCGATGTCATTGACCGCCAGCAGCGCATCCACCTCGGCACTGAACCAGGACGGATGTCGAGGCTCGCACGCCACCGGCCTGCGCGTGCGCCGACGCAGATCGTGCAGAAACGGTTCGACGTGCTGCGGCTCGTACGCCAGGCTGGGAGGCAACTGCAACAGCAGCGCACCCAACCGGCTGCCGAGTTCTTCCACCGCAGCCAGGAACGGGTCGAGCAGCGGGCCGGCACCGCGCAGCCGCTGCTCGTGCGAGATGGAACGCGGCATCTTCACCGTGAAGCGGAAATCGTCCGGAACGGAAGCGGCCCAGCGCCGATAGGTCTGGGGCAGGTGCGGGCGATAGAACGAGGAGTTGATCTCGACCAGGGAAAGGCGCGTGGCGTAGCGCTGCAGCAGACTGTCACCTCCACCGAAGCTGGAGCGATCCGCCGCCGACAGGGACCATCCTGCGCAACCGATGCGTATCCGCGTTCCGGCAGGGTGCGGTTCCAGCCCAGCGCTCATGACCCGTTCCCATCAGCAGGCGCAGCCTGCATCATCGGTCCGCCCTGATCGGCTCGCAGGAGAGGCGCCGTCAACAGCTGCAGCCTGTCCAGCGCGCTGGTCGGAATTCCGCTGGCCGTGCTGCGCACGAACCCGGTCCAGTCGGACAGGGCCACCCTGCCGAGTGCCGTGTGCTCCACCTGCAGCCAACCCATCCGCCAGTGCGAGAACTGGCGGCGACCGATACGACCGCGGTTGAGCTCGACCACACTGTGATGGCTGCTGCTGTCGAGGATGCGCCGCCACGCGGCGTCCACGCCCTGCTGTGGCCCCTCCAGATACTGAAGGAAGCGATGACCATCGAACAGAAGCACGCCGGTGATGTCCGCTGCTTCATTGAATGCCACCGCGTCGTTGACGAGACCGCGCAGCCGTTCCGCGCTCAATGAGGCAACGGCTTCGCTCGCATAGGCAATGGCACGCAGAGGCATGGGGGCACCGGTGATTGCAGGGGTCTCTACCTTAGTCCTTGCTACCGAAGGTGCGGTGATTCCGGCGTGCAAGCCGCGTTCAAGTGCGGGGCCGGCTGTGCGCTCGTGGTGATGGCATGAGGAATACGGCAAGCGCGGACGACGTCGTGTTGCCGCATGAAGCACCGCCGGCTAGCGGCGGATGTGGATGATGGTCGGTGCCGTCAATACGACGGCTCAACACTGGAGACATTCCATGGCCAACCAGAATCAGAACCAGGGCAACAGCAACCGAGGCTTCGCTTCGATGGACGAGGACAAGCAGCGCGACATCGCTGCCAAGGGCGGACGCGCTGCGCATGAGTCGGGCAACGCACACGAGTTCAGCCCGGAGGAAGCCCGTGAAGCCGGCCGCAAGGGCGGCGAATCCGTAAGCCAGGATCGTCAGCACATGGCCGACATCGGTCGCGAGGGCGGGCAGGCGAGCCGCGGCGGCGGAAACCGGGGCGACGGTCAGCAACAGCAACAGCAGCAACGCGGCGGCAATAACCGTGGCGGCCAGCAGCGCTGATCGGTCGTGACCGGATGCAACAGCGGATGGGCGGGCAACGTTCCCGCCCATCTTCACATCAGCGGCGCGGCTCCAGTCCCGTCCGGGCCGGACCTTCCAGCAATGCGCCGGTCGCGCTGAAGCGGCTTCCGTGACAAGGGCAGTCCCAGCTGCGCTCCAGCCCATTCCACTGCACCAGGCACTTCAGATGCGGGCATACCGCTGACATCACATGCACATCGCCCGCGTCGTCGCGATGCACGGCCAGATGATCGCCGCCCACCTGGACGACCACGCCCTCGCCTGGCGCGATGTTCGCCGTGCGCATGTGTGTCGCCCGCATCCGGTCCGCGATCATATGCTTGGCGACGGTCGCGTTGCAGCGGGCCCATCCGGCAATCGAACGCAGCGGTGTGAACCGCATGGGACTGAACAATCGCGCCGCATCGGTCTGCACACCCTGGATGCCCTCGCAGATGGCATGCGCCGCCACACCTGCCCAGGTCAGGCCGTCAGCACCGTAACCGGAGGCTATCCAGACGTTGTCATGGGCACTGTTGCCGATGAAGGGCAGCCGGTCTGCCGGCCGGAACTGCTGCGCCGACCAGCTCACGGATGGGCCTGACACAGCGAAATGGTGCTGCAGATCCGCCTCGAGGGCTGCGCAGGGATCTGTGGCGGGGGTCTCTCCGACGCGGTGCGATTCACCCACCATCACCAGCCAGGGCGCGCCGTCCGGCCCGGTCGCACGCCGCAGGGAGCGGTGCCGGTCCGCAATCCAGTGAATACCGGCGGCGGGCGGCCCGGAGACGGGCGCGGCCACCGCGTATTCGCGATAGCACTCCATCTCTGCCTGTACGAGATTGAAGCCCGCAGGTGAGTGGGTAGCGAGTACGAAATGGTCGGCGTGGATCGAGCCATGCCGTGTGCTGGCGATACCCGCCTCGGGATCGAGCGCGGTCAACGCGGTGTGCTCATGGATCCGGACGCGGCCTGACAATCGCATGGCAAGTCCAGCGCAGAACGCAGCTGGGTCGAACTGCGCCTGCCCCTCGAGCGTGAAGGCGTGGCCCAGCGTGAACGGAAGTCCGTGCTGCCGATGCCGGCACGGCAGGCCGGCGCAGGTGTACGCCTGCAGCTCCCTCTCGAACTGCAGTGTCGCCTGCCGGTCCCGGCCCT
The DNA here is from genome assembly GCF_029844625.1 of Stenotrophomonas sp. GD03680. NCBI lineage: Bacteria > Pseudomonadati > Pseudomonadota > Gammaproteobacteria > Lysobacterales > Lysobacteraceae > Stenotrophomonas > Stenotrophomonas sp. GD03680. The sequence goes on along the minus strand of NZ_JAOCKC010000001.1, from coordinate 168,761 downwards.
GGACTCCGTACTGCATCGGGACCCGGTCGAAACCGCAACGCAGGTCGTATCGTCTGACCAGCAGTTCGATCGCACGGATCGCCTGGGCGCGCCACCGCACCACGCGGGACACGACATCGCCTCCCCAGCGCGCGACCAGATCCGCCATGTTCGAAACCGGTGCATACAGATTGCCCGTCGACAGACCCGTATTACGCGAAGCAATGCGTCCCGCGTCCACCACCACGACGTCCAACCCGCAATCGGCAAGCCGGGCTGCAGTCAGCAGGCCCGTCATGCCCGCGCCCACCACCAGCACCTGCGTGCGCAGATCGCCCTGTGCCGGCGGACAGGGATGGCTCTGCATCATCTCCAGCCACAGGCTGGTGCGTGGGCGCGGGTCGTTCATGGTCACTCGTCTCCCTCCGGAGAACCGTTTATGGCGATCAGGGGGTGAAGCGGCGGTGGCCTTGCTGTGTACGATCCGTCGGCCATGCACGCGGTACAGCGTGCCGCGCCCACCGCCGCATCATGGCTCGCGGGCCGGAAGGTCCAGCGCGCCCGAGCCGGGTCCGGCACCCAGCTCGGCACCGGTCACCGGCCTCGCCTCCGGATCAGACATCGTGCGCACTGTCATCGCCTGCACGGCAGCCTGCTCACGTGTGTCCAGTTCCACCGAGGCGCTGCCGTCGCCGCCATCCAGGGCCATCTGCGCATCGCGGTCGTCAACGCGCTCCCAGAGCTCGCCGCTGTTCCAGCTGCCCTGCAATCCCTCCGATCCTTCGCCCTGCGACAGGTCCATGTACAGATCCGTGTAGGCCGGGTCACCCGGCAGCTTGCCGGGCGGGAAGTTGGGCTGGATGCTGTGCAGCGCCTTCTCGAATGACTTCATGTGCGCCACCTCGCGGGTCATCAGGAAGCGCAGTGCATCCTTGATGCCGGGATCGTCGGTGACATTGATCAGGCGCTCATAGACCAGCTTGGCGCGGGCCTCGGCGGCGATGTTGGAGCGCAGGTCGGCACTGGGGTCACCGATCGTATCGATGTAGGCGGCAGTCCACGGCACCCCGCTGGAGTTCACCAGCGCAGGACCGGCACCGTAGAGGATCTGCTCTGTGTGGCTGGTGCTGTTCTGCCCCAGCAGCCGCATGTCCTCGGCCTCTGCCAGCGCCTCGGACTGTATCGCCTTGGGCCCGCGGTTCAACAGCGCGATGATGGTGCCGATGATTTCCAGGTGGCTGATCTCTTCCGTGGCAATGTCCATCAGCAGATCCTTGCGCCCGGGATCACACTCCGCCAGTCCCTGGGTGAAGTAGCGCATGGCCGCCGCCAGCTCGCCCTGCGGGCCGCCGAACTGCTCCAGCATCAGCGTGGCCAGCTGCGGGTTCGACGCACGCACGCGTACGGTGTACATCAATTTTTTGTGGTGGAAAAACATGGCAATCTCCAGTAGCGGGCACGCCCTGTCCTAGCGCTTGGCTTCAGCACCGGGGGTTTCATCGCGGTTGAGGAAGGCACCGACCAGGCCGTCCTGGTGATCTTCCAGCCAGCGTGCCATGGCAACCTCCTCCTGCAGGATCTGCCCGCACACGGCAGCGATGTCGGCAGCGCCGGCACGCTCGGCGGCGATGATCAGGGCGCGGTACGTGGCGATCTCGGTATTCTCGAAACCAAAGGACAGACCCAGACCCTTCACGACCTCATCCTCCATCAGGCTGTTTCCGGCCGCGTGGATGGCGGCCGTCAGGCTGGCGAACACGCCCTTGGCCGTGGGCACGCTGCCACCCAGTGATTCAATGCACTGGCGCAGCGATGCAGCCTGCTGCTGGGTCTCCTGAACGTGCTGGGCGATACGCGCAGCCAGCGCGGGATAGTTCTCGATACGCGAGGCCATGGCCTTCATCATGGTCTCGGCTTCCTGCTCCATTGCGTAGGCGTCCTGCAACCACTTCAGCAGGCGCTCGCTGCGAGCCGTAGTCTTCTCGGACATCACGACACTCCGGTGCGGGGCAACATGCCACCGCGGATCATGCTGAAGGCGTGTCGATCAGCTGCACGTGGTCATGCGTGAGCGGTTTCCAATGGCGCGTCAACATGACGCCGATGCCGCGCTAACACCCTTGCCTCGTGCTGTCCATTGCCGCCGATGCGCGCTCAGGCCTGCAGCACGGATGAGGGAGCCGCAGGCGGCATCGTGTACGTGCGCGCGGCAGCGGCCGGCCGGCCCTCCGCAGCGGACAGCACCTGCATGACCCGATGCTCGGCTCGACGCTGCGTGACCTCCACGCCCACCACGTAGACGAAGCGGCCATCGAACTTGGCCTGTGCGCCGTCGAGACCGTCTGCCAACAGCAGTGCCCGCTTCAGCGACTTCATCCAGGCGCGGGAGGGCACCCCGTCAAGTTCGACGACGACTGCCGTCCCACCGCAGGCGAGCGGCATGCTTTCCACGCGCAGCACCTGGGGCGCAGACAGGGGTCCGGAAGCGTTCATTGGGCGACTCCTCGTGCGGGGACGGCGGCAGTATCCACAGTGATCGCCAAGGCATCGTCAACGTCGCCGGCCCATCCGTGCACGCTGCCTGCACGGCACGCGCGGCTTCGCGTCGACACCACATCATCTCCGCATCGCCTTGATGGCCTGCGGCGGACACTGTCGTCCCCACGGCTCTATAGACCTACCTCATGCCTCGCACGACCGGCCAGCCTCCCTGCAATCTGCTTCTGGTGGAGGACCAGTTCGATCTGGCGGCACTGATGGAACAGGCACTTGAGGACAGTGGCGACCACGTCACCCATGCCTACAGCGTGTTTGATGCCCTCGGCCTGCTGGACCGTCAACGGTTCGATGGCGCGGTACTGGATGTGGAACTGCGCGATGGCGTGGTGTTTCCGGTAGCCGACCGCCTGGCCGAACTGAAGATTCCCTACCTGTTCGTCTCTGCGGTGTACGACCAGCTGGTACCTGCGCGCCACCGGCGTGCCCCCTTCGTCGCCAAGCCGTTCCACATCGAGGGCCTGCAACGCGCTGTCCGTCAGACGCTCTGCAGCGATACGGCGGCGGGAGGCCAGCGCTGAACCAGATCGTGCAGCAGCGAAACGCGCGCCGCCGACGACGGCTCAGGCCGCGCGGGCGTAGGGCTCGACCACGGCAAGCAGCCGCTCCATCGCCGTTGCATCCTCGTGACCGTCGGCAGCGCGCAGGATGAAGCTGGTCCAGTCCGCCCGGGCGATGTCCCGCAGGATGTCAGACTCTGTATGCAGGCATCGCATTGGCCAGAACGGCAACCGGCGCTGACCGACTCGACCGTGGGCCAACTCGATGATGCCACCATGGCTGCTGGCACCCGTCACCCGTGAGTAGGCCACCTCCAGTCCATCCGGTGGGCCTTCCATGTACTGCAGGAACCGCTGCCCATCAAACAGCAGCACACCGGTTACACCCGCGCCTCGATTGAAACGCGCGGCGTCGGCCATCAGGGATTCCAGCTTCCCGGCCGTGAAACCCTCGCTGGCCTCACTGATGTAGACGATGGCTCTGTTCGGCACAATCCGGCTCCTGCTCCCACAAACATCGAGCCTATCGTGCTTCCCGTTCAGCGCCTGTATACACGTACCGTGACCCGGTCACACTCCGCTGCATTCATACTCGTGTCGGCGGCCGCAACGCGGTCATCGCGAAAGAGACCGGTCTGCGCGCAGGCAGTGCCGCAGTTCCCACAGCCATGACAACGCAACCACCATCGCCGGCAGCAGCGTGAGCACCCAGTCCTGCGCCGGCGCCGGGCGCCATTGCAGTGCCCACGCCGGTTCAGCGTGATGGGCTACCCAAAGCACGAACAGCCACGGTGCCACATCCAGCACGCTGTGCACATGCTGCTCGGCCGGACTAATGCGTCGCCGGCCATCCGCGCTGGCGGTATCGAGATACCCCGCGATCGCATGGGCGGCCGCCAGCACGGCAAGCAACACCGCCAGCGCCCGCGTATCGGCCAGCAGCAACCAGGCCAGCACACCAGTCCCCACAAGCCCCAGCTGCACCCCATGCAGCGTGCTCTCGCGCAGGCCCGAGGTGTGGGGCAGATCGGTGCGGCGATGAAAATGGAAGTCCAGCGTGCCTGCGGCAAGCCACAGCACGTACAGGACCATCATGGCCGAGGCGCTCATGCTGCCCTCACGGCGTAAGCACGATTTTGCGGCAGTCATCGTCCTTGGCATCGAACATCGCGTAGCCCTGTGCGGCGTCGGCCAGCCGCATGCGGTGGGAGATGATGTCGCCCGGGTCGAGGCGGCCCTCCATGATGGCATCCAGCAGTTCCGGCATCAGGCCCTGCACATGCGTCTGTCCCATCTTGAAGGTCAGGCCCTTGTCAAAAGCATCGCCGAGCAGGAAGCCGTGGATGAAACCGGCATAGACGCCGGGAATGCTGATCACGCCGCCCCGTCGCGCGGCCGCGATGCACTGCCGGATCGCCACGCCACTGCTGCCTTCCAGCTTGACGGTCGTCAGCGCTGTTTCCAGTGCACTGCCTTCGGCCTCGAATCCGACGGCCTCGATGCAGGCATCCACGCCCCGGCCACTGGTCTGGCTGAGGATGTAATCGGCAGGATCCGGAATATCCCTGAAATCGATCGGAATGACGCCGTAGGCATCCCGTGCATAGTCCAGCCGGTAGGACAGATGGTCGACCATGAAGATGGTTTCCGCACCCAGCAGGCGGCAGCATGCTGCGCTCATCAGGCCGACTGGACCCGCCCCGAAGATGGCCACGGTCGAGCCCGGCCTGATGCCCGCGTTGAGTGCAGCCTGGTAGCCGGTGGGCAGGATGTCGGACAGGAACAGGACCTGCTCGTCCGCCACACCGTCCGGAATCCGCAGCGGGCCGATGTTGGCCTTGGGCACGCGGACAAATTCAGCCTGCCCCCCGGCCACGCCCCCGTACAGGTGGCTGTAGCCGAACAGCGCTGCAGGAGGCAGCAGGCCTTTCTGGTTGAGCGCCGCCCCCTTGCCGGGATTGGTGGTCTCGCAGGCGGCATACTCGGCCAGGCGGCAATGGAAGCACTCACCGCAGGCGATCACGAACGGGATCACCACGCGGTCACCGGCGCGCACCTGGGTAACGGCGCTGCCGACCTCTTCCACGATGCCCATGAATTCATGGCCGAGCACATCGCCATCATGCAGGTCCGGGATCTTTCCGCGATACAGGTGCAGGTCCGAGCCACAGATGGCCGTCGCGGTCACGCGCAGGATGAGATCGTCATCCTGCGCCAGCACCGGATCGGGAACTGTCTCGACACGCACATCCCTGCGGCCGTGATAGGTCAGTGCCTGCATCGTGCTTCTCCAAGGGAACGGACCTGCAGGATCGCAGCCCGCCCCCTGCGGGCAGAGTGACCGCACGGTGTGCGGGATGTTCATTCGACTGCGCCATTGCGTTAACCCTCACGCGTGCACGCTGAAGCCTCCATCCACCGTCCACGGGAAGACTGCCATGAGCAACAAGCTGCCGTTCAACCCCACCGTCGATGTCGATGACCAGGCCAAGGCACATACACCCGACAAGCGCCGCAACGACAACGCCAGATGGAAGGAGCACGACATGCCCGACGATGGCGATGGCCCCAAGGCGCGCCCGGATGACTATGAACGGCTCGATCCGGACCCCACCGGAAAGCGCCATCGCTGAGTCCGCCTCACGGACCGCATGCGCGGGATTCACGGATGTTTCTTGACCGGCCACGCAAGCTCACCGCATCCCCATAGGATCTGCATGGCGAGGTGCTGCATGTGGAAGCGGAACGGTCTGTCACTGGTTCTGCTGGCTCTGACCCTGCTGTTCATTGCCGGCCAGGCACTGTCAGGACTGCAGGTGCACAACGAGGAGCTGGTCCATCACGGCCGCGCGCCGCTGGATCTGTGGCATTACCTGGCCAGCGGCCACTTCATCAGTGCCACCTTCGAGAACTGGGAAAGCGAGTTCCTGCAGATGGGCATGTACGTGCTGCTCACCGTCAGCCTGCGCCAGCGCGGCTCTGCGGAATCGCGCCCACTTGACCCTGCACAGGAACACGCACGGATCGAGCCCGGCCCGACACCCTGGCCGGTGCTGCGTGGCGGTATATGGAAGACGCTCTATGGACATTCACTGGCGATCGCTTTCGGACTGCTCTTCCTGGTCAGCTTCAGTCTGCATGCCGTCGGCAGCTGGAAGGCGGAACAGGTTGAACAGCAGTTGCAGGGGCTTCCCCCACCGTCCTTCCTGCAGCATCTGACCAGCAGCACGTTCTGGTTCGAGTCCATGCAGAACTGGCAGAGCGAATTCCTGGCGGTACTGGCGCTGGTCGTGCTGACCATCTTCCTGCGGCAGAAGGATTCCCCGCAGTCCAAGCCCGTGCAGGCGCCGCATGCGCAGACCGGAGACTGAGCCATGCCACGCCGGAATGCCACGACCGCACTGCTGGTCATCGACATGTTCAGCCGCTTCGATTTTCCCGACGCTGGCGCGCTGGCGCCCCTGGCGGAGCGGGCCGCGACCCGCATCCGCAGGGTGCGTGACCATTGCGATGCCCGCCGCTGGCCGGTGATCCATGCCAACGACAACTTCTCCGACTGGCAACGGGATTTCCGTCAGCAGGTGGAGCAGTGCAGACGGGACGGTGGCAGTGCCGCGCGCATCGCGGATATGTTGGCGCCGGCCCCTCACCACTATTTCGTGCTCAAACCGAAGCACTCGGCGTTCCTCGCCACGCCCCTGCCGATCCTGCTGGCCAAACTGGGGGTCCGCCACCTGTGGCTCACCGGCATGGCGACCGATTCCTGCGTGCTGGCGACCGCGCTGGATGCCAACGCGCGGGAGTTCGAAGTAACCGTGGTGGCTGATGCCACCGCGGCGCTGCCAGCACGCAGGAGAGTGGCACTGCAGACGCTGGAGCGTTCAGGCGCCGCACGGATCGAGACGGTTGCCGGGCTGCTGTCCTCGCCGCGGCGAGCGCAGCGCTGAGCAACCGTCGATTTCCGGTCCTGCCGCTCGTCGAAACAGGGAAGGCAGGCCTCCCGCCGGCCGGAGCACCTCCGATGACCCCGATCCTCACTGCCTTCGCCACCTCGCCCGATCGCGGCCAGGGCCTGGCCCGCGACATGCGCGTGCGCTGGGCACTGGAAGAACTGGGCGTGGCCTATGACGTCCAGCTGCTGTCCTTTGCCGAGATGAAGCAGCCGGCCCATCTGGCGCGCCACCCCTTCGGGCAGATCCCCACCTACCAGGAAGGCGAGCGGGTGCTGTTCGAATCCGGCGCGATCCTGCTGCACCTGGCCGAGCGCCATCGCGGCCTGCTGCCGGCCGGGGACAGCGCCCGCATGCGCGCGATCATGTGGATGTTCGCTGCGCTGAACACCGTCGAGCCGCCCATCGTCGAGCGATCCATGGCATGGCTGCTGGAACGCGAGCAGCCCTGGTATGCGCAGCGGCAGGTGATGCTGGACGAGCGCGTGCACGCACGGCTGTCCCAGCTGTCGGCATGGTTGGGCGACAGGACCTGGCTGGAGGACGAATTCAGCGTTGGCGACCTGATGATGGTGGCGGTGCTGCTGCGTCTTCAAAGCAGCGGCATGATCGGCGGGTATCCGACGCTGGCCGCCTACCTGGCGCGGGCCACGGAACGCCCTGCCTACCAGCGCGCATTCGCCGCCCAGCGGGCGGTCTTCCAGAGCCGGTAGCCCTGCATCGGGCGGGACCCCGATGCGCCGACACGGTTGACGCCTCATCAGGCTGCGCCTACAGTCTGCGCCGCAGCCCCGCAACGGCGCTGCCGCAGGCGTTATCGTCATCCAACGCGCCCACAGCCGGGAGGGCCTCAGCAGAGGAAACCCGGGCGACAGGCGCCACGGTACTGCCCTGCCCTTCGCTCCTACGGGAGTGGATGCATCACGCCGTGGCCTTTCCCAAGACCCTCTGGAAAGGCACTCCCATGAACCTCACCGGCAACACCATCCTCATCACCGGCGGCAGCCGCGGCATCGGCCGTGCATTGGCCGAGGCGCTGCACGACCGCGGCAACCAGGTCATCATCACCGGCCGCGACCGGGCACTGCTGCAGGCGATCGGCGAGCAGCGCCCGGGCCTCGTCGCCCTGCCGCTGGAGCTGGGCGATCCTGCATCACTGGCGGACCTGGCCGAGATCGTCCATGCCCGCTTCCCCGGCCTCAACGTGCTCATCGCCAACGCGGGCATCTCCCGCCCGGAAAACCTGGCCAGCGGCCACTGGGACGACTTCGATGCCGAAGCCATCATCGACACCAACATCCTGGGGGTGCTCCGCACCGTGGCCACGTTCCTGCCGTTGCTGACACAACAACGCAGCGCCACCTTGATGGCCACCGGTTCTGCGCTCGCCTTCCTGCCACTGGCCAGCTTCCCGACCTACTGCGCCAGCAAGGCGTTCCTGCATTCGTGGCTGGTATCGCTGCGTCATCAGCTTCGCCATCTGCCGGTGGAGGTGCTGGAACTGTCGCCCCCGTACGTGCAGACCGGACTGACGGGTGAGGCGCAGGCGACCGACCCGCGCGCGATGCCCGTGCAGGAGTACGTGCAGCAGGTTCTGCTAAAGCTCGAGCGCGGGGACCACCCGCGGGGTGAGCTGCTGCTGGAGCCGGACCAGGCGCGACGCTGGGCCGAACGCGATGGCACCTACGACACGCTCTTCGCACTGATGAATCCAGCCTAGCGCAGGCACGGAATGCAATGGAGGCCGCCGCCGGCAGACGCCGGCGGTGGCTTCAGCGCGCGCTGCGCCGGCAGGCCGTCTGCACCAGCATCAACTGCGCGACCAGGATCAGCATCGCGCATCCCGACAGCAACCACGGGTCGATGTACCACTGCGCGTTGAAGCTGAAGCTGCCTGAGGAAATGCGCTTCCAGCCGTTGAAGTGCTGCATCGCCGCCACCACGAACGCGAAGCCTCCCGCGGAGAAGGAGAGCCAGGGCACGACGATGCCGCCGGGCCGCGCGAACAGGGTCAGCACCCCCAGCACGCCGATGACCGTGCGCTGCACACGGCAATAGGGACAGACGTAGGCCAGCCCGCTCCACTCCACCGACCACGCCAGCAGGCTCACCAGCACAGCCACGGCGCCTGCGATGTACAGGGTCTTCGCTGGAATCGTCATGCCGCCATCGTCTGCCATCCTGTGCCTCCTTCGTCGCCGGACCCGCGCAGGGTAGCGTGAAACGCGCCGTATGACCCCACCCCGCAGCCCTGTGCCCGCAATGCTCTCAACGCGGGCTTCACCGGCTCTGGAGTCCGATCGGCCCATCTCCTGTGCCCTCGCGCACGGCCACCCTGCCTGTCTCCGCCTGAGGATATCGACGTGAACCACTCATCGCCTCCCCTTGCCATCCTCGTTGCACGCGTACTGCTGATGCTGCTGTTCCTGGTCTCCGGCCTTGGCAAACTCGGCAACCTGGCCGGCACACAGAGCTACATGGAGACGATGGGCGTGCCCGGCATCCTGCTGTGGCCGACCATCGCATTCGAGATCATTACCGGCCTGTGCATCCTGCTGGGCTTCCAGACCCGTCTGGTCGCCGCGGTCCTGGCCGCCTTCAGCCTGGTGACCGCCTTCATCTTCCATCACCAGTTCAACGATCCCACCCAGCAGATCATGTTCCTGAAGAACATGGGCATCGCCGGTGGCTTCATTCTGCTGGCCTGCACCGGCGCCGGCCGCTACAGCATCGATGGTCGCCGGCGTCGCGGATGAGGGCACCCTCGTCCATCTGAGGCTGACGGGGGTGGCAGCGTGTCGTTTTTCACCGCTCCCCCGCCTTCGCGATCTGCGCCGGCGCCCGACACCGCGCCGGTTGCGGGCCCCTGCCTTGCCTGCATCGGCGGGCCTGTGATTACGTGGTGCTCCAGATCGGCAACGCGCAAGGTCCTGCATGAGCGACACGGTGGATACCTTCTGCCCCTGGATCATCGGCCGTCCCTGCCTGCCGGTCGGCGAATGGGCGGACTGGTCACAGGTGCTGGTGGCAGTGGTGATCGGCTTTGCTGCCATCTATGTGCCCTGGCAGATGTCCCGCGCGCAGACCCAGCGCCGCATCACCACCTCGCTGACACTGTGCGGCATCACCCTCTTCCAGTTCCTGCAGGCGGCGAAGCTGGCCACGGATCGATCCGGCGACACACAGCTGTATCGCTACCACCGCACCTGCGGCATGGACATGCTCAACTCGCTGCGTCAGATTCCAACGCACGAGCTGATCGACTGGGATGTGATCCACGCACGTATCCATCTGGAGATGCGCTGCGTGCAGCTGATCGAGTACGCCGACAACTGGCATATCGAGCAGGAGGGCTTCGCGCGCCTGCCCGACAGTACGCTGGAGGAGCTGGCGCACCGCATCGGCCTGCTCCATGCAAGCCTGGATGAGGTGCGCGGCCTGCTGTTGCGCAGGCGGATGTTCTGGCCATGGCTCTCGCGCCGGGTCGTTGCCTTCGAGCGGCTGCCGACAGCGCCCGGGCCGGTCAGCCGGAGCGCATCAGCGATCCAATGAGGGTGGCCGATGCAAGGCCTCCCCAGGACAACAGCGCCACCGCGATCAACAGCACCTTTCGATACATCGCCTGCGCCTCGTTCCGGTAGGGCGCGTCGCGGCTGTACGGCCTCGCCAGACCGAACAGCTCGCCGGTGACCGTCAGCGCCCCCAACAGCAACAGGGCCAGCATGCAGAAGCCGAACACCGTGCCCACGTCGCCCACACGAGCGCCGTCGGTTGCGGCACCGGAATGACCGGCCAGGGCTTCGAAGAACGTCCCGACCCAGCCGGCCAGCAGCCCAGCCAGGATCGCGACGAGTGCCAGGTGGCTGAGAAGATGCACCCAGAAGCGGACCGGCAGTTTCATCGCGTGTTGTCCTTCATCCAGTCACCGGCTGCCTTGGTCATTGCCTCCACTCTCCGGGTTGCGCTGCCATCGGCCGCGAAGATGCCTATGGCGGCGCCGATCACCGTACACGGCTTGATGCCGATCGCGCCTGATACCACCGACATGGCCATGGTTGCCTTGAACGACGCCCCCTGGTCAGAGAAGGCGCTGGCCGCGTCCGCCACAACCCCCGCCGCCTTGGCCAGCGCAGGATTGCTCGCACCGGCACGCGTGGTATCGCTCTTGGCATCCTCGCACGCCTGCTTCTCCGCAGCCTCGGCTCTGGCCTTCTGCATCGCATCGAAATCCTGCTTGGCGGCCTTGATTCCGTCCACCGTCATGTAGCCTCCGGCGGCGCCTGAGATGCACAGCACAACAGATGCCACTGTAGGCTCAAGCCCCAGCGGATCGGTGCGTTGGATTGGGTTTGCGGCAGCATAGGCGTAGGTGTTGAGGCCGCCTGCCAGGCCGATCGGATCGCTCTGGACATAGCGTGCAATGGACGCATCGTAATCGCGGAACCCGTTGTACCAGAGTCCACTTTCGGCATCGTAGTACTGCCCCGGGAAGCCGATGTTGAGGCCTCCAATATCATCCTGCTGCACACTTCGACCGTAGGCATAGTTGTAGGCCTTCCAGACGGTCGCCTGCTGCGGGCTGCTGACGAAATCGGGACGGCCCAGGTGGTCGGTATGGACGAAGTTGAGCTGGCCATTGCGCGAAAGACCCACCAGCTCACCGTTGAACCACAGGTAGTTGGTCCAGGTGTTGTTGCTGAGCTCGGCCAGCATCTGGTTCTGGTCGCTGTAGAAGTATCGGCTGGTAGCGGTGGCATTGGCCTTGGCCACACGCTGCCCCTGCGCATTGATCAGGTAATCGGTGACCTGTCCCGCGATGTTGGCACGGCTCATCCGGTTGAACGCGTTGTACTCATACGTGCTGACCCGGCTTCCTGCCGTCTCGCTGATGCGATTGCCCAGCGCGTCATACTGGTACTGCCGTGTCCCATCCTGGTTGGCATAGCCCAGCACCCGGTTGCTTGCCGGGTCGATGGTGTACTGCGTCAACTGGTTCCCGGCCTGGTAGCGGTCATGGTTGCCACCGGCATCATAGGAAAGCTGGTTGTCGATTCCGAACCGCCTCAACTGGGTCAGCCTGCTGAGCGCGTCGTAACCGATCGTCTGGGTCAGGTCGGGCACTGCGGCATCGATGATTGCAGTCATCTCGCCGTCCGCGCTGTACTGATAATCCCAGTAGCTCAACCGGGCGCTGTTGGGGCCCCACACCGACATCGCGGTCAGTCGGCCATCGGCATCATGATTGTAACCGCGGGCCAGTCCATTGCCGTACGCCAGCCAGCCCGACGCGCCGGTCGCTTTCCAGCTGGCCTGGGCGATGACCGCACGCGAAACGCCGTCGATCGTTGCGGTCATCGACGCCAGTCGTCCGCCGGCGCCGTACGCGTAGTTGACGCGGTCAGCGTTGGGATAGGTGATCTGGTTCGGGCGCCCAATGCCGTCGTAGAGAAATTCCGTGCTGTGATCGGTCTGCTGGCCGGCAACAGTGATGAAGTCCCGCCGGATCCACAACTGCCCGCTCGGAACGTAGGCGAAGTGGGTCGCGGTGCCGGGGCCGGAGAGGCCGCACAGCATGCCCTTGCCCCACGCACACCAGTCGTAGCTGAAGTCCTGCCGCTGGCCATCACTCTGCATCGATGCCAGTCGACCCAGTCCGTCGTAACCCATCGCCACGGTGCTGCCGTCGCTGCGGGTGGTCGACACCCGCAGCCCGACCGCATCGTACTGATGTAACGTAATGCCCGTATCCGGGCTGGCCTGCTTCCACAAGTTACCCAGTCCGTCGTACTCGTAGGTCGTCACCAGCCCCCGCGGGTCGCTGACCCGCGCAACGCGGCCACCCGGATCGTAGGAGACGTGGGTGGTGCCATTGGCCGGGTCCACTGCCTGCACCATCTGCCCAAGCGCGTCGTAGCTGAGTTGCCTCACGCGGTTCTGCGAATCCGTGATCTGGACAAGGCGGCCTTCGGCGTCGTAGGCATACCGGATGTTCTGTCCATTATTGCCGCGCTCGCCAATGAGCCGTCCCAGTTCGTCGTAGTCGTAGTTGACGCTGAACGTCACAGCGTTCAATCCCATCAGGGTCAGAGTGATCACAGACATCAGCGGACTCCTTCCTTAGCGTCCAACCAAATGGGCGGCGTGACCCGCATCGGCTCTTGGCAGTTGGGACCATTTGGACCATTGGGGCAATGCCAGTCCCCGTTTTCCACCACGATGGTGACGTAGGGACGGGGGCCCCACGCTGTTCCGCTCGTAGCCATCTGCGCGACATAGGAATAGCCGCCGATGCCTACGCCGTCGTGATAGGGCGCGATATCGAAGCTGAAGGTGGCGATCCCCCCTGGCGGAACAGGTGCCGACAATCCATGTGATTGCGTCGGGAAATCATGGCCCCAGGCGAGATAGGTGTTGCCATCCCAGGTGACATTGCCAGTGTTGCGCACCTGCGCTGTGAGGGTCACCCGGTCGCCGTTGTAGATGTGATACGAACTGGAGTTGAAGGTGATGAATTCGGCACTGCGCACAATCGATGGAACCGTGAATGCGCCCGAGCGGTTGATGGTCAGGTTGGCCTGGCCGACCGGCGAGATGCCGTGGATGTAGATCGGTTTGCCGCCATGGTTCTGGCGCAGCGCAGCGTCCAGCGGCAGCTTGAACCAATAAGCCGTACCTCTCGCCTGGCAGGCGTTGGCAACGTTGCCATCAGTGGGAAGGTTGGCAGTGCCGGCGATCGCGAATGCGCCGCCGCCGGCGGAACCGCCGACGTAGGCATGCACATCGATGGAACTGTCCACACCCACCGAGCAGGCCCAGCCTTCTACCGCGTAGTTGCCGTTGCCGTCATGAGTGACGCCACCGATGTCTCCCACCACAGTCGCCTGCGGTACCGTGAACACGCCCGAATTGGCGAGCGCACGATTGTGGGCGCCGCCCTGTGGCGACAGGCCGTACAGGGTGATCTTGCGTCCGCCCAGCTGCTGTCGCTGGGCCAGCGACACCGGCAGCTGGAAGCGGTAAGCGCTGCCGCCCGCCTGGCAGGCAGAGGCGACACCCGGTTCACTGGCCAGGTTGGCCTGCGCAGCGGCCAGGAACTGACCTTCCGCGTAGCCATGGACCTCGATGGAGGCGTTGGATCCAGTACTGCAGGCCCAACCACGCAGGAACCAGTTCCAGTTGCCGTCGTGGGTCAGTTCGTCGATCACGCCGGTAACCGTGCTGCCCAGTGGGAAGTCGGTGTGTGCCACCTCCTTGCGTGTGATGTTCGAGGCGGCGTCATAGCTGTAGCGCGTCCATGCGTAGGTGCCGTCACCCAAGGGAACCACCTTCGCCAGGCGGCGCCGTGCTGCGTCGTACTCGTAGCGCTCGATCACTCCATCTGGCCGGGTGGCGCTGGCCAGATTGCCCGTCGCGTCATAGCCGAAGGTCGTCGTGGCCCAGCTGTCGCCGAAGCTGTCGCGCTGGCTGACCACGCGGCCACGCGCGTCGTAGCTGTACTCGCGAACCTGGCCATTGACCTGGATGATGCGGGCCGGTTGGCCCAACCCGTTGTAACCACTGAACGCAATGCTGTGTCCCAGCGCGTTGGTCACGCTGACCAGGTCGCCATTGGCGTCATAGACCGAGGTGGCGTCATCCTGCGCCAACGGGCCATCCACCTTCATGGAGGCCTTCAGCCCATTCGGGTGATACGTGTAGGTCAGCGTGGTCGTACGGCTCTGCCCCGGGGCACCATGACTGGAGAGGTTCTTCTCTGTCACCGATGCAACATTGCCGCGCGCGTCGTAGGTGTAGCTGGTCTCCTTGTCGTTGGCGACCGACACCTTGGTCCGGCGATTGCGTGCCGTGTCCCATTCAAAGGTCGTAGTCCGCTGCACGGCTGTACCTGCCGCATCAACACGCTTCAGCAGATAGCCCTGGGGGCTGTAGTCGAAGTCGGTCAGGTTGTCGGCGAAATCGTGGACCAGATCAGGATAACCATTGGCGTCGTAGCTGCTCTCCTTGTAGCTGGCTGCGCAGCGCGGCGAGGCGGCGCCGGTCACCGACACCGGGCGACCATCTTCGTAGGCGTGGGTTGTCCTGCGACCCAGTGGATTGGTTTCGATCGCTTTG
The DNA here is from genome assembly GCF_029844625.1 of Stenotrophomonas sp. GD03680. NCBI lineage: Bacteria > Pseudomonadati > Pseudomonadota > Gammaproteobacteria > Lysobacterales > Lysobacteraceae > Stenotrophomonas > Stenotrophomonas sp. GD03680. The sequence goes on along the minus strand of NZ_JAOCKC010000001.1, from coordinate 153,664 downwards.
ATCTTGACAGGGCGCGCCTTGCCTTCAGGTGTCGAGGACAGCTGGATGCTGCCGATTCCCGTGCCGGCGCCCGTGCCTGCCATGGGAACACTGCCACCCGGCAAAGAGCGCGGCTGATAGCACATCATCCCGTTGCGCGTGTCCTCGCACCAGCCCCGCTCTGCTTCCACGAAGATGCCACCCGGCCGTGCCGGCGCGGGTGGCGGCAGCACCTGTTCCGTGCTTTCCACCACGTAGCTGATGGTGTGGCGTTCGACGCCACCGGCATGCTCGGAGAGAACCGCACGGCGATTCTCGTCGTAGGCAAAGGTGGAATAGCGCACACCATTGAAGGACTTTCCGGTGAAGCCGCCGGGATACCGCGCGTCCTCATAGTGATAGGTAATGGTGGTGGCTGGCGCGCCTGGCAGCGTGGTCGATGCCAGACGCCCCCGCCCAGTCCCGAACACGTTGGGTGTATAGGCGTACTGGAAGATGTTTCCGGCCGGATCGGTCACCTGCGTGACTTGGCTGCCGCTCCAGGTGAACTTCACCTGGCGGCCGGAAGAGTGCGTGACCGTCTGCAGGTACTTGTTGCTGTAGACGAAGTTCCAGGCGATCCCCTGCTCGTTGCGAAGCTGGGTGATGTAGCCCTCTGCGTTGTAGTTCTCCGCACCATTCTCATCGTTGTGAAGCGTGAAACTGCCGTCCGCATTCTTGACGATGTAGGCAATGGGCTGTGCCTTGTCCTCGTTCCAGTGGCCGCTGGCGGGATCGCGCTGGAACTTGATCCGGCGACCGTCCGGCCGTTGGTTCCAGAGAGTGTTCTGGCCATCAGAGAACGCCAGCGAGTAATCGAAGTTGCTCAGCCAGTGATTGCCGAAAAGGCCGGTCGCACTCCAGTGATGGTTGTAGCTGCGTCGCAGGAACAAGCCCATCTCACTGGCACTTGCGAAGTCCAGCTCGTGCTCGACCTTGTTGCCGGTGTACAGGACGATCGGATTGCCGGTCGTTCCATCGCACTGCTTCTCGCGGTCGTCGGTCTCCTGCTCCTTGGCGGTCTGGTTGGGGGCTGCACCGCCACCACCACCGCCGAGGAAGTCCCAGCGTCCGCCTCCTCCCCCCATGTCGAACAGATGCCACGGGATGATCTCGTTCTGTATGCGCTTGGCGCGCACTTGAACTGTGTCGATATCGGTGGGCTTTTCCGCCGCTTTCACCGAAGGCGCGATAGCCACGCCGGCGCAGAGGGAAACAAGGGGAAGAAACAACAGTACGTTGGAACGGGACCTGCCTGTCACGCGGAGCTTCATGCTCTCTCCAATTCCTGTATGCGGGCTGTTCAGCGGGGACTTTGGTACCTGAATGAGACGACCTTCCGCCCGGAGCCTAACAGCTGATTCAGGTAGATGGAAGTTTTGTGAAACGGCGGCCCATAGACGCGTGCAGCCTGGCGCCCGATACGACCGCCAAGCCCGTTGATCACACGGTGGGGACCGTACCCCCATCGATCCGATACTCCGTCCCTGCGATCGACGCGGAGCGCGGGGAAGCCAGGAATGCGATCAGGTCGGCCACCTCCTGTGGCTTGGCAGGTCGACCCACCGGAATCCCGCCCAGCCAATCCATCACGATCTTCCTGCCACCTTCGTAATCCGTTCCGGCCTCTGCGGCCATCCTCGCCGCGAACGCCACGGACGCCTCGGTCTCGATCCAGCCCGGCGCAACGCTCAGTACGCGCACTCCCTTGGGTGTCACCTCTCTGGCAAGCGACTTGCTGTACGTGGTGAGAGCGCCCTTTGCCGCAGCGTACGCAGTGGTGGACTCCGGCAGCGGCAGCACGCGCTGGATCGAGCTGACATGGATCACCACACCCGAACCCTGGTGCAGCATCGTGGGCAGCAGTGCACGGTCCAGGCGCACCGCGGACATGAGATTCAGGTTCAGCTCGGCGAACCAGTGCGCATCGCTAATGGCAGCGAAGCCACCACCGGGCGTGTTCGAGCCTCCGAGCACATTGATCACGATGTCCACACCTCCCCACTGCCGGAGGACGGCCTGCGCAAGGTGATCCGTGCCTTCCGCGGTCGACAGGTCGGCAGCGACGTAGGTGACGCCCTCGCGCGGCTGGGCGGGAACCGCACGCGCGGACGTCGTCACGCGCGCTCCGGCCTCCGCCAGGGTTTTCACAACGGCAGCCCCCAGTCCCAGCGTTCCTCCTGTGACCACTGCCCTCAGGTCCTTCAGTTGAAGGTCGAAGTTCATGCCGTGATCTCCAGCGATGCGATCCGGCCGCGCTCCAGTCGAAAGCGGTACGTCAGAACCGTCGGGCTGCCGGGAAAGTCACCGGTGACGTCGGCCTGCACCCTGTGGATGTCGTCCTGCCGCTCGATGGCAAACGGCACACTCGTCGCGTGGTACCGGGCCGTTGCCTCGGCCATGAACGCCTTGATGGCGTCGATGCCCACGTAGGTATGTCCGTCGTCCTTCATCACCGCGTGTGCCGTGAAGCACTGCGTCAAGGCGTCCGGGTTCTGCTCTGCCGCGAAGTACGCCGCAATGGGCTCGGGAAGGGTCAAGGCGCTCACGTTTCTGTCTCCTCGGGTGGATGGCCCGTAGGATGCGCACCCAGGCTAGTTTATTGAATATCCTAGAATCCGGATGGGCTCTTTAGAAACGAGTACATAATGCGCGGATCCGACTTTGCTGAACTCAGGGCCTTTGTTGCCGTCGTGGAGCGTCAGAGTTTTGCGCGAGCCGCAGAGCATCTTGGCCTGTCGCCTTCGGCGCTGAGCCAGACGATCCGCCAGCTCGAAGGTCGCATCGGCGCCCGCCTTCTGAATCGCACCACACGCAGCGTCGCACCCTCGGCAACGGGCGAACTGCTCTACAGGCGCATCGCCCCGCTGTTCCGGGAGATGGCTGCTGCAGTGGCGGATGCCGGTGAGGCGACGGGGCGGATGAGCGGCACGCTGCGCATCAACACGCTGGGCATCGCGGCAAGGACGGTCATCGCCCCACGGCTTGCGCGCTTCCATCGCGCGCATCCTGATGTCGTGCTCGACATCGTGGTCGACGATGCGCTGGCCGATATCGTCCGGGGCCGCTTTGATGCAGGCATCCGCGTCGGCGGCCAGCTCGAAAAGGACATGGTTGCCGTCCGCCTCACTCCCGACATGAAGATGATGGCGGTGGCATCGCCCGACTACCTCTCACGTCGAGGCACCCCCACCTCGCCGGCCGAGCTGCACGAGCACGCGTGCATCAACTGGCGACTCGAGATGGATGGCAGGCACTATCGCTGGGAGTTCGAGAAGCAGGGGCATCGGCTCGATGTAGCCGTCGATGGCCCTGTCATCACCAATCACGCTGACGTCGGCATTGCTGCTGCGCTGGGTGGGCTCGGCATTGCCTATCACTTCGAGCAGGACGGCGTAGGCGAACTCCTGGCCCAGGGGCGGCTGGTCCGGGTCCTGTCGGACTGGTCGATCTCGCGCCCCGGGCTGTTCCTCTACTACCCGAGCCGGCAGCATCGACCCGCCCTGCTGGGCGCCCTCATCGACTGTCTTCTGGATCAAGGGCCATTCGATGAAGGGAAGCAGACAGAGGTGCGGTTGCGCTGAGGATGGGGTGGGCCCACCCGCAAACGAACTGAAACGGTTCTGGATATCCGATCCACGTCGAGGCGACGGTCCGCTTCGCGCTGCAGGATCGGCCATGACGGGATCCGGCCGCCGCGCACGATGACGCACGCCCGGCGGCCTTCGCTTCAGGCCTTCGATGACGCCGGGGATTTCCGGCGACGCGCCTTGGGCACCATCTTCGTCGGTGGCGGGAGGCGTTCCACCTTGCCGGGGCGCACCGCATTTTCGTCGCCATGCAGCGTCAGCAGCGACTCCATGAGATGCTCGTCGCTGCTGGAGCAGACCCCAAGCAGCACCACCTCGTCACAGCCCTCGGCCGCGATGTAGGCGTGGCCCATGTTGGAATCGATGTAGACCGACTGCCCGGCCTCGAGCACGACCGGATCGTAGAATTCGGTATGCACTTCCATGCGGCCTTCGAGTACGTGGATGTACTCCTCGCCGGAGTGGTGTACCAGGGCACCGAATTCCTCGATGGTTTTCGCCCGCACACGGGTCAGTACCGGGATCATGCGCTTGCGGCGCAGCTCCGGGCAGAGATAGAAATAGTCATAGTTTGGCGTGGTGACCCGGATCGCGTCCTCAATGCGGCCGATGCTGCGGCGCGCGGTCACCGACGGCTCTACGGCATCGGCATCCTCGGCGAACAGCTCGGACATCCGCAATTGCAGCCGCTGCGCGAGCTGCAGGAGCTTGTCATAGCTGAGGGTCAGGCGATCGTGCTCGACCTTGGACAAGGTGGACAGCGGAATGCCGGAGTGTTCGCTCATCTGCTTGAGCGTCCAACCCTTGCGAGCGCGCAGCGACCGCAGCAGTCCGCCAATGGTGGGGTGTTGTGACGTCATTCTTGCGGTATCTCCTGGAACACCAGTACTTCTGCTGGAACCTCCCAGCCCGGGCCATGATCACCCTCGGGGATGTCCTTTGGAAAGAGCAGTTCCCTGCCCAGGCACCCTGGCCCGGGACTTTCGGCACGGGTTGACAATTCTCTGATTAGGATCATTATCGCCAAATCAGGATATATCCGCCACCGTGCGACGTGCCAGACGCACAGGAGGCCGTCCAGTCGCTTCAGTTCGGAGACCGTTCGATGCGTAAGATCCCTGTCCTCCTGTGCAGCGCGGTGCTGACCATGGTCGCTGCGCTGCCGCTGCAGGCCCAGCAGGCCATCGCTCCGCCCGTATCGGTGCCGCCGACAACGGCGCCCGTACCCACCGCGCGCTCCTTGCTGCCGGCCGCAGAGAACACGCCTTCCGCGCCGTCAGCAGGCGCGCCGGTACTGACCCGCGAAGACGCCGAGGCCTGGCTGGACGGCATCATGCCCTATGCACTGGCCAACGGCGACATCGCCGGCGCCGTCGTGGTGGTGGTGAAGGATGGGCGGATCCTGGTGCAGAAAGGCTACGGATACGCCGACCTGGAGAAGCGCGCACCGGTTGATCCGGAAAACACGCTGTTCCGCCCCGGCTCTGTCTCCAAGCTGTTCACCTGGACGGCGGTGATGCAACTGGTCAGCCAGGGCAAGCTGGACCTGGACGCCGACATCAACACCTATCTTGATTTCAAGATACCGCAGCGTGACGGCAAGCCCATCACGCTGCGGCACGTGATGACCCATACCACCGGAATGGAAGAGCAGATCCGCGGGCTGATCACCTCCCGCCTGGACGAGGTGGTACCGCTCGGTGATGCACTCAAGAACTGGACACCCGAGCGCATCTACGCACCGGGCACCACACCGGCCTATTCGAACTACGCCACGGCACTGGCCGGCTACATCGTCGAGCGCGCCTCGGGCCAGCCGTTCTACGACTACATCGACGCGCAGATCTTCAAACCGCTGGGCATGAAACACTCCAGTTTCCGCCAGCCATTGCCGGCAACGCTGCTGTCCGGCATGTCCAAGGGATATGAGCGCGCATCGTCCGGCGAGGCCAAGGAGTATGAATTCATCAGCCTGGCGCCCGCCGGCAGCCTGGCCGCCACGGGATCGGACATGGGCCGTTTCATGATCGCCCACCTGCAGGACGGTGCCTTTGGTGATGCGCGCATCCTCGATGCCGCCACTGCACAGCAGATGCACTCCACCGGTCAGGCGTCGATCGGACCGCTGAACCGAATGATGCTGGGTTTCTACGAGACCTCGGTCAATGGCCACCGTGCCATTTCGCATGGTGGCGATACCCAGTGGTTCCATAGCGACCTGCAGCTGTTCCTGGACGATGGCATCGGCCTGTTCGTGTCGATGAACAGCGCCGGGCGCGACGGGGCAACCGGGCACATCCGCACTGCGCTGTCGCGCGGCTTCGCCGACCGTTACCTGCCCGGCAAGCCGGCCGCACCACAGGGCGTGTCGAAGGAGGAGGCCCTCCTGCACGCTTCACAGATGGCAGGCACGTACGTAAGCAGCCGCCGTGCGGACAGCAGCTTCGTGTCGCTTTCCAATCTTCTGGGACCAGTCAAGGTCATCGCCAACGACGATGGATCCCTTACCGTGAGCGCGGCGATCGGCTACGGTGGCGCGCCGAAGAAGTGGCGCGAGATCGCACCATACGTCTGGCAGGACACCACCAGCACCGATCGCCTGGCGGCAGACGTGGTGGATGGAAAGGTCACGCGCTTCACCCTGGAACCGTACGCACCGATCATGGTTTTCCAGCGCCTGTCGAGCTGGCACGCCGCCTACCTGCCGCTGCTGATCGCCAGCCTGATCGTGGTGCTGCTGACCGTGGTCGCCTGGCCGGTGTCGGCACTGGTCCGTCGTTACTATGGCGTGCCCTACCGGCTGAGCGGCGTGGACGCACGCGCCCATCGCCTGGTGCGGATCGGTGCGCTGCTCTCGCTGCTGGCCACGAGCGCCGCGCTGGCGCTCGTGGCCAGCATGCTGAGCGCCCTGGAAATGACCTCGCCAAGAAGCGACGTCATGATCAACGCGATGCGCCTGTTCGCCACCGTTGCCCTGCCCGTCGGCGCAGCGTTCGCGGTCTGGAATGCCTGGCATGTCCTGCGCAGTCAGCGCAGATGGTTGGCCAAGCTGTGGGCCGTGCTGCTGGCACTGGCCTGCCTGTTCCTGCTGTGGCTCGGCTTCGCGCAGCATGTCATCGGATTCGGCGCGAACTACTGATGCCACCGGCCGGCGGGGCCTCCGCCGGCCGCCCCCCTCCTTCCTTCTGCACGAGGCAGTAGTGGCCCTTCGACTTGAGCTGCACAACGAACCGTTGCCGATGTCGGCACCGTTCCGCATCGCCGGACATGTCTTCGAGGCAATGCCCGCCACCGTGGCGACCCTGTACGACGCGGACTTCATCGGCCGCGGCGAGGCTGCCGGCGTCTACTACAACGACGACCAGCCGGACACGATGAAAGCCACGCTGGAAGCACTGCGTCCACGCATCGAAGCCGGCATCGACCGCGATGCGCTGCGCCAGCTGCTGCCCGCAGGTGGCGCGCGCAATGCATTGGATGCCGCGCTGTGGGAACTGGAGGCACAGCGCAGCGGGCTGCCGGTATGGCAGCTGGCCGGCCTGGATGGTGTGCGCCCGCTGTTGACGACCTTCACGGTGGGCGCTGATACACCGGAGGTCATGGCCGAGCGCGCAGCCGCCTATGCGCAGGCACGCGCGCTGAAACTCAAACTGACAGGCGACCCCGAACTGGACACAGCTCGCGTGCGCGCCGTACGCGCACGCTGTCCGACGCCGTGGATCGGGGTGGACGCCAACCAGGGCTACACCGCGGCCACGCTGCCGTTGCTGCTGCCGGCACTGGTCCAGGCGCACATCTCGCTGCTGGAACAGCCCTGTCGGCGCGGGCACGAATCCGACCTGGACGGCATCGAACGCCCACTGCCCTTCGCCGCCGATGAAAGCATCCTTGACCTGGCCGAACTGGAAGCGTTGCACCATCGTTTCAACGTCATCAACATCAAACTCGACAAATGTGGCGGGCTGACCGAAGGCCTGATGATGGCCCGTCGCGCGCGTGAGCTGGGCAAGCAGGTGATGGTCGGGAACATGTGCGGGACCAGCCTCGCGGCGGCACCGGCCTTCGTGCTCGGGCAGTTCTGCGACATCGTCGATCTGGACGGCCCCACCTTCCTGGTGAAGGATCGCACGCCTTCGGTACGTTACGTGGATGGTTTCATCGATTGCGGCGACGAGGTATGGGGGCCGCGGACCCACCCATGAGCATGCCGGCCGATCTCCATGGCAAGACCTGGTTCGGCCAGCCGCGCGGACTGACGATCCTGTTCCTGACCAACATGTGGGAGCTGTTCTCCTACTATGGCATGCGCACGATGCTGGTCTATTACATGACCAAGCAGCTGCTCTTCGCACAGGAAAAAGCATCCTTCGTCTACGGCCTGTACACGGCGATGGCGTACTTCACGCCGATCATCGGCGGGATCATCGCTGATCGTCATCTCGGCAAGCGCAACGCGGTCATCCTGGGCGGCAGCATCATGGCCTTCGGCCATTTCCTGATGGCGTTCGATTCAATGTTCTACCCCGCGCTGGCGACGATCGCGCTGGGTAATGGCCTGTTCCTGCCCAGTCTACCCAGCCAGATCAACGACCTGTACGCCAGCGACGATCCCCGCCGTGGGCGGGCCTACAACGTCTATTATGTCGGCCTCAACATCGGTGGCCTGCTGGCCCCGCTGGTGTGCGGCACCTTGGGCGAACTGTACGGTTGGCATTACGGCTTCGGCGCCGCCGGCATCGGCATGTTCATCGGGCTGCTGATCTACGTGGCCGGTCGCCGTTACCTGCCACCGGAGCCACCCCGCCGCACGCGGGTGATCACCGATGCCGGGCCCACCCGCAGCGACCCGCGGATCTGGTGGCTGCTGCTGGGCGTTGGACTGGCCGCGACGATTTTCCGTGGCGCCTACGAGCAGATCGGCAACACACTGCCGTTGTGGATCGACAGCCGCGTTGACCGTGTGGTCGGAGGCTTCCTGGTACCGATGACGTGGTTCCAGTCGCTCAATCCGCTGCTGGTGATCGCGATCACCCCCGTACTGCTGGCCCAGTGGCGACGTCGTGCAGACCAGGGCCGGGAATCCTCCCCGGCCCGTCGCATGGCCATCGGTGCCTTGATCGTTGCCGTCGCCTACGTGCTGCTTGCCGGGCTCGCTGCGGGTGCCGGCCAGATGCTGGTCAACGGACTCTGGCTGGTGGCCTTCTTCATGATCCTGACGCTGGGTGAGCTGTACATCCTGCCGACCGGGCTGGGGCTGTTCGCCCGGCTCGCGCCACCGCGCCTGGGTGCGACCACCGTTGCCTCTTGGTTCCTCGCCGTCTTCAGCGGCAGCCTGCTGGCGGGACTGGTGGGCACGCTGTGGTCGAGGACCAGTCACGCCGGTTTCTTCCTGCTGCTTGCCGGCCTGGCCGCGGTTGCCGCGCTGATCCTGTGGCGGCTGGATCGGCCGATACGTTCGTTGTCATCCTGATGGAGAAAGCACCATGCCGCGATTCACGCCGACCCTGCTCGCCTTCACCCTCGCCCTCGCCGCCTGTACCACGGCCCGCAGCGCCGATGCGCTCCCGCGCTACGACCTGGTAATTCGCAACGGCGTGGTCTACGACGGCAGCGGCAGCCCGCCCCAGCGCGTGGACGTGGCAGTGCGGGATGGTCGCATCGTGGAGCTGTTGCACGCCGGCAAGGCGGCGCACGCCGGGAAGGAGATCGACGCCGGCGGCAAGGCAGTCGCCCCGGGCTTCATCAACGTGCTGAGCTGGGCGACGGAGTCGCTCATCGTTGATGGACGCGGTGTCAGTGATACCAAGCAGGGGGTGACGCTGGAGATCTTCGGCGAAGGCTGGTCGATGGGACCGGTCAACGAACGCATGAAGGCCGATGCCCTCAAGCAGCAGGCCGATATCCGATACGACATCCCCTGGACCACCCTCGGTGGCTACCTGGAACATCTGCAGCAGCGGGGCGTAACACCCAATGTCGCGTCGTTCATCGGCACTGCGACGGTCCGCATCCATGAGCTCGGCGAGGACGACGTCAAACCAACCCCCGAGCAGCTTTCCCGCATGCAGGACGTGGTTCGCCAGGCGATGCGCGAAGGAGCGCTGGGCGTAGGCAGTTCGTTGATCTACCCGCCAGGCGGGTTCGCCGAAACCGACGAACTGATCGCGCTGGCCAAGGCCGCTGCCGAATCCGGTGGCGGATACATCTCCCATATGCGCAGCGAAGCCGATCGCCTGCTCGAAGGCATCGATGAGGTCGTGGCCATCGCACGTGCAACCGGCCAGCATGCCGAGATCTACCACCTGAAGGCAGCCGGCGAGAAGAACTGGCCGAAGATGCAGCAGGCGATCGATCGCATCGAGGCGGCGCGCAAGGAAGGACTCAAGCTGAGTGCGGACATGTACGTCTACACCGCAGGCGGGACATGGCTTGCGGCGAGCATGCCACCGTGGCTGCAGGCCGGAGGCCACGACGCGATGATCCGGCGGCTCAAGGATCCCGCCACGCGCGCGCGGCTGATCGCCGAAATGCGCGATCCGAATGTGCCCTGGGAGAACCTGCGCATGCTCGCCGCATCGGATGAACGATTGGTTCCGATCGAATTCAAGAGCGAAGCACTGAAGCCCTTGGCCGGAAAGTCACTGGCAGCGATCGCGCGTGAACGCGGGACATCCGTTGAAGAAACAGCGATGGACCTGATCGTCGAGGACGACCACCGCATCGGCACCGCCTACTTCCTGATGAGCGAGGACAACATCGAGCTGGGGTTGAAGCAGCCGTGGGTGAGCCTGGGTTCGGATGCCGAGTCCGCCGCTCCGGAAGGTGTTTTCCTGAAATCCAGCACGCATCCGCGCGCCTACGGCAACGTGGCGCGTTTCCTCGGCCACTACGTCCGCGACCGCAAGCTGATGCCGCTGGAAGAGGGCATCCACCGACTTACCGGCCTGCCGGCCAGCAACTGGAAGCTGACTGATCGGGGTTGCCTGCGCGCGGGCTGTCATGCCGACATCGTGATCTTCGATCCCGGCACCATCACCGATCACGCGACCTACGAAGAACCCCAGCAGTACGCGACCGGCGTCAGCGATGTCTTCGTCAACGGCGTACAGGTGCTGCGCGAAGGCGAGCATACCGGCGCCACGCCGGGCCAGGTGGTCCGAGGGCCGGGCTGGACGCCAGCCACGCGCTGACCGCTTCACACATGATTTTTCTGAATGTATTGACAATTCTCTGATTAGGATCATTATCCCGGATCAGGACAGCTCGCGTGCGAAGGGCGACATGTCGACGCCAGACCATCACTGATTCAACCTTGCCCGGGAGAGCAGGCATGACCCAGTTCCAGTCCGCACGGCCGTGGTACCGCACCCACCTTTCCCTTTCGATCGCTGGCGCGCTGGCCTGTTGCAGTGCTTCGGCACTCGCACAGGACGGCACGAACGCGGCGAACGCAGGTGCCCAGCGCACCGATGCCCAGCAGCTCGATACCGTGGTGGTCACTGCCAACAAGCGCGAAGAGAATGTGCGTGAAGTGGGCGCCTCGATCAGCGTGATCGGTGAACGCCAGTTGGAAAACACCGGCGCGGTCTCGCTGTCAGACTATGCCGCCTATATTCCCGGCCTGCAGGTGCAGAACGACGGCACCCCTGGCCTGACCCGCGTGTCCCTGCGCGGCATCTCCGCGCTGTCGTCCGGCGCGACGGTGGCCACCTACATCGACGACGTGCCCGTCGGCTCCAGCGGCATCTACCAGGGCGCCAGTGCGCTGATGCTCGACCTGATGCCCTACGACATCAGCCGCGTCGAAGTACTGCGCGGTCCGCAGGGCACCCTGTACGGCGCAGGCGCCATTGGTGGCCTGCTGAAGTACGTGACCCGCGCGCCGGAAGTAGTGGGTGAAGAAACCCGTGTGGGTTTCGGCCTGCGCTCCGTGCAGGGCGGCGGCCAAGCCTGGAACGCGCGCCTGGGCGCCAGCCTGCCGCTGAAGGACGAGCGGCTCGGCCTGCGCATGAGCTTCGCCCGCAACGGTCTTGCCGGCTTCACCGACAACGTCATCGACGGCCGCAAGGACATCAACACCGGCGACCAGATCGGTGCCCGTACTGCGCTGGCCTGGGATGGTGATGCATTCGATCTCGGACTGTCGGTGCTGCACCAGCGTATCCGCAGTGATGATCGCGCCGGTGTGGCGCTCGATCCGGAAACACTGACGCCGCTGTTCGGCGAACAGAAGGACACCGTCTGGCAGCCGCGTCCCTTCTCCAAGGACCTGACGCTGGTGTCGCTGAGCATGGACTGGGACCTGGGCTGGGGCAATCTCGTATCGGCAACCGGCTGGTCGCAGACCAAGACCATGGACCAGATCGACGCGACGACACAGTTCGGTGAAGTGGCCGACCTGTTGCTGGGCCTGCCCGCGCCGGGAAGTTCCAGCCTGCGCTACGGTTACGACATGGACAAGATCACCCAGGAGTTCCGCCTGCTGTCCAAGGATGGTGGAACATTCGAATGGATGGTCGGTGGCTTCTACACCAAGGAAGACAGCAAGCAGGATCAGGTGGCCAGTCTCGCCGAGCGGAATGGCACGCCGCTGCCGCCGCCCTACGATGCGCAGTTCGGCACCCTGGCGGTCATTGGCCTGCCCAGCACCTACAAGGAATACGCGGTGTTCGCCAATGGCTCCTGGCGCATCAGCGATCGCTTCAAGCTGGACCTCGGCGTCCGCCAGGCGCGCAATGACCAGTGGTACAGCCAGCGGGTATCGGAAGGCATCCTCGCACCGATCGGTGTAACCACCGGAACCTCCAGCGAGAATGTGTTCACCTGGAGCGTGAGCCCGCAGTTCAAGCTCTCCGACGACATCATGCTGTATGCCCGCGTCGCCACCGGCTACCAGCCCGGCGGCCCCAACGTGGCGATGGTCGGCATTCCGCCGCAGGTGGATTCGTCGATGCTCGACAGCTATGAGGTCGGCATCAAATCGCAGTTCGCCGATCGCCGCGTCACGTTCGATCTTTCCGTCTTCCGCATCGACTGGGACGACATCCAGGTTTCCTCCTCGTTCAACGGCATCAGCGGCCTGGTCAATGGCGGCCAGGCCACCAGCGAAGGCGTTGAGCTTTCTTCGCAGTTCAGTGTCACCGATGCATTGACGCTCGGGCTCAACGGTGCCTACACCAACTCACGGCTGAAGAACGATTTTGACCCTACCGTGATTCCGCAGGATGGGTTTGATTTCATCCAGTGGACCGGCCTGGCCGACGATCGCATGCCGTATTCCCCGCGACTGTCCTGGACGGCGACCGCCGAATACGCGTTTTCCACCGCCAACGGCTACAACGGCCAGATCGGCGGCGCGTTCCGCTGGACCGGTGAACGCTTCAATGGCACCACCGAACGGCAGCGCTTCACTGCCCCCGGTGATCCAGATACCCAGGTGATGCCGGACGTCATCACCTCGCCGCTGAAGCTCGGCAGTAACCATTCCCTCGACCTGTATGCCGGCATCGGCCGTGGCAGCTGGGAACTGCGTGCCTACGTCAACAACGTGACCGGGGAGGACGGCTGGCTGACGCTGGCACGCGTCGCCGGTGCGCTGTCGCGGTTCAACTCGCACGTGGCCGCAGTCCCCGTACAACCGCGGACGTACGGCATGGAGCTGGACTTCCGGTTCTGAGCCTGGCCTGCATCGCTTCACTGCCGCCGTTCATCCTCCCACCCCCTTCGGGACCCGCGCATGCAGACCGCCGTTTCGAGCTTGCACGAAGCCGCAGCGCTTCCGCAGCCCTACCTGTTGTTCCTCGGCGACACCCGGGAGCCGAACTATGCGAAGACCGCCTACGGCCTTCGCGACTGGGCACGCGAGCGCTGCGTGGGTGAGTTCGCGTGCGAGGATGTCGGCGTCAGCGCCGGCCTGCCCTTCCTCGCCCCCGAGCATGCCCGCATGGCGGGCGCCCGGGCGATGGTGATCGGCGTCGCCAACCCCGGCGGACATATCCCCAACGCGTGGATTCCGTTGCTGTTGCAGGCACTGGAAGCTGGCCTGGACCTGATCGGCGGCATGCACATGCGGCTGTCGGACATCGATACCCTTCGCAACGCGGCACGCGCGCTCGGCCGTCGGCTGATCGACGTCCGTGAGCCACCACGCAACCTGCCCATCGCCAGCGGCATCCGTCGCACGGGCAAACGCCTGCTCACTGTCGGCACAGATTGCGCGCTCGGCAAGAAGTACACGGCGCTCACGCTGGCCCGCGCGTTCCAGGCCCGCGGGGTTGATGCGGATTTCCGCGCCAGTGGTCAGACGGGCATCCTGATCGCCGGCGCCGGCATTCCGATGGACGCGGTCATCGCGGATTTCGCCGCCGGCGCAGCTGAAATGCTGTCTCCCGATGCGGACCCCTGCCATTGGGACGTGATCGAAGGCCAGGGATCGCTCTCACATCCCGCCTACGCCGGCGTATCACTGGCCCTGCTGCATGGCAGCCAGCCGGACGTGGTGGTGGTCTGCCACGAGCATGGACGCGACCATGTGCTGGGCTATCCCCACTATGCGCTCCCCTCGCTGGAAGACACGGTCGAGCTGGCCCTGACCCTGGGATCGCGCACCAACCCGGACATCCGTTGCGCCGGCATCAGCCTCAATACCGCGAAACTGGAGGCGGACGCCGCGTACCGCGCCATCAATGCGCTTTCCGACCGCCTCGGCATGCCCGTGGCCGATCCCGTGCGGGGTGGGGAATCATTCGATGCCCTGGTAAGCGCCTGCCTGGCCAAGCAGGCAGAATGAGCCAATGACCAACGCCGCGACGCGATTCCAACGTTGGATACTTCCCGGTCTTGCCTTCAAGGCCGCGGTGATCGGCGGCGGATACGCGACGGGCCGCGAGCTGGCGGAATACTTCATTCCCAGCGGCCCCCAGGGCGGCATGCTGGCGATCCTGGTAGCGATGGCCTGCTGGAGCCTCGTCTGCGCACTGACCTTCGCGCTGGCGCATGCCACCCGCAGTTTCGACTACCGCAGCTTCTTTGAAATGCTGCTTGGACCGTTCGCTTTCCTGTTCGAGCTGGCGTACGGCATCTTCATGGTGCTCATCCTGGCGGTGTTCGGAGCAGCGGCAGGGGAAATCTTTTCGGCGTTGCTGGGTTGGCCGACACTGGCCGGCACGCTGCTGCTGATGGTGACCATCGGATTCTTCGTCACCTTCGGCAACGATACCGTGGAGGCCCTGTTCAAATGGGTCTCCGTACTGCTGTATGGCACCTATGCCGCCTTCCTGGTGCTGGTGCTGGCCCGCTTCGGCGATGCGGCGTTCACCACGCTGTCGGTGCCGCAACCGACCACCGGCTGGCTCCAGGGCGGCTTGACCTACGCGGGTTACAACATCGTCGGCGCGGTGATCATACTGCCGCTGGCCAGGCACTTCCTCAGCCGTCGTGATGCCGTGGTGGCCGGCGTGCTGTCCGGCCCGCTGGCGATGCTCCCGGGGCTGTTCTTCTTTCTGTGCATGCTGGCGTGGTATCCCCGGATCGGAACCGTCGCGCTGCCTTCGGACTTCATCCTGCGCCAGTTGAACCTGCCGGTATTCCATGTGCTGTTCCAGCTGATGATCTTCAGCGCTCTGCTGGAAAGCGGAACGGCCGTCGTGCATGCCTGCAACGAACGCATCGCCCGTACGTTCGCAGGAGGTGATGGTGCGGGACTGGGCAAACCCGCACGGTCGATGATCGCCGGCGTGCTGCTGGTCGGCTCCATTTTCATCGCTGATCGCGTGGGCCTCGTGGCGCTGATCGCGCAGGGCTACCGGGGACTGGCCTATATGTTCCTGTGCCTCTACATCCTGCCGCTGCTGACCGTTGGCAGCTGGCGCCTGTTGCAACGTGCTGCGCGCCGCACGGCGCCTACCGCCCATTCCTGATCGGAGATCGCGCATGACCCCCACGTCCAGAACATGGAAGACAATGATCTCCTGCGCGCTTTTCTGCGTGGCGGCACTGGCCAACGCACAGTCCTCGCTGCCGGCGGACTTTGATGCCCGTGTTCTGCAGGCGATGAAATCCCGCGAGGTACCGGGCATGGCGATCTCCATCGTCAAGGACGGGCAGATCGTGCAGGCCCGGGGATATGGCGTACGCCGCCTGGGAGGCAGCGAGCCGGTCGATGGCGATACGATCTTTCCCACCGGCTCGACCGGCAAGGCCGTTACCGCTGCCGCGCTGGCGATTCTGGTGGATGAGGGCAAGCTGGGATGGGACGACAAGGTGATCGACCACCTGCCGGACTTCCGCATGTACGACCCGTGGGTCACCCGCGAAATGACCGTGGCGGACCTGCTGCTGCACCGCAGTGGCCTGGGACTGGGCGCAGGCGACCTCCTGTTCATTCCGCGCACGTCCCGCACGCGCATGGAGATCGTGAGAGCACTGCGCCATCTCAAGCCCGCCACCAGTTTCCGCAGTGGGTATGCGTACGACAACATCCTGTACATCGTGGCCGGTGAACTGATAAGCCAGGTCAGCGGGCAGTCCTGGGAAACCTTCGTGGCCAACCGGATCTTCAAGCCGTTGGGCATGACAACGGCCGTCAGCGACGAGGCCAACCGGTTCGCCACTGCCAATCGGGTACAACCGCATGCACGCCTGGACGCACGGCTGCGCGGCCTGGGAAAACAGCAGATGCTGCCTGAGCGGGAAGGTCTGGGCCAGGTGGGCGCTCCCGCCGGCGGCCTGTCGTGGAGCGCAAAGGATTTTGCCCGCTGGATGCAGGTGCAGTTGGGTCAGGGCGCGCTGCCCGATGGTGGCACGCGCCTGTACAGCGAGGCCTCCGCACGCGCGATGTGGACACCGCAGGTGCCGACCCCCATCAGCCCCTATCCGGCTCCGATCAGCGACATCACCCCGCAGTTTTCCGGCTACAGCTACGGGTGGTACGTGCAGGACTATCGCGGTGTGAAGGTGATACAGCACGGCGGTGCGGTGTTCGGTGTGATCACGTTCGTCGTGCTGGTACCCGACCGGAAGCTCGGTATCGCCCTGCAGATGAACGCCGAGGACGTGGACGTGCTCCGTGGCCTCGGTTACGAGCTGATGGATCATTATCTCGGCTTTGAGCGGCGCGATTGGGTGGGCGCCTTTTCGAGCTGGTACCAGGATCGCCTCACCGGCGGATTGAAGGCACTCAAAGACATGGCGCCGACCGCACGCACCGCGTCGCGTCCATCGCTGCCGGCACGCGGCTACGTGGGTCGTTACGTGGATGCGTGGTATGGCGAAGCGACCGTCGCCGAACAGGGGGGAACGCTCCGCATGGATTTCACCCGCACCCCCAACATGGTGGGTACGCTGCGGCATTGGCAGTACGACACGTTCCGCGTCGACTGGGATGACACGGCGCTCGAACCCGCGTTCGTGACCTTTGCGTTGAACGCGGAAGGACACGTGGCGAACATCACGATGAAAGCGGCGTCACCGCTTGCGGACTTCAGTTACGACTACCAGGACCTCAGGTTCGAGCCGGTCGGGAAGTAGGTTCCCTGGCCGCTCGGGGGATGCCGCACCATATAGTCCAATGGCATCGCCTGGAAGGTCGATTCGGCTCGCGCGATCTGTGCGGCTCGTTCGATAAGAACCACCTGGACAGGGTTGGCGCCACCTCTGACTGATGCAGAGAGCACGCTTGGTGTCGGGCAACATGTGAGTCAGGAAGCTGTGAGCTTGCCGGACCAATTCGGACAGCCTTGGACTGCTCGTTGTCCACCAGCACACGAATAACTGGTGCATCTACCTGTTCTGGCGAGAATTGTCATGAACAAGATAGGAATTCGACTCACTTTTTGACTCACTTTTTGACTCACTTTTGAGTCAACGTGAGCCGGAAGCCATGGGATGGTTCCGGAAAGTTTAAGGGCAAAGCTGCCGATGAACTCCGGGGCGTTGTCCAGCCGCAGCAGACGCGGGGCCCGCGCAGTTCGACCAGTTCCTCCAGAACCTGAATCACCCGCGCCGACGGCGGGCTGGTGTCGATCTCGATCGCAGCGATTCGCGGTTGAAGTCGTCATTGACGTTGAACGTGCGCGAGAAGCAGACGGATGCCCCTCTGGCAGCGACCGCTCTGGGACCCCGAAAAGCCTGAGGGGGCCAAGACCGCATGTCGGCAGCTACTCCTTAATTTTGTTCCAAAAATCATGGATCTGTAACGTTATGCCCGCCATTCGGACTGAAGCGGGCATCGGATGAATGTCGGGCGTCTGTCCGTACTCTTCGATAAGTCGCGCATGGATGTCCCGCAATGACAACCTTGAAGGACCAATCTCCATTCGTGCCCGAACGAACTGCGGCCAGACTGCCATCGCCAAACCAGGAGCTTCGGTACTCACACCGTAGCCTTGCGTGCGAACCGACGACTTCGAGATAGCGAAAAGCAGGACGCCTTTCACGGCCTCGCGCCTCTTCTGTTTGAGCCGCAGCGATTGGTCAAGAGCCGAAACGCCGTTCTCCTCGATCCACGATTTGACCTTGGCAGACCAATCCGCCAACTCGGCTGCCAGGTTTACAGCTTTGCTGCGAAGCTGGCGCACGTCGTTGGTGGAGTAATCCTGCCACTTCAACTGGAAGAGCCCAACATCGCCAGTGGCCCGATCGTAGATGATCGCATCGATGTCCGTCAGAACCGTACCACCTCGACGCAATTTCAGATTGCCGGGGAAGCGGATGTAGCGCTGGCCGCCGAACATGTAGTAGAGATCTTGCCGCATCCACTCCTCGCGGTCAGCCGCGACAGCGTGCTCAGTACGTGGATCCAGCCAATGGTGTTGGATTCTGGCAGCGGTGAATGGGTTCCGGGTCAAACACGAGACCGGACGCAGGATGAAGCCGTTGCCCAGATCGAAGAGCAAGGGGATCAAGGGTGTCGAGTGATCTGCCAACTTTTTGGCCTGCCCCGATGTCATCGCCAACACGTTGAAGGCGGCACGGACCATCGACTCGGAACTGCCACTCATCAGTGAAATCGATTCTTCCAGCGAATCCCTTGGCCCCCAAATGGTCAGGCTCTGAGCTACTGACACTTCGGGAAACAGCTTTTTGGCAACCGACACGCAGCCGAAATGTTTGGCGTGAAGGCTAATGAGCGCGGCCCCAATACCCGCAACGTCTGCACCTGTGAGTAGGCCTAGTTTTGCGTAGGCGTGGATGCCTGACTCATCACGCCACGGCGTCGCCAGCGCAAGAGCTTCAGCCATATAGTGCTTGTCCACTTCAATGCGGGCGTCGTAGGCCACCATGATGCCTCGCCCCGTGTCCCATGGCCGCACGAGAGGCTTGATGAGTTCTTCGAGGTCAGCCCTCAACCAACGCTTCATCGGCACATCGGCTACCGCCAGGTAGTTCCCAGGCATCCAAGGGGAGCGGACGGCGTCACGCATTGTGGCCATCGTCCAACCCGAATTCGACGAAGATGCTCGATCCTCCGCTGCCTTGAGGCGGTCGACCTCCATGACGTCGGAAAGTTGCGATCTGGCGTCCACACTCATGCGGATTTGGAAATCACTACCATCCTTGACGATCTCCATGATGCCCCGTTCACCCATGTCGGCCAGCCGGCGCGCAAGCGACACCTTGCCGAACTCCTGCATGAGCCCAGCGGCAAAGCTGCGAGATTCTTGTGTGCTCTCCATCAATGGAAAGGCGCCCGGCTCATCAAGGGGCTCAAATAACTCAGCGACCGCCCTGTTCCACCCCCAATACATGAGGTCCAGGGACTGCTTGATCTCTTCGCTTCTCGAGCTCCCTGGATAGGCGTTAATGCCCCAGTAGTCCATTGTTCGGACTACCTCGATGAACAGGGTAAACCGGTCCATGCGGTTGCTCGGCAATAACTTAAGAATGGCTCCAAGATGGGCATCCGCTAAGACTCTAAGGGCTCTTATGCTGGAATCGACCACAGCTCAAGCTCGCTCAAGAATACGGGCTTCAGGTTAAGCCGAAACCCAACTTGAGTCGAACGGCGCCCTTCGAAGACAGCAGAGCTGATCATCCCCCACGCTTGATAAATCCACGGCGACGGGTGGGTGGCACACCGCAATCAGAGATGCGGAAAAGCGCGAAACGAAGAGTTAGCCGCTGTAACCGGAATACGCATCATCGCAGTTCCGCCCCTGCCAACGATCTCGATGGCCTGATCGAGCTTGAGCCATGCGAGGGCAGTTTCCAGCCGCGGTCCGCGCAGCCCGGCCAGCATGATCACGTCCGCAAGCAAGGCATCCCCACGCGTCCCGCGTACTTTCGCGAAGCACTCCAATAGCCACTGGGCGTCCTGAATCGGACGCGGCGGCTTGGGATCGGCGACGTCGGCAGGCGCGAAGAACTCCTGGGCAAGCGGATCGCGGCCAAAGACCTGGAGAACTGCCTCGAGGGCGTGGTTTCGATCTTTGAGGCTGCGTTGAAAGCGCTTGTGCGGCGCGCGCTGTCGGCAGGCCACGAGGACGTCGAAGGCCGGCTAAAGCGAATCGGGAACGCTTTCCAGAGCGTTCCCAGGACGCTCGAAACGCTGCGCGAGCTGTTTGGATTCGATCCGGGCGATGATGCCTTGTGGACGCGGCTCACGGGCCCGTTCGAGAAGCGCCATCCGGTTACCCATAATCTGGGCGTGATCGATCGCAAATACCTGGAGCGGGTCCAAGCCACCGAGCGGATCGGTCGCGAAGTCCGGGTGACCGTAACGGAACTGCATACCCTGCTGGAAGACGTGCAGGCGGCTATCGACCGAGTCCAAGTCGACGTCGTCGCGTCGTAGGGAAGTCGCATGCTCCAGCGCCGCAACACACGTCCCGGCACGAAATGAGACACCCGCTAGGGTTTGAGTGCCCATTACTGACCATCCTTGTATCGATCCCGCTGGACATGGCGCCCGGCCCAAGTGGCCGGGCGCCATCGATCTCCATACCGATACAAGCCCCTATACCCATCCCCGGGAAGCCATCGAGACCGTCTCGCTGGCAGTGACTACGAAGTGATCCAGCAGCCGCACATCTACCAGCCCCAACGCACTCTTCAGCCTCGCCGTTGCCGCCCGATCGGCAGCTGACGGCTCGGTACTGCCACTGGGGTGGTTGTGGGCCATCAGGACCGCCGCGGCGTTCAAGGCCAACGCCCGCTGGACCACGATGCGCGGATGGACCTCCGCCCCGTCCACCGAGCCGGAGAACAGACGCTCCACCGCGATGAACCGATGCTTGGTATTCAGGAACGCCACCTCGAAGTGCTCACGGGATTCGCTGCCCAGCCGCAGCCGGAAGAACCTCCCGCAGGTGGCGATGTCCCCGAGCGGCGGACCAGACTCAGAGAGCCTACGCGATAGGATGCCCAAGGCCCGGCTAATGGCCCGGTCCTCCCGGACCCGGGCAGCCTCCTCGGGGGAGGTCACCCGGGCCAACTCACGCACGCGTGGTGACCGGGCACCCATCAGGTCACCAGCTTCATCACTTCATCCCAGGCCCGCTGCTTGATCTGGACGCCCGGCCCGAACCAGGCCGCATCCCGGCGGTGGTCATCGCTGCGCGCGCGTCGATGGTGGTCGACGAACTCCGTCACGCTGTTGAGCAGGCCCCAGACCGTCCCCCGGCTGGAGACCATCAGCGCGCCCTTGCCGTCGCCCTCATACAGCGAGCGGACGGTGGCCATAGCCTGCTCGTTGACCACCGTGGCCTTGCGGTCCGGCCCGGTATAGGTCAGCACCCGGCGCAGCAGCCCTTCCACCGAGTCCGGATCCACTGGGCGTTCCACCAGCGCCTTCATCCGGGCCACGAAACCATCCCAAGATGAGACCGTGATGCCGAGCTGGCGCTTCACCACATCCGGGTCGAACTGGCTGCGGTGCGGCACCTTGATCGCTCCGGTGGCATTGCCCAGCGCGATCGACAGGGTGTTGTTGCAGACCACCCGGACCGAGGTGAACTGCGCCGTGGTCGCCAGCGTGCCATCGCAGGCGGTGGCCAGCAGCAGGTAGCCATCGACCTTGTCGCGACCCTTCAGCGTCGTGCTCTGCCCGGTACGGGCCAGCGCCCAGAACTTGCGTCCCTCGCGCAGCACGCCAGCGGCTTCCAGCTCGAAACCACTGCTGGCAGTCAGGTCCCGGTAGAACTCCAGAATCTGGCCGGGCTGCACGATCTGGAAGCGCTTGGACACCACCGACAGCGGTTTGCGGTTGTCGGACCGGTACAGCACTTTCTGCTCCGGAAAGACATGTATGACGCCAAGGTTGTGGTTGCCGGCGACACAGCGCACCTCCGCTTCCTCGATCTTCCAGTCCATGCCCGCCTGCCGCTTCCACACTTCGATGGGCTGTTGCGGCGCCAGCCGGTTGCCCAGGCCATGCCACGGCCTCTCGCCGGCATAAGCCATCATCTCGACCATATGCATCTTCGTCTCCTCGTTGTTGCCGGCACAAACGCACAAGGCCCGGTCAATGCCGGGCCTTGTGCGAGGTACCAAAGGTTTTGGGGAGATCAGTCAAACGGATCGACCATGCCACCGCATCTGCTGCAGGCCGCGCTCGCCCTGCATTTCATGACGCCGGCCAGCACGGCCTTAGCCACAACCATCACGCAATAGATCAGCTCGACCTTGCTCTTCATCGCCTTCATTGACTCCTCAAAGACGCGACCAGCGCTGCGTCATGCGCGAAGCCAGCACCACCCAGCTCCATGGTGGTGGTATGGGTTTGAAACTGCGTTCAATCGGAAATCCGGGACGCTTGCCGCTGCCAGGCCTCCCAAAAAAGCGAGCTGCATGGCAGCGGCGCTTTTCGAAATCCTTGCTGCCCTATCAATGCTTGGCCAATGCACCGCAGCGCGCGTTTTGGCGGCAAGACAAGCAAGTTCAAGCCGTTCCCGCTAGATTGCGTAGCGCGCAAACTGGATCCGCACCCTGCCATTTCCGGCAAGGACGATGGCATCCCCCTTACCGGCCAACTTCTCGGCCCCCGGTTCATCCAAAATCACCCTGCTTTCCATTGCAGTATTTACGCGCAGCGCGATCTTGCCGGGCAAGTTTCCCTTGACCACGGTATTGATCACCTTGACCACTGGCTTTTGCGTCGAAACAATCACGTGAATCCCGGCTGCCCGAGCCTTCTGAGAAAGGCGCTGCAGGAGTTTCTCAATTGCCTTGCGCTCGTCGTCATCGCTGACAAGATCAGCGTATTCATCAAGAACAACGATCCATCTCGGCAAGGGCGATTCAGGAGATTGGTACTCTGAAATGTTCCTGACGCCCTTCAGCCGAAATATTTCGTATCGGCGTTCCATTTCCTCCACGGCTTGCTCAAGCAAGATGATGGCCTCTTCAGCCGTCCAGCCTATCTGGCCATCCGTATGTGGCAACCGTGCAAGCGTATTGAGTTCAGTTTGCTTGGGGTCGATCAGCCGAAGACGAAGCTCGTCCTTCGAGTAGTACCTAACAGCCCCATGCAAAATTGTAAGTAGCGCCTCTGACTTGCCACTGCCCGTAACGCCGGCAATCAACAAATGCGGCGAATTTGAATTAGAAAAATCGAGTTCGACAATGTTTCCGGAAGCATCTTCACCGAGTGGAACCTTGAACCCGGACGACGGGCGCACCCACCTTGACCAAAGGTCTGCAGCATCCACGAAATAGCGCTCGTCGTCCGCCTTCGGCACGGTCAGCAGCACGTTGCCCTTGTGCGTCGAACAACCAATCTCCGCATCTGAAGACAGCTTCAGTCGAAGCTTGAGGTTTTCCAGCTGAGATTCGATCTTGTTAACTGAAACTCCGTAGGACGGGAAAACCGCATACTCGATGAATGCAGGTCCTTCCTGGTAAGGAACCTCACCGCGCGGGCGCTCGACCTTGACGTTGAATTCGCTTAGCGCCGCCAGAAGCCCCGCGTAACGCTTTTCAAGTTCCGCGTCAGCCATCTTGTTGCGTGACGGCTTGGGGGCAGGCGCGGGTGGAAGCAGCTCCTCGCCTGCGCCTTCCTTCCCACTCCCATCACCAAGTGAAACTACCTGAGCGGGCCCGGGAATAGGTCCGCCTTCGCTATTCGGGCGGATAGAATTAGCAGGGGAAGATGAAGCCGATGTGTTCTCGATCTCCAGCTCATGCCGTCCTTGTTGCGCATCCTTTGAACCGGGAACGGCATTCGCCTCCGCAGCAGGCTTCCCGACTTCTGCGCCACTAGCATCATTGAGCGCCTCGCGTACGACCTTGTGCGCTAGCCCGTCCTCTCCATCCCAGAAGCATGCATCGAAGGCCGCAGGATCCACCCTGACATCGTTGCGAAGGCTTGCTGCAGCACCGCTAATTTCATCCCAACCGGCCTTGCTGCCATCGATACCGCTCGCCCTAGCCTGATACCAAAGCAAAACACCCTTTCCAAGTTCGACATCTGCTTGACCGGAGGCAACGCTGGCAAGCAGGCCGCCAGCCAATTCCGGGCTGCCACAGCCGAGTTGGATTGCTGCGTCCAAGACGGCTGCCAGCCGCTGGCCTAGCAACGAAGCCTGGCTACCCGCTGCATTGCGGTAGGTTTCACACAAGGATTGTAGTTGGCCCTGATAGCTCGCCAGTTGCTCGGCATGCTCATTCAATCGCGGTTCCCCGGCCAACGGGAAAGCCTGGTCCAGCTCGCCATTCCCGAGGCCGTAGTGCTTGATCTCTACTGGAACGAGGACCACGCAAGGACGTTGTCCAACACCAACAAATGCGCGCACCGCAAGCAAGTCAGCTCGCCTCCTGCTTCCGGCACCAGCGTTGTTGATGCTCGCCCGGAGGAACGGGTCAACTGCGTCCACAGGGATTACCAAGCGGACTTCGCCGGAGGGAGCACTATCCAGCCATGTACCGATCGAACGCAGGGCAAAGAAGAATCCAAGTGCGCCAGTTGCTTGATGATGTCCAATGGCAAGCAGCGTATTCAACCCAATTGCACGCTCGGCTAGGGTCGAAACAACGAATCTTGCGCGCTTTTCCACGTCCCCAGAAGCCAGTTGGTTATTGAGCTGCTTCAAACGGGCGTGGATGGCATTGTTAAGCGCAGGGGGCACCGAGGCCAGGACGAAATAGGGCTGCGCGCGACTGCTCGTTTTCCTGTTTGGCTTGATCGTAGTCGCCGGACGCCAATCCCAAAGGATGTAATCGCTGTTCGATTGGTCCCTTGCTGCACGAGAGATGGCCTGGGGATCGACACCAAAATCGCCTGCAACCAGCCAGCTCGGCCGCCCGGCAACGCCAACCGGATTTGGGATTACCTTAAGGGAGTGCGAACCAGTCGCGGCCGACTCGTAGGCATATAGAGCCTTCGTGAACTCGCTCGCGGCGACATCAGGTTCGGCAAGCGTGTAGTCCAGCGATGTGAATGTAGCCTCGCGTGAACGGATGGGCGTGCGCCGTAGCGGCAGACTCGGGAGCCATCCCTCGCCTCGGCCAGTAAATGGCTCCATGGCCAACATGGCCGCATTGCCTTCAAGGAAGGTCACGTGGCTATTCGGTGACTGGCCAGAAGGCGTACTTACCCATTGAACGTTGAATCCAGGCCTTGCAGTTGCAATGGCGTCGTCAATCCCCGAGAAGCGCGGGATCGGCCCCAGACGGGTTTCGGAATCCGTTACCCGGACGCCCGCGACACCGTCCAACCCTGAACTGCCGAAGGCAAGTTCACCAAGCTTGGCAAGGACGCCATCGTCTATCGACGAGGAGCGCCGCGAAGGAATGGCAGTTGCCAAATCAATGTGCAGGGATTGGACATGCGGCGAAACCCGCAAGAAATCATCGATTGCAGCACTGACCGACGAAGCAGAAAGGGCCGACAACCCATCCACCGGGAAGCGACGCCCCGCAATCCATTCCGGAATTGCTGCTTGCCTCCTGACGATTGCAACGCTGGCGTGCCAACCGAGGTAAAGGTCATTGGGTCTGGGATCGACCGGCACGGGCATCAGTGCCGATGGGCTGTCGAACTGGTCGCTGAAGACAACCGACGAGGGGAAGTTGGTCCCATCCAAGAGCGCCAACGATTCTGCGGGCTTGGCCCCATCATCATGCGCCTCGCGTAGCCCGATCTGGAGCCCCCACGCCCAGGCAAGCCGAATCGGATGCAAAGGGCTCAACAAGACGGCTTGTGCAGATTGGTATCCGCTCCCTTCCTCGTAAACCACAAGGGAAAAAGGGTTTCGCGCCCAGAAACAATCAGATGGAGACAATCCAGAAGTGGCTTCGATCAGTCCGCGATAGACCCTGAGCAACTCATCCATGGCCTCCCTCGGGATGCAATCAAGCGCAATGCGGGAAATGGTTAGCCCCGCGCTTTCCTCCTCCTTCTCAAGATCGGCAACCGCCTTGGGAATCCCAAGTGACACATAAGCCTCAAGCAACCCGATGTACGACGGGTGTGAAATGAGCTGCTGGCTGGGGAACCCAGGAGAAAGGTCATTCCCAGTACGCGCGAGGAGGTCCGGGGTGCATCGAACCCCGTCTCCGTTCGTGACAAAGTCGCTTTTCTTTCGCGAACTCGTGGCCAGGATGCACCCAAGGGCATGTCCTCGCTCTAGATTGGCCAGGCAGTCCCCAATTTGCCCTTCGAAGTAATTGAACGCATCTTCATCGGCAAGGAAGGAAGCATCTGGATGCAATCCATGCGCAGCCGCAATGATTGGCGAAAGAGGCCGCTCTTCGGTCGAAAACAGGTCAATATGGAAAATCACCTGACCGACGGACCCAACATCCACGCCTTCCGTGATCTCCACGGCAGCCTTCGCGCCAGCTTCCTCCATGCCAGTCCATGCAAGGGAGAATGACGTAGCTCGCACCGTGGCCGCTTTCCCATCAAACCCCGCGGAACTACCCCAGGCGATCGCAAGGTCGTAGGCCCCTAGTGCTGGCACTTCGACGGAAGCGGCATCACTATCCCTTCGCGACCATATGACTGGGCCACGCATTGACGCCTTCGTGGTGCGGCCCTGGGACTTCGCCCAAAGTGCGACCTCGTCCGACCTCAGCAAGGTGAACGAGGCGTTACACCGATCAACCAGAAGCTGGGCTGCCTCGCCAGAAGTTGAGAGCTCAATCCATGCAAGGTTACGAGCCTTCTTGGCTGGCGTGAGTGCAAGCGTTCCTTTCAGGTGGAGGCCATCCGCAAGAAGCAGGCCTGATTCGGCCTCGAACACAGCCGCACATCCACGAATACCGGAAACTTGGACCTGAGCGAGTAGCTTGTCTGCTCCCATGTTCGCGGAGGAGCCCATGCCATCAGGCTTGTACGGCACTACCAGCTCGACTTCTCCAAGCAGCAAGCTGTTGCCATATGCGTCCCTTGACTCGTCGATCTTGGCCACCAAGACCGGCAGTGCATTTTTCCAAGGCAGTGGCAGGTCGGCCCCTTCCCGGCGAACGCCAAGCCTGCCCTTTGCTTCGACAAAGCTTTCCTTGAACACAACTTCGTCCAGATGGCCCCACCCCCTGATCCTATCCAAGGGATCGGCGCCATTCGCCGTAGCCACCAATGCAACGACGGAATCGCTCCGGAGACTTGTTCTCGTGTGGGATTTTTCCCAATCAAGCTTTGCTAGAGATTGTGCTGCCTTGGTCGCCGAGGCCAAGCCTTCGAGCCTGGCGACTTCCGTCATGATCGTTGACGGATTCGACCAACGGTCTTGCAGTGCCTTGATATATTCCTTTGGCCTGGTGGACAAGGCATGCCCGCGAGACGGCACCGGCAATCCAGCACAGCCATAAAGCCTGGCAATACCCTTCGGCTCAAACGTAGCGTCTGGCACCAAGGCTAGCGATTCCACCCATTGATGTACGTGCAGCCACCAGTCCGCAGCAAAGCTAGATTGGCCATTCCCAACCACCTCATAGGCGGCTGCTAGGAAGCCGAGGATGCTTTGTGTCGTTTTCTCGAATTCTTCCAAAGACAAATCATGGGTCCCGATTTTTTCGGCCAGCACTTCGGCGAGACATGCAGCAAACTCGTGTAGGCCTGCAACACCAGTTCCCCCGCTTGCAGTATTGGCAGATGGAAATCCATTGGAGAGCAGCAGTGGATAGACGCTGGAGTACGTCGACATGCCCCGGTTGTCGCTCGCAAAGGCCACTGCCATATGCGATCCCTGCCGGTACATCGCCAGCTCCCTGAAATCCACGCGAGGCGAGATCGAAGCGACATCCTGCCGTTGCCCATGAACAAAAAGAGCGAACGACGGATCCGTGGCGACTTCCGCATTCGCCCCCTCAAGAACCTTGGCAATGAATGCCGGCTGGAGATCATCCGGCAACTCCAGCATCAACTGACCGCTGATCCGGTGTGCCAAACGGGCAAGCGCGCGTCCAATCAATGACATTTCACTTCCGTCCAAATCCAAGGTTGATCTCAATGCCTTCGTCGCCATCCGAGGCGCTCGCGCATAGCCCAGCCCGCTCCAATTCACCAAGCAGGAAGTCGATCCTGGGCTTGAAGCCAATGTCCTCCAGCGAACGCTGGACGTCCCCCAATCGAACGACATCCGAAGGCCCGGTCGCAGCCATTGCGGACATCACTACTATCCACTCGGGCGCGGGAGCCACATGCGTGTAGTTCCTGCTGACAACCTTCAACAGGGCATGGTGGTCCGGTGCATCCGGAGCGCTTCGCGCCAGCAAGGAATAGCGGACCGTTTCAATCAAGTTGGGCAAGCCCCCCTTGTCGCCACCACCGCCGAGTGCAGCGTTGATCGATTTGGGGTTAGTAGCACGAAGTGCCTCGACCAAGCTCGCGAGGTCATTTGGCTCCTCACTAAGCTTGCTGGCCGCCTCGATGATTGCCTTGCGGCATGTCAGCCCCTGCGTTAGCAACCGCCGAATCGACGGCATTACATCCATCTGTGCAATCCCACCTCGCTGGTAGGGAACGAGTGGCCTCTTCGGACTCAATGCCCAGCGGGCGACCGTGGCCGGGTCGCGCTCGTGGTCTGCGATCCCGAGCGCAAGTTCCAGGAAGAAATTGGCTTCCCAGAGGAAGGTGAACCCAATGGCATTTCGAAGCACGCAAACAGCCCAGCCCGCCCACCTCCGCGGCGGAAGAATCTTGTACCACTCCCGTGAACAAAGCCGGTTCCAACTTGAATGGAACCAAGAGAATGGTGTTCCCACCCCTGCTGAAGCGACGTCCTCCTGCCACCATGACGGCAGGGGCTCCGGTACGGACGCCCTCGCAACTTGTGGTGCAGTCGGCGGCCAAGCGCCTTCAGGCAGGAAGCGCTTGAGGGTTGTCCCCGCCAATGCATCTTCCAGGGCTTTCAATTTCCCCGTCGCCGAGTAGTGGCGGGCAACATCGAACCAACGGCTTGCGGCCGTTTGCCCATCGACACCTCCACCGAGCGCATACATCGTGTTCAGCAGGCTGGCGAAGTTCGGCGGGTTCTTCGTCGCCAGACTGCCTACAGGATCCTGTAGGAGTGCGCCAGCCAGACCGATTGCCGATGATGCATAGCCAACACCTTTCGGAGGCTTGACGCCCAGCATGGCATCCGCTGCCGCCTCGGCGACCACCCTGGGCAAGTCCCCTGCGGCAGCAGTGGTCCAGCCATTCGATTGCAGGCTAGCGCGAAAATCCTCGAGCCCCTTGTCGCGTGGCATGGTTTGCTCAATGAGCACGCCACGTTTTGCCCGACTTTCTTTCCTTTGGTATATCAACCCGGTGGCGCTGTACTCGGGCACTCTGGGGATTACCGACCATGCCAAGGCCGACAGGAGCACTTCCGGACTCGACGGGTACTGGGGACGCTTTAGGTCAGGGAACGCAAAGGCCATTAGCTCAACTCCACCAGGTTTCCACCGGAAATCACGACAAGCCGTCGCTGGTTGGCTGGAACCGCAGAAAGGCTCGATGCGCGACAGCGTTCGATTCGCGGCTCGACATGGGCGGTTGATTCCGTTTGCCCGGCCCGGCTTCCACGGCAAGCCAAGGCCTCCCGTACCAGCGAAAAATCGAGCACAAGCTGCCCTATGACTTCGGCATGCCCCGTAAGAGTGCATTCGAGCATGAGACGCCCACCCTGTTGCCTCACCTGAAGGTTGATGAAGTTGTGGGGAATGACTTCGGCGAGCCTCGGGGTCGTTCCTTCCCGTGACGCCTGCAACGGCTCGACTCTCGCAGCAAATGCGGGCACGAGGATGCTGTGCTGTGGCGCGTCATCATGTTGCGGGAAAATCAGCGACCTGATGGCCTTCTCAAACTCCAACGGCAGTTGCCCTATGCCGTTGACGCACTTTTCCCGGCATTGCTCCCATAGCTTTACAACGACACGGTTGCCCAGATGCCCGGTCGACACGCCAACAAGGCGGGTGAGATAGCCACCGAACCAGGAAACAAGCCTGCGACGCACGTTATCCGGACAGTCATTGCTGCCAACGTACTCGACGATTGCTTGCTCCAGGCATCTATCGAAACCACACCAGGCATTTTCGAGCAACCCGCTCCCGAGCAATGATTCACTCGGCATCCCACCGAGCGTAACGCTCTGCATTGCCGCTTCTACGGCTTGGCTATCCTTTGCCTCCCAAGCCGAAGGATCTACGAGCGACAGCCCGAGGTGTGCCGGCGTAGTCGGCGGATAGAAAGGCAGTGCATCATCACCCGTAGGTATTGGAGCCCGAAACAGGGCGTTATGCATGCGGAAATGGGACAACTCAAGCAAGGCGTCCAGCCTCCCCTTCAGCGAAGATCCATCACGCGCGGTATGCAGGCAGCGATCCACGTGATCCAGCAAGGAGCGCGAACCATCAATGGCCGCGAATCGAGGCCCAAGGATGCTTAGTGCAGCTAGCCCCCAGATATCGCGATAACTGTGCAATCTCCCCGACGCTATCTCTGCGTGTGAGAGGATATTCTCCCAGCCCAGGATGGTGTTGGGAGGAAGCCACTGCTGGACATTGGCCCTGATCGGACAATCCTCTGGCCTGACCATGGCGTCATCACGGCATCGTTCCACGATTCGTTGGAACAATGTTCCAGCGCGGGATTGGTGGCCATCAAGGTCCATCAGCGAGCAGGCATCCACGGACATGGCCGAGATTCGCACTGTACGCCCACCCAGATTGAATCGAAGCTCGTGGTAGTGGTCGCCAAGAACCAGCTTGGGTTCCTCCAGCGAAGTGCCTAGTTGGCCTGCGACATCCTGTTCCCAGGAAGCGAGCCAAGCGAGGACGGCACGCGCGAGGACTTCGATTTCATGACTATGCTCGGATAGCGAACGCAGCTCATCAATGACGATTCCCCGATTGACGCAGCAAAAAGCTGCTACAGGACCGGCTACCGACTCTTTCCACCAGCGCTGTATGTCAAAGGCAAGCGCAACCGGCTGGTGCGATTGGTAGTCCGCGCTTGGCGCAATTGTTGCGTCATTGAGAAGCTCAATGCTCACCCCATTTCTAGCTGCTCTGTAAATGCGATGCGCAAGCGCATCATTCGCAGATGCGGAGAGGCCAAGCTCCTTCCCGAGTGATCGGGCGGCAAATGACTTGCCGTTGCCCGCGCCGCCAAGCAAGAAGACGATATGCAGGCCCTCGGGGGATTCCGTGCCAGCGACGAAGTCCCTGGTCAATTCCTGAACACCGGGAAGCAAGGGGCCCTTGGGCCACCACTCGTCATCCTCGGCTCCTGGGCGAGCAGCAACATCTTCCCCGCCAAAAGCCCGCTTTTGGAGTTTCTGGAAACTTGTTTCGTGCGTGGCATCCGCCGATAGCCCGGCATGGATCCCGGCTTCCGAACTCCCCGGATCGCTACTCATCACCCCCCCCTGTCAAGATTCCTGCACGTGAATGGTCTAAGCCGCGGCCATCGGGCTGGAGCTACTTCTTCTCCTTCCGGAGAATACTCGCTAAATGTTCCCCAATGGCCCTAGCCATGGGAACTGGCACTGCATTCCCGATCTGGGTGTACTTAGGCAATTCGCGGAAATGGATCCCTTCAAGCGGATTACCAGCACGACGCAAGCCACCCGTGGTTCGCTTACCCTTGAATTCATACCAATCGGGGAACCCCTGCAACCGTGCCCATTCCCGCACCGTCAACGTGCGCGGCTGCTCGAAATGCACATAGTCGTCCGGCAGCGATGTCGCCGTTATCGACGGGCCCGTCGGCCCCCACTCTTCCGGAAGTACGCGCTGGGCGAACTTCTTCGTGGCTTCGAACTCGCCACCACGGATCATGGCCTTGAACTTCTTGACCACGTTCGGATGGTGCTTGCTGTAATCATGCTCGGTGACCGGGGACCCCTTGGGTGCTACGTGCGAACCATCAGGCGAGGCCCTGAACCGACGTTGGATTTCGCACATTACTTTGGACGGATACTCGGTCGTGCTCCCCCCGTTTTCATAATACGGATCAACGAGGTCACCGAGGACATCAATCATGTTTGGCGCTTTTCCCGGCTCACCCTGCGGCAAGAAGCCACCGGAGATACCGGTTCCGTCGATATGCTCAATCTCTGCCTTCGTGGTGGCTTCCCTGCCGATGACATCGCACCTTATGCCAACAAGAATGATGCGCGGTCGGTTCTGCGCCACACCGTAGTTCTTTGCGTAAACCAACTCGGCGGCAAGCGTATACTCACCAATCCCCGCGAACTCTCTCTTGACGTCTCGCCATATCTCCCCGCTTCGACCGTCCTCCGTCCAGCGCCCGGTCAGCAATCCTCGTACGTTCTCGAAAACGAATGCGCGCGGGCGTAGATGGCCAATGATCTTGGCCATGTCCTTGTAGAGGTGGTTCGACAGGAGATTTTTTTTATCCACCGCATAGGATCTCCGGTGCCCTATCCCGGAAAACCCCTGGCATGGAGGCCCGCCCACCACCAGGTCGATCTCGCCATGTGAAATCCCGAATTCGGATTTGAACAGCCTTTGGAGGCCATCAAGATAGCCCTTCTTGCTCACTATCTTCCGCGCATCGGAAGTACTGAAATCATTCAGCCACTTGCTCTCGTCAAGGCCGCGCGCGAAGTGCTCGTGACGATCTTTCCGGTTAGCGATGTAGGTGCCGCGCGCATCATCATTCAACTCATTGACGAAAATGGGCGTAAAGCCTGCCTGCTCAAGGCCGAGCCCGAACCCACCGCACCCCGCGAACAAATCCACGACGCTTAAAGGTTTGTTTTGCAAAAAAATTCCCCCAAAATATCTCTAGATAATCCAGCAGCCAAGCTAGTCCAAAATCCGCGAAGCAAGCCGTGCCAAGGTCACGTCCCGAGTCGTGCTCTTGGCCAGTTGGCACTCCCAGACACGAATGACCCGCCAGCCATCGCGTCTCAATGCGTGTTGGTTGCGCTTGTCGCGAGCTTGGTTGGAGGTCACTTTGGCGTGCCAAAAAGCCGAATTGGTGCCAGGAATGCGGCCTTTCTGGCATGAATGCCCATGCCAGAAGCAACCTTCCACGAACACCACAACCCCGTATTTTGGCAGGACCAAGTCTGGCCTGCCAGGCAAATCTCTGGCGTGCAAGCGGAATCGAAATCCTTGTCCATGCAGGAACCGCCGGACCAGCATCTCCGGCTTGGTATCCTGGCTGCGGATGCGCGACATTCTTTCGCTCCGCTGTGCTGACGTCATGATGTCAGCCATTGCCGGGCTCTTCTCGGGATGCCTTCATCCAGGGCATGCTATTCAGTAAGCACGTCATTGCCAGAGCAATGAACTGTCCTGACAAGAGACTGCTTAGAAACAGCCCCGCTCCACGGCGCCGGCCACATGCCGGCACCTCACGAGCGATCAGGAAGCCGATAGGTTTACCCGGCGCGACGTATCGAAACGACATTGGCATTTAGCCTCAGCGAGTCCAGATAATTCGCCCACGCCTGCATCATCCTCTTTCGCTCAGCCAGGTGTGAGGTGCGGTTGTAGGCGCGCCCAAGCGGATCTCTGACAGCGTGCGCCAATTGATGTTCGATGTAGTCCGGTCTGAATCCCAAGACCTCATCCAAGACTGTTCTCGCCATGGCCCTAAAGCCATGACCGGTAATGGTGCCGCCATCGAAGCCAAGATTCCGCAACGCCGCATTGATCGTGTTCTCACTCATCGGGCGCTTCGAGCTTCTAACCCCCGGAAAGACGAATTCGCTCCGCCGGGTGAGAGGCTTCAGATCCTCGAAGATCTCTTTCGCCTGAGACGAGAGGGGCACGATGTGCGGGGTTCCCGTCTTGCTGGCAATGAAACGCCACTCTGCCTTTTCAATATCGACATCCTCCCACCGAGCCTTTCGCAACTCCCCAGGCCGCACGAAGAGCATCGGCCCCAGCTTCAACGCAGCCAAGGTCACCGGCGACCCTTGATAGGAATACATTGCCCGCAGAAGATCGCTGATCTGCGCAGGATCGGTCATGCTCGCGAAGTGTTTGGTTTGTGGTTGCTCCAACGCTCCGACCAAGCTATCGGCTGGGTTTGATGTCGCCCGTCCAGTGGCAATCGCGTAGCGAAACACGCGACTAGCAAGCGAGCGCGTCCGGTGGGCCGTCTCGGCAACGCCGCGCTTCTCCAAATTACGCAACGCTGCCAGCAGCACAGGCGCTGTTACGTCCGTAATCGGGATATCGCTGATGCTCGCCAAGTCCTTTTCGATCAGGCGGCGCTCGCGCTTTACCGACCCGGGAGTCAGCCCTTCCTTGGTTCGCTTCTCCAGCAGTTCAATGGCGATCACACTGAAGGTGGATTCGGCTCGCTCGGTCTGTGCGACTCGTTCGATACGAGCCACCTGGGCGGGGTTGGCGCCGCCCTTGACCAATGCCCGCAGCCGATCCCGCTCGGCTCGCGCCTCGCCGAGCGACATGGCCGGGTACTCGGCCAGCGTGATCATGCTGGCCTTGCCCGAGTAGCGATAGCGATAGCGCCACACCTTCGCCCCCGACGGCCGCACTTCGATGCATAGACCATTCGTGTCGGCGACACGGTAAGCGTCTTCGCGTGGCTTCAGGAAGCGCAGCTTGGTGTCGGTCAGCATGTGAGTCAGGTGATTGTGAATCATCGAGCACAGTCCATGCTCTTTGACTCACATCCTGACTCACTTCTTTCCCGGATTCAAGCGGATCAACTTGGACTATGGTGCACAAAAACCCGCTTTTTGTGGGGTTTATCAAGAATCATCAGACTAATCTGGACAACCTTGGACTACTAAGTGGTGGGCCCACCAGGATTCGAACCTGGAACCAAAGGATTATGAGTCCCCTGCTCTAACCGTTGAGCTATAGGCCCTGTAAGGGTTTCAGGCGCGTTTGCGCGACGACCGTGGTAATTCCGGTGTAACCGCGTCGCCTGAAAGGTGCTGCTGTAGGGCCGCCATTGCGTCCTGCATCGAAGCCGCGTGAGTGTACCGTTCGGCCATGGCTCTTGTCTTCCAGCCGCCCATTGCCTGGATGGTGGCCGCATCAAGACCGGCGTGCGCAGCGTTGGTCGCCGCGGTGTGGCGCATGGTGTGCGGGGTGACGTGCTTGGTGATGCCAGCGGCTCGCACGCATCGCGCGAACACGGCATTCATCTGGTACGCCCGGCCGCTGCCAGCGCGTGCCGAGGGGAAGAGGAAGTCGTCGGCCTGGAGACCCTCGATGACCTTGGCCAGGTATTCGGCCAGCACCTGCGGCATGGGCTGCTCACGCCGGCCGGCCTTGTCCTTGCCGATCCACAGGATCCGCCGCTGCACGTCGACGTCGCCCGCGCGAAGGTTGAGCGCAGCGCTGTGCCGCAGCCCGGTGTAGAGCGTCACCATCACGAACCGGTGTGCCAATGGCGACAGATCCTCCTGGGCGGCCAGCAGCAGCTGCCGGGACTCCTCGGGGGTCAGGTACACCAGCTTTCCCTGCGGTTCGCGCTGGCGGACCAGCAGCGGCGCTGCAGCGAGAAGCTTGCGACGGCGCATGGTGTTGAGCATGTGCAACAGCGCTGACCGCTCGCGGTTGATGGTGCCGGCGCTGGCTCCCTCGCCTTTCCGAGTTGCCACGTAGGCCAGCCAGTCGTCATCGGTCAGCCTGGCCACGGGCCGGCGCCCGAGATGGGGATTGATGTGATCGCGGAACCGGCGCTCCTTCGTGTCGATGTCCTTGCCATCGTGCAGGCGCAGGTAGGCCAGGTAGTCGTCGGCAGCCTGCGCGACGCTCTGCGAGGCGTTGGCCCTGCTCCCCTGCACCCCGTGCCCAGCGCTGCGCTTGGCAGCCTTCAGCGTGGCAACCAGCTGCTCGGCCTGCGTGCGGGTGTAACCCTCCGACTCCAACCCCACCACCTGGTGGTGCCGGCGTCTGGCCACCATCACGTTGACAGACCAGCGGCCGTCGCCGGCAGCTGTCCGGGTGTAGGTGATCCCGTGCTCGCTCACAGACTGGCCAGGCCGCAAGCCGCGCATACCTGCACGGGTGAGCTTGGTGAAGATGCTCATTTTGCTGAGTCGAGGCGCGTCAGCCGGGTGAGCCAGGTGTCGAGGTCGTCCATCGAATCCTTCAACAGATCGCGGTACTCCTCAGCCTCTGGAGCATCGCCCACCGCCTCCCACCACCTTACTGCCTCCTCCGCTGCCTCAATGAGCGCATCGATGACCGCCTGACGCTTAGGCGAGCCCTCCACGCCCTCAATGCTGCCCTGCAGGCGGTGGACGATCTCTGCATTGGTCGATCGCCCAGCCCGTTGCGCCGCCTCTTCCAGCTTGGCGCGGAGATCCTGGGGCATTCGGACGCTGAAATTGCCCGTCCGTTCAGATTCCGGCTTTGGGGGGCGGCCTTGCCGCTTGGGGGTGTTGCTAGGCATAGAGGGCGGTTTCCACGGAGCGAACGCAAGATAACGCAAATAACACTTGCAATCCAGAAATTGCCGGAGTAGCTTTTATTGCGTTCGCTATGAACGCCAAATCACAGAGAAAACCAGACATGACCAGAGCCCCTACCGATCTTCCTACCTCCCGCCTCAAGGGCCAGGACGCAGCGACCTATCTGGGCCTGAGCCACAGCACGCTGGAGAAGATGCGCCATACCGGCCGTGGCCCGAGATACCTCAAGGTCGGCGGGCGGGTCTTCTACCGTCAATCGGACCTCGACGCCTATCTGGAAGCAGCGGTCGTGGAGACGACCGACAGCCGTACCCGTGCCGGCTGAAAAGAGAACGGCCCGCCCGGTTGCACCCGGAACGAGCCGTTGAGCCATCCCCGTACCCTCTCACAGGAACGAAGCGACCATGAACATGGTACTCCCCCCCGCCGCCGCCGCAACCCGCCCGGCGCATTCGCGTAAGCGCATCCCGAATGTCCTGGATGCCCTCCCCCTTGATGACGTGATGCTCTCGCTGGTGATGCTGCGCAGCGAGCGTCGCCTCAATCAGGCATGGCGCAAGGCTTACACCAGTTCGCCGAGCCTGGCTGCTGCTCGGACTGCTCTGCTGCAGATGGCCAGCGCGGCCGCTGTGCCCCCCGTTTTCACCCAGTCGCGTTCGTATGGAGGCGTCGTTTGACGGCCTCACACCCTTCCGCAACGACGATGGCCCGAGTGCTGGAGCACCCGAGCCGCCGAGCCCTCGAAAGGAACAACAAGACCATGAAAGCGACCGCGCAGCGCCAGCAGCTCAACCCGACAGTTGCACCCGTCTCTCCGACCAAGCCGAGTACTCGCAGCTCCCGCCAGTCGCAGCATTGGTCGGACGAGGTATGGCAGGACAAGCAGATTCCCCGTGCCGTGACCATGCGGCTCAGCGCGATTGATCGTGCTCTGCAGGGCGTCATGGGCATGCACAACATGCTGCTCAACGACGAACGTAAAGCGGAATGGTGTGGCGCCATCCGCGAAAGCGGGCCCGATCCGCTGCGTCCCTCACAGATCGAGGATCTGCACAGCATCATCGAGGTGCTGCTCCTGCAGGCGAGCAAGGACATGCAGCAGCTGCGCGATCATGACGAGTATTGGCAGGAGGGCGTGCCGAAATGATCGCCAACAACGTCATCCAATTTCCCAAGCCGGCTGCTGCAGCACCCAGCTTCCAGCAGACAGGACAACAGCGAGCCCTGAGTAAGCTGAGGGAGATGGCGATGGACCCTGGCAGCGCATTCGCGCGGCGCTTGCGAGAGCTCCGGGAACTCAGCACGAGCCGCCAAGCCACGAGGTGCGTATGAGCCGGCGGAGCCCTGCTTACTCGGAACGCATTGCCGGCGTGGCCAGCCACACCGAGGCGATCTTCCAGTTCGCCGCATGGGCTACCCGGCGGCGGCGCGCGCCGACCATCGCTGAAATCGTGGAACGCTGGGGCATGTCCCGTGCCTCAGCCTGCAGGTACCGCCAGGCGCTGATCCGCGCCGGCCTTGTCCAGGAGGTGAACTGATGTCCTATCAACCC
The DNA here is from genome assembly GCF_029844625.1 of Stenotrophomonas sp. GD03680. Taxonomy (NCBI): domain Bacteria; kingdom Pseudomonadati; phylum Pseudomonadota; class Gammaproteobacteria; order Lysobacterales; family Lysobacteraceae; genus Stenotrophomonas; species Stenotrophomonas sp. GD03680. Next base: position 115,709 of record NZ_JAOCKC010000001.1, on the reverse strand, counting down.
ATCCGCTGCCTCACGGCCCGTCAGCTACGCGGCATCCCGCGCACGCACCTCCAGCGCTGGCTGGACAGCACCAGGACCGCGGAGGGCGCCTTGGACACGCTCATCGCGATGGGGTGCAACGCCCCTCAGTACGCCAACGACCGCGCCGTCTGCGAGCACAACCGAAAGCTGCTGACCAAGCAGCTGTCCCGCGTGTTGGCCTGAGGAGCGGATCTCGATGTCCTACAGAATCCCCGAGCGGAAGCGCGCCAAGCACACCGGGCGCGGCAAGGGGCATTCGTTCGTCCAGATGCCGCACCACATGATCCAGTCCCAGCAGTTCTACAAGCTGGGGGGCGCCGCTGTGAAGCTGCTGCTGTTCCTCGCCGGCCAGTACAACGGCAAGAACAATGGCGATCTAAGCGCCACAGAGAGCATGGTTCGCACGGCGGGCGTATGCACGCCCAGCAAGGTCCACTCCCTGCTGGTGGAGCTAGAGGACGCCGGCTTCATCGTGAAGACCAGGCACGGCATCAAACGGATGTGCAGTCTGTACGCGCTCACCTGGTATGGCATCGATGAGTGCGCAGGTAAGGGGCTCGAGATTGGGCCTGGCCCCGCCCGCAATGACTGGCGAAAAACAGATTCATTACCCCCTTCAGGGGGGTGTGTTACCCCCTTCAGGGGGGTAAAGGCCGCATGAGAACGGTCGTTTACACCCCTCAGGGGGGTACGTTTACCATCTTGGACGCGTCTTTTACCCCCCTGAGGGTGGTCCCTTATATATATCTACCAGGCGGCAGCGCACAGGCGCCCGCTGCTGCCTTGCATCACCGCTTCCTGGGCACCTGCACTGCGAACGGCGAAAACTCGATTTCGGCGGTCGGCGGCACGCATTCGCCGAGGACTCGCCGAGCGCTCGCCAACCGATCGGCAAGTGCTGCAATGGTACGTGGCACGCGGCCAGAGCAGCTGTGCCGTGCTAGTAGCATTGCTAGTAGCATCAAATTTCGTGCTAGTAGCAGGCCCGCTCACTGCAGCATCAATGAGGCCTCACTGACCCCTTGCCCACCCCTTCGAAGGGGCTTCGCCGAAGGCTTGCCGGAAGGCTTTCGCCAAGGGTTACCGAGTCCATGAAAAGGCACGCGCCGGCCACCACCTACAACCTGACCGATGGCAGTGACCAGGCCCGGTGGGATCGGGTGCACAGCTATCAGCCAGGCGAGCTGCTGTCTGCCGTCCTCTGGCGGGAGTTCGCGGAGGTGGAGCGGGCATGGCGCTTGGACACCGCCCAGCTGGATGCCTATCGCCGGGATCTGCAGCGGCACACCGCGGCGCTGGATGCGCTGGAGCGGGTAATCGGCAATCAGCTGAGCGCCATCAACGATCTGCGGATCCAGATCCATCGACTGGCGGCATCCATGGTGCTTCAGAGGTTCGCGGCGGAGCCGTTGATGCAGGCAGCACACAAGGTGGCCGCGGCCAGAGCCGCTGGTGGGCGCGCCCGCGCCTCTCAGCCGCCGTCCTGGCACGCTGATGCCGTTAGCATCGCGAAGGGTATCCGCGCCATCGGTGGCGCCGACCACAACCTGGTGGGAATGATCGCCAGGCGCCTCGGGCGTTCCGACGACGCCGTCCGCACAGTGCTGCAGCGTGCCGGCGTGCTACCGCCGAGAAAAACCCGCCGCAAGTAAGCACGCGCGGTTCGCATTCGCTGCAATGTACGGGTGAAAACTGCACCCGACACCACCAACACCGACCGTAACAACGGTGCCGCTACGGCACCCCGCGATAGCCGTGGCCGCTTCGGACAGGGGAACGCCGGCCGTAGGCCAGGCTCCCGCAACAAGACCACGCTTGCCGCGATGGCCTTGCTGGACAAGGATTCCAAGCGCCTCACGCAGAAGGCCATTCAGATGGCACTGGCCGGAGATGCAGCGGCGATGCGCCTCTGCATGGAGCGATTGGTCCCTCCCACGCGCGAGCGCGTGATCCAGGTGGAGCTACCAATCCCCGAGACGCCTGCCGATGTGCCCGCGACCATGCGCGCCATCCTCGCCGCCGCTGCAGACGGCACGATCACCGCCACGGAGGCGGAGAAGCTGGGCCGCTGTGTAGAGACGTTCGCCCGCGCCCACGAACTGGCCGACTTCGATGCGCGCCTGCGCGCCTTGGAGGGCAAGCATGCGAGCTGATCGCTCCCGCCGCTTGGCGATGCTGGAGGCCCGTGTGGTGACTGCGGCACCCACCGCCGGCGACGTGGCCATCCAGGCTGCCATCGAGCTGCTGGTGGACTCTCACGGGCACCTGGTGGATTCCCGCTTCAAGGAGCAGATCGGCGACGGCTGCGTCTATGGCGTCACCACGGCGAGAGAAGCCGCTGGCGTGGTCGTGGACTTCTTGGAGGCAGTCGAAGCCGTGGACTCTGATGCAGCTGCCGAGTTCTGGCGCGCCTCCGACTTCTGGGAAGACCGCGAGGGCGGCGCCCGGGCGGCCAACTCCCGCCGACGCACGTAACCCCGCTGGCCTGGATCACCAGCACCACCGCCGCACTCAGCGGCAACCGAAGGAGGCACCAGTGAGCACATCCACCGCATTTACCGACCGCGTCACCGTGGGAGCAGCACGCCGTACCGTCGATGGCTACCTGGTGGCCGACGCCAAGGTGGCCCGCACCGGCGTTCAGGAATACCTGGGCAGCGAGGTGGGCCGGCCTGACATGGCAGTGGTGCGGGTCTACCGCCCGGCCGAGGAGGTCTTCTCGGACGCGACCATGAAAAGCTTCGCCCACCGCCCCATGACCAACGATCATCCGCCGGAGCACGTCACCGCCGACAACTGGAAGAAGTACGCGGTGGGGCAGACTGGCGCCGAGGTGGTCCGCGATGGCGAGTTCGTCCGCGTCCAGCTGGTGCTGATGGACAAGGCCACCATCGCAGCCTGGGAAACCGGCAAGCGCCAGCTGTCGATGGGCTACAACGCCGAGATCCACTTCGAGAGCGGCACCACTCCCGATGGCCAGGTCTACGACGCGGTTCAGCGAAAAATCTCCAACAACCACCTCTCGCTGGTCGACGCGGCGCGCGGCGGCAGCCAGCTCCAGATCGACTCCGCCCCCAACCAGGCGGCGGACTTCCTCAAGCAGCTGACGGACGGCGGGCTGAGCGCTGCGGAGGCCGGTCTGCTGGCGATCCAGCTTGCAGCCAATGCTGCTGCCGGCCAGCGCGTTCTGGCGAAGGCAACGCAGGACGCTGCGGTGGTCCGCGACCACGCTCAGCGTTACAGCCAGTCCCACGGCAGCCGTGGCGTCAACGACGCAGCAACCAACCCCGCCGCCGCTGCGTACGCCGAGATGTGCGCGCAGCTGCAGCACGGCGGCGCCCGCTAACAGGAGATTGCCATGGCCGACATTGCGTTGCTCGGATACCGCATTGATTCAAGCGGTCTGGTCGAGGGTACCAAGGCGCTGGACGAAAACGCCGCAGCCGCCGAGAAGGTGAGCGGTGCCACCGACCGGCTGGAGCGCTATCACCAAGCCCTGGCCCGGACGGTTGAGCGCTCATCCAGCGTGCTTGGGGACCGCCTGGGCGGGGCACTTGACCGCATCGGCACTGGCACCGGCGCGGTCATCACCGAGCTGCAGACCCTCAACCGGACCAACGCCGAGATTCAGGCCTCACTGGCTGCACTCGATGGAAAGCTGGCCAACACGGCCGGCGGCCTGCAGACGATGGGCACCGCTTCCCGTGCCGCCGCGACTGCTGAGACGCAGGTGGCCACCGCCAGCCAGCAGCTGGAGCAGCAGCTGGCGCAGCAGGACGCTCGCCTACGGGGCGTTTCAGAACGCGCCATGGAATGGGCCAGGGCCAACCGCGAGGCGAACCTGTCCGAGCGCGCACTGGCTGAGGCCGCCCGCGATGCCGCCTTGGGCATCGACCATAAGGCCCGGGTCATGGCGCGGGCGGGCAGTGAGCAAGAACGAATGGCCGCGCGTGCGCAGGCCCTGCAGCAGGCAGAAGAGCGCTCCGCACGTGAGACTCGGGCCGCTGCGGCAGCCACCGAGGCACGTAGGCTCAACCTGCAGCAGCTGCTTGGCCAGATCAACCCCACAGTGGCGGCGTTGAACCGGCTGGCCGACCAAGAGGATCGCCTTGCGCGCGCCCGTGACCTCGGCTTGCTGAAGCCGCAGGTCTACCAGCAGTACCAGGCCCAACTGGATGCGACGCGTGCCAGTCTACTCACCACGACCAACAGCGTGGGCAGGCTCAACCTGCAGACGGTGGAGGCCCAGCAGAGCATCGTCATGCTCGCTCGCAGCTTGGCCAGCGGCGACCTCATGACCGCACAGTCTTCAATCACGTCCCTCACCTCACGCACGGGGGCTTTGGCCGGTGCATTCACCGCCACCGGCCTCGTAGCGGGCGGCACTGCGGCAGCGATCGTCGCGGTCGGTGTGGCAGCGGCGAAGGGCTACATGGAGATGCGAGACCTCGACCGGGTGATTATCGGCATGGGTGGGTCTGCCGGTGCGCTGACTGGCAGCCTGATGAACGTGCGCAACGAGATCGGCCGCATGACCGGGGAGTACGGAAACGCAACCCAGGCGATCACCCAGGTGATTCAGAGCGGAAAGGTGCTGAGCGATAACGCGGCCACCATCGCGTCTGCAGCCACAAGCATCGCCTCGCTGACCGGGCAGTCCATCGGCTCAGTGACTTCCAGCATCCTGGACATGGTTGGCGGGAGCACGGAGGCACTGGCAAAGCTCAACAGTCAGTACGGCTTCCTGACAGTGGCGTCTTTCAACCACATTGAGGCGGTGCGTGAGGAGAAGGGTGAGACCGCGGCACTGCAGCTCGCGCTGGTAGAGCTGGAGCGCGCTCAGGGCGACCGCGTGCGCAGCATGCAGGCATCTGCCGGTGTACTGGAGAGGGCATGGCGCGGCGTGAAGGGTGAGATCCTGGATGCGATTCAAGCCTTCAAGAACATCGGCCGCACCGACATCGAGCAGCAACTGCAGGAGGCCATCTGGAAACTGCACAATGTTCGTGCCACTACTTTCGGTAACCCGCTGAATTCGGAGCGCTATATGGAGGCGCGCGCCGAGGTTTCCCGCTTGCTTGGCGAGCGCATGGAGATGCAAGACAAGGAATGGGCCGACGAGCGAAAGCGCAGGCTCGCTCAAGAGGTGATTGAGACCCAGGCGGCGGCGAAGGCAGAAACCGCTGCAGCATCCGAGTCGATCAATGCGCAGTTGGCTGGCCTGGATCGTGTTTCCTCCAAGCTGGTCGCGCGGAACAAGATCATCGAGCTGTACAACAAGCTGTCGGCCAACGATCCTCGACAGTTCGACGGTTCGATGCAGCGGCTCATTGCCAATAGTGATGCGGAGATCGACAAGCGGTTCAACCGGTCGGGAGGGAATTCTCAGCCGAACAAGGATGCAGAGTCGCTGGCGAAGGCCTACCAGTCGATCAACGATCAGATGGCGCAGCAGATCGCGCTGTACGGCGACACATCGCGTGTGGCTGCCACCCGCTACCAGCTTGAGCGCGGCAACCTGAGAGGGCTGCGTTCAGACCTTGCTGATGTGCTGATTGCCCAAGCCGCGCAGCTGGACGCCCAGACCCGCCAGAAGGACGCCACTCAGGCATTGACCCGGCTCCAGTCCGAACTCAACAGGCAGGAGAAGAGCGGACTGGCCGTGGCCCAGGAGCGGTTGAGGGTGCTCAACGAGGCGAAGGGAGAGGGCGTCATCAGTGATGGCGACTACAACTCCACGCTGGCCAAGATCGTATCGGCCGGACCGGAGGCTCCGAAAATCACGGGCGTCGACGCACTGTTCGGCGGCTCTTCTGGCGAGCTGGCCAAGCTTGACCAGCAGCGCGCTGCGTTGGAAGAGTGGTACGGCGGTCAGCTGCAGCTACTGGATGCCTTCAGACAGTCCGAAGCGTCGGTCAACGCGATCTACGATGAGCAGGCCCTGGCTGATCGACAGGCCTACGCAGATGGTCTCAGCCAGATCGATCGAGCCAGGCAGAACGTGATGCTGGCGACAGCGGAACAGGGTTTCGCTGCTGTGGCTGACTTGATGCGAACCTCCTTCTCGGAGCAGTCAGCACTCTACAAGGCGGCCTTCGTTGTCCAGAAGGCCGCTGCCATTGCCCAAGCGACCCTTGCCATCCAGACCGGCATTGCGGAGGCGGCAAAGAACCCGTGGCCGGCCAACCTGGCGGCGATGGCGTCGGTGGCAGCGGCGACCGCTGGCTTGGTATCCAACATCGCCGCGGTGGGCATGGCCCATGACGGTATCGACTCAGTGCCGAGAGAGGGAACGTGGCTGCTGGACAAGGGCGAGCGCGTGCTGACCGCAGGGACCGCGGCGAAGATGGACGCGACGCTCGAGAGGATCTCGTCGTCGGGTGCGGTCTCTGGGAATGGCGCTGGCGGTAACGTCTACGCGCCTGTCATCAACGTCGCCGGCGATCCCGACCAGCGAACCCTGCAGGCCCTGAAATCGCTTCTGGCCCAGGAGCGGCCCGTCATCATCAACCAAGCAAGAACGATCATTGGCGGAGATCTCGCGACTGGTGCTGGCGTCGTGGGTCGTGGAATGAAGCGTGGGTACGTAAATCCCCGCCGAGTCAGTTAACCAGAATCCAATACATCAGGAGAACACGATGTCTGTCATCGAAGAGATCCGCGCGGAGATGAGCCGCGGCGCCCCGCTTACCTCGCTGGAAGCCAAACAGCTGATCGTCAAGCTGGCGCCGGAGATGGCGCGCATCAACACCAGGTGGTCGGAAATCGCTGTCGCCGGCCCGCGCAGTAGCAACCATGGTCCCGTTTACAAGAGGGCACTGGCCAGCGGGAGTGACGAAGAGCTGGCCGCCCTGCAGCAAGAGTTCGACCGCCTTACAGTCGACCGGGACCGCGTGCGGTCGATTCACGACAGCCTGCACCAGACCCGGCACGCGATGGCAGTAAAGGAAGCCAGTGAGGCGCTGCCGGGCCTGCAGGAGAAGTTGGAGGCCAGCATCGAGCAGGCAGAGGACACGCAGAAGGCGCTGGAGCGCAGCTTCGACGCACTGCAGGAAGCCTACGTTGCGGTAGTCCAGGCGCGCGGCCTCGCGCACCAGGGTGGTATGCCCAAGGCCGGAGCCAAGCCCGATGTGGTGCGACGACTCATCGCCCTGAGCCCGCTGTCGCAGCAGAATCGGAGCGCTCTCGCCTGGCGCCCGGACGTGCATGTCGACAACCTCGGTGTCAGCCGTGATGAAGCGAGTGATGCAGCACGTCTGGAGTGGCAAGCATGAGCCGGGCCCGCTTGATTATCGACGCCGCCCGCATGGCGCCGGGTGTGGACGTTCAGGATGACGAGAGTGCCGAGAGCGTCCGCCGGCGAGTCATGACCGCGGTCATGGGCGAACGTTGGACGGATGGCAAGCCCGACGAATACGTCGAGGGCCTGTTCCAGTTCTGCGTTGAGGAGGGGAAGACTGCTCCCCCTGCGCCCCTGCTGTCAGCAGGTAGGCCCAGGCATCACTGAATTCGCTGCGCGGTGTGTGGGCCGCGCCGGACCAGCCGGAGAGTGTCCGTAACAACACCGGCAGTCGCTGAGCCGTTACTCATGCCGGCGAGAGGCGACCGGTACCGCCCCTGGGTTCAGGGGCGGCATCGTCAATCCACGTAGGTCGACCGAGGATCTTTCCTCCGACCTTGGCCGGTGGCCGTGTTGACCTCGATCTGATCGCCTACCTGGCGCCAGCACATGAGATCCAGCATCCCTGACGAAGGGTCACCGGGCTTCTGGACCGATACGGTGTTCCAGCCATCGCACTCACCGCCTGCTGTGGACGACGCGTAGCGCAGCTCGTACTCAATCCCCTCCCCACGGATCCGGCCGGTGTAGGGCCGCTCAGGCGTTCTGGAAGAACTCCCACCGCTGACGCCCTCTGCGATCCCAGCGACGACTGCTGACCCGAAGAACAGCACCACGGGCAGGCCCAGGACAGCCACGATGATCCACATCGCCCGTCGCGTGTTGCGCTCCTTCCGCCCTATCGTTGGCGCGCCGCAGTGCGGACATGCCACGGCCTGGTCACTGATCGCCTTTCCACACTCACCGCATGCAACGAGCGCCATGATGTTCGTCCCTGGATTGAAGCCGTGTAAATTCGGTGTAACAGTGCCGGAAACCAGTGGATATTTCTAACGCCCAGAGGTGCCCGCGCGCCTGCCGAAACCGCCTGAAATAGCGTGTTTCTGACGTTTTTTGTGCGCGATGGAAAGAGGCGGAATCCGGGCATAACCGGATTATGAGTCCTCTGCTCTAACCGTTGAGCTATAGGCCCGTGCAACGTGAAAGTGTAGTTGAGTCAGGCCTTCTCTCGCCACCGACCGGCCGCAGAAGCGTGCCTCAGCCGAAACCATTGCCCATGGCCCGGACCCGAGCTGCATTCTGTCCGGCCACTTCCAGCAGCACCTTGGAGCGCAGCAGGCCAGACGCTGCAACCCGCTCCCAGAAATCTACCGCGAGCGGAGCCGCCCATTGCAGATGATCCAACTGGCCTGCGCGCCGTGGTGCGACCGGGGGAAGCGGCGTTGTCGCCCGCAGAACGCCCGTTCGCGAGGGGGCCAGGGACATCGGCAGCATGTCGTAGGCAGGGGCAAGCGGCAACGCCCCCCGATCCAGCAGATGGAAGCCGACGTTGCCCTGATGCATATCGGTATTGCCAATCAATTGCCCAAAGGCGTGCAGCCGCGACAGGGCGGTTGCGGTCTCCTGATGGATCCACCGCTGCGCCAGCAACTGCTCACCCGCCTGCCCCCAATCCATGGTTACGTCACCCACATACGCCGAGGACAGGGCCAACAGCGACACGAATCCACGCCGTCCCAGTGTGCCCGGCGAGCGGTCAAACCGCTTCACCTCCAGGAAGGTGTGGCTGTCGGTCTGTATGAGCGACGATTCTGCTGCAGATACACCCGCCTCGCGCAGAACCTCAAGCGCCAGATGCTCGCAGACCAACAGGTCTGCCCACCGCTCGGCAGCCTCCCCCGCGCCCGGCAGGGCGAACTTCACCAGCGCGGCATAGCGGCCGCCATCGTGCTCGACCGTCGCGGTGAACTTGGGCTGTTCGCCGCCGGGCGAGGAGCCGACATCTTCGCCTTCCAGCGCAGCAGTTGCCCATTCGGGATAGCGCTGCTGCCGATCCTCGCTGCGCACGCGGTCCGGCGGTGTGTGTCCATCGTCGCAAGAGCAGACGCAACCGCGTCCGCGCCCAGCAGCAGCTCGCCGACACCGGTACCACCTGCGCGCGGCCCAGCCGCACGACCGCGCCTCCCGCGTCGGCGACCAACCGCCCCAGGGTCGCGCGAGTGATCCCAAGGCCCGCCAGAAGATCGCCCGCCGGCACCGAATTAATTTACGAAAAAAGAAAACCCCGCCGAGGCGGGGTTTTCCAGTTCACGACACAACCGCTGGAATCAATCGATATCCAGGAAGCTGCGCAGCTGTTCCGAGCGGCTCGGGTGACGCAGCTTGCGCAGCGCCTTTGCTTCGATCTGGCGGATGCGCTCGCGGGTCACGTCGAACTGCTTGCCGACCTCTTCCAGCGTGTGGTCGGTGTTCATGTCAATGCCGAAGCGCATGCGCAGCACCTTGGCTTCCCTCGGGGTGAGGCCGGCCAGCACGTCACGCACGGTTTCAGACAGATTGATGTTGGTGGTGTTCTCGATCGGGGACTCCACATTGGTGTCCTCGATGAAGTCGCCCAGATGGGAATCCTCGTCGTCGCCGATCGGGGTTTCCATCGAGATCGGCTCCTTGGCGATCTTCATCACCTTGCGGATCTTGTCTTCCGGCATGTCCATTTCCTTGGCCAGCTCCTCCGGCGTGGCCTCGCGGCCGTACTGCTGGAGCATCTGGCGGGAAATGCGGTTCAACTTGTTGATCGTCTCGATCATGTGCACCGGAATACGGATGGTGCGCGCCTGGTCAGCGATCGAGCGGGTGATGGCCTGGCGGATCCACCAGGTCGCATACGTGGAGAACTTGTAGCCGCGGCGGTACTCGAACTTGTCCACGGCCTTCATCAGGCCGATGTTGCCTTCCTGGATCAGGTCGAGGAACTGCAGGCCGCGGTTGGTGTACTTCTTGGCGATCGAGATCACCAGGCGCAGGTTGGCCTCGACCATCTCCTTCTTGGCCTTGCGCGCCTTGGCTTCACCGTAGGCCATGGCACGGCTGATTTCCTTCAGCTCTTCCAGGTCCAGCTGGGTCAGCTTCTCGATGTCGATCGTGGCCTGCTGTTCGGCAATGATCTGGTCCTTCACCTCACGCAGCGCCGACGACCACTTCTGCTTGCGCTTCAGTGCGTCTTCCACCCACTCCAGGTTGGTCTGGTTGCCTTCCCAGGAGCGGATGAAATCCTTGCGCGGCATGCGCGCGGTGACGGTGGCCAGGTTCAGCACGCGGCGCTCATGGCTCTTGATCTCGGCCATGGTGTCGCGCAGCTGCTTGGTCAGCACGTCGGTCAGCGGCAGCGGCAGCTTCAGGGTGACGAACACGGCCGACATCTCTTCGCGCAGGCGCGGCAGATTCTTCTTGTCGCCCTTGCCGGCGGCCTTCTTGAAGGCATTGAAGGCATCGCTCAGGGCCTGCATGCGCGCGGCGACTTCCTCCGGGTCCGGACCGGTCGGTGCGGCTTCCTCATCGGCGCCGTCGACATCATCGTCCTCGTCCTCGTCGGCTTCGGCGTCGGCATCGTCGCTGTCATCGGCGGCGGCCGCCGGCGGAGCCGGCTCTTCGTCGGTCAGGTCGTTGAAGCCGACGATCACTTCGGCCAGGCGCTTCTTGCCTTCCTTGTGGGCTTCGTAATCGGACAGCAGCGATTCGACCGACACCGGGAACTGGCCCAGTGCGGCCTGTACCTGGCCCAGGCCTTCTTCGATGCGCTTGGCGATGGCGATTTCGCCTTCGCGGGTCAGCAGCTCGACAGTACCCATTTCGCGCATGTACATGCGCACCGGGTCGGTGGTACGGCCACCTTCGGTGTCGAGCGCGCTCAGCGCGGCAGCGGCTTCTTCGGCCGCGGTGTCGTCGACTTCGCGGTTGCCGGTGTTGCCGTCGTTGAGGAGGAGAGTCTCCACATCCGGCGCAACTTCATGGACATCAATGCCCATGCCGTTGATCATGCCGATGATGTCTTCGATCTGTTCCGGGTCGACCATGTCGTCCGGCAGATGGTCATTGACTTCGGCGTAGGTCAGGTAGCCCTGTTCCAGGCCCTTGCTGATCAGTTGCTTGATTTCGGATTGGGCAGGACGTTCGTTGGCCATGTAGTGCTCGCGCCACCGGCTGGGTAGGAAATAGGGAACGTAGCATTATACCAGCCCGGGGCCCCGCCTGCCGGGCGGTGGTCCCGGCGGCTTCAGGGCCTGAGAAGGAAGGTCACGGGACCATCATTGACCAGGCTGACGATCATATGGGCGCCAAAGCGGCCCGTTTCCACCCCTGGCGCGTGATTTTCACGGCAGATGTCGACAAATCGATTGAACCCGCGTTCAGCCTCGGCCGGCGGCGCCGCAGTGGTGAAGCTGGGGCGCATGCCCGACCGGGTGTCGGCCGCCAGGGTGAACTGGCTGACCAGCAGCAGGCCGCCGCCGGTATCGCGCAGCGAGCGGTTCATCTTCCCGGCTTCATCGGCAAACACCCGGTAGCCCAGCAGGCGCTCGGCCATGCGCTGCAGCTGCGGCTCGGTGTCGCCCGGCTCCATCCCCACCAGGGCCAGCAGGCCAGGGCCGATCTGGCCGACGGCCTCGCCATCGACGTGGACGGCGGCCTGGCTGACGCGTTGGATCAGGACGAGCATCTGTGGGTTTCCGGTCAGGGGGCCGGCCACGATAGCAGCGCCCTTGGCTAAACTTGCGTGGATGAACCCGCAACGCAAAGCCCGGCTGGCCTATCGCGCCACCACCCTGTTCACGCGCCTGCCCTGGCCGCTGCTGCGCGGCGTCGCGCAGGCCCTGGCCTGGGCCTGGATCCGTCTCAACGCCCGTGAGAGTCGCGTCACCCGCCGCAACCTGGAGCTGGCCTACCCGGATCTGGACCCCGTTGCGCGCGAGCGCCTGCATCGCGATCTGCTGCGCTCCACCGCCCTGCAGGCCATCGAGACCCTGCGCCTGTGGAGCCGCCCGCCGGCCGAGAACCTGCGCCTGCACCTGAAGCAGCGTCACGGTGAAGCGCTGTATGACTCGGCGCTGGCCAGCGGCAGGGGCGTGATCGTGGCCGCGCCGCACTTCGGCAACTGGGAGCTGCTGAACCAGTGGCTGGCCTCGCGCGGACAGATCGCCATCGTCTACAAGCCGCCGGAGGATGAAGCCAGCGACGCGTTCCTGCAGCTGGTGCGGGGTGGACAGAACGTGCAGCAGGTGCGCGCCGAGGGCCCGGCGGTGCGCCAGTTGTTCAAGGTACTCAAGGACGGTGGCGCCACCGGCATCCTGCCGGACCAGCAGCCGAAGGCCGGTGACGGCGTGTTCGTTCCGTTCTTCGGTGTGCCGGCGCTGACCATGACCCTGGTCAACCGCCTGGCCGAACGCACCGGCGCCATCGTCCTGTATGGCTGGTGCGAGCGCATTGGGCCGGACATGGAATTCGCCCTGCACGTCGAGCCGGCCGACCCCGCAGTGGCCGACCCGGACCCGCAGACTGCGGCCACCGCCCTCAACGCCGGGATCGAACGCATCGCCCGCCGCGATCCGGCGCAGTACCAGTGGACCTACAAGCGCTATACGCTGCGGCCACCGGGCAGCGGCGAGGATGACCCCTACGCGACCGAGGAACACCCGCACTGAGTCCCACCGTGCCGCCCTGCGACCGGCGGCCGCAGCACGTTGAATACGACGCCGGCGCCCCCATAGAGACTGCGATGTCCGCCTCCCCCGGTCCTGCCATGCCTGCTGCCTCCTCCCTGTTCGGCGACCCGGCCGCGATCCGCTGCGAGCGCGCGGTCGCGGAACTGCGCGCCGGTCGCCCGGTCCTGCTTCACGACGGCCAGGGCCAACGCCTGGCCGTGATCGCGCTGGACAGCGCCACCGCCAGCAGCTTTGCCGCCTTTGCCAGCGCAGCGCGCGAGCGTCATTACCTGTTCCTGACGGCGACCCGCGCCCGCGTGCTGGGGGTGGAGGCACCTGACGGTGTGCGCCTGCCGCTGGCCGGTATCGCCTTCGACGCCCTGCCGACGCTGGGCTACCTGCGCGAGCCCGGGCCGATGCCGGCTCACTGGACCGCAGGCGATGCCTTCGATGCCGGCGCGGTTGAACTGGCCCGCCTGGGCCTGCTGCTGCCGGCCATGGTCGCGGTGCGCCTGGATGTGGATGATGCGACCTTCGACGGCGCCGCCGACGTCGCCCTGTGCGACCTGGCCGAAGGTGCGGCGCACGCCGCCCACGACTATGAGCTGGTCGCCCGTTCGCCGGTACCGCTGCGCGATGTCGGCATGACCACCTTCGCAGTGTTCCGCGGCGGCGTTGCACAACGCGACCAGGTGGCGATCATCGTCGGCGACCCGGACCTGTCTGCCGTGGTGCCGGTACGCGTGCACTCCTCGTGCCTGACCGGCGACCTGTTCGGTTCGCTCAAGTGCGACTGCGGGGACCAGCTGCGACGCGGTCTGCGCAAACTGAAGGAACTGGGCGGCGGCGTGCTGCTGTATCTGGACCAGGAAGGCCGGGGAACGGGCATCGCTGCAAAGATGCGCGCCTATGGCTACCAGCACGACGGGCTGGACACGATCGACGCCGATGCACAACTGGGCTTCGGCGCCGATGAGCGACGCTATGGCAGCGCCGTGGCGATGCTGCGCGGCCTGGGCATCAGCCGCGTGGCCCTGCTCAGCAACAATCCGACCAAGGCACAGCGCCTGCGCAATGCCGGCATCGAAGTGCTGGACTGCATCCCGGTCACTGGCGAGATCACGGCCGAGAACGAACACTACCTGCGCACCAAGGCCGACCGTGCCGGCCATCTGCTCGATGTCGATGCACTGATCCAGGCGGCGCAGTAGCGCGCCCGACCTGCTACCGTCTGCGCGGTGCGGCTGCGGCCGCCCCGCCTGCCCTGCCGCCCGACGGAGCCCGTGTGACCGACCAGCCTCTTCCTGCTGTGCCCATCAACGACTGGCAGCCGCTGCCGGCCCGCGCCGCACGCCTGGCTGCGCTGGAAGGCGCATTCGGTGGACTGTTCGTGCCAGGCGCACCGCTGGCGGCCGCGTGGTGGTTCTTCGATCTGCCTGCCGGGCTGTGGGGTGCAGCGTCGGGCCTGCTGGTCGGCGCCCTGTTCGGCGCGTGGCTGGGCCATCGCCGCCTGACCCGCACACGCTGGCGCCTGGACGCACAGGGCCTGGGCCTGCGCAGGGACCTGATGTGGCAGACCGAAACGCAGGTACCGGTCTCGCGCGTGCAGCACCTGGATCTGCGCCGTGGTCCGCTGGAGCGGCGTGCCGGCCTGGCGACGCTGATCGTGCACACCGCAGGCACCCGCCTCAGTGCCGTGACTGTCAGCGGCCTGGATGATGCCGACGCCGAACGCCTGCGCGACACCCTGGCCCACCAGCTCGATCAGGACGCCGACGCCCTGTGAGCCAGCCACCGCCCCTGCCGCCCCCGCTGCCACGCGGCGGCGACGAACAGCGCCTGCACCCCTGGTCATGGCTGTTCGTGCTGCTGATGCAGCTGCGGCACTACTTCCTGCCGCTGGTCGCGCTGCTGGTGTTCGGCCAGCGCGGCGACCGCGACCCGCTGTGGGCGCAGCTGATGCCGCTGCTGGCCATCGCCGCGCTGGTGGTGGTCTCGGTGCTGCAGTACCTGAGCTACCGCTACCGCATCGGCAGTGATGCGATCACCGTGCGCAGCGGGCTGCTTGCGCGCAACCGCCGGGAAATTCCCTTCGCCCGCATCCACAACGTGGAAGTGCGGCAGAACCCGTTGCACCGGCTGTTCGGCGTGGCCGAGCTGCGCCTGGAGTCGGCCGGCGGCGTGCGCCCGGAGGCAGAGATGCGGGTGCTGCGGTTGGACCAGGCACTGGCACTGGAGCAGTTGGTGAAGCAGCGCGGAAAGGCGCCTGGCAACGCACCGGCTGCCACCGCCGACCCGACCGATGAAGTGCTGCTGCGCATGTCCACTGCCGAAGTGATCCGGCTTGGCCTGTTGTCCAACCGCGGCTGGGTGCTGTTCGCCGCCGCCATCGGTGCGCTGCTGCAGGTGATCCCGCGCCGTTCGCTGGACGGCGTGATCTCCAGCGGAGGACGCGAGGCGTTCGGCTACGCCAGCCAGCTGCACGAGGGCCTTGCCGGCCTGCTGATCCTGGCCGCGCTGGTGCTGGTCGCAGGCTGGCTGCTGATGCGCCTGCTGTCGGTGGTGCTGGCCCTGCTGCGCTATGCCGGCTTCACCCTGACCGAGCAGGAACACCGGCTGACGGTCGCGGCAGGCCTGCTCAGCCGCACGCGCAGCAGCGTGGCGCGCCGGCGCATCCAGGCCTGGACCCTGCGTGAAGGCACCCTGCAACGCTGGTTCGGGCGGCGCCAGCTGCAGATTGACAGCGCTGCCGGCGGCCCCACCCGCGAGGAAGATCGGGCGCTGCGCGAACTCGCGCCGCTGGCACCGGCCGCCGACTGCGATCATCTGGTGCAGCGCCTGCTGCCTCAGCTGCAGTGGCCGCCCGCGCACTGGCAGCCGGTGCCGCAGCGCGGCTGGTGGCGGTTATGCCTGGGCAGCGTACTGCTGGTGCCGTTGCTGGCCGCCGCGATGTACTGGCGCTGGGGAACACCCGGCCTGCTGGTGCTGGGCTGGCTGCCGGTCGCGCTGTGGGTCGCCCATCGGCAGATGGCGCGCATGGGCTGGCATCTGGATGATCGCTACGTCGCGGTGCGCGGCGGATGGTGGAGGCGCTGGTGGCGCTGGGCGGAACTGGACAAGCTGCAGGGCCTGCGCCTGCAGCGCTCACCGCTGGACAGGCTGCTGGGCACGGCCAGCCTGCAGTTGGACACCGCAGGCGCGCATGGTGATGTGGCCCTGGCGCTGCATTACCTGCCGCACGCACAGGCACGGGCACTGATGGCGCAGCTGGCCGCCGCGCTGCCGCGCCGCAAGCTGCGCTGGTGATCCGTTGCCGCCCTTCCACGCCTGGCGTGGATCTACTATAGAGCCGAGCCCATGCTCGGCTTGCCACAGCCGAGCGTGGGCTCGGCTCTACATCCCCCGATCACCGCTGTGATGGCCCCCAGTAGCCCAGATCCCTGCGGATCTGCAGGTCACGCATCCAGCTGCCGAAGGGTTTGCGGCGCAGCGGGCCCATCTCGCCGGACAGGAAATCCTCGGTTGCGGCAATCACCCGCTCACTGGAGCGGCCGTCACGGTACGGATGGATCGCGTCGGCATAGCGCACGATCTCCGCCTGCAGGGCGGCATCCGGGTGCAGCGCGCGCTGCAGCATGACGGGCAACTGCGCCGGCACGTCGAAATCGATCATGTGCGGTTTCGGGACGCGGTTGCGGAAGGTCACCACCGGCTTGTGCTGGACGATGAACTCCGAAACGATCGAAGACGTATCGGACACCAGCACATCAGCGGCGCGCTGTGCGGCCATGACCTGCTCCGGTTCGATGAAGCGGGCATTGGCGCCGGCCAGCGCACGGTAACGCTCGAACAGCTCCGGCGGGCACTTCGGGTGCAGGGTCAGCAGCCAGTAGCGTTCCCCGGCCGCGATGTCGGCGGCGATCTGCGCATGCAGGTGCGGGGCGGCGCTGAGCCGCTCGGTGAAGGTCGAGCCGAACAGGATCACCGGACGACCGCCCGCCGCTGCGCGCAGCGCGGCGCTTTCGCCACCATCGTCGCGGAACAGCGGGTCCAGCTTCGGCCAGCCGGTCTCGGCCACCGCGAAGTGACCCTGCAGGGCGGCGATGTCGCGGAACGGCGCGGTGGTGGCCGGGCCCTGGGTGCAGTACAGGTCGAACATCCCGCGTACCCGGAAATGGCCACGTGCGCTGTCGCGCTTCTCCACGTTGAAGCCATGGAACAGCTGCACCTTGGCACCGGACAGGAACGTCGGCACCCAGTTGGCCGCGCTGTACACCGCGCGCGGGCGCATCGCCAGGGCCTGCTTCAGGCCGATCACGGGCACGCCCGGCAACTGGCTGCCGGCGGCGCCACCTTCGAACCAGGCAGCCACCTCCTGCCCGGACGCGTGCAAGGCCTGCGCCAACGGGGCGAGAATAGGCAGCGCATAGCGCTCCGTCGCAAACAACAGGTACCCGGCCATCATGTCCTCCACGACCGCTCCCATCGAACGGCCTCGCATCTCGGCGTGCATTATCGCGTTCAACGAGGCCGGCCGCATCGGCGACTGCCTGGCCTCGCTGGCCTTCTGCGACGAGATCATCGTGGTGGACTCGTATTCCAGCGACGCCACCGTGGCCATCGCCGAGGCCGCCGGTGCCCGCGTGCTGCAGCGGCCGTTCGATGGCTTCCGCAGCCAGAAGGCGTTCTGCGTCGAGCAGGCAGCATATGACTGGGTGGTGTGCCTGGATGCCGACGAGCGCATCAGCCCGGAACTGCGCGCCTCCATCGAACAGGCCCGCGAGGGGGGATTCAGCGGCCACGCGGGCTACCGCTTCGCCCGCCTTTCAGAGTATTTCGGCCGCTTCCTGCGCCACGGCAACGCCTATCCGGACCGAGTGATGCGCCTGTTCGACCGCCGCCGCGGCGGCTGGCGCGGCACCCGTGAGATCCACGAGGCCGCCAGCGTCGATGGCAGCGTCGGCACCCTGCGCGGCGACCTCATCCACTACCCCTACCGCTCGCTGCAGCAGCAACTGGCCAAGA
This sequence comes from Stenotrophomonas sp. GD03680, assembly GCF_029844625.1. NCBI lineage: Bacteria > Pseudomonadati > Pseudomonadota > Gammaproteobacteria > Lysobacterales > Lysobacteraceae > Stenotrophomonas > Stenotrophomonas sp. GD03680. The sequence goes on along the minus strand of NZ_JAOCKC010000001.1, from coordinate 97,847 downwards.
CCGAGAAGTACGCGCGGATGATGGCCGAGCACGAGTTCGCACGCGGCAAGCGCGCCACCCTGGGCAAGCTGGTGCTGGCACCGGCCTGGCGCTTCTGGCGGGGATTCATTTTCCGCGGCGGTTTCCGCGATGGTTGGCACGGCCTGGTCTATGCCTACGTGCGTGCCAACTACGTGCGGCAGAAGACCATCATGCTGTGGATGCTCGGCAACGGTCAGGCGGTGGCCGACCCGCCGCAGCCCTGATCCGCCGGGCATGGCCCGGCGCTACCCCTGCACCGCCATGCCCGGCGCACGCAGGTGCACGGGAGCGGTCGCGCCGGCCATGCCCGGCGGATGCAGGTGCGCGGGAGCGGTAGCGCCGGGCCATGCCCGGCGGCGGGGTGTCAACCCGCGTTGGCCCCGCGGTGGCGGGCACCTTCCAGGATCGACAACCCGGCCAGCAGGCCGACGATGGTGACGTAGAAGCTGGCCGTCATCTGGTGCGCGAACATCGACTGGGTCAGCCCGCACAGCACGTACGTGGTCACGATCATGATCCCGGCCGCGGCAGGCCCGCGGAACGTACTGCGCCCGCTGCGCCGATGCAGGCGCACGAACACCCACAGCGGAACGCCATACACCGCCAGCAGCAGCAGCAGGCCGGGCATGCCCTGGGTGGCGGCCCATTCGGCCACGTCGTTATGGGCATGGCCAAGGTGGCAGCGCTGTTCGTCCGGGTTCTCGCGGCAGACCGGCACACGCTGCATCGCGTCATCGAAGTGGCCGATTCCGACACCGACCAGCGGGTGGTCCAGGAAGGTATCCCAGGCAACCTGCAGACGCTCCACGCGGGCACCGGCGGAAGAGTCGCTGTCGCCCTGCTCCATGCGCTGCATGTCGCTGTGCAGCTCGCTCAGCCGCACCTGGTGACGCAGCTCGGGCACCGACAGCAGCAGGGTGGCGCCAATCGCCAGCATGCCTGCCAGCACCGACAGGCGGGCGGTGCCGGTCCGCCAGCGCAGGCTCAGCGCCAGCACCACCAGCAGAGCCAGCAACGCCGCGAACACGCCACGGCTGCCGGTCAACACGATGGTTCCACAGCCGGCCGCCATGCCGACGATCACCAGCGACCAGCGTCGCGAAGGTCGGCAGAACACCAGCAGCACCATCAGCACCATCACGATGTCGGCCAGCACGATGGCATTGGTGAACAGCTCCGCACGCGGAGCCCCCTGCAGTACCTGCCACAGCGACATCGCGAAGGTGACCAGCAGCCCGGCCAGCGCGCCACGCCAGAGCCAGCGCAGGTCCGGGCGCAACGCGCAGACCCACAGGGCGATCCAGGGGATCACCACGAAGCGCGAGCGGTTGTCGACATCGCGCAGCCCCTGCTCGAACAGCAGCACCGACAGCAGGCCCAGTGCCAGCACCGCGAGCATCAGCCAGGTCAGCACCTTCACCGGCTGCCCGCCCATGTGCCGGGCGCGCCACAGCAGTTCCGGCGCCAGCAGCGTGCTGGCCAGCAGCAACAGGCCATACGGAAGCAGGTTGATCGGCACGGTAAGCACCAGCGCCGGAAGGCAGAACAGACCGATCTGCGCCAGCCAGTGCGCCGTGCGCTGCCGACCGCCGACGGGGGCACCCGGCAGGTCGCCGGCCGCGGGGTTCAGGTTGTCCGGTGGAGCTGGCACGTCGGAAGTTTCGCTGCGGGTGTGCGGGAAGAACGGGGGCGGCCACAACGGCCACTCCCAGTGTGCTGTTTTACTGCCTTTGTCGCCTGTTGGGCAGTCTGGACAAGCGTGGACACAGGTCGTTATCCGCGTTCCTGCAAACGCCGTTCACGTTCGCGCTCGCGATCGCTGGCCTGGCAGGGCGCGACCACCGCCTCCGCCGGCACCAGCCACCAGCGGCGACGATTGGCCACGCCCGCCGGTTCGGCCCGGTCGCGGTCCACGCACGGCAACAGGGCGTCCTCCTGCACCAGCAACCAGCGCCGCGCCGGCACCAGCCGCTGCCAGCGCGTCGCCGCCTGCAGCTGTTCATCCCAGGCGGTGTTGAAGCCGAACGTGGCCGCCGGTCGATCGGCCATCAGCAGGTTCTGTTCCTTCCAGGCCACCAGGCCCAACTCGGCCTGCGGGCCGATGCGCTCCCCCACATGGCGCATCAGGCCCCGCGCCGAACCCGAATCGTTCAACAGCGGGTAGCCCACCAGGCTGTACAGCACCCACACCGTGGCCAGGGTCGACACCATGGCCAGATGACGCCGGCCACGGCCAGACAGCAACAGGCTGGCCACACCGCAGGCGCCCATCGCCAGCGCCGCCCAGGCCAACGCATCCATCACGCCCGGTGCCAGACCACGTTCGTGCTCCAGCCTCGACTCAAATCCCGGCTCGCCCAGCAATGCCAGTGCGCCTGCCAGCAGCGTGCCGAGCGCCAGGGCCAGCGTGAACAGCCCCAGCAGTGCCTGCACGTCGCGACGGCGCAGAAGGCCGGGCAGCAGCGGCGCCAGGGCCAGGCAGAACATCGGCAGCGCAGGGAGAATGTACACATCGCGCTTGCCCTCGGGAATCGAGAAGAACAGCACGATCAGCAACCACCACCCCAGCAGAAGCAGGTAGCGCGCGTCGCGTCGCTGCAGCCGGCGGCGCCAGGCCGGAATCGCCCACGGCAGTGCCAGGAACGCGGGAATCCACATCGACGGCATGATCGCCAGGAAGTACCACCACGGCTGGTGATGGTCCCAGGACTGGGCATAACGCCCTGCGGTCTGCTGGAACAGGATGTCGTCCATGTAGGCGCGGTACTCGTCCAGCCCGGTCGCCAGCGCCGCCAGCACCATCGGCAGCAGCCACAGCGCCACGGCCAGCAGGAACGCCAGCGGCGCCAGCCAGAAGCGCAGGTCGCGCGCATGCAGGCGCACACCGTTCCACCGCAGCGCCGAGCCGATCACGGCCGGAACGAGCATCAGCAGGGCGATCACACCCACGCCCTTGGTGATGACGCCGATCCCGGCGAAGAACCAGCCCAGCCACCACCAGCGCCATGCCGGGCCCAGCAGCAGGTGGCGCAGCAGCCCGTAGTTGGCCAGGGTGATGAACAGCACCACCAGCGGATCGATCTGTGCCTTCTTCGCCTGGAAGGTGAACTGCAGTGCGAACAGCAGTGCCCAGCCTGCGTACAGGCCGACGCGTCGCGTCCACAGCCGACCGCCGAGATCGACCACGCACCACAACGTGCCCAGCGCGGCGATCAGCGAGGGCAGCAGGAACGCCAGCCGCCAATCGCCGATCAGGTGATAGAGCGTGGCCTGCCACCACATCAGCATCGGCGGCTTGTCCGAGTACAGCTCCAGGCCGCGATGCGGGAACAACCAGTGACCGCTGTCCACCATCTGCTTGGCGACGAGCGCGAAGCGCGGCTCATCCGACGGCCAGGGATCGCGCAGGCCGAGTCCAGCCCCCAGCACCAGCAGGGCCATCACCACGAACAACCACGTCTCTCGCGACGCGCGGGTTTTCAGCATGAGGACTTGAACGGCAGCGGATTCACACCGCTTTTAGCAGACGCGCGTAGAAGAATCCGTCAGCATCGCTGTCACCGGGCAGTCGTTGGCGTGCAATGCCTTCGCAATCCAGCCCGAACGCCTCGTCCAACGGCTGCGCCACCGCATCCGGGTGCCACTTCAGGAACGCGCGGATCTGCTCGATGTTCTCCGCACGCAGGATCGAGCACGTGGCATACAGCAGGACGCCACCGGGGCGCAGCATCGACCAGCATGCCTCCAGCAGCCGGGCCTGAACGCCGACCAGCGCATCGATGTCCTCGGCGCGGCGGTGGAACATCACATCCGGCTGGCGGCGGATCACGCCCGTGGCCGAACAGGGCGCATCGAGCAGGATCGCATCGAACGGCGTGCCATCCCACCACGCGCCAGGATCGCTGGCGTCTGCCGCCAGGGTCTGTGCGCCCTCACCGACACCCGTGCGCGCGTACGTGTCACGGGCACGCGCCAGGCGACGGGCGTCGATGTCCAGCGCCAGCAGGCGCAGGCTGGGATCACGCTCCAGCAGGTGCGCCGACTTGCCGCCCGGTGCGGCGCAGGCATCCAGTACCCGCGCCCCGGCGGCCGGCGCCAGCGCATCGGCCGCGCACTGCGCCGACAGATCCTGCACCGAGAGCGCGCCCTCGGCGAAGCCGGGCAGCTGGTTGACAGCGACCGGCGTCGCCAGCCGCAACGCGTCCGCACTGAGCGGACTCGGCTCGGCGACGATACCGGCCTCGGCCAGCACGGCCAGGACTTTCTCGCGGCCACCGTGCTGGCGGTTGGCGCGCAGCCACAGCGGCGCAGGCTGCAGGCTGGCGCTGAAGATCGCCTCGGCCTGCGCCGGCCAGTCGCGCTCGATGGCCTCGGCCAGCCAGGCCGGAAATGCATCGCGGGCCGGCTGCTCCGGGAATCCCTCACGCTGGGCGCGGCGCAGGATGGCATTGACCAGGCCCGCCTGGCGCTCACGGCCCAGCGCACGCGCTGCGTCGACGGTGGCCGACAGGGCCGCGTGCGCCGGCAGTTCCAGCACGTCCAGCTGGGCGAAGCCGACCATCAGCAGCGTGCGCAGGTCTGCATCGCGCGCCGAGAGCGGCTTCTGCATCCACGCCTGCAATGCCGCGTCATAGGTACTGCGACGGCGCAGCACGGCAAAACACAGCGCTTCCAGCAACGCCCGATCACGGCTGTCGGCCAGCTTCGGCAGGGCCCACGCCAGTTCCGCCTTCAGCGAACGGCCACGGGTGAACACCTGGGCCAGCACGCGTGCGGCCAGCATGCGGGTGGCTGCACCCGGCGCCGCCCTGGCGATGGAGAAGTCATTCTGCTTCGTCACCGCTTACGCTCCCACGCGCAGGTCGCGACGGGCGTTGAGGTAATCGGCGGCAGTGATCGCCTTGCCGCCTTCGCGCTGCAGCACGCGCAGGCGCAGCGCGCCCTGGCCGCAGGCAATGTCGATGCCTTCGCGGCCGGCAGCAAGGACCGTTCCCGGTGCCTGGCCGTGCTCCATCGCCTGCGCCACGGCGCCATGGATGCGCACGCGCTCGCCGGCCAGCGTTGCTTCGGCGACAGGCCACGGGTTGAACGCGCGTACGGTCCGCGCCAGCACCGCTGCATCCTGCGCCCAGTCCAGCTTCGCCTCGGCCTTGTCCAGCTTGTGTGCGTAGGTCACGCCCTGCTCCGGCTGCGGCCGCGCGATCGGCTTGATGCCGGCGCGCAGCAGTCCCAGGCCATCGGACAACACCTGCGCACCCAGCTCGGCCAGCTTGTCGTGCAGCTGGCCGCCGGTATCGGTGGCCGCGATCGGCAGCGCCTGGTGCAGCAGCACCGGGCCGGTATCCAGTCCGGCTTCCATCTGCATCAGGCACACGCCCGTGGTCTCGTCACCTGCCTGGATCGCGCGCTGGATCGGCGCCGCACCGCGCCAGCGCGGCAGCAGCGAAGCGTGCACGTTCCAGCACCCGTAGGTCGGGATGGCCAGCACGGCCTTGGGCAGGATCAGGCCGTAAGCCACCACCACCATCAGGTCCGGCTTCAGGTCACGCAGCTGCTGCTGGGCCGCTTCGTCCTTCAGCGATTCGGGCTGGTACACCGGAATGCCGCGGGCCACCGCCTCGAGCTTCACCGGCGAGGGGGCCAGGCCGCGACCACGGCCTGACGGACGGTCAGGCTGGGTGTAGACGGCCACGACCTCGTGGTGGCGCGCCGCTGCGCGCAGCGATGACACCGCGAATTCCGGCGTACCGGCAAAGACAATCCTCATGGCTACCCCACTTGCAGGATGGATTCGTGCAGGAAAGAAAACGGCGCCGTCGGCCGGCGCCGTACAGCCCGCGCGCTGCGCGCGGGCACGGGCCACCCCTGCGGGCGGCCCGGAGCGGCGATCACGCCACGTGCTTGCGCTGCTTGGCCAGCTTCTTGCGGACCATCTCGCGCTTGAGCGGCGACAGGTAATCGATGAACAGCTTGCCGTCCAGGTGATCCATCTCGTGCTGGATGCAGGTGGCCAGCACTTCACCGGCTTCCATCTGCTGTTCCTGGCCATTGCGGTCAAGGAACTTCACGGTGATGGTGTCGGCACGGGTCACGTCGGCGAAGATGCCCGGCACCGACAGGCACCCTTCCTGGTACACCCGGCCCCCGTCCTTGGCGACGATCTCCGGGTTGATGAACACCAGCGGCTGGTTCTTCTCTTCGCTGACATCGATGACCATGAAGCGCTTGTGCACGTCCACCTGGGTAGCGGCCAAGCCGATGCCCGGCGCGTCGTACATGGTCTGGAACATGTTGTCGACCAGTTCCTGGAAGGCCGGCGTGGTCACTTCGGCGGCGTCGATCAACGCGGCCTTGGTACGCAGGCGCGGATCGGGGAACTCAAGAATCGGGAGGAGGGCCATGGCAGTTTCCGGATAGGGGGCCGGCACGCCGGCATACGTCGCAGATTCTAGCTGCAACGCTTGCCTTGCGCCCCGGTTTCTGGACTATAGTGCGCGGACCTGTTGGGGAATCAGGGCTTCACACCTATGTTGCTTCGTTTTCGTACGGTCGTCGCCGCGGCGATGCTGACCGTGGCTGCCTATGCTACCGCCGTGGAAGTGAATGGCGGGCACCCGGATACCTATGTGGTCCGAAAAGGGGACACGCTGTGGGATATCGCCGCGCGTTTCCTGCAGAAGCCCTGGCTGTGGCCGGAGATCTGGCAGGCCAACCCGCAGATCGCCAATCCGCACCTGATCTATCCGGGTGACGTGCTGAGCCTGGCCTACCTGGACCGTGTGACGGCCCAGCCCGGGCCCCGCCAGGAGGCCCCGATCGATGCCATTCCGCTGGCCCAGGTCGAGCCGTTCCTGAAGCAGCTGAGCGTGGTCGACCGCATCGACCACCTGCCCTACGTGGCGGGCCTGGAAGAAGACCGCCTGCGCGCCAGCAGTGGCGAAGCCGTGTACGTGCGCCTGGCCGATGCCCAGGTCGGGCAGCGCTGGGCCGTGGTCCGCCCGACCGTGCGCTATGGCGTGCCCAAGCCCACCGAGGACCTGACCGCCAATGGCGAGGTCACCCCCGGCAGCGGCAACCTGTGGCGGGCCTACAACGCGCCGACGCGACGTGCGCACCAGATGCTGGGCTACGAGCTGATGCAGGTCGGCACGGGCACCATCACCCAGGTTGCCGGCGGCAAGGTCGAGGCGTCCACCCTGGTGCTGGACAAGAACAGCGGCGGGCGTGAAGTCCGCGCCGGCGACCGGCTGGTGCCGGTCGAGGCAAGGCCCTACGACCTGCAGTTCGTCCCGCATGCGCCGGCGGCGGGCGTCGAGGGCGTGGACGTGCGCGTGCTCGCGGTGACCGACATGTTCAGCGTTGGCGGGCCACGCGATGTGATCGCCATTTCGGCGGGCCGCGCGCAGGGCGTGGACAACGGCACCGTGTTCTCGCTGTGGCGGCCGGGCCGCCACGTCGCGCACCGGATGAAGTACCCGGGGTCCTCGCGCATGGATGATTCGCTCAGTACCGGCGCCGGCCGGGTCTCGCTGCCCGACGAGTACGCCGCGCATGCGATGGTGTTCCGCACCTTCGACAACGTCAGCTATGCGCTGGTGATGCAGGGCGTGAAGCCTGTACGAGTGGGCTACAGCGCGCTGCATCCGGACACGAAGTAGGGTTGCCGGGAACATCCCTGACAGCCGCACGCGAAGGCGCCCTAGGGCGCCTTTGTTGTCTGCGGTCGATAGTGGGGGGATGACCAAGCAGGCAGATGAGGCGCTGGTGCGCCTGGTGATGGCGGGAGGCGCGCTGGCGCCGCGGCGGGCACTGCTGCAGGGCGCGGGCAGCGCCGAAGCGGCCCTTGCGCTGGGCGTGGCCGGCTGGCGCGCCCATGGCTGCACCCCGGAGCAGTGCGCGGCACTGGAACGCCCCGATGCGCAGCGGTCGAAAGCCGCCCTGCACTGGCTGCAGGACGACCACCATCACCTGCTGGCCGTTACCGACCCGGCCTTCCCGCCCCTGCTGCCGGAGGTCCCCAACCCGCCGCTGGCGCTGTTCGTGGCCGGCGACCCCGGCCTGGCCTGGCGCCCGGCGGTGGCGGTGGTTGGCAGCCGCTCACCCACACCGGCCGGTCGGGCACTGGCGGCGCGTTTTGCCGGCAGCTTCGCCGAAGCCGGACTGGCGGTCGCCAGTGGGCTGGCGGCCGGTATCGATGCGGCCGCCCACCTTGCGGTGCTGGACGCCGGCGGCAGTACCGTTGCCGTCATCGGAACGGGCCCCGACCGTGCCTATCCGGACCACCATGCGCCACTGCAGGCCCGGATCGGCGCCGAGGGTGCCGTGCTCAGCGAGTACCTGCCCGGTACGGCTGCCCGTCCCGGCCACTTTCCGGCGCGCAACCGGCTGGTGGCCGGGCTGGCCCTGGCCACCGTGGTGATCGAGGCGGCGCACCGGTCCGGCGCCCTGATCACGGCGCGCCTGGCCGCCGAGGCCGGTCGCGAGGTATGCGCCGTGCCCGGCTCGGTGCTCAATCCGCGGGCGGCCGGCTGCCACCGCCTGATCCGCGAGGGAGCTGCCCTGGTGGAACGGCCCGAGGACGTGCTGGAGCTGCTGGCCCCGGCCCTGCGCCAGCAGCTGCCGGCCTTGCAATCGCGGCTGGCCACCCCCACTGAACAGGCAGTGCCAGCCGACCTGCCGGCGCGCTGGGTCGGCGACCCTGACTACCAGCGCTTGTGGCAGGCCCTGGACCTTGACCCAATCAGTATGGATTCACTGATCACGCGCTGTGGATTGACGGCGCCGCAGGTGTCCTCCATGCTGCTGGCCATGGAACTTGCGGGAATCGTGGTCTGCGTACACGGCCGCTACTGTCGAACTCCCTAGTTTCTTCACCTCCACAGCGTCGCGCGACGCAGGCCGAGGGGCAATGAAAGAGAGCATCCTGGATGTACTGCTGTACCTGTTTGAACACTATTTCAGCGAAGATGCGGACCTGATCCGTGACCGCGATTCGCTCCAGAACGGCCTGATCCAGGCCGGATTCAGCCCTACCGAGATCAACAAGGCATTCGACTGGCTCGATGCCCTGGCGGCACAGCGTCCGAGTGTGGCCCAGGCGCGGGTCGATGGCCCGGTGCGCATCTATCACGGGCCCGAGCTGGACAAGCTGGACGTGGAATGCCGCGGTTTCCTGCTGTACCTGGAGCAGCACGGCATCCTCGATGCCGACCAGCGCGAGCTGGTGCTGGACCGGGCGATGGCGTTGGACCAGGACGAACTGGACCTGGACGATCTGAAATGGGTCGTGCTGATGGTGCTGTTCAACCAGCCCGGCGCCGAGGCGGCTTACGCCTGGATGGAAACGCAGATGTTCATGGACGAGCCAGAACCCCTGCACTGACCGTACACTTGGGGCATAGCGCATTCAGGAGCGTGCCCCGTGAGCGAGTGGTTCCATGCAGAAGGCAACCGGCAGCAAGGCCCGCTGCCGGCAGAACAGCTGGTCGAGCTGTTCCGCAACAATCAGATCAGCCTGGACACCCTGGTGTGGCGCGATGGCCTGCCGCAATGGCAGCCATTGCGCAGCGTGGTGGATGAGCTCGGCCTGATCGTGCCGGCCGTCGATGCCGCCCGCGATGACCCCGGGCTGCAGCCCCCTGCCCCGCAGCCTCCGGTACTGCCGGCGGCAACCCCCTATGCCCACAGTGCGCCCGCGGCCGCGTTGCCGCCACCGAAGAAGGGCCTGTCCGGCTGCGCCCTGACCGCCATCATCGGCGGGGCACTGCTGCTGGTGGTGGTACCCATCGTGGCGATCCTGGCGGCCATCGCGCTGCCTGCCTACAACGACTACACCCTGCGCTCCAAGGTCGCCACGTCGCTGACCGCACTGCAACCACTGAAGGACCAGGTGCAGCATTTCGCCGACGAGGAAGGACGCTGCCCGGGTGCCAACGATGCCGGTTTCCCGGCGCCGGGGGACTTCTCCGCCGCAGGCCTGTCAGCGGTCCACATCGGCCGCTTCAACAACGGTCATTGCGGTATCGAAGCCACGCTGGCCGCGCCCGGCAAGACCATCGATGGCGATCTGCTGTGGCTGGAATACGACCGCGACAGCGGCCGCTGGGAATGCAGCGGCGAAAGCAACGACAAGTATCTGCCGCAGCAGTGCCGCGGCTGAGCCATCGGCACTACACCCCAAGCAAGGACGACCCAGGAGGGACACACAATGACTGAGTGGTATTTCGCCGAAGGACAGCAACGCCAGGGACCGCTGCCGGTCGAGGACATCCGCCAGCGCTTCCAGCGCGGCCAGCTGACACTGGATACGCTGGTCTGGCGTGAGGGCATGGCGCAATGGGCCGCGCTGCGGCAGGTGGTCGACGAGCTCGGCCTGCAGACCCTGGCCAGCGCCACCACGGCCGCTGACAGTGGCGGCTTCGACCTGCGCAGCGACTACCAGGCCATCGACAACGGCACGGCGCCGCTGCCCGGCACCGGCGCGCTCAGCAGTTCGCCCTACAGCGCGCCGGGCACCGCAGCCATGGCCGGCCACGCACAGCCGGTGATGGGCGGCGAAGTGGTGTACGCAGGCTTCTGGAAGCGCGTGGCTGCCTATGTGATCGACTACTTCGTGCTGCTCATCCCCGGCACGATCATCGGCGTCATTTCCGCCCTGGCACTGGGTGCGGGCGTGGGGGCCGCCGGCAGCGGCGAGTCGGCCATCGAGATCATGGGCCAGCTGGTCAGCGGCCTGCTCAACCTGGTGATCTCCATGGTGTACTACACCTGGTTCCACGCCTCGCGCGGCGGTGCCACCCTGGGCAAGATGGCCGTCGGCATCAAGGTCGTGCGCAGCAACGGTGACCGGCTGACCGTGGGACGTGCCTTCGGACGCTACTGGGCCGCCGTGCTGAGCGGCCTGATCCTGTGCATCGGCTACCTGATGGCCGCGTTCACCGAGCGCAAGCAGGGCCTGCACGACATGATGTGCGACACCCTGGTGGTGGACCGCTGGGCCTTCACCGACCAGCCGCAGCTGCAACGCCGCGAGCTGGGCGTGGTCACCATCGCCGTCCTGGTCATCACCGCCCTGCTGGCCCTGGCCGGCCTGGTCCTGATGGTGGCGGCCATCGGATTCATCGCCAAGATGGCCTCCTGACCGGCCATCCTCACGCCTGGGCGCTTGACATGGAGCGTCCGGGCGTGATTCCTCTAATAAGGAAACCTGAACGCCCGGCACCCAACCGGGCGTTCAGTTTATGGATTTGCCCGTGGCCGCTTCACTAATGCGGCCGTTTGCTCCACCCTAGCGGCCCCTCCCCTGCGGCTCGCCCCACAGACACTGCTGCCATGCCCAAGCACCTGCTCATCGTCGAATCGCCGGCCAAGGCCAAGACGATCAACAAATACCTCGGCAAGGACTACACCGTCCTGGCCTCGTATGGGCACGTGCGCGATCTGATCCCGAAGGAAGGCGCGGTCGATCCGGACAACGGGTTCGCCATGCACTACGACGTGATCGACAAGAACGAAAAGCACGTCGATGCGATCGCCAAGGCGGCCAAGGGCGCCGATGACATCCTGCTGGCGACCGACCCGGACCGCGAAGGCGAGGCGATCAGCTGGCACATCGCCGAGATCCTGAAGGAGCGCGGGCTGGTCAAGGACAAGCCGATGCAGCGCGTGGTCTTCACCGAGATCACCCCGCGCGCCATCAAGGAAGCGATCAACCAGCCGCGGGCCATCGCCAGCGATCTGGTGGACGCCCAGCAGGCACGCCGTGCGCTGGACTACCTGGTCGGCTTCAACCTGTCGCCGGTGCTGTGGCGCAAGGTACAGCGCGGCCTGTCCGCCGGCCGCGTGCAGAGCCCGGCACTGCGCATGATCGTCGAGCGCGAGGAAGAGATCGAAGCCTTCATCGCGCGCGAATACTGGTCCATCGCTGCCGAATGCGCGCACCCGTCGCAGCACTTCAATGCCAAGCTGGTGAAGCTGGACGGACAGAAGTTCGAACAGTTCACCATCACCGACGGCGATACCGCCGAGGCCGCCCGCCTGCGCATCCAGCAGGCGGCGCAGGGCTCGCTGCACGTCACCGACGTGGCCAGCAAGGAGCGCAAGCGCCGCCCGGCGCCGCCGTTCACCACCTCCACCCTGCAGCAGGAAGCCTCGCGCAAGCTCGGCTTCACCACCCGCAAGACCATGCAGGTGGCGCAGAAGCTGTACGAAGGCGTGGCGATCGGCGATGAAGGCACGGTCGGCCTGATCTCCTACATGCGTACCGACTCGGTCAACCTGTCTCAGGATGCGCTGGCGGAAATCCGCGACGTGATCGCCCGCGATTACGGCATCGGTTCGCTGCCGGACCAGCCCAACACCTACCAGACCAAGTCCAAGAACGCCCAGGAAGCGCACGAAGCGGTGCGACCGACCTCGGCGCTGCGCACGCCGGCGCAGGTGTCGCGGTTCCTGACCGACGACGAGCGCAGGCTGTACGAACTGATCTGGAAGCGCGCGGTAGCGTGCCAGATGATTCCGGCCACGCTCAACACCGTCAGCGTCGACCTGTCGGCCGGCAGCGAACACGTCTTCCGTGCCAGTGGCACCACCGTGGTCGTGCCCGGCTTCCTGGCCGTGTACGAGGAAGGCAAGGACAGCAAGAGCGCCGAAGACGAGGACGAAGGCCGCAAGCTGCCGGCGATGAAGCCCGGCGACCGCGTGCCGCTGGAACGCATCCTGGCCGAGCAGCACTTCACCCAGCCGCCGCCCCGCTTCACCGAGGCGGCACTGGTCAAGGCGCTGGAAGAGTACGGGATCGGTCGTCCCTCGACCTACGCCTCGATCATCCAGACCCTGCTGTTCCGCAAGTACGTGGAGATGGAAGGTCGCAGCTTCCGTCCGTCCGACGTCGGTCGTGCAGTGTCCAAGTTCCTGTCCAGCCACTTCACCCAGTACGTGGACTACGACTTCACCGCCAGGCTTGAAGACGAGCTGGACGCCGTCTCGCGCGGCGAGGAAGAGTGGATCCCGCTGATGTCACGCTTCTGGGAGCCGTTCAAGGAGCTGGTCGAGGACAAGAAGGAATCGGTCGATCGTGCCGAAGCCAGTGGTGCGCGCGAGCTTGGCACCGACCCGAAGACCGGCAAGCCGGTCAGCGTGCGCCTGGGTCGCTTCGGGCCGTACGCCGCCATCGGCAGCACCGCCGAGGATGCCGAGGAGAAGCCGAAGTTCGCTTCGCTGCGCCCGGGCCAGTCGATGCACACCATCACCCTGGAAGACGCGCTGGAGCTGTTCCTGATGCCGCGCGCGCTGGGTGAGGACAAGGGCGAACCGGTCAGCGTCGGCATCGGCCGCTTCGGCCCGTTCGCCAAGCGTGGCAGCACCTATGCCTCGCTGAAGAAGGAAGACGACCCGTACACCATCGACCTGGCCCGCGCCGTCTTCCTGATCGAAGAGAAGGAAGAAATCGCGCGCAACCGGATCATCAAGGAATTCGAAGGCAGCGACATCCAGGTGCTGAATGGCCGCTTCGGCCCGTACATCAGCGACGGCAGGATGAACGGCAAGATTCCCAAGGACCGCGAGCCCGCCTCGCTGACGCTGGCCGAAGTGCAGCAGCTGATGGAAGAAACCGGCAAGCCGGTGCGCAAGGGCTTCGGCGCGAAAAAAGCCGCTGCCAAGAAGGCACCGGCCAAGAAGGCGGCGGTGAAGAAGGAAGCCGCACCGAAGAAGGCAGTGGCCAAGAAGGCACCGGCCAAGAAGGCGGCCGCGAAAAAGGCGCCGGCAAAGAAGGCCGCCGCCAAGAAGGCCCCGGCGAAGAAAGCGGCAAAGAAGGTCGTCAAGAAGGCCTGATGTGGGACAGCGCCCGGCCACGGGTCGGGCGCGGACGGTGCCCGGTCCGTCGCCGCCTCGATGGCGCCGGTCCACCCCATCTGCACGCGGTGGGAGGATAATGAAGGCCCATGCCGGGCCGGTCGCCACCATGAAAGAACTTACCCTGGATTCTGCCGTCACCCTGCTGCGCTCCGGCGGCGTGATCGCCTACCCCACTGAAGCGGTCTGGGGCCTGGGATGCGACCCGTCGCACGAAGCGGCGGTGCACACGGTGCTGCGGCTGAAACAGCGGCCGATCGAGAAAGGCATGATCCTGGTGGCCGCCGAACTGGCGCAGCTGGAAGGCTGGGTACGCCTGCAGGCGTTGCCCGACGAGCGCCAGCGTGCAGTGCTGGCCAGCTGGCCCGGCGCCAACACCTGGATTCTTCCGGCCGGATCACGCGCGCCAGACTGGATCACCGGCGAACACAGCGGTATCGCGGTGCGTATCAGCGCCCACCCGCTGGTGGCCGCCCTGTGCCAAGCGTGGGGCGGGCCCCTGGTCTCCACCAGCGCCAACCTGGCCGGCGAGCCACCGGCACGCAGCCGCGAGGAACTGGATCCGCGCCTGCTGCGCCTGCTGGACGGCATCCTGGACGGCCCGACCGGCGGCCTGGCCCAGCCGACGCCGATCCGCGATGCGCTCAGCGGCAACGTCCTGCGATCCTGAGCCACCCTGTGGACGCGCGGATTGCGCCGCTCCGCCGGATCCCGCACGCTGCATCCATGAGCCCGCTGCGCGCCACCCTCTGCCTGAGCCTGCTGTTGCCGTTGACCGCCACCGCCGGCGACGATGTGCGTGTCTACCGCTGTGTCGGCAGCAATGGCGCCGTGGCACTGCAGGACACGCCGTGCAGCAGCGGCCGCCAGGAAGTACGCGACCTGCAGCGGCCGCGTGACCCGGCGCCGCAGGGGGTGCGCAGCGACGCCGCGCCCGCAACCAGCACGCCACCGGCCGTGATCGAGCGCGAGGTCCGGCACGTCTACATCCAGCCTCCGCAACCGATGTACGAATGCGTTACCGCCGACGGCGAGCGTTACACCAGCGACAGCAACGAAGGCAATCCACGCTGGGTCCCGCTGTGGACCACGGTCTGGTCGCCACGCGGTCATTTCGGACCTGGCCATCCCGGGCCCCGCCCGGCCACGGGCGCATCGGCGGGAGGTCCACCGATCTACCGGCCACCTGCGGTCGGCGTCGGCGTGCAGGTGCCGGCAGGCAACATCCTGGTCCGCGACACCTGCCATGCGTTGCCGCCGCAGGAAGTCTGTTCGCGCCTGCGCGATCGCCGCTGGGAGCTGGACCGCCGCTACAACAGCGCGCTGCAGAGCGAGCGCACCGCGATCAGCAACGAACAGCGCGGTATCGATGCGCGCCTGTCGCGCGACTGCGGGCGTTGAGCCCCTGCCCGTGTAGGCTGCACGCATGAGAAAAGCACTCTGGCTGATTCTGGCGCTGCTGCCCGCAAACGCGTTCGCCGAGGACATGGTGATCTACCGCTGCACGTTCAGCAGCAGTGACGTTCCCACCCTGCAGCGCACGCCCTGCCCGGAGGGCAGCGCGCAGCAGATCCAGCGGGTACCGGCGCCAGCAGCGACGCCGGCACCGCGCGTGGAGCCGCCCGTCGGCCAACAAACGGAGCTCGTCCCGTCGGCAGTGCCGTCGCCGGCAGCGGCGGACACGCCGCGCCGGGTCGACCAAGCGCGCACCATCATGGAAGCGGGCATGGTCGAACCGGCTGGCGGCGGCGACGCCATTCTGGACAGCGCAGCGCTGCCGCCGCGGACGGACCCGGCAAGCGGCAGCGACAGCGCGCCACGGGCACCGCTGCCGCCGATCTTCCAGTGCAGCAGCGAGGAAGGAAGCCGCTACCTGCACGAGTACGAGGCGGCGCCACCGCACTGCGTGCTGCTCGACGTACAGGGTCTTGGCGGTGTCACCCCGGCCAATGCCGCCAGCTGCGAAGTGGTACGCGACCGCTGCGAGGAGGTTCCCGAGATCCAGCGCTGCGGCAGCTGGCAGCAGCGCCTGCGCGACGCCCGGGGGCGCGAGCGCTTCGCCGCGCCGGAGAACGTCGACGCTGCGCGCAGCGAGCGCGAGCGTCTGCAGGCCGTGCTCGAGGCCAGCGACTGCGCGGTACCGGGGTGAGGGCCTGCCGGCGTGGCGCGGGCCCAACGCGGTGACGGTCAGAACCCGTAGCGCAGGAAGCCGCCGTCCACGGCGATGCATTCGCCGGTGACATAACTCGCCGCCGGCAGGCACAGGAAGCCCACGGCCGCGGCGACTTCCTCCGGCTCACCGATGCGGCGCATCGGCGTGCGCTCGATGACTTCCTCGTAGTAGTCAGGATCGGACAACGGCCCGGAGGTGCGGCGCGTGCGGATGTACCACGGCGCCACCGCGTTCACGCGGATGCCATCCTCGGCCCATTCCACGGCCAGGTTGCGGGTCATCTGGTGCATCGCCGCCTTGCTCATGCCGTACACCACGCCACTGCGCACATGGGTCAGGCCGGAGACGCTGCCGACGTTGACGATGGCCGACGAGGCGTGACGTGCCAGCAGCGGATGCGCATAGCGCGACAGTTCAAACGCCGAGAACAGATTGGTCTCGAAGATGCCGCGCCACTCGTCCTCGGTATAGTCGATGGCAGGGCGGGTGACGTTGCCGCCCGCATTGTTGACCAGCACGTGCAGGCCATCGGCATGGTCCTCGACCCAGTCCAGGATCTGCCGGCGATCCTCGTCGTCGGAGACGTCGGCGGCAAGCGCGCGCACCTGCTGGTCGGGATAGGCGTCGGCCAGCTCGTCGCGCGCGGTTTCCAGCGCGTCGATGTCACGCCCGACAATCATCAGGTCGGCTCCGAAGCCGGCCAGTTCACGCGCGATGGCCAGGCCGATGCCGGCGCTGGCGCCGGTGATCAGTGCGGTCTGCCCGTCCAGTCTCCACCGTTGCTGGGTCATGTGTCCTCCCGGGCTGCGCCCGCTGTGTTCCGATGCAGAAAGGATACGCGCTCACGGCACGCCGCTGCCGGGGGTGCCACACTGGCCGTACGCCCGTCGTGGAGAGCCACCATGCGCATCCTGATCCTGTCCGCACTGCTGTCGGCGACTGTGTTGCTGGCCGGCTGCCAACGCCCACCGGCGCCGGACCCGGAACGGCCGCCCGAACCCCAGGCCCTGGCCCGTGCAGCCAAGCAACCGATCGATCGCGCGCGCGCCGTGCAGAAGACCGTCGATGATGGCGCCGAGCGCCAGCGCAGCGCGGAGGCCGACGCAGCGCACTGATCGCGGCGATGGCGTCGTCAGCGGAGCGCCCGAACGAAAACGCCCGGCCAAGGGCCGGGCGTTTTCCGTCGATCCACGCTACGCGTGGCTGGCTGTGCTCAGAACCCGCAGAAGCAGTACGCCAGGGTCTTTACCGGAGCGCCGTTACCCTTCTCGCGCGCGGCGTTCTCGACGAAGCGCAGCTGGGTATCCACTTCCGGCATCGTGCGCGCCAGCATCATCCGCGCCACGCCCGAATCGGACAGCATCCAGGCACCAGTACGGCTGCCGGCAAACCCACTGACGAACTGCGCGAACGGGGTCGCGGCCTTTTCGATGTAACGCACGCGGAACTTGTCTTCGCCGCCCAGCTTGGCGCGGCTGGCGGCGTCGGCCACGGCGTCTTTCAGGCCACCGAAGGCATCGACCAGACCACGTTCCTTTGCCTGCGCGCCACTCCAGACACGGCCACGGGCCACCTCATCAATGGCCTCGACCGGCTTCTTGCGTGCTTCGGCGACACGTCCGGTGAAGTCGGCGTAGCCCTTGTTGATGACCGTCTGGATGACCTGGCCCACCGCCGGATCCATCGGACGGGTGACGTCGAACGCACCGGCGAAGCGCGTGGTGCCGACACCATCGGTATGCACGCCGATCTTGTCCAGCGCGCGGCTGAAGTTCGGGATCATGCCGAAGATGCCGATCGAACCGGTGATGGTCGAGGGATCGGCGTAGATGCGATCGGCATTCATGCTGATCCAGTAACCACCGGACGCGGCCAGGTCACCCATTGACACCACCACCGGCTTGCCGGCGGCCTGCAGGGCCACCACTTCACGGCGGATCTGCTCGGAGGCGAACACTTCGCCACCCGGCGAATTCACGCGCAGCACCACGGCCTTGACCTGCTCGTCGTCGCGGGCAGCGCGCAGCAGCGCCGACGTGGACTCACCACCGATGCGGCCGGCCGGCAGGTCACCGCCACTGATCTCGCCGGCGGCAACCACCACGGCCACCTGCGGGCGTGCATCCACCGGACTGCGGCGGGCGTCGAGCAGGGCCATGTAGCGACCGAAATCGACATTGCGGAAGCCGCCCTCAGCGTCTTCATCGGCCACGCCGCGTTCGATCATCAGGTCTTCGAACTCCTCGCGGGTCTTCAGCGCGGTCACCAGCTTCTGCTGCAGGGCGAACTTGGCCAGATCGCCACCGGCAGCCGCCACGCCTTCGGGCAGCGTATCGATGCCGGCGGCCAGTTGCGCCGGATCCAGCCGGCGCGCCTTGGCGATGTCGCCCAGATAGCGCTGCCACACGTCGTTCATCCAGTACAGGTCGGCTTCCTTGGCCGCCGGCGAAGCAGCATCAAGCACATAGGGCTCGGCCGCGGACTTGTACTCGCCCACCTTGAACAGGTGCACGTCCACGCCCAGCTTGTCCTGCAGGCCGGAGCGGAAGTACTGGCGGTAGCGGCCCAGACCCTCGAGCACCACCGATCCCATCGGATCCAGGTAGACCTCGTCGGCCTGCGCAGCCAGCAGGTACTGCGACTGGCCCATGCTTTCGCTGTAGGCCACCAGCTGCTTGCCGGACGCGCGCAGGCTCTGCAGCGCGGCGGCGACTTCACGCAGCGAGGCGAAGCCGGAGGGCTGCAGCTTGTCCAGTTCCAGCACCACGCGCTCGATCTTCTTGTCCTCGCGCGCCGACTCGATCACCCGGACCAGGTCACGCAGCTGGACCTCTTCGGCGCTGTTGTCGCCCACGGCCTTGGCCAGCGCGCGGCTGACCGGATCGGCGCTGAACTGCTCGACCAGGCGCCCTTCCGGTGCGATCACCAGGGTCGTGCGGTCCTGCAGCGATTTGCTGGCGCCGGCGCCCATGCCGGCAGCGATGACGAACACCACCAGCAGCAGGAACAGCAGGCCGAAGAACACCAGGTTGAGGATCAACCGGCGGGTGAAATTCATGACGTCCCACAGCCCGATGAAGAAACTGGCGACGGGATTGCGACGCGCCTGGGGCAGCGGGGGCACGGGTTGATTCATGGAGCGCTCCGGATGGCTTCTTGCCGTGGTAACAGCATAGCCGGTGCCGTGTGAGGCGGCATCGGACACAAGTCAGGGGATCGCCCGTCACGGGGTGACGGGCGGAGGGTCAGGACAGCGCGGACTGGCCGATGCGCTGGCTGCTGCGACGCAGGCGCCAGCCCATCAGGATGGCAGCGGCAGTGAGGCCGACGATCAGGCCGATCCACATGCCCTGCGGGCCCATGCCCAGCCCCAGGCCGAGCCCGGCGCCGAGCGGCATGCCCAGGCCCCAGTAGGCGAACATGGCGATGAACATCGGCACGCGGGTGTCTTTCAGGCCGCGCAGAGCACCGGCCGACAGCACCTGGATGCCGTCCGGGAACTGGAAGGTGGCCGCGTACAGCAGCAGCGTGGAGGCCAGGCCGGCCACCGCCAGATCGTTGGTGTACACCCCGACGATGGCATCGTGGCCGAACAGCAGCACCAGCGCGGACAACGTCTGTGTACCCATGATGATCGCGTAGCCGGCCCAGGCTGCACGACGCACACCGAAGCCATCACCCCGCCCCACTGCATGACCCACGCGCACCGTGGTGGCCTCGGCCACGCCCATCGGGATCATGAAGCACAGCTGCGCCACGTTGATCGCGATCTGGTGGGCTGCCGCCTCGTTGGCGCCGAGGCGGCCGATCAGCAGCGCGGTGACGATGAACAACCCACCTTCCATCAGCACGGTGATGCCGATCGGCAGACCGGTGCGCAGCAGGTCCCAGATCGCCTTCCAGCGCGGCCACTCGAAGTGCGAGAACAGCTGCAGATGGGCGAATCGCCGTGTACGCCACAGATAGAGGGCAAATGCGCTGGCCTGCAACCACATCATCACCGCCGAGGCGATGCCCAGGCCCTCCGCACCCAGCTCCGGGAAGCCCAGCTTGCCGTTGGCCAGCACGTAGCCCATCGGCGCCAGCACCACCAGGCCGCCGAAGCCGATCAGCATGGTCGGCAGCGTCCAGTGCATGCCCTCGCTGAGATAGCGCATGCAGAAGTACAGCGTCAGCGCCGGCCCGCCCCAGCGCACCGCATGCAGGAACGCTGTTGCGCCGGGCACGATGTCCGGCGCGATGCCGAAGGCGGGCAGCAGCGGCGGCACCACCGTGAGGAAGGTGAACATGATCAGGCCCAGGCCCAGCGCCAGCCACAACGCCTGCCGGAACAGCGGGCCGATCTCGCGCTCGCGGCCGGCACCGTGCAGCTGTGATACCGAGGCGGTCAGCGAGATCAGCGTGCCGATCGGAATCAGCATCGGCAGCCAGAGCAGGGCGGTGCCGATGGTCACGGCCGCCAGGGTTGAGGTGGCGTGATGACCGGCAATCACGTTGTCGACGAAGGAGATCAGGCCGGTGGAGACATGCCCGAGCACGAGCGGCAGGGCGAGCAGACCGGTGGCGCCGACTTCCTTGCTGAAGCGCGGCGTGGAGGTTGCGTTGGACATGGGATGCAGAACGCGAACTGCGGTTGCGCGCGAAGGGCACAGGCACCGGGTTGCGGGCCGTCATCTTACGCGCGCGGTGCGTTCATTCCCATGACATGGGGTGAACGCTGGGTTTGACCGCGCGCTTACTGGCCGGCCTGGCGCTTGAGCCAGGCGTCTCGTTCCGCAGCAGGTACGGCGAGGAACGCGCTGCGCACCGCATCGCGTTCCTGCGGCGGCGTGCGCTGGGCCACCAGCGCCAACTGCGCCAGCTGTGCCGGGCTGAGCTGGTGCAGCACGGCCAGTGCACTGTCGCGCTGCTGCGGTGGCAGGAAGCCGAACAGCCCATGCAGCTTGGGAAACTCCACGCCCAGTTGCGGCCCCAGCCGCCAGCCATCGCGGAACGCCTGGTCCTGTGCCTGGAATTGCGAGCGCAGGCGCTCCTGCTGTGCGGCCGGCAGTGCGGCGAACCGCGTGGCCGCCTGACGGATGCGTTCGCGCTCGCTTTCCGGCAGCGCGCGCCAAGCGGCGTAGTCGACGCGGCGCTGCCGCTGCTGCTGCGCGTCGAGCTGGACGAACGCGGTGGGTGCCGCCGATGGCGGGACCGCGGGCGTGGCCGCCGGCGCGGGTGGCAGTGGAACATTCAGGGTCTGGGGCGTTGCGGACAGCGACAACGGGATGGCCAGCAGCAGGCTGGTGATCACGGACTTATTCATCGGCGGCGGCGGTTTCCAGCACTGCGCTGGCCGGCTCTGGCCGGCTCGGCTTGGTCTGCGACTCGTCCACCGGCAGCGGACCACCGGCGGCCGTCCAGGCATACAGATCGGCCTCGGCCAGCAACGGATAATCGCGGTCGGCCAGCATTGCTGCGTCATCGTTGGCCGGGGCGCTGTCCGCCTGCGGCGTGGCAGCGACCGTGCTCGGCGGCAGCGCCTCGACCGTGACCGGGCCGGCCTCGGCAACCACCCCCTCCGGCAGCGGCGCATCGCTCACCAGCGACCGACCGCTCCAATGGCGCCAGCCCAGAGCGGCTGCCAGCAGTACTGCCACTGTGAGCAGCAGGATCGCCGGCCCGCGCCAGCGCGGTCGGGCATCGGGGCGCCGGCGCCGGGGGCTGGCAGCGCTCCGTTCATCGCGCTGCGGTGCCCTCCAGCTGGACGTCGGCGCCTGCGGATTGCTGCTGGTGGCAGCTGCCGGCTGCTGCAGCTGCTGCAGCCGCTGCGCCGGCAGGTCGCGGATGCGCTGCTGCACCTGTTCGGCCAGGCCGCGCCAGGCAACAGCATCCGGCTGACCCTGGGCATCACGCGGGCAGGCATCGGCCAGCAGCTGCTGGTAGCCGGCCTCATCACGATCGAGTACCCGCGTGGCGATGTTCTCATCCAGGCTGCCGCCCACCCGCAGCAGCAGGGCCAGCCGTGGCAGCGGTGCCATGCCGCCCAGTGCGGCGAGTGCCGGCGGCCACTGGCCCGGGGCCGGCTCGCGCAGTGCCTGCCGCTGCCCCAGCAGCGTCCAGAAGCGGGTCGGCCACTGTGCCATCGGCAGATCGCTGGCAACGGCCGAGAAGGCGCGCATCACCGCCACCAGGGTCTGCTCGGCCCGGGCCGGGTCGCCGCATTGCAGCTCCGCCACTACCAGGGCACGGCGCTCTACGCCACGCAGAAACGCCGACAGCGCACCGGCCGCGGTCGAGGAAACAGGGGCGGGCACAGCGGTCATCGGTCACTCCAGAGGTCTGCCGGCATGATAGCGGCAGGCCATCGGCGCCCGGCAGGACTTGCGTCCGTGGGCACTTCATGCTGCAGGTTGTGCACAGCACCACGCTGGCGCCCGGCAAAACCGCGACATCTCGCTGAATTCACTCTGTTTCAGCAATGTTTCACACATAAAGTATTGATTTTAATGCATTTTAATGTATGGCGATTTTTTGACCAACCCAAGGGCGAGGCCGTCGCCATCGGCGTCCTACGCAGCCGTTGACCGGTAACGCACAGTGTTATCCACAGAACGTGTGGATAAGACTGAATCTCCAATGGACACCGATATTTAGGTGACATTTATGATTCGGCGACGTCCCCCGTGTGGGCCTTCCGGGCGGCATGCGGGTGCACACGGCCCGTTACACTGCCCCGATGCTCGACCCGATTCCGACCCTGCAGGTCGCCCTGCCCGTCCCCCTGCCCCGCCTGTTCGACTATCTGTCGCCGCAGGGCGATGCCCCGGACGTGGCGGTCGGCTGCCGGGTGAAGGTGCCGTTCGGCAACCGCGAACTCATCGGCGTGGTGGCCGGCCACGGCCAGGCCGACGACGGCCAGGGCCTGCGTCAGGCGCTCGCGTGGTGCGACCCCGCGCCCCTGCTGCAGGGCGAACTGTGGCAGAGCCTGCAATGGCTGGCCCGATACACCCACGCGCCGCTGGGCGAAGTGCTGAGCACGGCCCTGCCGGGGCCGCTGCGGCACGGCGAAGCCCTGCCCGACACCCATCATTGGGGCTGGCAGCTGACCGCCGCAGGCCACGCGCAGCGCGGCACGCTGCGCGCAGGCAGCCGCCCGCGGCAGTTGGCGGAACTGCTGGCCGACGCCGTCGTGGACGAGGACGTGCTGGGGGCGCGCATGGAGGACTGGCGCAGCGCGGCGCGCAGTCTCGGCAAGCGCGCACTGGCCGAGCGCGTTGCACTGAGCGTGGCGCCACAGCACGCGCAACCGCTGCCCGGCCCGACCCTCAATCCGGACCAGTCCGAAGCCGTTGCCGCGATCAACGCCGCGGAGGGGTTCCAGCCCTTCCTGCTCGATGGGGTGACCGGCAGCGGCAAGACCGAGGTCTACCTGCAGGCGATCATCCACTGCCTGGCCCAAGGCCGGCAGGCGCTGGTGCTGGTGCCCGAAATCGGACTGACGCCGCAGACCCTGGCGCGTTTCCGCGGCCGCCTGGGCATCGCCGTGCATGCGCTGCATTCGGGATTGAATGACAACGAGCGCGCGCGCGTCTGGGCAGCCGCCTCGCGCGGCGAAGCGCGGGTGATCGTCGGCACCCGCTCGGCGGTGTTCACGCCGCTGCCGCAGGCCGGCCTGCTGATCGTGGACGAGGAACATGACGGCAGCTACAAGCAGCAGGACGGCATCCGCTACCACGCGCGCGATTTCGCCCTGGTGCGTGCCAAGGCGCTGGGGGTTCCGGTGCTGCTGGGCAGCGCGACACCGTCGCTGGAAACCCTGCACAACGCCTATGCCGGTCGTTACCTGCACCTGCGCCTGAAGCAGCGCGCCGGCGACGCGCGGCCGCCACGCGTGCGCATCCTCGATGTGCGCAAGCGTCCCCTGCAGGACGGTCTCTCGGCCGAAGTGCTGGCCGGCATCGGCGAGCACCTGCAGCGCGGCCAGCAGGTGCTGGTGTTCAAGAACCGGCGTGGTTACGCACCGGTACTGCTGTGCCATGACTGCGGCTGGACGGCGCCGTGCCAGCGCTGTGATGCGCCGATGACCGTGCATGGCGGCGGCCGTCGCCTGCAGTGCCATCACTGCGGTGCGCGGCAACCGGCGCCACTGGCCTGCCCCGCCTGCGGCAGCCTGGCCCTGCAGCCACAGGGAATCGGCACCGAGCGGCTGGAGGAGCACCTCACCGCCGCCTTCGCCGAGTACCCGGTGGTGCGCATCGACCGCGGCACCACCGCCCGCCGCGATGCGCTGGAACAGCAGCTGGCCAAGCTGGGGGACCAGGCCGGCATCCTGGTCGGCACGCAGATCCTGGCCAAGGGCCACGATCTGCCCAGACTCACGCTGGTGGTGGTGGTCGGCATCGACGAGGGCCTGTTCTCGGCCGATTTCCGCGCCAGCGAGAAACTCGCGCAGCAGCTGATCCAGGTCGCCGGCCGCGCCGGGCGCGCCCGCGATCCGGGCGAGGTGTGGCTGCAGACCCACCATCCGGGTCATCCCCTGCTGGAGACGCTGGTCAACGGCGGCTACCACCCGTTCGCGCAGGCCGAACTGAACCAGCGGCAGGCCGCCGGCTTCCCGCCGTTCGCGCATCTGGCACTGATGCGTGCCGAAGCGCAGCAGGTGGAGCACGCCAACGCGTTCCTGCTGGCTGCACGGCGACTGCTGGGCGAACAGGCGCTGGTGGAAGCGTACGGACCGATGCCGGCACCGATGCCGCGCCGGGCCGGCTACCAGCGCACGCAGCTGCTGCTGTCATCGGCACAGCGCCCGCCTCTGCACGGCGTGCTGGCGCAGCTGGTACCGCAGCTGTATGCCTTGCCGGAAGCCCGCAAGGTGCGCTGGTCGCTGGATGTGGATCCGACGGATCTGTATTGAATGCAAGCGGAATCCGCCGGGCATGGCCCGGCGCTACCGTTACCGCGCGCGATTCCCGCTTACGTCAGCGGTGACATCACGCCGCGCTGGTAAGCGGGTCGCTCACGCAGCCGGGCGTACCACTCGGCCAGGTGGGGCAGGTCCGGACGCTGGATCGGCAGTTCATACCAGGCGTACACCAGTGAACCCAACGGGATGTCGCCCATCGCGAATGTCGCGCCCGACAGCCACGGCTGCGTGGCCAGCGTCGCGTCGGCCATCGCCAGGTAATCGGCGGCGCGGACGATGGCGGCATTGATGCGCGATTCGTCGCGATCTGCCGGCGCGGTGCGCATGATGCCCCAGATCAGATCGCTGTACAGCGGCGCCATCCGTGAGGTGCTCCAGTCCATCCACTTCTCGGCCTGTGCGCGTTCCATCGGATCCTCCGCATACAGTGTCCCCAGCGCGTAGCGCGCGCTCAGGTAGCGCACGATGGCGTTGGACTCCCACAGCGGCAGGCCGTGGTCCTCGATCACCGGCACCAGGCTGTTGGGGTTCATCGCCAGGTATTCCGGCGTCTGTGTGCCACCGTGGCTGCCGCCCACTTCGATGGACTCGTAGGGCAGGCCGATCTCTTCGGCACACCACAGCACCTTGCGGACGTTGCTGGAATTGCGACGGCCCCAGATCTTCAACATGCGGGTATTCCTTGCGGGCAATGCGAGCGGCAACGATACGCCTGATCGGTGCATATGTGGGCGTGCGGAATGACTGCGGTAGGACGTCGGCCGGGCATGGCCCGGCGCTACCGGTTCTTCTTCGGCAGCGCGCGCACGTAGGACGACTTGCCATCCTTCTTCAGTTCGAACAGGCCGATCGCCGCCAGCAGATCACTCAGCTTTCCATAGCCATAGTTGCGCGAATCGAACGAGGCCTGGTTGGCGATCTGGCTGCCCACCGGCCCCAGGTGCGACCAGCCGTCCTCGCCTTCCGCTGCGGACACGGCGCGGCGCAGCATCTTCACCAGACGTGTATCGCTGCGCATTTCCGCGCCGCTCTTGCGTGGGCGCACTTCGTCGCCGCTGCCCGTTTCACCGGTGGCCGGCTCGATGGCTCCCGGCTCTGTCGTGCCCTGCTCCACTTCCGGCACGCTGGCATGGGCCTGGCCCAGTGCTTCCAGATAGGTGAATTTGGAACAGGCATTGACGAAGGGTTCCGGCGTCTTCTTTTCGCCGAAGCCATACACCTTCACCCCGTCGGTCAACAGGCGCATCACCATTGGAGTGAAATCAGCATCGCTGGAGACGATGGCGAAGCCGTCAAGGTTGCGCGCGTACAGCAGGTCCATCGCATCGATCACCATGGCCATGTCCGAGGCGTTCTTGCCCTTGCTGTAGGCGAACTGCTGGATGGGCCGGATCGCGTACTCGTGCAGCACCGCCTCCCAGCCTTTCAGCCGTGGGCTCTTCCAGTTGCCGTAGGCACGGCGGACATTGGCCACGCCGTAGCGGGCCACCTCCGCCAGCACTTCGTCGATCTTCGATGCGGGCGCGTTGTCGGCATCGATCAACAGGGCGATGCGCTTTTCCGGTTCGCTCATGGGGCTCTCGCTGGCGGTTGCCTGAATCCGAGTATCGCCGATCCGCGCGCACGCTGACGTGACAGGCCGCCGCCGTGCGAAGATGCCGGACGGTTCCCCCATGCCCCCTGGAGTGAGTCGATGAGTCGTGAGCGCGTTCCCCATCTGGTCGTTGTAGGCGGCGGTTTTGCCGGCCTCTGGGCCACCCGTGCGCTGGCACGCGAACGCATCCGCATCACCCTGGTCGACCGCCGCAACCACCACCTGTTCCAGCCGCTGCTGTACCAGGTCGCGACCGCAGGCCTGTCAGCGCCGGACATCGCCGCACCGCTGCGCCACATCCTCGGCCACCAGCGCAACGTGGAAGTGCGGCTCGGTGAGGTCGTGGCCATCGACAGGCAGCTCCGCCAGGTGCGATTGGCCGACGGCAGCACGCTGGACTACGACAGCCTGCTGCTGGCTACCGGCGCCACTCACGCCTACTTCGGCAACGACCAGTGGGCCGATGATGCGCCCGGCCTGAAAACCCTCGACGATGCCATTGCCCTGCGCCGCAAGCTGCTGCTGGCGTTCGAGCGCGCCGAAGCCGAACCGGACCCGGCCAGGAAGGCAGCATGGCTCAGCTTTGCCGTCGTCGGCGGCGGCCCGACCGGCGTCGAACTGGCGGGCACGCTGGCCGAGATTGCGCGCCATACGCTGCGCAACGAATTCCGCCACATCGATCCGGCCAGCGCCAAGGTGCGCCTGGTGGAAGCCGGTCCGCGCGTGCTGTCCTCGTTCCCGGAAGTGCTCTCGCTGAAGGCGCGCCGGCAGCTGGAAAAGCTGGGCGTGGAAGTGCTGACCGGAACGCCGGTGAGCAACATCGACAGCCAGGGCTTCACGCTGGGTGACCAGTTCGTGCCGGCGCGCACCGTGGTGTGGGCGGCCGGCGTGGCCGCCTCGCCGCTGGCGCGCACGCTGGACGTTCCACTGGACCGTGCCGGGCGCGTGCAGGTGCAGCCAGACCTGACCCTGCCCGGGCATCCGGAACTGTTCGTGGCCGGCGATCTGGCCGCGGTGAACCAGGCCAATGGCAAGCCCGTGCCCGGCGTAGCGCCCGCGGCCAAGCAGATGGGCAAGTACGTGGCCGAGGTCATCCGTGCACGCCTGCACGGCAGGCCGGAGCCCGGGCCCTTCAAGTACGCGGACTACGGCAACCTGGCCACCATCGGCCGCATGGCCGCGATCGTGCACCTGGGGCGCCTGCAGCTGTCGGGCGTGCTGGCCTGGTGGTTCTGGCTGGCCGCGCACGTGTTCTTCCTGATCGGCTTCCGCAACCGCATCGTGGTGCTGCTGAACTGGGCGGTGGCGTACTGGAGCTACCAGCGCAGCGCGCGCATCATCTTCGGCGATGACCAGGATGACCGCCGGCCGAAGCGGTAGCGCAGGTCTGCAACGGGGTCAGATCCCTTTCCTGTGGGGATCTGACCCCACGTCGCGGCGCGACTGCCTGCGATGCGCCCTGCCTGGGCACGGCACTACAAAGATGCGGAATCCAATGCCTGCAACCACGCCAGCTTGCGCTCGCGCGGCAGGTGTTTGAGCTGCCACTCGGCGCGCGAAGCGGCGGAGCGGTCCGGGTACTCACGCACGGCCAGGATGCGCAGCGGCGGGCGGGCCCGGGTGTAGCGCGCGCCCGTGCCGGCGCGATGGGCGGCGAAACGCGCGTCCACGTCGGTGCTGATGCCAGCGTAGTAGCTGCCATCGTGGCATTCGAGCAGGTACAGGAACCACGGGCGGTGGGATGGGGACATGCCGGGATTATGCCGTGCTGCACCGCAGCGGATATACTGCCCGCGAATGCAGGAGAGAGGCGCCGCGCTGGCGCCCGCCGAAGGCGCAGGCTCCCATGATCGCTCAGGCCGGTGGGCTGGAATCCCACCAACCATGCATTCGACTCGCCGAGCTGGAGAGAGGTCACCGGGCATGCCCGGCACGATCCGCCGAAGGGGCACGCGGCCTACGCCGCTGAACTCTCAGGCAAAAGGACAGCGGGAGCGGCACCGGTCATCGTCATCCCGTCACTGCGCAGGCAATGGCGGCGTCCGCGCATGGCCGGCCCCACCGCGTCCGGAGCCTGTCCCATGCTGCTGTCCATCATCTACCTGATCGCCATTTCCGCCGAAGCCATGACCGGCGCACTGTCCGCGGGACGCCGCCGCATGGATCTGTTCGGCGTGGTCATGATCGCCTGCGTTACCGCGCTCGGCGGTGGTTCACTGCGCGACATCCTGCTTGGCCACTATCCGCTGGGCTGGGTCAAACATCCCGAGTACCTCGGCTTCACCGTGTGCGCGGCGCTGATCGCCACCTGGGTCGCACGCTGGATGCACCACTTCCGCCGCACCTTCCTGGTGCTCGACGGCCTGGGCCTGATCGCCTTCACCCTGATCGGTTGCTCGATCGCACGCGAGGTCGGTCATGCCACGCCGATCGTGCTGATCGCCGGCATGCTGACCGGCGCGTTCGGCGGCGTGCTGCGCGACATTCTGTGCAACGAAGTGCCCCTGATCTTCCAGAAGGAGCTGTACGCGATCATCGCGCTGCTGACCGGCGCCGCCTATCTGCTGCTGCTGCACTGGAACGTGTCCGATGCCACGGCCATCCTGTGCTGCCTGGCGGGCGGCTTCGCCCTGCGCCTGCTGGCCATCCACTACCGCTGGGAAATGCCGAAGTTCGTGTATCACGACGAAGTGCATTGAACGATGGCGTGTTCGCCGGGCGTGGCCCGGCGCTACAGAAGAGCGGTATCCACGCATGGCGTGGATCTAGAGCCTGAACTTCATAGGGCTGCCCCCCGCGCGTATCCGCTCCGGATAGTCAGCCGACGGATACAGTTGGGGTTCGCATCCCAAACCGCTGTCGGAATCGTGGGCTTCCAGCAACGCAGGATCGATCCATTCGCACAAGTAGTCGCTATCAGATCGTCTTTCGAAGCCTGGACAGTTCACTTCTCCCTCCGCTTCAATGGAGTTGTGGGTGCTGCCGAGGTAGCTGGCGCTCAGGTGCCCCGCCACTTGGGTGTAAGTCCCCGTCTCGAGGAAATTCTGAACAGTCAGATCGCCACCTACGGCCAAAATCCCATCATTTAGTGAGCACGCGTGGAGATGCTCACACTTGAGATCGTCGCGTACGAAGACCCAACCACCACAGTCAAGATTGCGGGCGCTGAGACTGCCCAGGACGATCACACACCGCATCTCGCCCAGATCATTGAGCACCAGCGTGCCTTCTACGCTCAGATCTCCGTCAACGATCACGCAGTCCGTTTCCCAGTCCGAGCGCCAGTCGCCAACGAGGGATGCCGCAGGCACTACCTTGTACGAAGAGGGGGACTCACGATCATCGCGCGGTTGGTCGGCAGAGGCCGCGATCATCGCCCTGGCCTTCAACGTCGTACGCAGAAGTGCCTGGTCTCCTTCGTTGCGGTAAAGCTCGATTCTTTCATCAAGCTGCGCCAGCAGACTTGCCGTCCTCGCGGGAGACGAGGGTTCAAACCAGTCCTCGATGACGGAGATCGCATCATCGGCAATCGGGCCGCCCTTCAAGCGAACGAGGGCCGTTGCGGCCTCCCCGGAAACTGATCGGCATTCTGGCTGCAACGGGCTGTCGTCGGGGAAAACGTGCATCGGCGGGTCCAGCCAGGCGAGGCTCCGATCTTCGGCCTAAGCCGCAAGCAGGTTCCATGCAATTCTTCCGAAAGCGTGCCGTGGCCAGCCCCTATCCACGCATGGCGTGGATCCACCGAGTCAACCGCATCGTGAATGGTCGGGGTTCGCACCACCCCGGCGATGGACCTGGCGCTGTCGCTCATGCGCAGCGCCAGGCGCATCGCCGGTGCGGACGGGCCAGTCTCCAACTCCGACCGGCCCTGATCGCGGCCGCACCCCCGCAGGCGCTGGCCGCCATCCACACACATGCCGCGCTCAGGCGGCTTCTGACACCGTCACTTCGCGACGGGCGCGCACCGCCGCAGCCAGTCGCTCCAGCACCGTCACCGTGGTGTCCCAGTCGATGCAGCCATCGGTGATGCTCTGCCCGTAGACCAGCGGCTGGCCTTCCACCAGTTCCTGCCGGCCTCCCACCAGATGGCTCTCGATCATCACACCCACGATGCGCTGTTCACCGTCTTCCAACTGAACGGCGATGTCTTCGATCACCTTCGGCTGGTTTTCCGGGTTTTTCAGGCTGTTGGCATGGCTGGCATCGATCATCAGCCGCGTCGGCAGCCGGGCCTTGGCCAGTGCCTGGCAGGCATCGGCCACGCTGGCCGCGTCATAGTTCGGCTGCTTGCCGCCGCGCAGGATCACATGGCAATCCGGGTTGCCGGTGGTCGAAACGATGGCGGTGCCGCCCTGCTTGGTCACCGACAGGAAGTGATGCGGGTTGGAGGCCGCGCCGACCGCATCGGCCGCGATCTTGACGTTGCCATCCGTGCCGTTCTTGAAGCCCACCGGGCACGACAGGCCGGAGGCCAGTTCGCGGTGCACCTGGCTTTCGGTGGTGCGTGCGCCGATCGCGCCCCATGCCACCAGGTCGGCGATGTACTGCGGCGAGATCACGTCGAGGAATTCAACGCCGGCCGGCAGGCCCAGCTTGTTGATGTCGCGCAGCAGGCCGCGGGCAATGCGCAGGCCCTTGTCGATCCTGAAGCTGCCGTCCAGGTCCGGATCGTTGATCAGGCCCTTCCAGCCCACCGTGGTGCGCGGCTTCTCGAAGTACACGCGCATGACGATCTCCAGCTCGCCGGCCAGCGCGTCGCGCAGCGGCTTAAGGCGCTGTGCGTACTCGATGGCCGCATTCGGATCGTGGATCGAACACGGGCCGACCACGACCGCCAGGCGATCGTCGCGGCCATGCAGGATCTGGTGCAGGGCCGCGCGCGAAGCACTGACGGTGTCGGAGGCTTCATCGTCACACGGCAGCATCGCCAGCAGCTGGGCAGGCGGTGTGAGCGGTTCGATGGTGCGGATGCGCAGGTCGTCGGTATGGGGGGGCATGGGGGAGGTCTCCGGTACGTAGGGGGTCCCCAGCGAGGCGGCATGAAAAAAGCCGCCAGGTTCGCTGGCGGCTTTCGGGAATGCGTCTGAAGCTTTCTTCAGGGTGAGCGCAGTCCTTCCTCCGCCAGTGGCTTCGGAAAGTAATACCAGTAAAAGCGGGTAGCGGCTGCGTTCATGGGGTGTATTGATAGCACAGCTTCTGCGCAGTACAAAATGTTTCATCCGCAACTGGGGAAGCGGTTCAGCAGCACGGTGATCTAGCGGCTGCCATGCACTTCCACGTCCAGCAGCAGGCCCTCGTGGATATCGGCCCAGCGCTCCAGCACCTGGTCCAGTTCCCGCCTCGCCTCCTCCAGCTGCTCGGGGTTGAGCAGGGACCGCGCCGTGTAGAGATCGGAGACCAGCCGCCGCAGGGTTGATTCCGGTATCGCCACCGAGGGCCCGTCCACATCCGGCAACTGCAACGCCGGGGTGTCGCCGGGAGGGCCGAACAGCGTGACCTGGAGCGTGCTCTGCATGATCGACTTCCTTGCGGGTGGACGTGGGCAATGCACTGTTTACCGCGTCCGGATGACCGGCGCATGTGCCGGTGTGCGGATCGATCGTGTCGCGACTGGACCGATGGTGCCACCGCGTTGAGATCTTCCTTCCAGGCTTCTCACCCTCCGACCCGGAGGGGGCGTGCAGGCGCTCGATGCGCGGCTCTACAGGCAATGGCATATGCGATACTTCCGCCGCGTTCATGACGTGTCGCGTACTGCCTTGGCATTCCACGCGGACATGTGCTCAAGATGGTTTGCCACCGGAAAAGGGTGGCCGGGTCGGCAAAGCCCGAAGAGATGTTGTTTACGCTTGTCAGCCGGCGTCGCCTTGGGCGGCGCCGGCTGGCAATCCGTCCGCGTTCCATGGCGGGCGGTGCGTGGGGGCGCTTGCGCCCGCCGGTATCAGCATCTCCCGGTCTTTGCCGCCACGTACCGTCCGCCACCTCTTCCGGTGGCGGTGTCGTCTGTCCTGTACGGAGCACACGCCATGAAAACACCACACGTTCCCTTCCCGGGTGCCCACCCCGATCCGGCCAATGCCGATCAGGCGCCGATCGATCCCAACAGTCTGGTCGCCCACCTGCAACGCATCGGCAGCGGTGCGGCCGCCGATGGCCAACCCTGGCCCGAACGCCATCCAGCGAACGGCCGGCGCATGATGCTGGCCGATGCCGATGGCGCACTGGCCGGCCTGCGCATCGTGCAGGAGGTGCTGCTGGCCGCCGAACGCTGCCGCCAGAATGCCGCGCCCGAACATCACGTGAGCGACCGGGTGATGGAAGGGTTGATGCTGGCATCCCTGGGGCTGGCCACGCATGCGGCCGAACGCCTGCAGCCCGTCTGAGCATGCCGGGGCTGGCGCTACCGCCCGCGGGGCGCCAGCTGCGGTAGCATCGCGCCACGTCCCGCCAGGAGTTCCACGCATGCGCCGTGCCGTCCTGCTGTTGCTGACGCTGTTCCCCGCCGCCGTGATGGCCGCTCCCCCTCCCGTGCCCTCCCCGGCCCGGATCGATGCCGAAGCCAAGCGCCTGATGCAGATGGCTCACGCCCGCGGGATGGCAGTGGCCGTCGTCGACGGTGGCAAGGTCGTGCACGTCGCCGCCTATGGCGAGCGCAACGCTGCCGGCGAACCGCTGCAGACCGACACGGTGATGTATGCGGCATCGCTGACCAAGATGGCCTTCGGCCACCTGATCGCGCAGCTGGCACAGGACAAGGTGATCGATCTGGATGCCAGCATCGCCAGCGCACTGGACAGACCGCTGCCGGACTATGCGGCCGAGCCGAAGAAGTACGCCGATTACACCGTGCTGGCCGGCGACGAACGTTGGCGCCGGCTGACTCCGCGCCTGCTGCTCAACCATGCCAGCGGCTTTGCCAATTTCGCATTCCTGGAGCCGGACGGAAAACTGAAGTTCCACTTCGATCCGGGCAGCCGCTATGGCTATTCCGGCGAAGGGCTGATCCTGCTGCAGTTCGTGCTGGAGCGCGGGCTGGGCCAGGACGTGGGTACGCTCATGCAGCAGCGCGTATTCGACCGCTTCGGCATGCCCCGCACCAGCATGATGTGGCGCGAGGATTTCGCCACGAATCTGGCCGACGGCTGGACCGCCGAAGGCACGACGGAACCGCACGATGAACGCAGCCGCGTGCGTGCCGCCGGTTCGATGGACACGACCATCGCCGACATGGGCAGTTTCGCGGCCGGCTATGTCAGTGGCCAGGGGCTGTCGGCGGCAATGCGGCACGAGCTGGTGCGGCCGCAGCTGGCGATCACCACCGCCAGCCAGTTCCCGACGCTGCAGCCGGAACTGCCGGTTGCGCAGCGGCGCAGAAACCTGGCTGCGGGACTGGGCGTGGTGACATTCACCGGCCCACAAGGCGCAGGCTTCTACAAGGGCGGACATGACGATGCGGTGGGCAACACGCTGGTGTGCGTCGAACAAGGCCAACGCTGCGTGGTGATCCTGGGCAACGATGTGCGCGCCGAAGCGACCTTTCCGGCACTGGTGCGCTTCGTGCTGGGCGAGACGGGGGTGCCGTGGGAATGGGAATACGGGGCTACGAAGGCATTCGTGCGCTAGTTGCGTACAACTGCCGAGTCGTCTTCGCCAACCATCCTTTCAATCTCTTCAATCTGAGCTGAGAGAGTCAGCAGATCGAGTTCTGCCGGAGCCGGGAGCTCGCGGTAAGACACGTTCAGTGTGGATATCTGGTCATAACGCAGGACGAAAAAATCCCCGTCTACACGATAGAACCTTCCCATCGCATCGGCTTCACCTTCAGCAGGCTTGTCCGAAGAGAACGCGCGTCGCATCGTTTTACTTATCACCAGACGATCGAGCTTTCCGTCCCTATCGACGTGCCATTTTTCCAGGTAACCCACGTACAGGTGGGCAGTTCCGCCAACACTCACCACCGCACTGATCATGATGGCATCAGCCTTCTGATCATCGCGAAGATCTGCTCCAGTAAGGAGATAGTACCAAGGCGCACGATTGAATCTACAGAGAGAGGAACACCAGCGTCCTTCTCGATCCAGCTTGCACCTCACGATGATTGTCCTGACAACCATTGGTCCGATGTAGGCAAACGCAACCATGGATCCAAAGTAAAGAGCGATTTCCTTCCATTGACCAGCGACGGAACGTACAGAATCAGACTGCAGGCTCGAGCTGGCTGACATCATTCCGAGTAGATGCTCGGGCGCAAACTCCCGGCTTGTCCACAAATGCATTCCTGTGAGCCAGAGGGCGTGAAGCAGGAAAGCCCAAACCAGCGCTTGGGCGACAACTGCACCGAAAGGGGAGTAATCGAGAACTTCACTCTCGATCTTCTGGACTTGGGATCTAGCAATGAACCCAGGGACAAGAAGAAAGAAAACGATCAACGCGGGTAGCGCTACATTCATCCTTGAGTGCCCCGTCGTGTTTCCTGAAATGCGACGATCTACTTGTTCAAGACGTTCCGGACCGCCTGAAGGCGCTCACCGATGCGATCAAGTTCTGACACATCTGGCTCACGGCGAGATGCTGACTGAGACGAGGAGGATGCTTTTGATGTCCGTGCCTCGGCCCTTGATCTCAACTTCTCCAATTCCGCCTGCAACTGCTGCAGTTGCCGCTGGATCTCTGCGGTATTCGCCCGGCAGGCCTGCAAAGCATGAGTCAACGACTTCTGCACTTCGCGCGACGCCCGAACACCTGCACTCTCATGTACAAGTCTAGAGCCGGACAAAAAATCATCCAGTTCAGCCCCCTTAACCAACAAATCGCGCAACTGCGCCGATCGCTTGGGGTCACTCAACAATTGCTTGGCGTTTTCGCTTTTGAAAGCTTTCATGCCGTCAGCACTCCGAAATCCCCCGAGTAGGGGCCAAGCTGCTAGCCCCGGAAGCCTACTGCATCATACGACCACCAGGTCTCTGCGAACAGGGGCTTATGAGACAAGCCAACGGCCCACAAAAAAAACCCCGCCTTGCGGCGGGGTTTTTCACTTCATCGGGAACAGCGGACCTTAGAAGTCCATGCCGCCCATGCCACCCATGCCGCCCATGCCACCGGCGCCGCCCAGGGCCGGCTCGTCCTTCTTCGGAGCTTCGGCAACCATGGCTTCGGTGGTGATCATCAGGCCAGCGATCGAGGCCGCGTTCTGCAGCGCCGAACGGGTCACCTTGGTCGGGTCCAGGATGCCGAACTGCAGCATGTCGCCGAACTCACCGGTGGCGGCGTTGTAGCCGAAGCTGCCGCTGCCTTCCTTGACCTTGTTGACGATGACGGACGGCTCTTCGCCGGCGTTGGCGACGATCTCGCGCAGCGGGGCTTCCATCGCGCGCAGGGCGATCTGGATGCCGTGGTTCTGGTCTTCGTTGGCGCCCTTCAGGCCGGCCAACGCGGTGACCGCACGGACCAGTGCAACGCCGCCGCCCGGAACCACGCCTTCTTCAACGGCTGCACGGGTAGCGTGCAGGGCGTCGTCGACGCGATCCTTCTTTTCCTTCATTTCGATTTCGGTGGACGCACCCACCTTGATCACGGCAACGCCGCCGGCCAGCTTGGCCACGCGTTCCTGCAGCTTCTCGCGGTCGTAATCCGAGGAGGTGTCCTGGATCTGGGTCTTGATCTGCGCAACGCGCGATTCGACCGCAGCCTTGTCGCCCACGCCGTCGATGATGGTGGTGTTCTCCTTGGAGACCTGCACCTTCTTGGCGCGGCCCAGGTCCTTGATGGTGGCCTTCTCCAGCGACAGGCCCACTTCTTCGGAGATCACGGTGCCGCCGGTCAGCACGGCCATGTCTTCCAGCATCGCCTTGCGACGATCGCCGAAGCCCGGGGCCTTCACGGCCACGACCTTGACGATGCCACGGATGGTGTTGACCACCAGGGTCGCCAGCGCTTCGCCTTCGACTTCCTCGGCCACGATCAGCAGCGGCTTGCCGGCCTTGGCGACGCCTTCCAGCACCGGCAGCAGGTCACGGACGTTGGAGATCTTCTTGTCGTGCAGCAGGATGAACGGGTCATCCAGGTCAGCGGTCTGCGACTGCTGGTTGTTGATGAAGTACGGGGACAGGTAGCCGCGGTCGAACTGCATGCCCTTGACCACGTCCAGCTCGTTGTCCAGGCCCGAGCCTTCTTCAACGGTGATCACGCCTTCCTTGCCGACTTCCTTCATCGCGTCAGCGATGATCTGGCCGATCGACTCGTCCGAGTTGGCCGAGATGGTGCCGACCTGGGCGATCGCCTTGTCGTCAGCGGTCGGCTTGGAGATGTTCTTCAGCTCGGTGACGGCAGCCACGACGGCCTTGTCGATACCGCGCTTGAGGTCCATCGGGTTCATGCCGGCAGCAACGGCCTTGGCGCCTTCGCGGATCAGGGCCTGGGCCAGCACGGTGGCGGTGGTGGTGCCGTCGCCGGCGTCGTCGTTGGTGCGCGAAGCAACTTCCTTCACCATCTGCGCGCCCATGTTCTCGAACTTGTCAGCCAGTTCGATTTCCTTGGCGACGGAGACGCCGTCCTTGGTGATGGTCGGGGCGCCGAAGCTCTTCTCGAGCACGACATTGCGGCCCTTCGGGCCGAGGGTGGCCTTGACGGCATTGGCGAGAACGTTGACGCCGCGCACCATGCGCGAACGGGCGTCTTCACCGAAACGGATATCCT
This sequence comes from Stenotrophomonas sp. GD03680, assembly GCF_029844625.1. Classification (NCBI taxonomy): domain Bacteria; kingdom Pseudomonadati; phylum Pseudomonadota; class Gammaproteobacteria; order Lysobacterales; family Lysobacteraceae; genus Stenotrophomonas; species Stenotrophomonas sp. GD03680. Next base: position 60,605 of record NZ_JAOCKC010000001.1, on the reverse strand, counting down.
TGGCAGCCATTGCAATTACCTCATTGGTCGCGCCGGGCCGTGCCCGGCGGCTGGGATGTGGGGATCAGGTTGAAACAGGTCGCGGCGGGGCTCAGCCGATGACGGCGAGCACGTCGTCTTCGCGCAGGACCTTGTACTCGACGCCTTCGCTCTTGTACGAGCTGCCGGCGTACTGGCCGTAGATGACCTTGTCACCGACCTTCAGCGACGGCGCGCGCACGCTGCCGTTGTCCAGCGGCTTGCCGGGGCCGACGGCCACGACTTCACCCTTGGTGGACTTTTCCTTGGCCGAGTCGGGGATGACGATGCCACCGGCGGAGATTTCGTCGGCTTCGATCGGCTTGACCACAACGCGGTCGTGCAGCGGCTTGATGCTCATAGGAGACCTCTTAAGTGATTGATTGGTCTAAAAAAGTCCGGCGATGTTAGCACTCGCACCAGGCGAGTGCCAGAACCGCACGTGAAGAAACCCGACAAGGTCGGGAGCACGGCAGAGATGGAGCCCCCCGGGAGGCTTTCAAGGGGCGTCGCGAAAAAAGTTTCCGCGCCGGACGCTGCGGCAGTGCGGTGGGGTGGCCCCGAATTAGGTGACCAACGTCGCACTGTCAGATATCTGACGTTCATTTACGACAAAGTGTCACTGGATCGGCCTTAGGCTCGGCCGCGCATTCCCAATCACAAGGAGTCGTCGATGCGATTGCTGTCCCCGCTCGCCACCGCCTGCGTGCTGGCCCTGGCCACCGCGCCGGCCCAGGCCGAGGTCTTCATCAACGAACTGCATTACGACGACAGCACCGCAGCTGGTGACGTCGGCGAGGCGATCGAGGTCGTGGCCACCGCCGGCGAGGATCTGTCCGGCTATCGGCTGTATCTCTATAACGGCAGCACGCCGTCGGCCGCTTCGGTGTACGCCGACACGGCCGTCCCTGCCGGCAGCGCGGCCGGGTGCGGCAGCGCCACCCTGGCCGTGGTCAGCTATCCGACCAACGGCATCCAGAACGGTCCCAACGACGGCATCGCGCTGGTCGACGCCAGCGGCAAGGTGGTCCAGTTCCTCAGCTATGAGGGCACGATCACTGCCTCCGGCGGTCCTGCCGCAGGCATGACCAGCCAGAACATTCCGGTGGCCGAGACCAACAGCACGGCCCCTGGCACCTCACTGCAGCTGACGGGCAGCGGCAGCCAGTACGCCCACTTCACCTGGGCCGAATCGGCGACGCAGACCTTCGGCAGCTGCAACAACGGCCAGACCTTCAGCGGTGGGGGTACGCCCGGTCCCAATACGCCGCCATCGGTGTCCACCACCACCCCCGCCCAGGGCAGCAGCACGTTCCCGGCCGCGGCCGATCTGGAAGTGGTGTTCAGCGAGACGGTGAACCTGGCCAGCGGCGCCTTCGCGCTGAGCTGCGGCGCCTCCGGCAGCGTACCGCTGACCCACCCGGCCAGCGGCAGGAGCGTGAAGCTGTCCACCAACACCGCGCTGGTGGCCGGTGAGGCCTGCCGCTTCGACATCCGCGCCGCGCGCATCACCGACCTGCAGGGCGCGCATCCGGCTGCCGACAGCCGCATCGCCTTCACCGTGGCCAGCGCCACGGGCAACCCCGATCCGGGCAATCCCGGCGTACCGGCGGGCTACTACTCCAGGGTCAACACCTCCAGCCCGAGCCAGCTGCGCTGCTCGCTGCACGCGACCATCAAGGGCCACACCGCCTATCCGTACAGCGGGTCGGGCACCAGCACCTGGACCATCCTGGAGATCGCCGACGAGGATCCGAACAATCCCAACCGCATCCTCGATGCCTATCGCAACCGCAGCTACGCCAAGGTCAGCGATCGCGCTGGCACGGGCAGCGGCCTGACCTACAACCGCGAGCACACCTGGCCGAACTCGCTGGGCTTTGCCAGCACCACCGGCGACAAGGGCCTGCCCTACGCGCCCTACACCGACACCCACATGCTGTACCTGACCGATGCGCAGTGGAATGCCGACCGCGGCAACAAGCCGTTCGGCAAGTGCGATGCCAACTGTGGCGAGCGCGCCACCGAGGCCAACAACGGCCATGGCGGCGGCAGCGGCGGCTACCCGGGCAATTCCAACTGGGTGCGCACGCCGGACGGCAACACCGGCACCTTCGAGGTGTGGGGCCATCGCAAGGGAGACATGGCGCGCGCGGTGATGTACATGGCGATCCGCTACGAGGGCGGCAAGGATGCAGCCACCGGCCAGTCCGAGCCGGACCTGGAGCTGACCGACGACCGCAGCCGGATCGTCAGGACCAGCAGTTCGCCGGCCTACATGGGCCTGCTCTCGACCCTGATCGACTGGCATCTGTCCGATCCGCCGGACGACGCCGAGCGCGCGCGCAACGACGTGATCTACAGCTTCCAGGGCAACCGCAACCCGTTCATCGACCACCCCGAGTGGGCGACGCCGGCGTTGTTCACCTCGGCCAAGCCGGCGACCTGCCAGCTGGCCAACTGACCGCGCAACGCAGCGGTCCATCGCCGCCGCCGGACCTTGATCCGGCGGCGGCCCTATACTCGACGGTCATGCCGACCGTCGATCCCGTCCTGCTGCTGTTGACCACCTGCCCGGACCGGGCCAGTGCCGAGCGCATCGCGCATGCGCTGGTCGGCGAGCGCCTGGCCGCCTGCGTAACGCGCCTGGAAGGGGCGCAGTCGACCTACCGCTGGCAGGGCGAGGTCACTACCGATGCCGAGCTGCAGCTGCTGGTGAAGACCACGGCCAGCCGCGTGGAGGCAGCGATGGCGCGGATCGTCGAACTGCATCCGTATGAACTCCCCGAGTGCATCGCGGTCGAAGCCCGGGCCGGACTGCCGGCCTATCTGGATTGGATCCGGGCGCAGACCCGGGAGGACACCGCTTGATGAATCTGTTTGCCCGTGCCGCCGCGCTGTGCGCCCTGCTCTCGCTGGCCCTGCCTGCATTCGCCCTGGACGAGAAAGATCTGCTGCCGGTGGACCAGGCGTTCGCGCTGACCGCCAGTGCGCCGGAGCGGAACCAGATCCAGCTGCAGTTCAAGATCGCGCCGGGGTACTACCTCTATCGCCACCGCACCAGCGTCAAGGCCGACCCGGCCTTCAATGCCGGTGCGCTGCAGATGCCCAGCGGCACCAAGCACCACGACGATTTCTTCGGCGAGGTCGAGACCTACCGCGAACGCCTGCAGGTTTCGCTGCCGGGCGCCCCGACGGATGCGGCCGGCACCCTCAGCCTGGAAGTGCGCTACCAGGGCTGCGCCGATGCCGGTGTCTGCTACCCGCCGCAGAAGCGCGTGGTCCAGGTGACACTGCCCGGTGGTGGCGGTGGCGCCGCAGCCGCCCTGCCAACCGCGCGGGTCACCGGCGTGAGCGCGTTCAACACTCCGCTTGCCGGGGCCGGCAGCGGTGGTGGCCTGCGCCTGCCCGGCAGCAGCAACAGCCAGGCGCTTCCGCTGCCCTCCGAACAGGCCTTCGGCTTCGACGCGATCGCCAGCGATGGCAACACCCTGCTGCTGCGCTTCAGTCCCGCGCCGGGCTACTACCTGTATCGCGATCGCACCTCGCTGAAGCTGGAAGGCAGTGCCGGTGTGCTGGCTGCTACGCCGCGCTGGCCCGCCGCGCAGTCGCATCGCGACGAGCACTTCGGCGATGTGTCGGTGTACTTCAACCAGGTCGAAGTGCCGCTGCCGCTGCGCCGCACGGTGACCGAGGCGGTGGACAGCACACTGGTGGTGACCTTCCAGGGTTGCCAGACCGATGGCATCTGCTACCCGCCGATGACCCGCCGGGTGAAGCTGTCGATCCCCGCGGGAAAGATCAGCGCCCACGCCGGCCAGCCTGCGCCACGCAGCGAAATGATCCGACCGCTGCCGGCGGGCAGCGCCGCACCGCGCGAGGCTGCCAACGGCACCCCGTTGCGCCTGCTGCCGACCGTGCCGAACAGCGAACCGGCGCGTACCGATGTGGACGGCGCGCAGGCAGGGTTCGCCGCCGATGCGCGGGGCGACAACGCGCTGCGCACCCGCCCGCCGGCCACCACCCCGGATCCGGACCGTTCGTTCCTGTGGGTGCTGCTGCTGGCACTGGCCGGTGGTCTCGTACTGAACCTGATGCCCTGCGTGCTGCCGATCCTGTCGCTGAAAGTGCTGGGCCTGGCACAGAGCGGTGAGAGCGCCGAGCGCGCCCGCAGCCACGCCATGTGGTACACGCTGGGCGTACTGGTCGCCTTCGCGGTGATCGGCGCGCTGATGGTCGGCCTGCGCATGCTTGGCAATGCGGTGGGCATCGGTTTCCAGCTGCAGCACCCAGGCGTGGTCGCGGCACTGGCCTACATCATGTTTGCGGTTGGCCTGAGCCTGTCCGGCGTGTTCACCCTCGGCGGTGGCCTGGGCAACCTCGGCCAGTCACTTGCCCGTCGCAGCGGTCCGGCCGGCGATTTCTTCACCGGTGCGCTGGCCTGCGTGGTCGGCAGCGCGTGCGTCGGTCCGTTCATGGGAGGCGCGGTCGCCTATGCCTTCGTTGCCACGCCCATACAGGCGATGGCCGTGTTCCTGTTCCTGGGCCTGGGCCTGGCCCTGCCGTTCCTGCTGATCGGCTTCGTGCCGGCGCTCGCGCGGCGCCTGCCCAAGCCCGGCCCGTGGATGGAAACGCTCAAGCACGTGCTGGCGTTCCCGATGTATGCCACCGCACTGTGGCTGCTGTGGGTGCTGGGCAAGCAGCGTGGCGTGGACGGCATGGCGCTGGCGCTGGGCGGACTGCTGCTGCTGGCCCTGGGCCTGTGGTTGTTCGAGCGCAGCCGCTGGCGCAGCCAGCGCGCCGCCGGCCTGCTGGGCGTGCTGCTGGCAATCGCCGCGCTGGTACCGGTGTGGGGCGTGACCCAGCTGAAGCCACCGGCACGTGCGGCACAGGCCACCAGCGAGAACGTCGTGGAGTACTCGCCGCAGCTGCTCGACCGCCTGCGTGCCGACAACCGCGTGGTGTTCGTCAACATGACCGCCGACTGGTGCGTGAGCTGCAAGGCGAACGAGCGCGCCGTGCTGTCGCGGCCGGAGTTCAGGGAGCTGCTCAGGCGCACCAACGCGGTGTACATGCGCGGCGACTACACCAACGTGGACCCGCAGATCACCGCTTTCCTCGATGAGCACAAGGCCGTGGGCGTTCCGCTTTACGTGGTGTACGGGCCCGGCGCACCGCCGACGGTGCTGCCGACCCTGCTTACCCAGGCCGTGGTCGAAGAAGCGCTGCTGCGCACCGCACGATGAGGTGGCAACGGCCAGCGCTGCTGTGGACCGCGGTGCTGGCTGCCGGCCTGGGCCTGTGGGCCGGCCATCGGCTGACGCCGGTGCCGGCGGCGGACGCTGGCGATCCAGACGCGCAGCCACCTGCAGCACCGCTGCCCGTGCTGCAGGCAGGCGATGCCCTGCCCGCACTGGTGCTGCCGGACCTGCAGGGACAGCCGCTCGATCTGCGCCAGCGTTTTGCCGGCCGGCCGCTGCTCATCAATGTCTGGGCCAGCTGGTGCGGGCCCTGCGTCGAGGAAATGCCGGAACTGTCGCGCTTCGCGCAGGCGCAGCAACCTGACGGCGTGCAGGTGCTGGGGCTGGCGCTGGATACACCCGAAGATGTGCAGCGCTTCCTGCAGCGGGTGCCGGTGGACTACCCGATCGTGCTGGAGACGCCCGGTCCGCGCGATGCCAGCGTGCAGCTGGGCAATGCCCAGGGGCTGCTACCTTACAGCGTGCTGGTGGATGCACAGGGCCGCATCGTGAAGCAGAAGCTGGGGCCGTTTGCCGCCGGCGAAGTGCAGACGTGGGCCCGGCTGTAAGCTGGCCGCGGCCGGCATTCACGCGTCCTGATCCCGGTCAGACCAGTGAGCGCGCCCAGAGCTGGGACACCTGTGGCTGGCCGAACAGCTGCTCGTGCTGCTCGGTCATCAGTTCGAAGCCGGCCCGTTCGTACAGACCGCGGGCGTCGATGAGCGCGGCATTGGTCCACAGCACCATGCGCTTGTAGCCCACCGCGCGCGCGAAGCTCATCGCCTCGTCCACCAGTCGCTGCCCGATGCCCCGCCTGCGCGCGCTGGCATCGACGTGCAGCAGCCGCAGCTTGGCATTGTGCGCGTCGTGCCGGACCACGAACACCGACCCCACCGGGGTGCCGTCCAGTTCAGCGATCCAGCAGCGCTCGGTCTGCGGGTCGTGTTCGCGCAGGTAGCGGGTGACGATGTCGGCCACCAGCGCTTCAAACTCCGCGTTCCATCCGAATTCGCGTGCATACAGCGCGCCGTGCTTCTGGATCACCCAGCCCATGTCGCCGGGGCGGGGATCGCGCAGCACGCAATCCGACGATGCACCTCCCAGCAGTGCCTGGATGTGCGCCATCGCCTCAAGAAGGCGCTGGCATCCTGCTTCGCTGATATCTCCCAGCATGGCAGCGACGCTTTCGCTGGACGCTGCATCCAGCTGTGCGAAGGCGGCGCGGCCCGCCTCGGTCAACACCAGCCGGTTCGCGCGCGCATCCATCACCGACGGTTCGCGTTGAACCAGACCGCGCGCCTGCAGCCCGCTCAGCAGCCGGCTGAGGTAGCCCGCGTTGAGGTCTAGCCGATGGCCCAGCTGCGCAGCCGTGATGCCCTGGCCCGCCGCCAGTTCGAACAGCACCCGCGCCTCGGTGAGGGTGAAGTCGCTGTGCAGCAAACGCTCCTCGAGCACCGCGATCCTGCGGGTGTAGAAGCGGTTGAAGGCGCGGACCTGTGCGACGGGATCGGAAGTGAGCGCAGACACGGGGACGTTCCTGATGGTTGCCTTGGGCACATAGTACATGCCTTGAGCAACTATATAAGGCTGTTTTGCGATCCATTCCGCGTCTTGGCGCCTTAAAACGAAAGCTTCGTTGCAGTACGGTTTACGTTCTGTTAATTCTGCGTTTAGCGACCAGGGCCCTGGCTGCAAGGAGAACCAACAGGATGAACGACTGACCGACAAACCACTCAAATCGACTGCAGGGTGCATGCATGAAACACGGAATTCGCAGAAGTGTTCAGGCTCCAGACGCAATCACGCCATTGGCATCCGCAGTAATGGTGGCCCTCGCCACCGCGCTGCTGTCCACCAGCCCCGTTGCACGGGCGCAGGACAGCGGCACATCGACGACGCCCGACGCGGCCACCACCCTGGATACCGTTTCGGTACTGGGCAGCCGCACCAAACCGCGCACGGTGTCCTCGTCGGCGGTGCCGATCGACATCATCAGCGGTGAAGAGTTCCGCAACCAGGGCGCGACCGACGCCCTCGACCAGCTCAAAGTGCTCGTGCCTTCCTTCAACGTCAGCACGATTCCCATCGACGATGCGGCCAGCCTGGTGCGTCCGGCCAACCTGCGTGGCCTGCCGCCGGACAACACCCTGCTGCTGGTCAACGGCAAGCGTTTCCACCGCTCGGCGGTGATCACGTTCCTCGGCCACGGACTGTCCGACGGCGCACAGGGACCGGACCTGTCCGTGTTCCCCTCGCTGGCGCTGGAACAGGTGGACGTGCTGCGCGACGGCGCAGCGGCACAATACGGCTCGGACGCCATTGCCGGCGTGCTCAACTTCAGCCTGAAGAAGCTGCGCGAAGGCGGCACCGCCGAGGTGTTCGCCGGCCAGTACTACGAGGGCGACGGGCTCACCACCCAGTACTCGGCGCAGATCGGCCTGCCGCTCACCGAGCACGGCTTCGCCACCCTTACGGCCGAATGGCGCAACGCCGACGACACCTCGCGCAGTGTGCAGCGCGACGATGCCGCCGCGGTCGCAGCGGCAGGCTACCCCGGGGTGAAAGATCCTGCGCAGATCTGGGGATCGCCGAAGGTGGACGACGACCTCAAGCTGGTCGCCAACCTCGGTTACGACACCGAGAACGTGGAGTTCTACCTGTTCGGCAATTACGCCAAGCGTGAAGTGGATGGCGGGTTCTACTACCGCGACCCCACCGCACGTTCGGGCGTCTACTCCAACGATGGCGGCCAGACATTGCTGGTGGGCAACCTGACCGGCGTGGGCGCATGCCCCACCATCGCCCTGCGCGATGGCGCCGGCAACCTCCTGCCGTACGGCACCGTGAGCGGCGCGGTGGCTGCCCTGCCCGCCAACTGCTTTACCTTCCTGTCCAGCCTGCCCGGCGGCTTCACCCCACGTTTCGGCGGCAAACTGGAAGACGCCTCGGTGTTCGCCGGCGCCAAAGGCACCTGGGGTGAGTGGTACTGGGACGTGAGCGGCTCCTGGGGACGCAACGACATCGAGTTCACCATCTACAACACCGTCAACGCCTCGCTCGGTCCCGACCAGCCGGCCGGGCTGTTCTTCCGCCCGGGTGGCAATACCCAGACCGAAAAGAACCTCAACGTGGACGTCAGCCGGGACATCCCGGTCAGCTTCAGCAGCCAGCCGCTGCGCCTGGCGATGGGTGCCGAATGGCGCGAGGAGAGCTTCAGGATCAGCCCCGGTGACGGCCCGTCCACCGCCATCGGGCCGCTGACCGAGCAGGGCTTCGCGCTGGGCTCCAACGGATTCAACGGCTTCAGCACGCGCACCGCCGGCACCTTTGATCGTCGCAACTGGGCCGCCTACGCCGACCTGGAAGCACAGCTCACCGAGCGGCTGCTGCTGGCCGGTGCGCTGCGCTACGAGGACTACGATTCGTTCGGCAGCACCACCACCGGCAAGCTCACCGCACGCTTCGACTTCAACGAGCACTTCGCTCTGCGCGGCGCCTACAACACCGGCTTCCGTGCGCCGACTCCCGGCCAGGCCAACATCAGCCAGATCAGCACCGTGTTCGGCGGTACCGCACTGGAAGACATCGCCACCCTGCCGCCGACCAATCCGATTGCCCAGCTCAAGGGCGCGCAGCCGCTTACTCCGGAAGAGTCCAGGAATGTGTCATTGGGTGCGGTGTGGACCGAAGGTGACTGGCTGGTCACCCTGGACGGCTATCAGATCAAGGTGGAAGACCGCATTGCCCTGAGCACCAGCTTTGCAGTCACTCCGGAGGAGCGTGCGGCGCTGGTGGCCGGCGGCAATGCGGAAGCCGCTTCCATCTCGCAGGTAACCTACTTCGGCAACGCCTTCGATACCACCACCACCGGCGTGGACCTGGTGACCAGCTTCAAGAGCAACCACTTCGGCGGGGTCACCACCTACTCGCTGGCGGCCAACTGGAACCGCACGAAGGTGGACCGCTACGACACCGACTTCATCGACGAAGCGCGCGTGTACAAGCTGGAGAAATCGCTGCCCAGGACCAAGGGCTACTTCAGCATCAATCACCAGCGGCAGATCTTCCACGCCAATCTCCGGTTCAACTATTACAGCAGCTGGTACGAGGATCACCTGGACAGCGGCGTGATCTCCGCCGAGGACGGCGGCCTGCCGATCTACGGGGGCAGCGCGTTGATCGTGGATGCGGAGGTGGGCTGGAAGTTCGATTCGGGCCTGTACGTCAGCGTGGGCGCGCAGAACCTGTTCGACCGTGTGCCGGCCAGCAACCCCTGGGGGGGCGTGGCCGGTGCGCAGTATCCGGTGCATTCGCCCTACGGATTCAACGGCGGGTTCTATTACACGCGGGTGGGCTGGAAGTTCTGACGCAGGTGCAAGTGCGCGCAACGGTGGCCATGGAAGGCCCCGTCGCTGGCGCCACCCCACCGGCTTGACCGCAGGCAGGGCGCCCCCGAGAATTACGCGACTAATTCTCATTTGCTGTTGCGCAGGATGCGGGCGGCAGCCCTCCTGGCTTTCATCCCCCGATGTTCAAGAACGTCCTGTTCCAACTGCACTGGCTGCTCGGCATCACGGCCGGCACCGTCCTGGCCATCATGGGCCTGAGCGGCGCAGCCCTGTCTTTTGAAGATGAACTGCTGCGCGCCGCCAACCCCGGCTTCGCCGCCATCGCCGAACATCACGCCGAAGGCCAGCAGCCGCTGCCCCTGAGCGAGCTGGTGCCGATGCTGCAGGCCGACAGCAAACGGCCGTTGCAGCGGCTGCGCGTGGATGCCAGCGGCCAGCGCCCATCGGTGGCCCGTTTCGCCGGCGGCAAAGCGCACTGGGTGTACTTCGACCCATACAGCGGCGAGCGCTTCAGCGCCCTGCGCGGGCAGGCCTTCTTCGACTTCGTCGAAGACCTGCACCGCCACCTCGCCGCGGGCGAGCGCGGAAAATGGATCACCGGCAGCTGCGCGATCGCCCTGCTGTTCTTCACGCTGTCCGGGCTCTACCTGCGCTGGCCCCGCCGCTGGCGGCACTGGCGAAGCTGGCTGGCCGTGGAATGGAAGCGCAGCGGCCGCGGCTTCCTGTGGAGCCTGCATTCGGTGGCCGGCACCTGGGTGCTGCTGATCTACCTGATGAGTGCCCTGACCGGCCTGTGGTGGTCGTTCGACTGGTATCGCAGCGCGGCCAATGCCCTGCTCGGCGTGGCGCCACCGGGCAAGCAGGTGATCGATGCCGGCGCCGTGCTCGACCTGCGCCGCGTGGAAACGACGCTGTACGCGCAGGCCGGGGTGCGCACCGGTTACATCGACCTGCGGCTGCCCGAGAAGCCCGGCCAGGCACTGAATGTGCGGACCATGGCGGGCGATCCAGCATTGCGCGGCGGCCATCATGACCGCGCGCACGATCTGCTGCAGCTCGACCCTGCCAGCGGTGCGATTCTGGACGCGCGTCCCTACGCGCGCCAGGGCGCTGGCGGTCAGCTGGCTACCAGCGTGTTCGCGCTGCACTCGGGCAGCTACTTCGGGATTCCCGGGCGCATCATCGTGATGCTCAGCAGCCTGGGCATGAGCCTGTTCTTCATCACCGGCTGGCTGCTCTATCTCGACCGTCGCCGCAGCCAGCGCGCCGCACGTGCGCTGCGCCAGCCACTGCCGGCGGCCGCAGCCAACGGCGCCGCATGGCTGGTGGTGCATGCCAGCCAGAGCGGCCTGGCCGAACAGCTGGCATGGCGCGCGGCAGCGCAGCTGCAGGCCAGCGGCCAGGCGGTGCAGGTACTGCCGATGGCAAGGATCGACGCGCACCGCCTTCAGGCGGCGAGCCACGCGCTGTTCGTGCTCAGTACCTTTGGTGACGGCGAACCGCCGGATTCGGCACGACGTGCCTCGCGCCAGCTGCTGGGCCGATCCCTGGACCTGGCCACACTGCAGTTCGGCATGCTCGCGCTGGGCGACCGCCAGTACCCGCACTACTGCGCCTTCGGCCGCCAGTTCGATGCGTGGCTGCTGGGCAACGGTGCCCGCGCGATGTTCGACCGCATCGACGTGGACGCTGCATCGGTCGCGGCATTGCGCCAGTGGCAGCAGCAGCTCGGCCTGTTGACCGGCATTGCTGCCGACGACAGCGTGCTGCCGGCGGCCACCCGCATGCACGACTGGCAGCTGCTGGATCGCCAGCAGCTGAACCCGGGCAGCGTCGGTGGTCCGATCTGGCGGATCCGGCTGGCCGCGCCGGATGACGTGCAGTGGCAGGCCGGCGACATCCTGCACATCGCGCCGCGGCACAGTGCCGCGCATGCCCGTGCGGTACTGCGGGCGCATGGACTGGACCCGCTGCAACCGCTGCTGATCGAAGGCGGCACGCAGACCCTGCAGTGCCTGGCCAGCGAACGTGAACTGCCGGACGCGGCCAGTGCGCTGCAGGTGCAGGATGCCGGACGCTGGCTGACGGCCCTGCCCGTACTGCCGGGCCGCGAGTATTCGATCGCCTCCTGCCCGGCCGATCGCGTGGTGGAACTGGTCGTGCGCCTGGTGCACGACAACAACGGGCGCCCGGGGCTGGGTTCGGGCTGGCTGTCGCTGCATGCGCCGGCAGGCGCGCACATCGCCGCGCGCGTGCACCGCAACCCCGGCTTCCATCGCGTGCCGGGCGCACCCATGGTGCTGATCGGCAACGGCACCGGCATCGCCGGCCTGCGCGGCCTGCTGCGCGAGGCGGCACACGCAGGCGAGCACGGCCACTGGCTGCTGTTCGGCGAGCGCCAGCGCGCTCATGACTTCCTGTTCGCCGATGAGGTGAGCGCATGGCAGGCGCAGGGCCATCTGATCCGGGTCGACCTGGCGTTCTCGCGCGACGCAGCGGGCGGTTACGTCCAGGACCGCCTGCGGTCGGCCTGCGATGAACTGCGGGAATGGATGCAGCGTGGCGCCGTGATCCATGTCTGCGGCTCGCTGCAGGGCATGGCCGAGGGCGTGGATCAGGTACTGCGGGGCGCGCTCGGTGACGAGGTGGTGGAAACGCTGCTCGAGAGCGGCCGCTACCGGCGCGACGTGTATTGAGCCGCGCCGCCGGGCTGGACCCGGCGGCGGACGTGATCACGCCGCCGCGCGGGCCTGACCGTCCGGCTGCAGGCGGAACGCGGACACGGCTTCGGCCAGCGCGCGCACCTGCGCCTGCATCTGCGCGGTCGACGAGCCGGCTTCTTCCACCAGGCTGGCGTTGCGCTGGGTACTGGCCTCCATCTGCACGATGGCGTGGTTCACCTGGGCGATGCCCGCGTGCTGATCCTGCGAGGCGCTGCGGATGCCGGCGAGAAGGTCCGCCAGCTGCTGCACGCTGCCGACGATCTCGTCCATGGTGGTGCCCGCCTGCGCGGCCTGCACGCTGCCTTGGCCGACGCGTGCCACGGAATCCTCGATCAGCGCCTTGATCTGCCTGGCTGCCTCGGCACTGCGCTGCGCGAGCAGACGCACTTCCGCCGCCACCACCGCGAAACTGCGGCCCTGCTCTCCGGCACGCGCAGCCTCCACGGCGGCGTTGAGCGCAAGGATGTTGGTCTGGAATGCGATGCCGTCGATCAACTGGGTGATGTCCCCGATGCGGTGCGATGCTTCACTGATGCCCTGCATGGTCTCCACCACCTGACCGACGGCCACCCCACCCCGCTGTGCAACCGCTGCAGCCCCCTGCACCAGCGCGTCGGCACGTCCGGCGGCGTCGGCGTTGCGGCCGACGGTGTCGGTCAGCTCATGCATCGAGGCTGCGGTCTCTTCCAGATTGGCCGCCTGCTGCTCGGTACGCTGCGAGAGGTCGTGATGGCCGGCAACGATTTCACCGACACCGCTGTCCAGGCTGGCAGCGGCGCGCTGGATGCGGGTCACGATGCGGCCGAGCTGTGCGACGGTTGCATTGGCGTCGTCGCGCATGCGTGCGAACACGCCCTGCAGCTCACCTTCCATGCGCACGCTGAGATCCCCGCGGGCCAACGCCGCCAGCAATGCCTGCAGGTCCCCCAGGTTGGTTTCAAAGGTGGACAGCAGGCGGTTGATGCTGGTGGACAGCGTATGCACGAAACCGTGCTTGCCCTGCAGCGAAATGCGGCCGTGCAGGTCACCCTGCGCGGCAGCGTCGACCAGTGCCGCCACCTCGGTCTCCAGCAGCGTTTCCAGCGCACGGCTGCGCCACTCCAGCGCCACGCCCAGGAACTGGTCGTCATCGACGATGGCATTGGCGATCAACTGATAGCGCACACCGGCATGACTGATTTCCCGCTCCTGGCGGTGGCGCGCGTCGACCAGGCCGGCCAGGGCCGGATGCAGGTCCCGCGCGTCAGTGCCGACCAGCGCGTCGGCCTGCAGGCCCAGCACGTGCCGCAACGCAGGATTGGCGTAGGCCACCTGGCCTTCGGCATCGACCACCATCAGCCCGGTCTGCGCGCAGTCCAGGGCCTGGCGTACGCGCGTGTTGCCACGGGCCATCGCACGCTCGGTCTCGATGCGCGCACGCAGCCGCTGCTGCATGTCCACCAAGCGCTGTGCCAGCTGGCCGATCTCGTCGTTGGCGTTGTGCACGCGCAACGTGGTATCGAGCCGGTCATCGGCGATGTCGCTGGCGAACCGCAGGGTGTCCTGGATCGGCCTGCGCACCGCGCGCAGCACCAGCAGCAGGCTGGTGATCAGCACGCCGGCCACCAGCAGCAGGGTAAGGGCGAACAGCACGCTCATGGTGCGTGCACCGGCCTGCTGCCGCGCCTGCGCCAGGGCCAGCGCATTCACCTGTGCCTGCTGGAAGGCGGCGAGCGCGGGCGCCACGCCGGCAGCGGTCTCCAGCAGCGATTGCGTCTCCACATCAAGGCCGACGCGGGCAGCGGTGTAGCCGAGCAGTGCCGACTGATAGGCGTCCATGCCGGTGCGGAGCGCCTCCTGCACGTCGGGCGGCAACCCCGCCAGCGCCAGATCGAACGGCAGCTTCTCTTCGCTGGCGCGGTCGGCATGAGTCGAATCGCCATCGAGCAGCAGCAGCGCTTCCTGGCGCCGCATCTTCTGCAGGTGCAGCGCCAGTGCCGGCCGGTCCAGGCCATTCACCCGCTGCTGCAGGGCATCGGCGGCCTGCTGCAGCTGTGCAGCCAGGCCGGCATCACCCCGCCCCATCTCGTCCACACGTTCGAACAGCGCAGCCACTCCCTGCGAGAATCCCTCGGCGGCCTCGGTGAGCGCCTGCAATGCCTTGCGGCGACCGGCATCCATCGGCATCGCCCTGAGCGCCTTCAGATCGACCTGCAATGCCTGCTGGGCCGCCTGCAGCTGGCTGCGGTCAGCATCGTCGAAACTGCGTGCATACTGGGTCTGCAGGCGACGCGCCTCCGCCACCCGCGTCGCCAGGCGTGCGGCAAGATCGCTGCCACGCTGGTAACTGGCCTGGCTGCGTGCGGCCTGGCTGCTGGCATGGCCGGTCCAGGCATGGACGGCGGCGATCGCCACCAGGCCCGCGCCGCAGACCAGCAGGGTGGCCTTGAGTTTGTTGGCCACGCTGAGCCGATGCGGCTGCAGCCAGACCAGCAGGCGTGGAAGCGCCGAGCGCATCGCGATGAGACGGGTGCGCAGGGACCGAAGGGGGACGACGGCCGACATCACAGACTCCAGGCGGAAGGACGCACCTGTATCGGCCTGACCGGCGACAACTTTAGGCACATTGCCGACGCTGTGGCACGCACCGTGCCGGTTGCGCTCTTTGTACCGGCCCCAGGCGACGGAGACGTGACACGGCGCCCGCGCTTGACCTCAACCCCGGTTGCGGTTGCACAGTGGGATTCTTCCCACCTGCCGCCCTCGCCATGACCCCGCTCGACGTCCCCCGTTATCTGCAGCGCCTGCAACTGGATGCTCCGCCGTCGCTGGACCTTGCCGGACTGACCCTGCTGGTGCAGCGCCACAACGCCCTGCTCCCCTTTGAAACCCTCAGCAGCCTGCTGCGCGACGCGGTGCCGATCGATCTGGACAGCGTGCAGCACAAGCTGCTCGACCAGCAGCGCGGCGGTTACTGCTTTGAACTCAACGGCGGCCTGCTGGCGCTCCTGCAGGCAGTGGGCTTCGACGCACAGCCGCTGAGCGCGCGCGTGCTGCTGGCGGCACAGGACAATGCCCCGACGGCGCGTACCCACCTGCTGCTGCGCGTGCACGTGGAGGGAGAGGACTGGCTGGTCGATGCCGGCTTCGGTGGCCTGACGCCGACGGTGCCGCTGCGGCTGTACGAAACGGCGCCGCAGGCCACGCCGCACGAGTCTTTCCAGCTTCAGCAGCTGGCGGGTGAAGACGACTTCGTGCTTTCCGCCCAGGCGGGCGACGCATGGCGGGCGATGTACCGCTTCGACCTGCGGCCGCCAGCGCCGATCGACAACGTGGTGGCCAACTGGTACGTGTGCACGCACCCGGATTCGGGTTTCCCCGGCCAGCTGCGCGCGTCACTGGCCGGCCCGGACTGGCGGCGCACCATCGGCAGTGGCAACTACACCGAGTACCGCCCCGGGCAGGCGCCGCTCAAGCGTCCGCTGCGCGATGCCGCCGACGTGCGCGACGTCCTGCAGTCGGCATTCGGCCTGCGCGTGCCGGACGATGCGCGGCTCGATCCGGCGATCACCGATTGGCTGCAGCGCTCGCACGCCGCATCACGGTAGCACCGCGCGGCACGGTGCCCGGGTTACGGCGTCACCGGCGCCTGCAGCGCAATGCGGTTGCCCTCGCTGTCGCAGATCTCGGCCACCCGCCAGTGGCCGGCATCTGCCGGGCCGCGGCAGCCGTGCAGCTGGACCGGCGCATCGATGCGCACCTGCAGCCACTGCTGGTAGAAGGCGATGGCGCGAGCCAGGTCGCTGGCCGGAATCTCGACATGCGCGATGGGGTTCATCGTCGCAGGATGGCGCCGCCCTGACATTCCGTGCGCATCGTTGCGGGCATGCTGGCCTGCCCACCCTTCGCGGAGCGCTGCATGACCCTGGCCGATCACCGAAGTGCACTGGCGCCACTGGGCCATCTGCGCGTCGCCATCAATCTGGGGAATCCGGTCCTTGCGCAGGGCGACGCACGATCGCCGCGCGGCCCCTCGGTGGAGCTGGCCACCGCGCTGGCGCAGCGGATGGGCGTGCAGGCGCGATTCACCTGTCACGATGCGGCCGCATCGGTGGTCGCGGCGGCAGCCGACGACGCATGGGACCTGGCCTTTCTCGCCATCGATCCGGCACGTGCCGACCGCATCGCCTTCAGTGCACCGTATGTGGAGATCGAAGGAACCTACCTGGTGCGCGAGGACAGTCCCGCGCGGCGGGTGGCCGATCTGGATCGCGATGGGCTGCGTATCGCCGTTGGCCGCGGTGCCGCCTACGATCTGTTCCTGAGCCGGGAACTGCGGCACGCCACGATCGAGCGTGCCGACACGTCGGCGACGGCCATCGATCTGTTTGACGCACGGCGCCTGGATGCCGCCGCTGGCGTGCGCCAGCCGCTGCAGGCCTGGGCACTGCAGCATCCGGGACACCGCGTGCTCGCCGACCGCTTCACTGCGATCCAGCAGGCCGTGGCCGCACCTGCAGCGCGCCCCGCTGCCGCCCTGCGGGCCCTGTTCGACGAGGTCGAGGCGATCAAGGCAGGGCCCTTGCTCGAGGACGCTTTCGCACGTTCCGGACAGGCGGTCACCCTGGTGCGATGACGCAGCAGTGACCCGCAGCACGCGACAGGTGGCTGCGTGCGCCAGGCCGGATCAGCCCTGCGTCTCCATGTGCCGCGCATGCTCGCTGGCCTGCGCATGCAACCACTCACGGAAAGCGAGGAATCCACGGTGGCGCGCCGAGCGCTGCGGATACACCAGCCAGTGCGGCCAGGCCGTTTTCAGCCGCTGCTCCGACAACGCGACCAGCTGGCCGGAATCCAGCAGCAGGCGCGCGCGCGTCAGCCGGCCCAGGGCCACACCGACACCATCGAGCGCTGCACGGTGATGCGCTTCCGAATCGTCGAGCACCGCCACGAACCGCGAAGGGGGGCTCTGCCCGATCAGGGCAAACCACGCGGCCCATGCGCCATCCGGATCGCCCAGCAGCGGCCACTGCGCCAGTGGAGCACGGTCGATGCCGCCCATCCGCGCGATCAGCGCCGGGCTGGCCATCGGCACCAGCCACTCATCGAACAGCCGCTCGACCACCAGCCCGGCCCATTGCCCGCCGCCTACGCGCAAGGCCGCGTCGAACTGCAGCTGCCGATCGAAATCGACAAGGCGCTCGCTGGACTGCAGGTTGATCTCGATCTGCGGGTGTGCGGCGACGAAATGACCCAGCCGTGGCACCAGCCATGCGGAGGCCATCGACGGTACGGCGCTGATCGTCAGCACATGTTCGGCGCGCGCGGCATAGCGCTGGAACACCTCGTTGATTGCATCCAGGTGCGGCCCGACCCGATCGAGCAGGCGCTGGCCCTCCAGGGTCAGTGCGACCCCGCGCGCCTGGCGGACCAGCAGCGGCTGGCCGAGGCGTTCTTCGAGCTGCCGCATCTGGTGGCTGAGCGCGCTGACGGTCAGGTTCATCGACGCCGCGGCGCGTGACAGGTTGCCCAGGCGCGCGGCAGCCACGAAACCCTGCAGGGCATGGAGGGGTGGGCGGGACATGAGGCTTGAATCCTGTTCAAGTCAAGCTTGCGGAAATGTCGCTTTTTGCGTCCTCATGCTGCCCGTATCGTTCAATCCACTCAAGTGGAGCGACGATCATGAACATCTTCAGCAGTCTGTTGTTCCTGCACGGTCACATCGCAAGCGCCGAGCTGGCCCGCCAGTTGGCCACGCCGGTGGCCAGCACGACCGGGGCACCGGCAAAGCCGTACCGGAGCACACACCTCGACCGTCCAGCTGCAGCAAAGGTGACTTGCCCCACCTGCCCCGCCCCGCGCTGAGCGCGGCAGCGGCGGGCTTACCAGTGCCGGGGCGCTAATGCCCGTACCAGGCCTGCACATGGGGCGGTAGCGATGGCAGCGGGTCGATGTCCAGCGCGCGATAGCCATCGAGGGTATCGCGCAGCAGCGCCGGTCCGGGGCTGCCCGGCATGCGCAGGCTTTCCTCTTCCGGCAGCTGCAGGGCGGCCCAGTCATGCAGGCGATCCAGCCGCTGGACCATGGCGGCGCGCAGCCAGGGGCGCAGCGGGAAGGTCCGATATCCGCGCCCATCCAGCGTACGCACAGCATCGGACAGGGCCTGGTTCGCGCCACGCACCCATTCGGTGCGTCCGCCGGCCTTGTCCTGCACGGTCATCGGTGCCGGCGCGCGATGTGCTCGGAAGGGGGCACGCAGCTCCAGCTCCAGGTCACGCGCATCGCGCTCGGTTTCCGCCTCCACCAGCGCCCCGGCGCACAGATCGAAGAACTCGAACCAGCGCCGATGCAGTGCGCTGATGCGACCGAGCGGGTCACGCGAGAAACCGATCTTGGCGTAATCCTCCCAGGCGCAGGGAAAGACGTAGGCGAAGACACGACCATCGATGCGGATCTGCGGTTCCATCGGCGCAGGCTGCATCGCTTCGGACGCGATGGCAACCGGGCCGAACCGTGCGCCGTTCGGGTCACGGCCGCTGCAGCACGTCCTGCACTGCGGCAGCCACGTCGGTGTTGTCGATGTAGCTGCCATCATTCCACCGCACATGCTGGCGGTAACCGGCGTCGATGCCGCGCACTCGGGCGGTGAGCCGCTCGGCGCCGGCGCCCTTGGCCCACAGCGGTACCAGTGCGTTGGAGTGATTGCCGGTGGGGCGGAAGCTCATCCCCGGCATCCGCCCGCGCCCGTTGTTGCGCACCGGCTCGAACGCCACCTGCTGCGCGTCGGGGCCCATCGGCATGCTGTTGTCGTGGTCGGTGGTGACGATCAGCAGATTGCGCTGCCATCCGCCGTTGCGCTCGATCCACGCCACCACCGCCGATACCGCATCGTTGAACTCGACCGTCTCTTCGATCAGGCGGCCGTACTGCGGCTGCTCGCCGCACTGGCCGTAATGCCATTCCGTGCCGCACGCGCTGGTATGCGCGGCCCAGTCGGTGGCCCCGCCTTCCACCATCAGGAACAGGCCCTTGGACGAGCGCTGCTGCAGGAACTGCAGGGCGCCGCGGGTCATGGTCGCCAGGTCCGGCACGCTGTCGATCTTCCTCACGCCGGAGGGAGCGGTCTCATCCCTGCCCAGGACCTGCAGCTGACGCGCCTGCTGCAGGGTGCTGGCCACACGCGGTACGCCGATCAACGGGCGGTCGGCTGGCACCCTCCCCTGTGCAAGCGCAGCGAACGCTTCCTTGCTGCGGATCAACCGCCACGGTCCGGCAGGATTGCCAGCGATGGGGGTGCCTGCTTCCAGCTGCTGCCAGTCCTGCTGCGACACCCACTCCCAGGGGTTCGCGCAACCCTCTTCCTTCACTGCGCCTGCATCGTCATCGCAGGCGCGGCCATCGACGCTGTAGCCGGGGCCGCCGGTTCCCATGACCAGGTCCATGTGGCCCTGGGCCAGCATCTGGTGGGCGATGGCATGGTAGTTGTTGCGCGACGCGTTCTGCGCGGCGAACGCGGCCGGTGTCGCGTGCGAGAACGGCACCGAGGTGACCACACCGGTTGCCATGCCCAGGCGCTTGGCGCGCAGGGTGTTGAACTCTACCGCGACGCCGTCGTTGTTGACGTTGATGGCGTTGTTGTACGTCTTGATGCCCGACGACAACGCCGTGCCCGCCGCGGCGCTGTCGGTCGCCACCGCGGCCAGGTACTGATAACCGGCGAACGGAAGATCCGCTGCCGGTACCGGGGTGGCATCCCATGCTTTCGCGGCGTCGTAGCCGAGCGTCTGCGCCGAATCGTGCGTGGGCTGGCTGCTGGCGTTGAGCGGGAACGTGGCCACCGCAAGGCGCTGCGGGAAGTGCGCGTACGGAGCGCCTTCGCGACTGCCATACTGCCAGTACGCGGCGGCATCCCAGGTTCCCCAGCCCGCGCCGTCGTTGATCATCACGATCACGTTGTGCGGGTAGCCGCCGGTCGCCACCGGCGCCTGCGCACGCGGTGCCGGCTGGCAGCCGGCGAGGGCTGCCAGCGCGGCCAGAATCGACGGGTAGAGCCAACGGCGCGGCGTGTGTGCGGTCATCGTGCATCCTGTGGGGTCGGGCAGGTGGCCCGGAATGCGCGACGTTATATCATTGCAATATTGCAGATTCACGCATCCTGGCAGCGGTATCCTGTGGAACGTCTCCCCTGCCGCGCCACCATGCCGTCTCCACGTCCCCCGGTCTCCTCGATCACCCTGGATGCCGGCAGCTTCGCGGTCATCCATCAGGAGAACGCCGACCTGCAGCGTCCGCCTGCTTCACTGACCAAACTGATGACCGCGTACGCAGCCTACGAACAGGTCGCATCCGGCGCCGCCGCTTGGGAGATGTCGGTGACGGTTGCCGCCGAGGACGTGCAGGCGGTTGCTGACGATGAAACGCGCATGGGCCTGGTGCCCGGCGAAACGGTCACGCTGGGCCGGCTGCTGCAGGGCATGCTGGTGGTATCGGGCAACGACGCGGCCCTTGTGCTTGCCCGCCATCTGCACGGCTCGCAGGCGGCGTACCTGCAGCACATGAACGCGCTGGCGCGGCGTCTCGGCCTGGGCAGTACCTGGTTCGCGTCGGTGTCCGGCATCACCACGCCGCGGCACGTATCCAGCGCACGCGACATGGCGGTGCTGGCGGGCCGCCTGCTGGCAGATCATCCGCAGGTGCTGGCCATCACCGCACAGCCGGCGTTCGCGCACGGGACGTTCAGCCGCAGCAACCAGAACGCACTGCTCGCCGATGAAGGTGTGGACGGCCTGAAGACCGGCTATACCCGCGCGGCCGGGTTCTGCCTGGCGGCTACGGCGCGCCGCCCCATCGCCGGACACGCGCAGCCGGTGCGATTGATCACCGTGGTGCTTGGCTCGGAAGACCGCGAAGCACGCGATGCGCGGGTGCGCAGGCATCTTGCCAGTGGATTCGCCGCGTTGGCCGGCGACACCGTCGCAGAAGCCTGAGCTGCGCGGGCAGTCAGTCCCGTACAACGGTGGATACGATCACCCGCTGCAGTTCGCGTTCCGCGTCGGCTTTGCCGATCGCGCCATTGGCCACCGCTTCGGACAGCGCTTCGGCAGCGCCGAGGATCGCCCAGCGCCCCTCCACCGGTACCTGGCCGTCACCGGCGAACGGGCCCAGCCAGTCCGCGCAGTTGTCGATGAACTCCTGCTGGTAGCAGTGCCGCACCTCGCGCAGCTCCGGCGCGCCGACCAGCGCTGCGAGGATGCTCTGCACGTCGCTGCCCTGGCTCAGCACGCAGTCGATGTAACCGGACGCGATGGCCGCTGCGCGCGCGGTCAGTTCTGCCGGCGCCGCGGCGATACGGTCATTGAAAATGAGCGTCTGCCGCTGGTCGTAGTCATGGTAGAGCGCCGCCAGCAGGCCGTTGCGCGTCACGAAGTGATCGTAGGCCACCGGCTTGGTCACGCCCGCCGCTTCGGCCAGGCGCCCCAGGGTCAAGGCATCGGTGCCTTCGGCGCCTACCAGCGCCCATGCGACATCCAGCAGCTGGCGGGCCCGCTGCTCGCGGGTCAGTCGGCGACGCGTGGGGGTGTCGGTGGCAGGCATCGGCGGAACACGGCTGTCAGCTCGTTGGATGTCCGATTTTACGGCCGATCTCCATCGCGGTCTGCAGATGCGCCGCGGCCGCCCCGGTGTCCGCCTCCAGCAGCAGGGTGGAGGACAGCACGCGCGCGCCGCAGTAATCGAAGATGCCCATGTCGATCTGCGTGTTCATGGCCGCGCCATAGCCACGGCGTTCAATCATCGCGGCATCGGCACCCCCGATGCCGACCAGATGCACCTGCAGCCGCTGCAGCCGCTTCTCCACTTTTCCATCGGCACCCTCGGCGTAGGCCCAGCCCTGGGTGAAAACGCGATCGATCCAGCCCTTCAGCAGCGCCGGGAACGACCACCAGTAGAGCGGGTAGACCAGCACCAGCGTGTCGGTCGCATCCAGCCGTGCGTGCTCGGCCGCCACATCGGCCGGTGGCGGCGCGATGCCGCGGAACAGGGCCTGGTCCTGCCCGTTGAAGCGCGGGTCGAAGCCTTCGGCCATCAGATCGGCCATGGCGGTGGTATTGCTCTCATCGGCATCGGCGATGGCCTGCGCGATGCGAGCGGCTACCGCGTGGGTCAGCGAGGCAGGATCGGGATGGGCAACAACAATCAGGCTGTGCATGGGCAACTCCTTGGAGATTAGTTACTAATGGTAACTAGCGAACCCAGCCCGATCAGCACTGCCAGCAGGACACTGTTTCTGGCGTTCTGTATCGCCTCAAGTCAAATGCAAATGATTCGTGATACGATTGTTAAGGAGATCTGAAACCCCACACGGACGTCCCAGCCATCGCCAGTGGACCCCTCACCCGGAGTACCGCGCGATGTTGCATGCCAGTCTGAAGTCCCGTCGTTCCGTTGCCACGCTGGCCGTGGCCATCGGCCTTGCCCTCGCCTCCCAGGCCCACGCCGAGGCGTCAGCCGATGCCGCCGCCAAGCAGATGGACACCGTGGTGGTCACCGCCACCGGCGCCCAGCAATGGATCCGGGATGCCCCCGCCAGCATCAGCGTGATCACCCGCGAGGACATCGAGCGCAAGCCGGTCAGCAGCATCGGCCAGCTGCTGAGCACCGTGCCCGGCGTGACCGGCGGTTACGCGCTGTCCGGTGCGCAGTCGAAGATCCGGCTGCGCGGCCTGCCCGAGCAGTACACACTGATCCTGATCGATGGCCGCCGCCAGGGCAGCTCGGCCGGCGTGAACTATCGTGATGACCTGGGCCCGCAGGATCTGAACTGGCTGTCGCCGGACATGATCGAACGCATCGAAGTGGTGCGCGGCCCGATGTCCTCGCTGTACGGATCGGACGCGATGGGGGGTGTGATCAACATCATCACCCGCAAGATCGCCGACCACTGGGGCGGCTCGGCCACCTTCAACTACAGCAAGCCCGATTCGGACACCCGCGGCAACACCACGCAGATGGGAGCGCTGTTCAGTGGCCCGCTGACCGACAACCTGGGCGTGCGCATCGGCGCCAACGTCACTGACCGCGAATCTGACCGCGGCGCGCGGCAGACACCGGGCAACAAGGCAGCGAACGCCAACGTGCTGTTCAACTGGCGCATCAGCGACAGCCACGTCGTGGGCGTGGAGGCCTCGCGCGGAACGCAGCGCAACAGCGGGGCCGGCCAGGTCAACAGCTGGGGGCTGTCCAAGCTGGTGCAGACCGGCTACGTGATCCGCCATGACGGCACCTACAGCGACGCCACCACGTCGAAGACCACGCTGGTGCAGAACGAATACGAAGACAAGGGCAGCGACGTCGGCAACCGTTCGAAGGAAACGGTGTTCGATACCGCCTTCAACACCGGCTTCCACTGGGGCGTCGAGCACAGCCTGAATGTGGGCGGGCAGTGGAAGCGCGAGGAGTTGGAGAACAGCGACACCATCGGTACCGTTCCGGTCACCTGGACGGGCAGCGGCCGCATCAGCCCGACCAGCGAGGCCGACTCCTGGGCGCTGTTCGCCGAGGACCACCTCACCCTGCACGAGCGCTTCGTGCTGACCCTGGGCCTGCGCTGGGACAACACGGAAAACTACGATGACAACCTGAGCCCGCGCATCTACGGCGTCTGGCACCCGGCCGACGCATGGACCGTGCGCGGTGGCATTTCCAAGGGCTTCCGTGCCCCCAACCTGAAGCAGGGAACGGCCGGCGCTGCGACCCAGTCCGGCGGCAACGGCTGCCGTGCCCTGACCGCCGAAGGCTGGAGCAGCCGTTCGGTGAATGCCGACGGCACGCGCGGCTGCTACATGGCCGGCAACCCCAACCTGGAACCGGAGACCAGCACCAACTACGAGCTGGGCGTGGGCTTCGACCGCGAGGGCTGGTCGGCCTCGGCCACCTACTTCCTGACCAACTTCGACGACAAGATCGAACAGGTGCCGCTGAGCCAGATCCCCGGCCAGACCACCAGCTTCGTCAACGGCTACTGGTGGACGGTGGCACAGAACATCCAGAAGGCACGCACCCGCGGTGTGGAAGCCAGCGTGACCGTGCCGCTGCACGAACGCCTGAACTGGACCACCCACGCCACGCGCATGCTGGAATCGAAGAACCGCACCACCGGCGCCACCCTGCTGGTAGTACCGGAGCTGACCGCCAACACCTCGCTGGAATGGCAGGTGACCGATGCCTGGTCGTTGAATGCCAGTGCGCAGCACATCGGCAAGCAACTGGTATCGGCCACCAGCGCCACCTTCGCCAAGGCGTACACCACCTGGGATCTGGTGACCGGCTTCGACGTGAACGAGAACCTGACCCTGCGTGCCGGCGTCCTGAACGTAGGCGACGTGTCCACCATCGACGAAGGCAACAACTACGACGGCGGCGCGCGCACCTTCTTCGTGGGCGCCACCGCACGGTTCTGATGCAGCACTGGCTCGGATCCCTTCGCGCAGCGAAGGGATCCTGCCGTGCATCCGCGGCCCTGCCTCAGCGGAACAGCGCGTTCAGCGCCGCACCCGATGCTGCCGCCTGCAGGCCATCAAAGCGGCCTTCCTGCTGGATGGGATCGGTGGCCCGCATCAATCCCCCCCACGCCGCACGGGCCAACGCCCCGCCCAGGCTGACCCGGCGTACCCCCATCGCAGCGATGTCCTGCAGCGTCAGTGACGTCGGTCCGCCCACCAGCAGGTTCACCGGCTTGCCGCCGGCCGCGGCCACCACCGCCTGGATCTGTCCGGCCGTGGTGATGCCCGGTGCGTACAACACATCGGCACCTGCGGCCGCGTAGGCACGCAGGCGCTGCAGCGTGTCTTCCAGATCCGGTACGCCCACGAAGAAGTTTTCCGCCCGGCCCACCAGCAGCACATCGGCCGCGGCGCGATCGATGGCCGCACGCGCCGCACGCAGGCGTTGCACGGCCTCCTCCAGCGGGCGCAGCGGCGCGTCGGCCAGACCGCTGGCATCTTCAATCGACAGAGCGGCGATGCCCGTATCCAGTGCCGCCGTCACGGCCTCAGCCACGTCCTGTGGCGTGGCGCCGAAGCCATCGCCGAAGTCTGCGTTCACCGGCAGGTCGGTGGCGGCCACCATCAGCCGCAGGTGGTCAAGCGTCGCCTGCAGCGATACCGCACCATCGGGGCGACCTTCGCTCCATGCACATCCCGCGCTGGTGGTGGCCAATGCCAGGAAGCCCTGCCGCTGCAGGTAGCGCGCGCTGCCGATGTCCCACGGATTGGGCAATACGAAGCAGCCCTGCGCATGCAACTGCCGGAACGTGGCACGTCTGCGGGCAGTGCTGGCATCTGCGCTGTTCATGGCGGGTATCCGTGCGGTGAGCTGACCACCCTATCCGGGCCGCGCACAGGACTCAACGCACCTGCGGCGCAGCATCAGGTGATGCCACCGGATCATTGGACGCGGCCCCCGCATCCGTCCGACGGTGACGGTCCGCCGTCCACGGAAACGACCATGCCGCGCTCCCCGCATTCCCCTGACGCCGTTGCTGGCGACGACACCGATGCACACCAGGCCGCGCCGTTCTCACCCAGCCGGCGCCGCCTGATCGCATCGGCCGGCCTGGCCGCAGGTGGCCTGGCCGGCGCCACGAGTCCGGCCGCCGCAACACCGGCCCGAGAGGTGGCGAACACGACCGCACCGGGGCGTCCCGGATTCCAGGCGATCGTCCCGCCGCCGGCGCAGGGCCGCAGTCCCTGGGGACAGGACACCGCCAGCGAACCGACCCCACGACCGCGCAGCACACGCCCGGGCGAATCGCCATTGCCGACCCTCCCACGCCCCTACACCGACATCAAGAGTTACCACGCCCACATCTATTTCGACGAGGACACCTCGGCCAAGGCCGCACTGATCCGGCGCTGGGTGGCGGAACGCTTCCCGGTGGAACTGGGCAACTGGAATCCGGAGCCACGCGGCCCCCATGTCACCCCGTCCTTCTATTTCGGCTTCACCAACGATCTCCTGCCGGTCGTGGTGCCATGGCTGCAGCTCAACAGCCTGGGCCTGACGATCCTCATCCACCCCAACACCGGCGATGGGCGCGCCGACCACCTGCATTACGCGCTGTGGGTGAACCGCGCGCAGCCGGTGAACGCCTACGACTGGCCCGCGCCCCGGCCGGGCGAGCAGGAGCCGCTGGAACAGGTGTTCCCCAACGTCGTGCCGACGCGGCCGCTGGAAACCTGAGCAGCCGCGCCCGGCCTGGTCGGGACAGGAGCGGCTGGCCGCCATCGTCGGCGTACGTGCCGCTATTACCCGCCGCCGCCGCGTTCAGCGCGCCTTGAAGCGCTGCCCGGCATACGGGCACAAGCGCTTTCAGCGATTTCAAACAATCGATTGAAACGCGGCAAACTTCGCCGAACTGGACAGCATCGGCCGCTTCCGCCAGACTGCCGCCCTTTCCAGTCGATCGGATCCCATGGCGAAGCTGCTGGTCCTGCACGGCCCCAACCTCAACCTGCTCGGTACCCGCGAGCCGGAGGTCTACGGCCACACCACCCTGGCCGACATCGACCAGGCGCTGGCCCGCCAGGCCGACGCCGCCGGGCACGTGCTGGAGAGTGTGCAGTCCAACGCCGAACACGCGCTGGTGGACCGCGTACAGGCCGCCCGCACCGACGGCACGGCGTTCATCTTGATCAATCCGGCCGCATTCACCCACACCTCGGTCGCCCTGCGCGATGCGCTGGCGGCCGTGGCCGTGCCGTTCATCGAAATCCACCTGTCCAACCCGCACGCCCGCGAACCGTTCCGCCAGCACAGCTATTTCAGCGACAAGGCGGTCGGCGTGGTGTGCGGCTTCGGCGCCGACAGCTACCGCTACGCGATGGACGCGGCGCTGCTGCGGTTGTCCGCCACCTGATTGTCGACCCGGGCGCCCACGGCGCTCTCCTCACCTAGATAGAAACCCAAGAGGCCCTCATGGATCTGCGCAAAATCAAGAAGCTGATCGACCTGCTGGAAGAGTCGAACCTGGCCGAAATCGAAATCAAGGAAGGCGAAGAGTCCGTGCGCCTGTCGCGCGCGCCGGTCGCCGGCTATGCCGCCCCGGTCGCCGCTCCGGTGTATGCCGCCCCTGCCGCGCCGGCGCCGCAGGCAATGCCGATGCAGTCGCCGACCGAAGCCTCCACCGGCGGCACCGCCAAGCCGGGCCCGGCGCTGCCGGAAGGCCACGTGCTGCGTTCGCCGATGGTCGGCACCTTCTATGCCTCGTCCGCTCCGGACAAGCCGGCCTTCGTCACCGTGGGCCAGCAGGTCAAGGAAGGCGAAACCCTGGCCATCATCGAAGCGATGAAGATGTTCAACCCGATCGAAGCCGACGCGTCCGGCACCATCGTCGCCATCCTCGGCGAGAACGGCCAGCCGGTGGAGTTCGACCAGCCGCTGTTCGTGATCGGCTGAGGGGCACGCCATGCTCGACAAAGTCGTCATCGCCAACCGAGGGGAGATCGCGCTGCGCATCCTGCGCGCGTGCCACACCCTGGGCATCCGCACGGTGGCCGTGCACTCCACGGTCGACCGCAACCTCAAGCATGTGGCCATGGCCGACGAGTCGGTCTGCATCGGCCCGGCGCCGTCGCCGCAGAGCTACCTCAACATCCCCGCCCTGATCGCCGCGGCGGAAGTCACCGATGCCCAGGCCATCCATCCGGGCTACGGCTTCCTGTCGGAGAACGCCGATTTCGCCGAGCGCGTGGAGGAATCCGGCTTCATCTTCATCGGCCCCAAGGCCGACACCATCCGCATGATGGGTGACAAGGTCGAAGCCATCCGCGCCATGAAGGCCGCCGGTGTGCCGTGCGTGCCCGGC
Source organism: Stenotrophomonas sp. GD03680 (assembly GCF_029844625.1). NCBI lineage: Bacteria > Pseudomonadati > Pseudomonadota > Gammaproteobacteria > Lysobacterales > Lysobacteraceae > Stenotrophomonas > Stenotrophomonas sp. GD03680. The sequence continues at coordinate 32,434 of NZ_JAOCKC010000001.1, read as the reverse complement.
TCGGGCGGCCCGCTGGGCGAGGACATCGTCGCCAACACCAAGATCGCCCGTGAGATCGGCTACCCGGTCATCATCAAGGCAGCGGGCGGCGGCGGCGGTCGCGGCATGCGCGTGGTGCACGCCGAAGCCTCGTTGAAGACCTCGATCGAAACCACCAAGAGCGAAGCGAAGGCGGCGTTCGGCAATGGCGAGGTCTACATGGAGAAGTTCCTGGAGAACCCGCGCCACGTGGAGATCCAGGTGCTGGCCGACGGCCAGGGCAATGCCATCCACCTCGGCGAGCGCGACTGCTCGATGCAGCGCCGTCACCAGAAGGTGGTCGAGGAAGCACCGGCACCGGGCATCACCGCCGAGCAGCGCGAGCAGATCGGCAAGGTCTGCGTGGAGGCCTGCATCCGCATCGGCTACCGCGGCGCCGGCACGTTTGAGTTCCTGTACGAGGACGGCCGCTTCTACTTCATCGAAATGAACACCCGCATCCAGGTGGAACATCCGGTCACCGAAATGGTCACCGGCATCGACCTGGTGGCCGAGCAGCTGAAGATCGCCGCCGGCCAGAAGCTGTCGATCAAGCAGAGCGACGTGGTGCTCACCGGCCATGCCATCGAGTGCCGCATCAACGCCGAAGATGCTGAAACCTTCGTGCCGAGCCCGGGCACCATCACCGGCTTCCATCCGCCGGGCGGCCCCGGCGTGCGCGTGGACACCCACATCTACAGTGGTTACCGCGTGCCATCGAACTATGACTCGATGATCGGCAAGCTGATCGTGCACGGCCCGGACCGCGAAACCGCGATCGCCCGCATGCGGGTGGCGCTGAGCGAAATGGTGGTCGACGGTATCAAGACCAACATCGCCCTGCAGCAGCGGATCATGCGCGACAAGGGCTTCCAGGCCGGTGGCCAGAACATCCACTACCTGGAAAAGCGTCTGGCCGAGCGCAAGAACAAGCCGATCGCGCTGACCTGATCGGCACAGGTGCCGGACACGAAAAGGGCGGGGATATCCCCGCCCTTTTCTGTTTTCTGCAGCGCCTTCCCCCGCGCCCGGCGTACCGGGAAAAGCAGCCGCGCGTGAGGGCCCGGCGCTGCAGGATCGGTGTCAGTGCCTGTCGGCCGCGGTTGCCGGAATCTGCGAGTTCGGCAGCGGGCGCACACCATTGGGCGAGGTCGGATCGACGATCACCATGGTCTCGGTCGAGCCATCGGGCCAGACCACCTGGAAGGTGCTGCCCGCCGGCAGCGATGCGAACGGCACGCCGCTCTGCGCGCGATAGACCGCAGCGACCTGGCTGGCGCCGGCGCGGCGCAGGTCTTCCTGTGCCTTCACCGTGGTCAGCTCCACCTTCGACAGATGCCGGTAGCGATCCTCGTAGGTATCGATCATCAACAGGCCCACCGCGCCGGCCGAATACGCCACGAACAGTGCCACCCAGAACCAGAACTTGGCCCCGTGAAGGAATCGACGGTAGTTCATGGCCTGCTCCCCCTTCCAATCAATCGCTTGATCCATTCGTTCATCTTCCCAGCACCTTGCCGCGAAACCGCAGCGTCATACACGAAATCCCGGAAATCCTGCGTCTCATCCTGCGAACAGATCCCTCCATTCGCACAAAAACTATTGACCAGCACGCTGTCGGCCCCACACGGTAGACCGAGTTCGCAGGCCGCAAGCCGCCACGCCATTTCGCTGAGCTGCTCGCCGGCCACCAGCCCGTCCAGTGCACTGTCACCTGCGGCGCGCACGCCCATTCCCGGAGCGAGGGCCATGAATGCCTCCGGATCGCGCGACAGGCGCACGCGCTCGACCAGGCCACGGCGGTAGTCCGCGCTGTCATGCAGCGGCTCACCTTCAGCGAACAGCGCAGCTTCGGCCGCCAGATTGCCCTGCGCGGCCGCCTTGCGACGCTCCGCCAGCACCAGCGCCGCGCCCAGTTTGTCGCCAGGCACGAACCCGCCGCAGCGCTGGGCCACGCGCTCGCGCGCATCGACCATGGCCGGTGCGGCACTCAGGCCCAGCCCCGCCAGCACGTTGTTGTCCAGGCGATACCCCCCGGGATCGACCGCGTACTGCGCGCAGTAGTCATACACCCGGCTGAGCATCCAGCGCGCTTCGTGGTTGCCACCGTCGGCCTGCGCACGCAACCGCTGCGCATAGGCGAACAGATCGGTGGCGCCCTCGATGTCGGCCCGGATGTCCAGCGGCAGGCCGGACGGCAGTGCGCCGCCCCGCTCGAAGGCCGCCAGACGCCGCGCCAGCGCCTCGGGCATGACCGGCATCGTCGTCCCATCCTCGTTGCCCGCCAGCTGGGCCGTCGGCAGCCCGGAGGCCGCGACCGGAGACGATACCGAGCCCACGTGCCCGCTGGCCCGATACCCGGCCACGCCCAGCACGGCCACCGCCGGCAGCACGAGCAACCAGGTTTTCAGTGTCGGAGCGAGGGCCATCGGCAACGGAAGCGTCGGGGGCGCACAGGAAAGCGCGCAGTTTAGCAAGGCCCGGCAGGCCTGTCTGAACGGGGGGCGTTCATCTCAGAGCATACGGAGACGCCCCGATGGTCTAGCATGGCCCCCTTTCCCGCGATTGCCCCCGATCCCATGCCGTTCCTGGAACTGACCCTGCGTTGCACCGAAGCCACCCAGCCCCGCTATGAGAATGCGCTGGAGGACGTCGGGGCGTTGGCCGTGACCCTGCTCGATGCCGAGGCCGACACCAGCAACGAGCAGGCGATCCTGGAACCGGGCGTGGGCGAGACGCCGCTGTGGGACAGCCTGGTGCTGACGGCGCTGTTCCCGGCTGACAGCAACGCGCTGTTGCTGCTGGCGGCGCTGGAAGCGTTCGACCCGGAACTGGACTGGAGCGGTGGCAGCTTCCGCGCCGTCGAGGACGAGGACTGGGAGCGTGCCTGGCTGGACCAGTTCCAGCCGATGGACTTCGGCAGCCGCACCTGGATCGTGCCGTGGAACCATGAGCTGCCGGAGGCGGCGCAGGCCGCCGACGCGGCCGTCGTCCGGCTGGACCCGGGCCTGGCCTTCGGCTCCGGTACTCATCCCACCACCGCGCTGTGCCTGCGCTGGCTGGACCAGCTGGCCGTGGACGGCCAGCTGCAGGGCCAGCGCGTGCTCGATTTCGGGTGCGGCTCGGGCATCCTCGCCCTCGCTGCGCTGAAGCTGGGCGCCGCCGAGGCGATCGGCGTGGACAATGATCCGCAGGCCCTGGTCGCGACCGCCGACAATGCCGAGCGCAATGGCGAGCAGGGCCGCATGCAGGTCTATCTGCCACAGGACGAGCCGGTGGCAACCTATCCCATCGTGGTCGCCAACATCCTCGCCTCGGCACTGGATGCCCTGGCCGAACTGCTGGCCGCGCGCGTGGCCAGCGGTGGCCGCATCGCACTGTCGGGCATCCTGCACGGACAGGAACACGAACTGCTGCAGCGTTACGGTGCCTGGTTCGACGACCTGCAGGCGACCCGCGATGGCGACTGGATGCGCATTACCGGCGTGCGCCGCGCCTGATCGTGTTTGAATGAGCGCTCGACCCGAACCCGCACCGTGAGCATGTCCGAGCCGACCCCCGCACGACGTCCACTGGCCACCTTCCTGCGCCCCGCGCCGGAAGGCGGAACGGCACCTGCCGTCGAGGCGCACGTCGATACGCCTGCACAGGCCGGTCCGGCGCCCGAACCCACTGCGGCGGAGATCGAACATGCGCCGGCAGCGGCGGTGATCCCTGCGCAACCCGTTCCGCAGCACACCGATGATGTGCCCCCGCATGCCGCGGCGGTGGCATCACCATCGAACCATGACGCACCCGGTTTCCTCGCCCGTGCACCTTCACGCTCGCGCCCGGCGCCGCGCTGGCACTGGCTGCTGGTGACGGGGCTGGCGGCGCTGCTGATCCTGCAGAGCGTGCTCGCCGACCGCGCGCGGCTGGCCGCCGATGCCGGCCACCGCACATGGCTGGTGGCGCTGTGCAGCGTGCTGCGCTGCAGCCTGCCCGCCTGGCACGAACCCACCGCCTTCACCATGACCAGTCGCGACATCCGCCCGCTGCCTGATCAGGCCGGCGTACTGCAGGTCCAGGCCAGCATCCGCAATGACGCGCGATGGCCACAGGCCTGGCCCGACCTGCGGCTTTCGCTGTCCGATGCGGACGGACGGGTCATCGGCAGTGACGTTTTCAGCCCCACGCAGTACCTCGGCGAGAACCCGGGTACCGCCGTGCTGGAACCGGGTCAGAGCGCACACATCGCGTTCCGCGTGCAGGAGCCTGCGGCGTCCACTGTCGCATTCACCTTCGAGTTCCTGTGATCGGGACGAAGGCGACCAGCCATGGCAGGTCGGGCACGCTCGCGCTAGACTGACCGCCACCACCTCATCCGGCCGCGCGCTCCGCGTGCACGGGCCAACCAGATCGGGAACCCCCTTGAACGCTGTCCTTTCTCGTCCTGACAACAGTCGTGGCGCTCCCCGGCCACCGCTGCGCGAACACGTCGCCCAGTCCGTGCGCCGGTACCTGCGCGACCTTGATGGCTGCGATGCAGACGACGTCTACGAGATCGTGCTGCGCGAGATGGAGATTCCGCTGTTCGTGGAAGTGCTCAACCACTGCGAAGGCAACCAGAGCCGGGCCGCGGCGATGCTGGGCATCCACCGTGCCACGCTGCGCAAGAAGCTGAAGGAATACGGCATCAGCGCCTGAGCGCGGATGGCGACGTCGTGGAAGCGGGGTCACCCGCCGCCGCCCGCCTTCCAGTAATACCGCACCACGTGGAAGAACACCGGTGCGGCGAAGCACACCGAATCCAGCCGGTCGAGCATGCCGCCATGACCCTCGATCATGTGGCCCCAGTCCTTGATGCCACGGTCGCGCTTGATCGCCGACATCACCAGGCCACCCCAGAACCCCATCAGGTTGATCAACAGCGACAGGCCGAACGCCTGCAGCGGCGTGAACGGCGTGATCCACCACAGCGCAGCGCCCACCACGCTGGCACTCAGCACGCCACCGATGAAGCCCTCCACTGTCTTCGACGGCGACAGCCTGGGCGCGATCAGGCGCCTGCCCAGCAGCTTGCCCCAGATGTACTGCAGCACGTCCGAGGACTGCACCACGATCACCAGGAACGCCAGCAGCAGCACGTTGCGCGCGGGCTCATGCCCGGGCACACGCAGGTTCAGCAGCAGGGGCACGTGCGAAATGCAGAACACGCAGATCATCAGCCCCCACTGCACCTTGGCCGTGCGCTCCAGGTAATGCGTGGTGTCACCGCCGATCGTCGCCAGGATCGGCAGGAACAGGAACGCATAGACCGGAATCAGCAGCGTGTACATGCCATACCAGTCGATCCACACCAGGTAGTACTGCCAGGGCAGTACGATGTAGAACGCCGCCAGCAGCGCGTAGTAGTCACCTGACCGGGTGGGTGCCAGGGTGATGAACTCGCGCAGGGCAAACAGCGAGATGATCGCGAACAGCACGATCACCCCGGCCCGGCCGAACAGCAGCGCCAGGCCGACCACGATCGCCATCACCCACCAGGCGCGGATGCGCGAGACCAGGTTGGCGATGACCGCGCTGGGCCGTCCACGCTGCCGCCAGCGCAGGGTCTCGGCCACCAGCGTCGCCAGCACCAGCACCGCGCCGACCCCGGCGAACAGCAGCCCGGTCTGCTGGCCCACGCTGCGCGCGGCGAGGTCACCCGATACGGCGATCAACCCGCTCATGCGCGTCCTCCGTCCGGCGCCAGATCCAGCAGCGCCTGGCGGCTGCGCTCGAGAAACGCCGTCTTGTCCTCATCGGCCTGCAGCCGCAGCGGAGTACCGAAGGTGGCCGTGCACAGCAACGGCAACGGCAGGAACCGTCCCTTGGGCATCACCCGCTTCAGGTTGTCGATCCACACCGGGACGAATTCCAGTTCCGGACGCTGCCGCGCAAGATGGTAGATGCCACTCTTGAACGGCAGCAGCGGCTCATCGCCGACGTTGCGCGTGCCTTCCGGGAACAGGATCAGTGAGCACTCCGCATCCACCGCGTCACGCAGCGCCTGCAGCGGATCCTGCTGGCGGCGCGCCGCTTCGCGCTCGACCAGCACGCCGTTGAACACCGCATCGATCAGGTAGCGACGCAGGGCATCGCGCTGCCAGTATTCGGCGGCTGCCACCGGACGCACCTGCCGCCGCAGTGCCGGCGGCATCGACGACCAGATCAGCACGAAATCCCCGTGGCTGGCGTGGTTGCCGTAGTAGACACGGCGCTCGCTGGAGGGCGCGCAGCCGAGCCACAGCGCCCGCGCGCCGGTGAGCACATGGATGGCGCCACTGCAGGCGCGGGCGATCAGTTCAGCAAACATCGATGTCTCTCCTCAGGTCTGCGGCCACAGCACGGCCACCAGCAGCGTGGCGAACTGCAGCAGCGCCGCCGCGTACTGGCGCAGCAGCAGGCCCCGCATGCCCGCCCAGCGCGCATCCCAGCCACGCACGGGCGCCTGCGCGTCACGGCGGCGCAGACCGGCGACATGCAGGGCCGCGTCCACCCGTTCGGCCGCCGCCTCACCGTGCAGCTTCTCCTGCAGCAGCAGCTGCAGGAGGCTGGCGTCCAGATGTACGCGCACCGCGTAGTACGCCTGCACCATCCCCGCCGCCACGCTCAGCAGCAACAGGCCGGCCGCGAACATCGCCAGTCCCGGCTCGATGCCCAGCAGCAGCAACGCCACCAGCAGCAGTCCCAGCGACAGCGCAGCGGGCAGCCGGCCCTGGCGCAGCAGCAGGCGCATCATCGGCAGGTCGACAGCGAGGCTCATGCGGGGCTCTCCGAGGTGATGGCGGCCTGGATGGCGCGCAGGTGGTCGTCATGCAGAACGATGGAGGGCCGCGCGGCACGTATCCGTGCCACCGCCTCGGCTGCGTCCCGTGCCCGGCCGCTGCACAGCAGCCAGGTCGCTACGCTGGCCGCACTGCGCGAATAGCCCAGGGCACAGCACACCAGTACTGGCCCCTGCATGCGCAGGCGTTCGATGGCGGCAGCGGCCTCGCGCAGCTGCGCCGGCGAGGGCACCACCATGTCCAGCATCGGCACGCTGGCATACGCTGCACCTGGCGCCCGGCACGACAGCTCTGCGCAGGTATCGACCACGCCGTGCAGTGGCGACGCCAAGGCCGCCCGTGGAATCCGTCCCAACCACACGCCATCGGCCACCGCAGAGGGCTGCGGTGCCCGCCATGTCCATAGCCGCGAATTGATCCAGGCGGCGCCCAGGTAAGGCGCGAGCAGCCAGCGCGCGGCCATGGTCAGGCGCCCGTCGTCGCGCTTCTGGAACATGGCCGTGCCCAGTCCGGCGTACGCCAGCGCCACCAGCAGCAGCGAGATCGCCGGCCACAGCAGCCACAGCGCAGTGCCTCGCAGCGCCAGCGCCGGCACCAGCAGCACGGCGGCACCCAGAAGGTAGAGCAGCGCCAGCCGCCACCGCGCGGGATCCTCCGCGGACTGCCAGGCACGCAACGGCGGTGTTCCCTGGTCCGGCCACAGCCACACGCACAGCCAGCCCACCAGCAGGCCGGTGGGAATGTCGATGAAGTGATGCTGGAACGTGGTCAGCACCGAAATGCCGATCAGCAATGCCCACGCATGCAGCACCAGCCGCCAGGCGCCCTGCAGGTAGTGGGCGAACTTCACCCACAGCACGATCAGCAGCACGATGTGCAATGACGGCGCCTGGTTGAAAGGCTTGTCGAACCCCAGCAGCACTTCGAACAACCAGCCATAGGCACCGCCCGTCTCCGGCCGCTCGAAGCTGAAGCGCAGCGGCCACAGCAGAAAGCAGGCCACTGCGATCACCTGTGCGCTGAGCAGCCGCAGCGCATGGCGGTCCAGCTCCAGGCGCTGCCGGCACAGGAAGAACGACACCGCGTAGAACAGGTCGATCGACCAGTACGGCACGATCGTCCAGGGCACGAACGGAATGCGCGTCTCCCAGTCGAACACGACAACCGGAACCACGTCGTGGCGGCCGGCCATCCAGTTGGCAAAGCCATAACTGGCAAAGAAGAACGGGCCCAGCACCGCCAGCCACAGCAGCGCGCGGCGCCACGGACGCGGTGCATCGGCAACGATCGGCGTTGCGGTGATGGCCATCAGGCGACCCGACGCGCCAGCGATACGGTGAAGATGCCGAACGCGTCAATGCGCTGGGTCACCTTCTCAAAGCCCGACAGCCGCACCAGCTCGTCCATCTCCTGCTGGGTGCGCCGTCGCATGACCCAGGCCGCGCCTCCGCGATGGCTGGTGAGTGCACGGGCGATGAATTCCAGCTGCGGGTGCCAGGGCTGGCCGGTATAGGCCAGGTAGCCCCCCTCCGGCACCACCGCGGCAATACCCTGCAGCGAACGCAGCACGGCATCGTTGTCGGGGAACAGCTCGTACAGGCCTGAGACCACTGCCAGCGTCGGCGTGGGTTCCACCGTCGCCAGCAACGCCGGATCGAACGCGTCGCCCTGCTCGAAGCGGGCGATGTCGGCGGCTCCCAGCCGTTCGATCAAGGCCTGGCCCTGGGTCACGTTGAGCGGGCTGAAATCACGCAGCACGATGCGGTCGGCGCGCTGTTCGCCCTGGCCCAGGGCTTCCAGCACATAGCGGCCATGGCCGGCGGCCACGTCCAGCACCTGCACCGGCAGATCCTGGCCGCGCAGGCGCGTGGCGGCATCTCGCAGCAGTTCCTGCAGGTGCTGGCCACGCACGCGGATACCACGCCAGCCGATCGCATCGAGGTAGTTGCGGTCGATCATCCGCCCCAGCGGTCCCTTGCCGCGCGCTTCGTCGCGGTAGATGTAGTCCAGCGTGCTGCCGGAGTCGAAACCGGTCTGCAGGCCCAGCGCGATGCCTTCGGACAGGGTGCCGCCCAGGCGCAGGCCCGCACGCACCCCGCGCCAGCGCAGGTCGGCCAGGCTGTTGCGTTCCGGAGGCCAGGCCAGGATCTCCGACTCCTCGAACGTCGGCCCATGCCGATGCGCGTCGCGCCGCGACAGCGTGCGCAGCGGTTCGGCGAAACGCGCCTGGATGAAGTCGCGGATGCGCGCCAGTGCCGGCGCACGATCGCGCTCGCCCAGCGTGTCGTGGAAGAAACCCGGCAGGTACACGCGCTCCTTGATCGGACTGGACAGGCGCTCATAGAAGCGGTCCTGCGGACCACGGTGCACCACGAAGTCGGAGCCGGACACCAGCAGTTGCACCGGCACGCTGATCGCCTGCGCGTCGGCCACGATGCGGTCGGCGGCTTCATACAGGCCCAGCAGCACGCGTACCGAGATCGGCCGGGTGATCAGTGGATCGGTGCGGTAACTCTCCACCCGTGCCGGATCATGCGTCAGCCACTGCGGCTTGACGTAGCTGTTGACGAAGAAATTGCCGCGCAGCTTCTGCATCAGGGCCAGGCCTGGACGTGCGAACGGCACATACAGCTTCACCTTGAATGCCGGTGACGCCAGCACCAGCGCGCGCAGGCGGGGGGCATAGTCGTGTACCCAGGTCGCAGCGATGACCGCGCCCACGCTCTGCGCGACCACGACGATGTCCTCGACCGCGATGCCGTGCTCGCTGCCGATGTGGGCGATGAAGCTGTCCAGGTCGCGCACCAGCGCAGGGAAGCCCGGTGCGTCGCCACGCTCGCCCGGCGAGCGGCCGTTGCCGCGCGCGTCCCAGGCGAAGAAGGCGATCTCCGGCAGGTCCAGCTCGTCGACCAGGTGGGCGACCCGCCCTGAATGCTCGTGGCCACGATGCAGCAGCACGATGGCCCGGACCGTGCGCCCCGGTGGTGTGCCTGCGGCCGCAACCGGCCAGTGCCGGTAGAACAGCGGTACTTGGTCGAAGCTGTGGAATTCCCGTTCCTGCACCTGACGCATGCCTTCTCCTGGTGGGCTGTTGACTTATCGCTGCGCTGTGGCCGCTTCCTTCAGTCCCCGCCGGACGCGGTTGACCGCCGTTACCCCGCACAGCAGCGCCATCGCTGCGGCCACGCCGCCGACCGTCAGGGCACCGGCCCAGCCGAACGCCAGCAGCAGGCCCAGCAGGCCGATGACGAAGGCACGGTCGCTCTTGCCCATCGGGCCGTCGTAGCGGCGGCTGGCACCGACCATCAGGCCCAGCACACCGGCGTACTCGCTCAGTGCTGCACCCCAGGCCAGCAACCACAACGCTTCCGGGCGCACGCCCGGCACGCTGAGCAGACTCAGGTACAGCGCCGCATCGGCCACCACATCGCACAGCTCGTTCAGATAGGCGCCCAGCCGCGACTGCTGGCCGAACTCGCGGGCCAGCATGCCGTCCACGGCATTGAGGGCCATGCGCAGCAGCATCCACAGCGGCAGGGCCAGATACAGCAGCGGTTGCTGTGGCGCACAGCACCAGACCACGACGGCGACCAGCAGCGAGACCACGGCAGCGGCCACGGTCACCACATTGGCGGTGATCCCCGCGCGATGCAGGCCGCCTACGGCCGGACGCAGCAGGTCCTGGAAACGTCCTTTCAATGCATAGATCGACACGATCCGAACCCGCAGCTCCCTGGCAGTTCCGGCACAGCCTACCCGATTGGGAGCGCACCTCCGTCGAAATGTCCGCGGCGCGGCGCCGGCCAGGGCATACCGAAGGCGGCCGCAGGGCCGTTGGGGCCGGTCAATTTTGCCGCCGCCGCCCGCCGTCGGCCCCCACCGCCTACAATATCGGCCCCGCTCCGCTGCCGATTGCCCTGTCCCATGACTGCTGATCTGTTGCCCGTCCGTCGGGCCCTCCTCTCCGTTTCCGACAAGACCGGCCTGGTCGAGCTGGCCACCGCTCTGGCCGCCCGCGGCGTCGAGCTGCTGTCCACCGGCGGCACCGCCAAGGCGATCCGTGATGCGGGCCTGGCGGTGAAGGACGTCGCCGAGGTCACCGGTTTCCCGGAAATGATGGACGGGCGGGTCAAGACCCTGCACCCGATGGTGCACGGCGGCCTGCTGGGCCGCTCGGGCCTGGATGACGCCGTGATGGCCGAACACGGCATCGGCGCCATCGACCTGCTGGTACTGAACCTGTACCCGTTCGAATCGGTCACCGCCAAGGCCGACTGCACCCTGGCCGACGCGGTGGAGAACATCGACATTGGCGGCCCGGCCATGCTGCGCTCGGCGGCCAAGAACTTCGCCCGCGTGGCCGTGGCCACCGACCCGTCACAGTACGCCGAGCTGCTGGGCGCCCTGGACACCCATGATGGCCAGCTGCCGGCGGCCACCCGCTTCGCCTTCTCGGTCGCCGCGTTCAACCGCGTCGCCCAGTACGATGCGGCGATCAGCAACTACCTGTCGGCGGTCACCGCCACCGACGCCGCCGTGCCGGTGCGTGCCGAGTACCCGGCGCAGATGAACTCCACCTTCGTCAAGGTGATGGACCTGCGCTACGGCGAGAACCCCCACCAGAGCGGCGCGTTCTACCGCGACCTGTACCCGGTGCCGGGCACCCTGGCCACCTTCCAGCAGCTGCAGGGCAAGGAACTGAGCTACAACAACCTGGCCGATGCCGATGCCGCCTGGGAATGCGTGCGCCAGTTCGATGCGCCGGCCTGTGTCATCGTCAAGCACGCCAACCCGTGCGGCGTGGCGGTGGGTGCCGGCAACGGCGATGCCTACGAGCTGGCCTACGCCACCGACCCGACCAGTGCCTTCGGCGGCATCATCGCCTTCAACAAGCCGCTGGACGCCGCCACCGCACAGGTCATCCTGGACCGTCAGTTCGTGGAAGTGCTGATCGCACCGGACTACGAGCCGGCGGCGCTGGAATACGCGCAGAAGAAGGCCAACGTGCGCGTGCTGCGCATTCCGCATGGCGACGGCCTGAACAACTTCGACAGCAAGCGTGTCGGCTCGGGCGTGCTGCTGCAGTCCTCGGACAACCGCGGCATGACCCGTGACGAACTGAAAGTGGTCAGCAGGCTGGCACCGACCGACAAGCAGTTCACCGACCTGCTGTTCGCCTGGAAGGTGGCCAAGTTCGTGAAGTCCAACGCGATTGTGTACGCCAAGGACAACCGCACCATCGGCGTGGGTGCCGGCCAGATGAGCCGCGTGTATTCGGCGCGCATCGCCGGCATCAAGGCGGCCGACGCGAACCTGGTGGTTGAAGGCTCGGTGATGGCTTCCGATGCGTTCTTCCCGTTCCGCGACGGCATCGATGCCGCCGCCGCCGCCGGCATCAAGGCGGTCATCCAGCCGGGCGGCTCGATGCGCGACGCCGAGGTGATCGCCGCCGCCGACGAGCATGGCCTGGCCATGGTGTTCACCGGCGTGCGCCACTTCCGCCACTGATCCGCATCACCAAGCCGGGCCCTGCCCGGCTTTTCTTTTCTGCTTACGAGAACCCTGTCCCATGAAGATCCTCGTCATCGGCTCCGGCGGCCGCGAACACGCCCTGGCATGGAAGCTGGCCCAGTCCTCCCGCGTCGATGAGGTACTCGTGGCACCCGGCAACGCCGGCACCGCCACCGAAGACAAGTGCCGCAACGTGGCGGTGAAGGTCACCGACATCGATGGTCTGCTGGCCCTGGCCCAGGCCGAAGGTGTTGAACTCACCGTGGTCGGCCCGGAAGTGCCGCTCGTGGCAGGCGTGGTCGATCGGTTCCGTGCCGCCGGCCTGCGCATCTTCGGGCCAACCGCCGCCGCTGCCCAGCTGGAAGGCAGCAAAGCCTACGCCAAGGACTTCCTGGCCCGGCACAACATCCCGACCGCGTTCTACGCCGTGCACACCGACGTGGAGGCGGCACTGGCCTACATCCGCGAGAAGGGTGCGCCGATCGTGGTGAAGGCCGATGGCCTGGCCGCCGGCAAGGGGGTGATCGTTGCAATGACCCTGGCCGAGGCCGAGGATGCGGTGCGCGACATGCTCTCCGGCAACGCATTCGGTGACGCCGGCGCACGCGTGGTGATCGAGGAATTCCTCGACGGCGAGGAAGCCAGCTTCATTTCGATGGTCGATGGCGTGCATGCGCTGCCGATGGCCACCTCGCAGGATCACAAGCGAGTCGGCGACAGTGATACCGGGCCGAACACCGGCGGCATGGGCGCGTACTCACCGGCCCCGGTGGTCACGCCGGAGGTGCACGCGCGGGTGATGCGCGAGGTGGTGAACCCGACCGTGCAGGGCATGATCGCCGACGGCATTCCGTTCACCGGCTTCCTTTACGCAGGCCTGATGATCGATGCCAGCGGCGCACCGAAGGTGATCGAGTTCAACGTGCGCTTCGGTGACCCGGAAACCCAGCCGGTGATGCTGCGCCTGCAGTCGGATCTGGTCGAGCTGGTGGAAGCCGCCATTGATGGCCGCCTGGACCAGGTGCAGGCACAGTGGGATGCGCGCCCGTCGCTGGGTGTGGTGCTGGCCGCGAAACCTTACCCGGAATCGCCGGTCACCGGCGATGTGATTTCCGGACTGGATGAGGTGCCGGCCAGCGCCAAGGTCTTCCATGCGGGTACTGCACTGGACGCGCAGGGCAGGGTGGTCAGTGCCGGCGGCCGCGTGCTGTGCGTGGCGGCGCTGGGTGACAGCGTGCGTGATGCGCAGGCCAATGCCTACGCCGGTGTGGCCAAGGTCAGCTGGGCCAACGAATTCCACCGCAACGACATCGGCTGGCGCGCGATCGCGCGTGAGCACGCGTAAAGGGCAGCGGCCTGTTGCTTGGCAGACCCAACAAAAAACCCGGCAATGCCGGGTTTTCTGTTGGATAACTGTGATGTCACATCACGCGGTGAACAGCGCCTTCATCTTCTTCAGGGCATTCGCCTCGACCTGGCGGATGCGTTCGGCAGACACGCCGTACTCGTCTGCCAGTTCCTGCAGCGTCACCTTGCTGTCCGCATCCAGCCAACGGCGGCGGATGATGTCACGCGAACGCGCATCCAGTTCGGCCATGCCTTCGCGCAGCAGCTGCAGCTGGTTGTCCTCGCTGTCGGCACGCTCGTAGGCCATCGACGGATCTTCATCGTTGGCCACCAGGTATGCGGCCGGCGACGGCGGCGCATGATCGTCATCCTCGTCGCTGGGCGCATCGAAACCGATATCGCGACCGGACAGGCGCGACTCCATTTCCATGACCTCGCGCTCGGACACGTTCAGATCCTTGGCCACCGCGCTGACTTCCGCGGCGTTCATCCAGCCCAGGCGCGTCTTCGACTTGCGCAGGTTGAAGAACAGCTTGCGCTGCGCCTTGGTGGTGGCGACCTTGACGATGCGCCAGTTCTTCAGGATGAACTCGTGCATCTCGGCACGGATCCAGTGCACGGCGAAGGAGACCAGGCGCACGCCCATGTCCGGGTCGAAGCGCTTGACCGCCTTCATCAGGCCGATGTTGCCTTCCTGGATCAGGTCGCCCAGGGCGAGGCCATAGCCGTTGTAGCCGCGGGCCACGTGCACCACGAAGCGCAGGTGCGAATGCACCAGCTCACGGGCAGCGTCCAGATCGTTGCCGTCGCGGAAGCGACGGGCCAGGTCCTGTTCGTCATCGACCGACAGCACCGGGATCTGGTGCACGGCACCGATGTAGGCGTCCAGCGAACCGAGCGCACTGGGAATCGGGAGATTGTTTGCCACAAGGGCAGTAGAGGTGTTCTGGCTCATAGGCACCCATCTTAGCAGTCCGGGATTTGGACTGCTAAAGGAGGAAAAAGTTCCAGCATCCTATTGATGCAACACTGGTCCCAAACAGAGCCCTACCGTAGCGCGATTTGATGACAGTGGCGAGCGCGCTTTTCGGGATTCACAATCCCTTGGAATTCAACCAATTACCTGCCGGGAACCGGCCGATTCCGGTCAAGCGGAGCTGAACGGGCCGTTCCGAAGGCCCATTCAGGCCAGGAAACGTTGCCCGGTGTTCAGGCCCGGCTGCCGGCGGAGGTCAAAGCGCCGCGCGCGGCGGCAGCGACCAGTCGATCGGCGCCTGCCCGCGACGCTGCAGATAGTCGTTGGCCATCGAGAAATGCCGGCAGCCGAGGAAGCCACGATGGGCCGACAGCGGCGAGGGATGCGGGGCTTTCAGCACACGGTGGCGCCGGGTATCGATGACCTTGCCCTTCTGCTGCGCGTAGGCCCCCCAGAGCATGAACACCAGGCCTTCGCGTTCGCGGTTGAGCACATCCACCACGTGGTCGGTGAAGCCTTCCCAGCCGCGGCCCTGGTGGGCGCCGGCCCTGCCCTCCTCCACCGTCAGCACGGCATTGAGCAGCAGCACGCCGCGCTGCGCCCACGGCACCAGGCAGCCGTGATCGGGACGGGGGATGCCGAGGTCGCCCTCGATCTCCTTGTAGATGTTCAGCAGCGATGGCGGCACCGGAACGCCGGCGGGCACCGAGAAGCTCAGTCCGTGCGCCTGGCCGCGCCCATGGTACGGGTCCTGGCCCAGGATCACCACTTTCACCTGTTCGAACGGCGTGGCGTCGAACGCCGCGAAGATCTGCGGCCCCGGCGGGAACACCGCCGCGCCGGCCGCCTTGCGCTGGCGCAGGAAGGTGGAGAGTTCGCGCATCTGCGGCTGCAACAGGTAATCGCCGACCTGCTGCTTCCAGCTCGGTTCCAGCTGGATCGTCGGGGTGTCCACTACGTCATCGGTCATCGCAACAGGGGTCCATCGTTCAAGCGGGCCAGGCGCAGCTGGAACAGCACCTTGGTCACCAGCAGGCGCTCCTCGATCGGCTTCAGCACCAGATCATTGGCACCGGCCTGCAGCAACCCGGTCTGGTTGTGTGGATTGCCGTCGCCGGTCATCACCAGCACCGGCAGTCGGCGTTTGCCGTAGCCGAAATCCACGCGCACGCGCTGCACCACGTCGCGTCCGCTCAATTCGCCCTTCAGGGTGACGTCGGTCAACACCAGGTCGATGCGGTGGCGGCTGCGGCCCAGCGATTCGGCCGTGAGCAGGGTGAAGGCCTCTTCGGCACTGACCACGTGCAGCACGTTGAGCTGTTGGCGTTCGAGCATGCGCTTGGTCGCCTCCGCCACCACCCGGCTGTCCTCGATGTAGAGGATGGTCGCCCCGGGAATGGTCTGCGGCTGCACATAGCCACGGATGAAGGTCGCCAGCGCCTCATGGCCCAGCGCCTTGTCGAAATAGTCGGTGACGTACTCGGTGAAGCGCCGCTGCTCCAGATGCTGCTGCGCATCGCCGGAGACCACGATCACCGGCACGTACGCCTGGCCGGCAGCTTCGCGGACCGTCCGCGCCAGCGCCAGGCCGTCGCCGTCACGCAGGGTCAGCGAGGTGGTGACCAGGTCTACCGGCCCCTGGGCCAGCGCCTGCTGGGCATCCTCGATGCTGTCGCAGCCGATCACCTCCACGCCCGGCAGATCACGCTGCAGCACGTCGGCGATCAGCTTGCGCACCAGTTTGGAACCGTCGACCACCATCACCCGCGTAGCGGGCCCTTCAAGGTGCTTCAGCGCTTGCGGTTGCATGCCGGTCTCAGGTGTCGGTCGGGCGGGTCTGGCGGAGGAAGTGGCCGGTGACCAGCCACGCGCCCAGCCAGCCCAGCAGCAGCGTGCCCAGCAGGACCAGGCTGCCATGCAGCAGGTCCAGGCCGTGCAGCTCGAACGGGCTGCCGTAGCTGCGTGACAGGTCAGCCAGCGGCGCGCGCAGGGCGGCGCCGGCAACACCGATCAGGGCCAGCGCCACCGCGCCGGCGCCCAGCCCGTACCAGGCGCCCAGATACAGGAAGGGCCGGCGGATGAAGCCATCGCTGGCGCCGAGCAGCTGCAGCACGCCGATTTCCTCGCGCCGTGCCTGGATGTCGAGGCGCACGGTGTTGCCGACCACCAACGCAGCGCCGACGCCGAGCAGCACCGAAAGCACCTGTACCAGCCGTGCGCCGAACGCCAGCCACGCATCCAGCCGCTGCCGCCACAGCGCATCGTGCTGCACCAGATCGGCCTCGGGCAGGCTTTCCAGCGCACGCGCCAGACGCGCATCGTCCTTGCCCTGCCCCGGGGTGATGACCAGCAGCGAAGGCAGCGGATTGTCATTCAGCGCGTCGATCGCCTCGCCAAGGCCGGCATCGCGCAGCTCCTGCAGCCCTTGCTCGGGCGTGCGCACGGTCACCTCGCCGACGTCATCGCGGTCGCGCAGCTGGCCGGCCAGGCGCAACGCACCCGGGCCATCCACCGTGCCCTTGAGGAAGACATTGATGTCGCGCGACTGCTGCACGCTGCCGGCGAAATGCTTGAGGTTGTCCAGCGCGATCGACAGGCCCAGTGGCAGTGCCAGCGCCAGCGCCATGACCATCACCGTCAGCAGGGTCGCCCACGGCTTGCGGCAGGCGCGGCCCAGGCTGAACACCACGCTGTGCACGTGGTGCTGGAACCACACGCCGAGACGCGAGGGTGCGGCGGCTTCGCTGTTTTCGTTCTTCGCCATGCGTTACTCCGCCAGATCCTGCGGCGAGATGTCGTCCACCAGCCGGCCGTGGTCGAGAATCAGCACGCGCTTGCGCATGCGACGCAGCAGGGGAAGGTCGTGGCTGACCACCAGCACACTGGTGCCGCGCGCGGGCAGCTCGGCAAACAGGGCCATGATCTCCGCCGCCAGGGTCGGGTCCAGGTTGCCGGTCGGCTCGTCGGCAACCAGCAGCTTGGGTTCACCCACGATGGCGCGGGCGATGCCCACGCGCTGCTGTTCGCCGGCCGACAGCTGCGACGGCAGCGCCTTCTCGCGATGGCCCAGGCCCATCCGTTCCAGCACGGAACGCACGCGCTTGCCGATGTCGCCACGGCGCGTACCGCGCAGGATCAGCGGCAGTGCCACGTTCTCGGCGATGGTCCGGTCCATCAGCAGGCGATGGTCCTGGTACACCGCACCGACCGCGCGCCGATGGCGCGGGACGTCGCCGCCGCGCACCTTCAGCAGGTTGCGCTCGTCGAAGACCACCGCGCCGCGGCTGGGCCGCTCGTCGAGGTGGATCAACTTGAGCAGGGTGCTCTTGCCCGCCCCGGAATGGCCGGTGACGAACAGCATCTCGCCCGGCGCGACCTCGAAGCTGACGTCGATCAGTGCTTCGTGGCCACCGGCGTATTGTTTGCTGACATTGTCGAAGCGCAGGACACTCATGCCCCGATTATGCAGGACCGGCGCGAAGTATCGATAGCGCCGGGACGCGCCCGGGTGGAATCGTTGATCTGCCGCTGCGCGCGCCGGGCATGGCCCGGCGCTACCGCTGACCGGGTGCGCCGATCAGCCGCCCGACAGCATCCGGCGGATCTTGCGGCCGATGCGGGTCAGGAACGAGTCGGCGGCGTCGGTGCTGCGCACCGGCTTGGCCACCACGTGAACCGGCGTCACCGGCGAGGCACCGTTGCCGGCGCTGCCGTTGGCGACCATCGCCTCGCCACCCTCGACCGGACGGCCATGGCGACGACGACGGCGCTTGCGCGGCTTGCGCTCGCCGTCCGCCGCGAGCTCCGGAGCACCTTCGGCACGCGGCGGACGCGGCGGACGCGGGGCCTGGGCCGGGGTGCCGGACGCGGCACCTTCCACCGGCGCGGTCGCGCCCTGCTCGCCTTCCACCCGCGGCTTGCGCGGACCACGCGAGCGGCGTTCGCCGCTGCGCTCGCCATCGCGACGCTCGCCACGGCCGGCACCGGAGCGACCACCGCTGCGGCCACCGCCACGACGCTCTTCCTCGGCGGCGCGGGCTTCGCGCGCCTCGCGGAAGATCTGGCCGACGCTCTCGTTCTCGTCACCGTCCTCGCCAGCGACCGTGGCCGGGCGTTCCGGACGCGGCAGTGCGGTCATCAGTTCCTTGGTGACCGGCTCGGACGGAATCTTCTGTTCGATGTAGGCCTCGATGTCCGGCAGGCTCATCGCATAACGCTCGCAGGCAAAGCTGATCGCGTCACCCTCTTCGCCCAGGCGTGCGGTACGGCCGATGCGGTGCACATAGTCTTCGGCGTCGAACGGCAGGTCGTAGTTGTAGACGTACTTGATGCCGTCGATATGCAGGCCGCGGGCAGCCACGTCGGTGGCGACCAGGATTTCCAGCTGGCCCTTCTGGAAGCGGTTGAGCAGGCTCTCGCGCTTCTTCTGCGGCACGTCGCCGGACAGGACGCCGACCCGGTACCCGGCCTTTTCCAGCGAACGCGCCACGCGCTCGACGAAGACCTTGGTGTTGACGAAGACCATGGTGCGGGCGCCTTCGCTGCGCGAGAGCAGGCCCAGCAGCAACGGGATCTTCTCGTCGTCGGCCGGGAAGTAGATCTTCTGGCGCACGCGCGCGGCGGTCACTGTTTCAGCTTCGACCACCAGCTTCTGCGGCTCGTTCATGTGCTCGTAGGCCAGCTCCAGCACGCGATGGCTGAGGGTGGCGCTGAACAGCAGGGTCTGCCGGGTGGTGCGCTCGGGCATGCGGCGCAGCAGGAAGCGGATGTCCTTGATGAAGCCCAGGTCGAACATGCGGTCGGCTTCGTCCAGCACGCAGATCTCGCAGGCGTGCAGCGAAACCACCTTGTGCTGCTTGACGTAATCGATCAGGCGGCCGGGGGTGGCGATGATCACATCCACGCCCTGCTGCAGGATCTCGCGCTGCTTGTCGTAATCCACGCCACCGTAGACGAGGGCGAAACGCAGGCCCAGGTCGGAACCGAACTTCACGGCGTCCTTGTGGATCTGGATCGCCAGCTCGCGGGTGGGCGCCAGGATCAGCGCGCGCGGGTCTTCCGCCTTGCGGTCGGCCAGCGCCGGGCGGCTCAGCAGGCGGTTGACCACGGCAACCAGGAACGCCAGCGTCTTGCCGGTGCCGGTCTGGGCCTGGCCGGCGACATCACCACCGGCCAGCGCGACCGGCAGTGTCAGCGCCTGGATCGGGGTGCAGCGGGTGAATCCGGCTCCTTCAAGGCCGGCCTGCAGGGCCGGATGCAGCTCAAAGGAGGAAAAGGTCAAATCGGTCAGCGGTTTGTCGCTCATGAGTCCGTCTTGGTATGGCCACCGGCCAGCGGGCGGGCGGCACTGCATCGTCTGGGGGCACCGTCGCAAACTGCGGCCCCTGCGGCGGGTCGGCGGACCGGGGACCACCGGGTCCGCGCGCCGCTCAATGCCCCAGTTTAACGCACTCCGGCGGCCAAACCGGAATGAACCGTCTCACACAACCGCGAGACAGGCCCGTGCGGGACGCCTCTTCACCCAGCCACACCGCGCTTGAACAGCCCTGCCGGGGGCGCTGGAGTCCGCGGCTGCCGGCCCCCACTTCAGGAAGACAGTGAAATCCGACACATACCGCGCTTCGAAGCGATCACGATACGCTGGGTTCCAGCCGGCCACTGTCCATGCCCCGCGATAGGGGTACACTGCCGGCCGTGAGCGTCCAGGCATCCCGCCGAACGCACCGCGGCAGGACGCCGCGAGGCAACGACGAGGGTCGCGCCACCGGGCAAGGCCCAGTTCACCCACCTCCGGCCTGGCCGGGTGCAATCCAAGACGAGAAACCAAGATGAGCGACAAGGTTGTACACGTCGGCGATGCCGACTTTGATAGCGCCGTGCTGAATTCCAAGGAACCGGTGCTGGTCGATTTCTGGGCCGAGTGGTGTGGCCCGTGCAAGATGATCGCCCCCGCGCTGGACGAGCTGGCCGATGCCTACCAGGGCCGCGCCAAGATCGCCAAGGTCAACGTCGACAACAATCGTGCGCTGGCCGCCAAGTACCACGTGCGTTCGATCCCGTACCTGGTCGTGTTCAAGGATGGCGAGAAGGTCGGCGAGCAGATCGGTGCGGTGGGCAAGGCCCAGCTGGCCGGCCTGCTGGACAAGGCCCTGGCCTGACCCTGTAACGACTCCGGCAGCCGCCCGGTGCGGCTGCCGGCAGGCGCGGACCGCGCCTGCATGAATGCTGTTCCCGGCGACCCTTGCACGGCGCCGCGGGCCGATGATAGTGTCGGCACATCCGGCCGCGTTCGCGTGCCGCACCTTCTGGACGCAGTTTCTTCCAGACCCATCCCCAACGTTCGCCGCCCCAGCCGGGCGCTCGCACCTTCAAGCGAGGAATAACGCTCTTGTCCGATAACACTCCCGAAACCGGCAGCGCAGAAGCGCCCGCCGAAAAGCGCGTGCGCAAGGCCCGCGTGACCAAGGCTGCCGCACCGGCCGCCGCCGAAACCAGCGCGCCCCCCGCGCAGCCGACCCTGCCGCTGGCCGCCGCGCCCGAAGCACCGGCGCCGGCCGCAGCCGCTCCCGCGCCGAGCGCGCCCGCCGCCGAGGCCCCTGCCAGCAGTGGCGGCGGTGAAGGCGGTGAGGGTCGCGAATCCGGCCAGCCGCGGCAGCAGAACCCTCAGGGTGGCGGCCAGCATCCGCACAACCAGAATGGCCAGCAGGGCCAGGGCCAGGGCAACCGCCGTGACCGTTTCCGCAACCGCCGCGACCGCGACCGCAACAACCGCTTCCGCGATGACGGCATGCCCAACGAGGGCGGCGAGCAGCAGGCCTTCGTGCCGCGCGTGCAGCCGACGGTGCCGGAAGGCTTCCCGGTCTATTCGCTGAGCGATCTCAAGCGCATGCCGGCACAGAAGCTGCTGGAAATCGCCGAACAGCTGCAGATCTCCGAGGGCGTGGCGCGTGCCCGCAAGCAGGATGTGATCTTCGCCCTGCTGAAGGTGCTGACCCGCCACGGCGACGGCGTTGCCGCCGATGGCGTGCTGGAGATCCTGCCGGACGGCTTCGGCTTCCTGCGCGCGGCCGAAGCCAGCTACCTGGCCGGCCCGGACGACACCTACATTTCGCCCAGCCAGATCCGCCGTTTCAACCTGCGTACCGGCGACCACCTGTCCGGCCGCATCCGCTTCCCGAAGGACGGCGAGCGCTACTTCGCGCTGTCGATCGTGGACACCATCAACGGTGAGCCGCTGGAAGCGTCGAAGAACAAGGTGCTGTTCGAGAACCTGACCCCGCTGTTCCCGCGTCGCCGCTTCACCCTGGAGCGCGGCAACGGTTCGTCGGAAGACATCACCGGCCGCATCCTCGACCTGATGGCCCCGCAGGGCAAGGGTCAGCGCTCGCTGATCGTCTCCCAGCCGAAAGCGGGCAAGACGATGATGATGCAGCAGGTCGCCACCGCGATCACCACCAATCATCCGGACGTGCACCTGATCGTGCTGCTGATCGACGAGCGCCCGGAAGAAGTGACCGAAATGCAGCGCACCGTGCGCGGCGAGGTCATCAGCTCGACCTTCGACGAGCCGGCCGCACGCCACGTGCAGGTCGCCGAAATGGTGATCGAACGGGCCAAGCGCCTGGTCGAGCACAAGAAGGACGTGGTGATCCTGCTGGACTCGATCACCCGCCTGGCACGCGCCTACAACAACGTCGTGCCGAGCTCGGGCAAGGTGCTGACCGGTGGTGTGGACGCCAACGCCCTGCACCGCCCGAAGCGCTTCTTCGGTGCCGCGCGCAACGTTGAAGAAGGCGGCAGCCTGACCATCATCGCCACCGCGCTGGTCGACACCGGCTCGAAGATGGACGAGGTGATCTACGAAGAGTTCAAGGGCACCGGCAACAGCGAAGTGCACCTGAGCCGCCGCATCGCCGAGAAGCGCGTGTTCCCGGCCATCGACATCAACCGCTCCGGCACCCGCCGCGAAGACCTGCTGATCGAGCCGGAACTGCTGCAGAAGATCTGGATCCTGCGCAAGCTGCTGCATCCGATGGATGAAATGGCCGCGATGGAATTCCTGCTGGACAAGATGAAGAACACCAAGTCCAACGACGAGTTCTTCGGTTCCATGAAGCGATAAGAAAAAAGCCCCGCACTGCGGGGCTTTTTTTGTCATACGATAGTTCCCCGATAGGCATTGGGCACCGCCCACGTGGGCACCGCGTTTGCCGTGGTATCCTGAAGACTAGCGGGCTGGTGCTAAGCGAATCTCAATTCGCCAGGGGTGTTCGATTCCCCCCCGTCTTTACTTCATCTTGATGTGCTTAGCATCCGCAGCAATCGAGCTAAGCTCCTCAGACAGGCCGGTTGCGCCGACAAAGTTCGCGCTGCGAAGCTTCGCCCCGTCGAACTTCGTCCTTGTGCAGTTTGCACCTCGAAAGATCGCGCTGCTCAGATCTGCGTTTGAGAAATCTGCACCAGTCAAATCTGCCCCAGAGAAATCGCAGCCTTTGAAGCGGGCCCCCACCAGTTTCGCGCGCACGAGCTTCGCGCCACGGAAAGTAGTCCGCTTTGCTCTGACGTCAAGGAAAACGGCCCCATCAAAGTCACATCCGGTGAAGGCGCAATCTCTGAGACTGGATTTTGAAATGACTACGCCCTGTGCACTGGAGTCGACAAGATCCAATCCCTCAAGGCTTACATCATTGATACGAGCGGTTGCGATCGTGACCTTTTTCACCCCCAGCGAGGACAGGCGGCGTAGTTCTCCGTAGATCCGATATCCGGCATCACTCCCCCTGTAGTGTCTGAGATCCTCAAGATCACGAAGAACTTGCTTCTTTAGATCGGACCGTTCGCTTCTCCGCTGGAACAGATAGGCGACCAAACCGATGACCAGCAGGTCCAGAATCATTCCATGTGCTTCGACCAACACATTCTCGAAGAAATCTTTCGAGTAAAGCCCCCATGTTGTGTTTGGAAAGACGTGACCCGAGACCCACGACCAGCGACCGGTCACTGCGATGATCACCGTGCCGCTCAGAACCAATGCAAGGATCGGAATCCTGAGCTCGTACAACCAGTACTTCATTCGCGCCAGAATCATGCTATCTGCACACATTTGATGTGAAGCGTGATGATACAAGCACCCACATACGCGCTCGTCGGAGATTTGTCTAAACAGCCATAGCTTGCCTTCTATCCAGCAGGCAGGGTTACGGGCAGGCCACCGCGCCTTCGGCGGTAGCCGTGTTGGCCGTCAACCTGACCCGGGTGAATGCCGCGGCGAACGGCGCGTCGGCGCTGACCACGAACGGGGCTTCCACCGCGCCCAGGTCCACGCCGCGCTTTGCAAAGCAGGCCAATGGCACGGTCACCGTCTGCTTCTGCCCGGGCGCCAGCGCGACCAGCTGCGGGGCGATGTCCACCCCGCCCTCACAGCCGCTGCCACACTGCATGGTCACCTTCACCGGCGATGCCGGGCGCTTCACCAGCTGCACGTCGAACTGCAGCGCGCCGTTGCTGCGCGCCAGTGCGCCGAGATTGCGGCGCGAGGTGCTGCGTGCGATCAGCTGCGCCGGGGCCCGCCAGGTCACCTCCTTGGCGTCCTGCTGGGTGTTCACCTGCACGGTGCGCACCTGCACCACCGGCTTGGCGGTGGGCCAGCGCAGCGTAGCGTTCAGATCATTGCCAAGCGGTTGGGTCGCTCCCGCGGCGGCAACGTGCAGGGCGAATGGCGGCGTGTCGGCGCGGTTGAAGATCGGCAGCACGGTGACTTCGCCGCAGCTGTCCGGGTCAGCTTCCTCGAGCCTGGCGACCTTGCCGCCCTTGGCGTAGCTGAGGCCATAGCCAAGCGCGAACAGCGCCGGCTTCTTCGCGTCGGGCTGGTCGATCGGTGCCGGGCACGGAACGCCCGGCCACGGGAAGCTGAGGCGTCCACGGAAGTCGTGTGCCGGCTTGCCGCCCTTGCCCGCCACCAGCACATCCGTCACGCCCTTGCCTTCGGTGCCCGGCAGCCAGGCGGCGACGAAGGCGCTGGACAGATTGAGCAGGTCGTTGACATACATCGGGCGACCGGACAGGTAGACGGTCACCACCGGCTTGCCGGTTGCAGCTGCGGCCTTCAGCGCGGCCAGGTCTTGCGGGTAGGCCCGGCTGTGGCTGACGGTATCCGAAGCGAGAATATCGCCGTTGGTCTCCGCATAGGGCGTCTCACCGATCACCGCCAGCACCACATCGAAAGCCTTCGGATCGACGCCTTGGCCATCGGCGCTGAAGCTGACCTTGTCCGCACCCAGTTCGGCGCGCAGCGCGCCCAGCACGGAATCGGCGTTGGGAAAATCGGAATTCCTGTTCTCGGTGCCCTGCCAGGTCAGCGACCAGCCACCGGACTGGTCGCCGATGCTGTCGGCGCTCTTGCCGACCACCAGCACCCGCGCATCGCGGCGCAGCGGGAGTGCCTCGCCTTCATTCTTCAGCAGCACCAGCGATTCGCGCACGGCACGCCGGGCCAGGTCACGGTGCTGCACGGCCCTGGCATCGCCGGCGTAGCGGCTGTCGGACGGCTTGTGGTCGAACAGGCCCGCGCGCAGCTTCACCCGCAGGATGCGGGCGACCGCATCGTCGATGCGCGCCAGCGGAATCTCACCGCTCTTGACCTGCGCGGTGGTGTTGGCGATGAACGCTTTCCAGTCGTCGGGCACCATCACCATGTCGATGCCGGCATTGATGGCCTGCGCACAGCTGTCGTTGCGGCAGCCCGGCACCTGCGCGATGCCGTTCCAGTCGGAGACGACGAAGCCATCAAAACCCATCTTGTCTTTCAACGCATCGGTCAGCAGCGCCTTGCTGCCGTGCATCTTGCCGTAGTCCACGCCTGCGGTGCGGTCGTTCCAGCTGTTGAACGAGGCCATCACCGTCTGCGCACCCTCGGCAAGCGCACCATAGTATCCCTGCGCGTGGACGTTGATCATGGTGTTCTTGTCGACCAGCGCCTCACCCTGGTCGCGGCCGTTGTCGGTGGCACCATCGCCCAGATAGTGCTTGGCGGTGGTGACCACGTTACCGTCGTCCTTGAAGGTGCCCTGTGCTCCCTTCACGTAGGCGTGGGCGTAGCTGCGGATCACCGCCGGGTCGGACGAATAGCTCTCATAGGTGCGACCCCAGCGAGGGTCATGGGCCACGGCCAGGGTGGGTGCGAACACCCAGCCGATGCCGGTGGCGCGCACCGAGCGCGCGGTCGCCTCGCCGATGCGTTCGATCAGTTCGGCATCGCCGGCCGCGCCCAGGCCGATGTTGTGCGGGAACAGGGTCGCACCCAGCACGTTGTTGTGGCCGTGCACCGCATCGGTGCCCCAGATGACCGGCACCGGCGTCTTCGCATCGGTTGCCAGCGATGCAGCGTGGTAGGCATCGGCCAGCTGCAGCCAGTCCTGCACGCTGGCGTGCTTGTCCATGCCCGGCCAGGAGCCACCGCCATTGAGGACCGAGCCGATGTAGTAGCGGCGCACCTCGTCCGGCGTGATGGTCTTGATCTCGGCCTGGGTCATCTGCCCGATCTTCTGCGCCAGCGTCATCTGCGCAAGGATCTCCTGCACGCGCCTTTCGATATCCGCATCAGCAGCGATCACGCTGTGGACGCGCGGCCAGTCCTGCAGGCGTTCGCCCGTGGACGGCGCGGCACCCGCCGATGCGGCCAGGGCGGCCAACAGACAGCCGGAAAGAAGGGTCTGGGTGGGGCGCTTCACTGGGTACTACCTCCGTGGATGACGTTCCTGGCGTGCGGGACTGCAGCGGCACGTCGGTATGGGCGATCGGACGCCCGTCCTGACAGCGCTGTCATATAAGCCTGCCTGCATCGTGTCAATGAGCGATCGCACATCCTGTGGCGGCAATCGCGTAACGGCGGGCTTTGCGGCCGACGCAGCACACGGCCCGCGGCGGTGGGTGTTGCGACGCGACAAGAATTCAGGACGTGCCAGTCCCCCTCGCGTCGTGGCACCATCCGCCTGCTCCGGCAACACCGACATCGCAGGTACGCACTACCATCGGCGCGTAGCCGCCTTCCAGGAGGATCCACCGCATCATGCGCAGTCGAATCGAGGATGTCGCCGCCGTTGCCGGGGTATCGATCAAGACGGTGTCCCGCGTGCTCAACCGCGAGCCCAACGTGCGCGAGCAGACCCGCGAACGGGTGCTGGCGGCCGTGGCGCGCCTGGGCTACAAGCCCAATCTCTCCGCGCGCAGCCTGGCCGGACAGCGCTCGTACGCGCTGGCACTGGTCTACAACAATCCTTCGCGCAACTACCTGATGGAAATCCAGAACGGCATGCTCGAGGCCTGCCACGCACAGCACTACAACCTGATCCTCGGCCCGGTGGGCACTGGCCGGCGTACCCTGCCCGACATGACCGCGCTGTTCGAGAACTCGCGTCCGGATGGCGTGGTGCTGATCCCGCCGCTGACCGACGACGAAGTAGTGCTGTCGTACCTGGAAGAGCATGACATTCCCTTCGCCTGCATCGCCCCGCGACACCCGGAGGGACGCATCGGCGTGCGCATGGATGAAACCACTGCGGTGGTCGAGCTGATCGGCCACCTGGTCGCGCAGGGCCACCGCCGCATTGCCCACATCAAGGGGCCGCGCGCGCATGGTGCCTGCCAGTGGCGCTACGCCGGTTACCGCCAGGCCCTGCGGCAGGCAGGTATCGCCTACGATCCGGCGCTGGTGGTCAACGGCCAGTTCTCGTTCGAGTCCGGCGTGGACGCAGCCAACCTGCTGCTCGACATGGATGAGCCTCCCACGGCAATCTTCGCCGCCAACGACGACATGGCCGCGGCCGTGTATCGCGTCGCGGGCGAACGCGGGCTTCGCGTGCCGCGCGACCTCTCGGTATGCGGTTTCGACGACACGCCGATCGCAGGGCACATCTACCCTGCACTCACCACCGTGCGCCAACCGACCTCGCACATGGGGCGGCTGGCCACCGAACAGCTGATCGAGCACATCCGTGCCGAAGCCGCTGGCCGCATGATCACGGTCGAGCACGCGGTACTCGAACGCGAGTCGACCGCCGCACCACGGCGACGTTGAGCCAGCGGCGAACCTGCGGCTCACGCGGCAGGCAGCCGCGAACCCTTCCATGCATAGAAGGCAATGTAGAGATAACACAGCGCCGGCAGCAGGAACGACAGCTGCAGGCCATGATTGTCGGCAAGCCAGCCCATGGCCAGCGGAATGACCGCACCGCCGACGATCGCCATCACCAACAGGCTTGAAGCCTGTCCGGTGAGAGCTCCAAGGCGGGTGATCGCCAGCGCGAAGATGGTCGGAAACATGATGGAGTTGAACAGTCCGATGCTCACCACCGCCCACTTGGCCAGGCCACCCGTGGTGGAGACGGTGATGCCGAGCAGCAGCACCACCGCGAGCGCGAAAAGACCGAGCAGCCAGCGCGCATCCAACCTCGCCAGCATCGCCGCGCCAAGCAGGCGCCCGACCAGCGCACCGCCCCAATAGAGCGAGACATAACCGGTGGCCTCCTGCTCGGTCATGCCCTGGCCGATGCCCGGCGAGGACAGGAAGTTGACCAGCACGCTGCCGATGGAAACTTCCGCGCCCACGTAGCAGAAGATGGCCAGCACACCCAGTCGCACATGGCGGTGGCGCAGGACGTCCCACGGCCGGCTTCGCGCGCCGGTGCGTTCCTCCACGCCGGGAATGGTGGGAAGACGGAACATCCAGATCGCTGCCGCCAGCAGGAACAGGACCACTGCCAGGCCGAAGTACGGCAGCTGCACCGATTGCGCTTCGGCTGCACGGTAGGCCAGTGCTTCGGCCTGCGGCAACAGCGCCAGCTGCTCCTCGCTGCGCGGCTGCGCCGACAGGATCAGCAGGCCACCGAACAACGGTGCCAGCGTGGTGCCCAGCGAGTTCATCGATTGCGCCAGGGTCAACCGGCTGGAGCTGGTGCGCTCCTCGCCCAGCAATGCCACGTAGGGGTTGGCTGCCACCTGCAGCACGGTGATGCCGGTGGCCAGCACGAACAACGCCGCCAGGAACAGCCCATAGACATGGGCGGCCGCAGCCGGCCAGAACAGCAGGGAGCCGACGCCTGCAATGGCCAGCCCGGCGACGATGCCGCGCTTGTATCCCACCGCAGCCACCAGCCGGCCCGCAGGCAGCGACATCAGGAAGTAGGCACCGAAGAAGGTGAACTGGATGAGCATCGCCTGCACCCAGCTCAGCGCGAACGCCGCTTTCAGGTGCGGAATGAGGATGTCGTTGAGGCAGGTCAGGAAGCCCCACATGAAGAAGATGGCGGTGACCACCGCCAGTGCGCGGGTGGTGCCCTGCACGTGATGTCCTCGAACGGTCGTTACTGTGTCCATTGCTTGTCCTTCCAGTCAGTGATCGAAGCCATCCTGCGGTCATGCGTGACATTTGCAGCCATTGTGATTGTCCAGCGCTGTCAATCCGACGAATGACCTGACACCTGCGGGCTGAAAGCTGATCCGCGCAGTTTTGTTCTGCACCGCACAACACTTTCCTGCCCTCGTGTTGGCAGCGCTGTCATCCCTGAAAAACCGCTGCAGATGCCGTCGCACAAGGCGTTGTTTCCGAAGCGACGAGGTTCTGGCAACGATTTCACAGCGCGCCTTGCGACCGCCGACGCGGCGCACTTCATGGCAGTTTGTTGACAACGCTGTCAAGCGTCGCTCCAATCCGGGCCACATGCAGTAGTCCGTGATTGAACGAAGCAGGATCGCCATTACCGAATTCCCTGGGGAGGGAGCTTCCATGAAGACGTACAAGGCAGTACCTCGCAAGACGATGCTCACGTCCGCGCTGCTGGCTGCGCTGGCCGCCCCGGCATGGGCACAGGACGCACCCGCCACCAACGAACCAGTCGATCCGACCACGCTCGATGCGGTGCAGGTCACCGGTATCCGCGGCAGCCTGACCTCATCGATGAACCTCAAGCGCGACAGCCAGGGCGTGGTTGACGGCATCGTCGCCGAGGACATCGGCAAGTTCCCGGACACCAACCTGGCCGAATCATTGCAGCGCATCAGCGGTGTTTCCATCGACCGCACCTCCAGCGGCGAAGGGTCCAAGGTGACCGTGCGCGGCATTGGTCCGGACTACAACCTGGTGCTGCTGAACGGGCGGCAGATGCCGGCGTCGAATCTGGGCAACGGCGGCGGCGGCCTGTCCGGCTCGCGCTCGTTCGACTTCGCCAACCTCGCTTCCGAGTCGATCTCTGCGGTGGAGGTATACAAGACCAGCCGCGCCGACAATCCTGCCGGTGGCATCGGTGCCACCATCAACATCAAGACGCTGCGGCCGCTGGAGTCCGAACCGGTGATCAGCCTTGGTGTGAAGGCGGTCAACGATTCGTCCAACGACAACCTGCCGCGGACCCTGCGCGGCTCCAACGTCACTGGCGAGCTCTCGGGCATCTTCAGCCAGCGCTACGCCGACGATCGCTTCGGCGTGACGTTCAGCGCCAGCCACCAGGAACGTGATTCCGGCTTCAACCAGGCCACCGTGGCCGAGGGCTGGGCCACGTTCAAGGGCAACGAGAGCGCGGACTGGCGGGCACTGCCGCTGCCGGGCCAGGGGTATTCCGACCGCATCACCAACCGCCCCGGCCCCGACGATGTCTACGCACGTCCGCAGAACACCGCCTACAACGTCAATGGCGTGCAGCGGCAGCGCACCAACGCGCAGGCGACGTTCCAGTGGAAGCCGGCCGACAATGTCACCACCACGCTGGACTACACCTATGTCGAGAACAAGGTGCAGCAGCAGCGCAGCGAGCTGTCGGTCTGGTTCAACTATGGTCCGGGCGACAGCATCTGGACCAACGGCCCGGTGTCCGCGCCGATCATCTACAGCGAGGACATGACCAATTCGGACGTGTCGATGGGCGGCGCCAAACTGGCCACCAAGACCGACATGCACTCGCTGGGCTTCAACGTCGACTGGGAAGTGAACGACGCGCTGGACCTGTCCTTCGATGTGCACAACGCCGAGTCGGAATCACGGCCGGACAGTCCCTATGGCTCGGCGGGCGTGCTCGGCGTGGCCGCCTTCGTGCGTGGCACCACCACCGTCGACTACAGCGGCGACCTGCCGATCATCAACATCGCACTGCCGCCGGGCGGCGTGCAGGCCTCCGACGCACTGGTCACCGGCTCGGTGTTCCAGAACAGCTACAACAAGTCCAAGGTGCAGCAGTACCAGGGCCGCGGCACGTTCCGCTTCGCCGACTATTCGGCGCTGGACTTCGGCGTGGGCCACACCCAGGTGGAGAACCGCTCTGCCTCGGCCATCATGCAGCGCAACAGCTGGGGCGGTCTGGGCTCTCCGGCCGACTACGCCGATGACATCTGGTACGCCGACAACATGGGCAAGTACTTCAAGGCATTCTCCGGCCACAACGATCCGCGCCTGACCGGCCAGTTCCTGGTGTTCGACTTCGACCGCCTGATCGATCGCGCGGCCCAGGTCGGCACCGATTCCGATCCGGCCTGCCCGAGCTGCTACTACGCACCGACGGAGTACTCCGAGGACATCCGCACCACCGAGAAGTCGAAGAGTGCCTACCTGCAGTACCGCACCACGTTGGATTGGTCGATGCCACTGCACGTGGCCGTCGGCGCGCGCTACGAGCAGACCGAGGTGGAGTCGAATGCGCTGGTGCGCGTACCGACCGGCATCAGCTGGAGTTCGGCCAACGAGTTCAACATCGACTACGCCGCCGATCGCGGCTTCGTCGGTGGCAAGGGCAAGTACGACTACGTGCTGCCGAACGTTGATCTGAAACTGGACCTGGCCGAGACGCTGGCGCTGCGCGGCAGCTACAGCCGCACCCTGGGCCGGCCGAGCTGGACGCAGATCCAGAGCGGTCAGTCGCTGGCCGACATCGTGCGCACCCAGGGCGGCACCGGCACCCGCGGCAATCCGGGTCTGGAGCCGCTGATCTCGGACAACTTCGATCTGTCGCTGGAGTGGTACTACGGCGAGGCCAGCTATGCCTCCGTGGGCTTCTTCCGCAAGAACATCAAGAACTTCATCAGCGACACCATCGTGCGCGAGAACGCCGGCACCCTGCATACGCCGGTCGGTGGCGCGTACTGGAACGAGGCACTGGCATCGGGCTGCGGCACCACCGACATGCCCTGCATCCGCGACTACATCTTCACCAACCATGCCGGGGATCCCGGCGTAACCTATACCGGGCGCAATTCGGCCGGGCAGATGACCGGCACCATCGTCGGCCAGCCCAACGACCCGGTGGCCGGTTTCGACATCACGGTACCGGCCAACCAGCACTCGGATCACCTCGACGGCTGGGAAGTGGCGGTGCAGCACCTGTTCGGCCAGTCCGGCTTCGGCGTGGCCGCGAACTACACCAAGGTGAAGTCGGGGCTGACGTTCAACAACCTCAGCCTGGGCGACCAGTACCCGATGATCGGCCTGAGCGATTCGGCCAACGTGGTCGCGTTCTACGACAAGAACGCCTGGCAGATCCGCGCGGCCTACAACTGGCGCGACAAGTTCCTCAACGGCATCGGTGGCCAGGGCCCGAACCCGAACTACACTGCCGCATACGGTCAGCTCGATCTCAACATCAGCTACGCGGTCAGCGAACAGCTGACGCTGAGCCTGGAAGCGATCAACCTGACCGACGAGACCATGCGCACCTATTCGCGGCACACCAACATGCTGCGTTATGCCACCCAGACCGGTCCGCGCTACATGTTCGGCGTCCGCTACAAGTTC